>JBNLED010000111.1:0-73069 GCA_050304755.1 Polyangia bacterium | reverse complement strand
CGCGCGCCGGCGGCTGCTCCGCCGCCTCTTCGAGGGCCACCGCCAGGGAGAACAGGAACCGCTGTCCCCGGGCCAGCACCACCTGGCGGCTCACGCCGGGGAGGGCCGCGGGGGATCGCATCACCTCGACGAAGCTCGCCACCCGCTTCGCTTCCGGTCCCTCGTACAGCGCCTCGAGGCTCTCGATGTCCCGGAGGGCCTCGTCCGATTCGGAGGGATCGTCACCCCCGACGATGGCCCGGGAGAGAAAGCCCCGAAGCCGGATGACCGCGTCGACGAGGTGCTGGTTGGGAAGCGGGGTGCCGTTCACCGTGAAGGTCCTGTCAGGTTATCGAAACATCACAAGGATGGACGGCCTAAAATTCGACGTCGATGATCTCGAACTTCCGGGGGCCCGAAGGGGTGGTGACGGTCACCGAGTCCCCCACCTCCTTGCGGATCAACCCCCGCGCGATGGGGGAGGTGATGGAGATGGTCCCCTCCTTGAGGTCGGCCTCGTCCTCGCCGACGATGCGGTAGCAGGTCTCCTCCTCGGTGTCCAGGTTCTCCATGGTGACCTTGGCCCCGAACACCACCCGCTCGCCGGACAGCTTGGCAGGGTTGATGACCTCCGCCCGGGAGATCCGGTCCTCCAGGTACTCGATGCGCCCCGCGATGAGGCTCTGCTGCTCCTTGGCGTACTTGTACTCCGCGTTCTCCGAGAGATCCCCATGGGCCCGGGCCTCCTCGATGGCCTTGACGTTCGCCGGCCGCGCCACCTCCTTGAGGTGCTTGAGCTCCGCGACCAGCTTCTCGTGACCCTTCGGTGTCATCGGATATCGTTCCATGTCTCTCCTCAATCTGGTGCGTTTTTGAAAACGTTATAGTTTCTAAACATCATTTTCAGTCAATGTCCACCGGCGAATCATTAAAGAAAAAAACGGGAATGTCCAGTTTCCCTCTGCGGGGGCCTTCAGCGAGATCTTCGGTTTCGAAATCGTGAGTCCAAGACCTCGCCGTCGCCTCGCGCAGCGAGCGGAGGCGGGCACGTCACCAAAACTTGACGTTGTGAAGATGTCTGCGCCACGACGGATCAATTCTGGTATTATCGGGTTTTCGAGAACATATCCTTCGCGGCGGAACGCTCCGAGGACGAGATGCCGATACAATGACGCCTCAGGGAAGAACAAGACGATGCTACGGTCTCCTACAGGGGGGACGCCCCGTCGCCGCCGCCGTCCTGCTCCTCGGGTGCTATCAGACGAGCGCGGTGCATCGCGACACGGACAGCGGCGCCGTGATCTCCGGCGACACGACCGGGGCGCTCGATGATACCGCTGTAACGGGCACGGATTCCGGATCGGAAGGGGCGCCGGTGACCGTCGCCGCCGGCAGGGAGCACACCTGCGCGGTGCGCGATGACGGCGCGGTTTGGTGTTGGGGGCTCGGCTACGGGAGGCGGCCGACCGTCATCGCCGGCGTCACCGGCGCGACGGCCCTGTCGAGCGGCAACCGGGGAGACGCCTGCGCCGTCATCGGGGATGGAACGATCCGCTGCTGGTTCCCCGACACTGCCGATACACCGGAGACGGTCCCGGGGATCACCGCGGCGTCGGCGGTATCCCTGGGGGACGAGCACGGGTGCGCCCTCGAGAACGGCGGCGCGATGAAGTGCTGGGGCCGCAACGACTACGGTCAGCTCGGCGATGGCTCCACAACGGCGCTGTCGTACAACGCGCCCGTCTCCGTCGCCGAGGAGGTCCCCGCCTCGGCGCTCGCCGCCGCCTATCATCACACCTGCGCCATTGTCACCGACGGCGTCGTGGAATGCTGGGGAAACAGTTGCGACGAAGGGCTCGGGGACTACTCCCGGGACGGCAGCCCGACACCGGTGGCGGTCGTGGACCTGTCCCGGAGCTTCACGGTCGCCATCTCCGCCGGTTACTGCCACACCTGCGCGGTGGACGATGACGGTTGGGTCCGGTGTTGGGGGTACGTCCTCAGTGAGCCCCCGTCGTGGTGGTCGAACGGCGGCTCGGCCCCCTCCCCCGTCGCCGGCATCGCCCGGGCCGTCTCCGTCTCCACGGCGTGGTACCACCGCTGCGCGGTCATCGCCGACGGGTCGGTCCGGTGCTCGGGATACAATGAATACGGCCAGCTCGGCGACGGGACCACGGGGGCGCCCCTCGAAGCCGTCACCGTCGAGGGGCTCTCGGACGCGGCCGCCGTGTCCGTGGGGGAGCGCCACAGCTGTGCGACACTGGAGAGCGGAGCGATCGCCTGCTGGGGGAGCAACGACGTCGGCCAGCTCGGCGACGATACGCTCGAAGAGAGTTGGGTGCCGGTCATCGTCCGCCCTTGAAAAACCGGGGTGTCTACTCGGCGATGATCTTCTCGATGTCGTCCATGATGGCGTTCATCTGCGCCATGAGGGCCTCGTAGGGGGCCGGAGTGGCGAGATCCACGCCCGCGTCCCGGAGCAGCTCGTAAGAGTATCGGGAGCCGCCGGCCTTCAGGGCGTCGAGGTAGCGGTCCCTCGCGCCCGCGTCGCCGTCGAGCACCTGCTTGGCGAAGAGGGCCGACGCGGCGATGCTGGTGGCGTATTTGTAGACATAGAAGTTGTAATAGAAGTGGGGGATGTAGGCCCACTCCACCGCGTAGGCGTCGTCCACCGTGGCGACCCCTTTGTCGTGGCCCAGGTAGCGCCGGACCAGCTCGAGGTAGAGCTCGCTGAACCGGGCGCCGGTGAGGGCCTCCCGCTTCTCCGCGAGCTCGTGGATCTCCAGCTCGAACTCGGCGAACATGGTCTGGCGGAAGAAGGTGCCCCGCAGGGTCTCGAGGGCCGAGCCCAGGTAGAAGAGCCGCTCCTCGTCGGTCTTGGCCTCCTTCAGCATCCGGTCCAGGAGCAGCGCCTCGTTGAAGGTGGAGGCCACCTCCGCCATGAAGATGTCGTAGTCCGCGGTGGGCAGGGGCTGGGCCGTGTTGGCCAGGTGGGAGTGCATGGCGTGCCCCCACTCGTGGGCCAGGGTGGTCACCGCGTCGTAGGTGTCGGTGTAGTTCATCAGCACGTACGGGTGCACCCCGTAGGCGGAGCCGTTGGAGTAGGCGCCGGAGCGCTTGCCCTCCCGGGGGAAGACGTCCATCCAGCGGTTCTCGAAGCCCTGATTCACCGTGGCGACGTAGTCCCCGCCGAGGGGGGCCAGGGCGTCGATCACGAGCGCCTTGCCTTTGTCGATGGGGAAGGTGAGCTCGGCGGTGACGAGCGGCGGGTAGAGGTCGTAGTAGGCGAGCTTCTCGATGCCGAGCATCCGGGCGCGAAGCCTGAGGTACCGGTGGAGGGTGTCCAGGTGGGCGTTGGTGACCTCCACCAGGGTACGGTAGACCTGCTCGGGCACGTTCTCTCCGCTGATGGCCCTGGCGAGGCAGTTGTCGTAGTTGCGGGTCTCCGTATAGAAGACGTCCTCCTGGAGGTTGGCGCTCAGGGCCACGCCGATGGTCTGCTCGTACTCCTTGTACTTGGCGAAGAAGGTGTCGAAGACCAGCTTCCGGTCCGCCCGCTCCGGGAGGCTGCGGTAGCGGGTGTACCCCGAGGCGTCCAGCCGGGCCTCGGTGCCGTCCGAGAGCGTGACCGTGGGCCAGGGGATGTCCGCGTTGGTGAGGATGCCGTAGATGGATCCGGCGGCCCCGGAGATGAGGCCGGTGGCGGCCATGATCTTCTCCCCCTTCTTGTCGAGGGTGTGGGGGCGGAGCCGGGTGATGTCGTCGAGGTAGTGGCGGTAGACCGCCAGCCGGGGCTCCGCCGCGACCATCCCGTCCAGCCGATCCGCGGGGATCTCCAGGATCTCCGGCTCGATGAAGCTGGTGGCCTCGGAGAACTGGGTGCCCAGGTTCTCGGCCCGCTGCCGCAGCCCGAGGGACTCCGGGTCCTTGGTGTTCTCGTCGAGCCGCATGTGGGCGTAGGAGCCGAGCCAGGTGAGCTGGTTGCCCACGTCGAAGTACATGTCCAGGCAGTCGGCGAGCCCGGCGCTCTCCGAGAGCAGGCCGGCGCAGCCCTCCAGGTCGGCGAGCCGCGCCTTGGTCTCGTCGAAGGCGGCCTCCCACGCGGCCTCCGAGGGATAGAGATCGCCCAGGTTCCAGCGGTGGGCGGGGTCGGTGTCAACGGTCTTCTTGTCGGTCATGCTCTGTTCCTCCCTCGGCGACTGCGTCGGCGCCCCGGTGTTCCCGGCGCCGCACCCGCAGGCGACGGTGAATATCAAGATTTTCAGCGGTGTCCTCATCGTTCCCTCCGTTCCGGGGACGCAGGGCCCCGGCCACCGGGAGCATACCCCCGTTTCAGGCGGACGTCACCAGGAGACCCGCCGCGTACAGGTGAAACAGCAGCGCCCGGCCTCGAACCGAGCATGAAGGCCGCCGTTCGCCACACCGCCGGGGCGAGCTCCGGATTCATCCGCTCTCCCCGACAAACGCCACGACGCGGATATAACCGCAATCGTGCTCGGTAATAATGACATTCCCCCGTGAATCGACCGATACGGACCGGGCTTCGCTAATCTTCGCGCCCGGCGTATCAAAGGGCTCGCCGTCACCGGCGTGGGCGTCGCCGGCGCCGTCGAGGAAGCGGTAGATGAGGCCTGAAGTGTCGACCATCCAGACCTGGTTTCCCTCGTGGGTGGCCAGAAAATAGCTGCCGTCTTCGAGGAACCAGACGCCCCGGACCCCCTCCAGACCGGTGTCCAGCGCGGGCATGCCGGAGCCGCCGCCGGAGGCGGTCCCGTTTCCGGCGATGGGCACGGGCGCGTTATCGTCGTTGATTCGGTAGACCCGGTTGCCGACCCGATCGGTGACGACCAGGTATCCGTCGGGATCCACCGTCAGGTTTCCGAGCCCGAGGAAACCGTCCGCGACGGTCTCCACGCCCCCCTCCGGTGTCCATCGCCGAACCCGGGAACCGGAGGAGAAGTAGACGAGGGTCTCATCGTCGCTCACCCAGAGCCCCCGGCCGAGGCTGATGGGATCCGGAGAGGTGAAGAGGGTGCTCATCTCATTCGAGGGGGTGAGCCTTCTGACCTTTGAGTTGCCGAGGTCCAGGATATAGACGGTACCGTCCCCGCGCACCCAGAGACCGTTGGGTGAGGAGAGCCGCATCTCGGTCCCCGGTCCCGGGCCGTCCCCGTCGTCGCCGGCGGCGTTGGTTCCGGCGACGGTCGCGATGGTTCCGTCGGTCGCGATCCGCCGGATGCCGTGGGCGTCCTTGTCCGCCACGAAGATGTTCCCGGCGTCGTCCGCCATGGCGAAGTGGGGTCTCGAGAGCTCGGCGTCGATCGCCGGTCCGCCCTCGAACGCGGCCTGCCATCCGTTGACGCCTTTGTCATCGATGCGGCAGGTCCCGGCGAGGGTCGACAGGACGCCGTATCGATCCCAGCGGTCGGAGAACCCCGCGTCCGATGTGCCGCTGCTGGTGAGGGTGTCTCGGTAGGACGTGGCGACGGGATCCGCGCCGCCGCCGCTGTTGCCGCCGCAGGCCATCGTCACCATTGCCGCGAGATGTCCCAGTGTGGAAGCTCTCCTTGATACCAATGGTCTCCTCCTTTAAAGCGCAATTATACCTTCAAATCCCCGGAGGCTGGCGATTAAAAAACGAGTCGAGGGCGACGGCTATCCCTGAGCGTACGCCACCAGAAGCCCCGCCGCGTACAGGTGAAACCCCACGACGATGGCATAGAAGAGGATGAACGACATGAAGATGCCGATGACCGCCAGCGGCTTCGTCCGGAGGCGCCACAGCAGCGTGAGCCCCAGCCCCACGAGGGTCGTCTTGACCGTCATGAACAGGGCGGGGTGGAGGCGGAGCAGGTAGTCCATCACCACGTTCGCCTCCCGGGCGTACCCTGAGAAGATCCAGAAGACAGTCATCACCCCATCGACAACGCTGAGGATGAACGCCGCCGCCAGGATGCCCTTGAGCCAGCGGTATTGGGTGTCGTCTCCGATCTCCATGAGTCCATGCGCGTTGTCGGTCCGCTCCCTCCGGGATACCGTCTGAATAGTAAAACGTTGATATAGACCATTACTTCCCGGACCGGTAGGGGGGTCTTCCCAACAAAAAAATTCCCCGACGCTTTACCGCCTCCGAACCGTGCCTACATTGCCGGTCAGAGAGAGAAACGAGACGGCCCTCAGGGCCTAAGACAGGAGGTGAAACATGCTAGCGAGATGGGGTTACAGAGCTCCGAGCCTTTGGAGCGAGATGTCACGCCTGAGCAGGGAGATGGACCGGCTCTTCGGCGAGGCGAAGGCCGCCTCACCGGCCGGGGTGTTTCCGCCGCTCAATCTCTACGACGACGGAGAGAGCCTGATCGTCCGGGCCGAGATCCCCGGCATCGATCCGGCGGGGCTGGAGCTGAACGCCACGGCGAACGCCCTCACGATCAAGGGGGAGCGGAAGCGACCCGCGGTGGACGAACGGGCGAGCTTCCACCGGCGGGAGCGGGGGCACGGCACGTTCAGCCGGACGATCAACCTCCCCCAGGAGATCGATCCGTCCAAGGTGCAGGCGAGCTACAAGCTCGGGGTGCTCGAGGTGCTGCTGCCGCGGGCCGAGGCGGCGAAGCCCCGGAAGATCGAAGTGCGGTCTTGAGAAAAGGGAGGTGCATCATGTCCGAGGACAAGAGCAAGAAAGAGATCAAATTGAGAGAGAAGCAAGAG
The DNA here is from genome assembly GCA_050304755.1 of Polyangia bacterium. Lineage (GTDB taxonomy): Bacteria > Myxococcota_A > Polyangia > JAAYKL01 > JAAYKL01 > CAYWLQ01. The sequence continues at coordinate 66,385 of JBNLED010000111.1, read as the reverse complement.
ATCAAGAAGGAGGAGGGCGAGCCCACCCAGGCGGGGGTCTACTTCTCCCCGGTGGTGGACATCTACGAGACCGACGACGCCATCACCCTGCTGGCCGATCTCCCCGGCGTGGACAAAGACGCCCTGGACATCAACGTGGAGGACCGCCAGCTCACCGTGACCGGGCTCGTCCGGGAGCCCGAGGCGCAGCTGCAGCCGGTCTACTCCGAGTACGGCATCGGCGGGTACACCCGCAGCTTCAAGCTCGGGGACACGGTCGACCAGAGCCAGATCAGCGCCGCCCTCAAGGATGGCGTGCTGACCCTGGTGCTGCCCAAGGCCGAGCGGCTGAAGCCCCGCAAGATAGAGATCGCCACCGCCTGATTCGATGCCGGACGTTTCCGCCACCGGCTCCCCTAAGGCCTCTGATCAAAATTAACTTGCCATCTGACAACCGCTGCATCCCGCCCGTCGGCGTTGCTCGTCGGTCGAATACCCCCAGTATTCTCCACTCCTCGCGCCTTGCCGGACGGGCGCAGCGATTGCCAGCTTGGAAACTTTATTTTGACCAGAGACCTAAATCCTCGACCGGTATATCCCCGTGATATTGGCGTAGTACAGATACGCCCCGTCCACCGTCAGAGACCCCACCGGACCATACAGGTCGATGCTCTCGGTCTTCGGGGACGCCCCCGCCGTCCGCGATATCTTGACCAGCCCGTCTTTCGAGTTGGTGATGATGTGCCGGGGGGTGACCACGAGCTCCGACTGGAGGATTCCGGAGAGGGTGTCCAGACGCTCCGGTGGCCCGCCGGGCCCCTTCCCGAAGACGGCGCGCGCGCCTTCCGTTTCGCTGATCCAGTAGGCCCTCCCGTCCTTCACGGTCCAGGTGATCACCTTGAAGCGATCCTCGATCAGCGGGGTTGTCACCCCCCCCGCCACCGGCGCCCCGAGGACGCCCCGCTGTCCCATCGTGGTCCAGTATACGACGCCGCTGTCCACGCGAAGCCCGGATACGATGCCCCCGGGCTCCACGATTCGTTTCGGGGGATCCAGGGCGCGGGCGGTACAGTAGATGCCCTGCCTGGAAAACGCAGCCATCACGTTCTCCACCGAGGGTGCGCCGGCGGTGTCGTCACCGGCGGCGGATGCCTCTGACGCCTCCGACGCGGTCCAGCATACCGCCGAGTCGTCGGCGGCCAGGCGCCCCAGGGTGGCGTATCCTTCTCCGACGGTCCGGGGGGTTCCCCCTGCCTTGGCCACCGCGAGCACCTTCAGATCGGGGATCGTGAAGAACAGCTCGTCGGCGGTGCCCACCATCGCCTCCCCCCCGCCGACCTCGGCGATCACCTCCGGCGGACCGCCGTCCTTCGAAATCGCCATGACCCCCGAGACGACGCCGCCGCGCCCCGGCGAGATAAAGAAGATCTTCGACTTCCCCACCACCATCCCCGCGACGCCGGCCTTCGAGAGGTAGAGCCGTTCGTACGCGGCCTCGCGTTTCCCGACCGGGCCGGGGCGGGACGGCGACGCCTGCTTCGTCGCCGGCGCGGGCGCCCGCGCGTCCCCCTCTGGCGGGGACTTGGCGCACCCCAGCAGCCAGAGACTCAGCGCGGCGCCGCCCCAACGACATATCGATAATCCCCAAAATAATCTCTCGGAAGTCCGCATCGTTCCTCCCGCCGTTGCTGATCCGGCTGATTCGGATATCATTGAATATAGCGTTATTGGGAAAAGGGGGGAACCCGCTTCCGGCTGACCCCCGGCGGTCTTTAAGGCATCGAACCCTCGGCTAAACCTACTTTGACGGGTGGGAGTTGCCTCCCCCTTTGAAAATGGGGCCGGGGGGATATCGTCATGACGAGCCGCATTGTGAAGTTTCACCTTGTCCCTTTTGATTCACCTCGTGAAACAAAGGGTGAAACGCCGTTTTGAAAATCATGGAATTTCCAGTGGATGCAGCTGGCACGGGATATGCTTCGTCCTTCAGTGGTAGTGAGCCCGATGCGTGTGCGCGGGCCGGACGGTGACAAGACACCGGAAAGGAGAAAGCATTATGCCTAGAGGAGATAGAACAGGGCCGGCGGGCGGAGGACCGATGACCGGACGAGGGGCTGGTTTCTGCGCGGGATTCGACGCCCCCGGATTCGACGACCGGGGACGTGACGCCGGCGGGTGGGGACGCGGCGGCGGACGTGGCGGCGGATGGGGACGCGGTGGCGGACGCGGCGGACGCGGCGGCGGATGGCGTCACCGCAACACCTTCTACACCACGGGCCTGCCCGGCTGGCAGCGCGCCTCTATGGGAGGGGCACCTTCGACGGGGCCCATCGCATTTGCCGGGGCGGAGCTGGAGGCGCTGCAGCGAGAGGTCCGGTCCCTGGAGCAGACATTGGAAAACCTGCGGCATCGGATTCGAGAGATCGAATCGTCAGCGGAGTCGAAATGAAGCGCAGCGGCAGGGGCCGGGGAGGATGTGGCGGCAAGGGAGGCCAAGGCCTCGGCGGCGGCGGTATGGGGAGACCCGGGAGGGGGAGGGGCCGGCGCCTCGAGAGGGTCTCGCAAGCGGTATCGGCGCCTTCGGAGCCCCCCCGGACGCTCCGGATGAGAGCACGGGATCTCATGGAACAGCTCGAGGGCATCTCCCGGAAGATCGAGGCGTTCGCCCCCCGCGCCGACCCGCGGCCCGCTGACCGTTCCCCGGCCGCTCCGAAGGTGACTGCGGTGATTGACGAAGATCGCTGCGTGAGCTGCGGTCTGTGTATCGACGGCTGCCCGGCGGAGGCCCTCGAGATGAACGCCGTCGTAACCGTCGATGAGAGCCGGTGCACGGGGTGTGGTGCCTGTGTCGACGAATGTCCGAACGGGGCCATCGCTCTTTTCGATACGGCGCGGCACAACGCCGTGAATTGATTGTTCAAGAACGATTGACAACGCCCGCGTTTGGACGTCACATAGGGCCATGGTCAGGTCGCGCGGCATTCTACGGTTGACAGCTCTGGTCGCTCTCCTGCTGCCGAGGGTCGCCGCCGCCGGTGACGCGACGCCCGCCGCCGCGAAGCTCACCCTAGCCGATGTCATCGCCCTGGCCGCGGCGAACAACGAAAATGTCCTGATGGCGGAGGAGCGGGTGGCCCAGGCCGAGAACGCCCGGCTCCGGGCGCGGGCCGCCCTCATCCCGGTGCTCACCGCCGGGGGCGCCTTCACCCACAACGATAAGGAGATCGCCTTCAACAACCGCGTCATCCAACGTCAGGACACGTTCTCGGGGGGGGTGTCCCTCGGGGTCACGCTGTTCGACGGGCCCGCGGTCCCGGCCCTGAAGGGGGCGGGGATCCGCGCCGACGCCGCGCGGGCCCGGGTCGCCTGGGACAGGAACCTCGTCTCGTTCGAGACCGCGCGGGCCTACTACGCGGTCCTGGCGGCCGGGAAGCTGGTGGCCGCGGCCGAGCAGACCCGGGAGACCGCGGCGGAGATCCTCACGGCGGTCAAGACGCGGCGGGCGGCCGGGGAGGCCATCGGGGTGGATCAGACCCGGGCCGAGATCGAGGGGGTCTCCGCCAAGGAGGCCTGGGTCCGCGCCCGGAACGCCGAGGACAAGGCCATGGATTACCTCGCGTTCCTCATCGACCGGCCGCCACCCCTCGACCTGGCCGAGGCCGCGGTACACCCCGCGCCGGACCGGGACAGGGCAGGGCTCATCGAAGACGCCTGGCGCCACAGGTTGGATCTCCGGGCCGCGGAACAGAGCGAGGCGGCCTCGGACGGGGACGTCACGGGGGCGTGGATGGGCTACCTCCCCAGCCTCCGGGCTTCGGGCAACTACCGGGTCTCCCAGAACACCGGGTGGTCCGGGGATCCGGACAGCTGGGACATCGTCGTCTCCCTCGACTGGATTATCTACGACGGCGGCCTGCGACGGGCCGAGCGGCGGGACCGGGAGTCGGCGCGCCGGACGGCCCGGCTGAGGACCCGCCTGCTGAAGCGGGAGATCCGCCAGGAGGTGCGACAGGCCCTCCGGGAGCTCGGCACCGCGGACGCCACCCTGGAGACCGTCCGGGAGAAGGAGCGGCTGGCCCGGCTGAACCACGAGGCGGTCCGCGCCCGCTACCAGGCCGGCCTCGCCACCTCCCTCGAGGTAGTCCAGGCGAACGACGACCTCGTGCAGGCCCGGACCAGCGCCGTGGTCGAGGCCCTCAACCTCGCCCTCAGGCGGCTCGACCTCCTGAAGAGCCTCGGGCTGGATCCCCTGGGAAAGGAGGTCGCTCCGTTATGAATTCGACCCATACAGGTCGCCTCACGAGAACCATCCCTCTCCTCCTTAGCCTCTTCACAACCGCCTGCACCTCGAACGAGACCGGTAAGGAGACCCAGAAAGATAGGAACACGGTCTCCGAGCGCCCGGTGGTCGTCGAGATCGCCGGCCTCGGCCGGGGCGCGGTGGAGCGCCGGCTCGAGTTCGTGGGGGAGGTGGCCGCGGCGGAGACCGTGGAGGTGGCGGCCAAGCTGAGCGGCCGGATCCGCGCCGTCAAGGTCCGGATGGGGGATACCGTGAAGAAAGGGGAGCTGCTCGTGAGCATCGAGGACAGCGAGCTTCGGGCCCAGCTCAAGGAGGCCCGGGCGCTGCTCGCGGTCTCCGAAGCCGCTATCCGCCAGGCCGAGATCCTCGAGCAGAACGCGGCCGCCGAGACGGCGCGGAAGGAGACCCTCATCGAAAAGGACCTCGTCACCCGACAGGAGATGGACAATGTCCGCTCCAGGCAGGCGTCGGAGTCGGCGGCTCTGGCCCTGGCCCGGGCTGAGGCGAGCAAGTCCGAGGCTCGGATCCAGCTCCTCGCCACCCAGCTGAAGGACGCGAAGATCCGGGCGCCGTTCTCGGGGAGGGTGTCGGCGCGGCACCTGGATCCGGGGGCGGTGGTCACCCCCGGCACCGCCATCCTCCGGCTCATCGACGCGGATCCGGTCATCGCCCGCTTCAAGGTTCCCGAGCGGTACCTCGGCACCCTCCTGCGCCCGGACGGCGAGGCCTTCGAGGTGGCGGTGCGGCTCGAGGCCTTTCCGGACCGGACCTTCCCCGGCGAGGTGGCCCGGATCTCCCCCGCCCTCGACAAGGCGACCCGCTCCGCGGTGGTGGAGGCCGAGGTGCCCAACCCGGACGGGCGGATCGCCCCGGGCATGTACTGCCGGGTGGCGCTGGATCTCGGTCGCCGGGAGCGGGCCCTGCTCCTGCCCGCCGCGGCCCTCCTGGAGGACTCGGGGGGCCCGGGCGGCGGCGCGGGCACCCCGACGGAGGGCCGGGTGTACATCGTCGACAAGGGGCGCGCCCACCAGAAGCGGGTTGTCCTCGGGGCGAAGAGCGACGGACACTACGAGCTCCTCGACGGGCTCACCGAGACCGCGACGGTGGTGGTGGAGGGGAAGCGCCTCCTCAAGGAGGGGGCCAAGGTGACGGTGATCCGGAAGGAAAAGCAGGAAGACGGCAAGGACGCCGCCCGGGAGAAGTAGGCATGGGCATCTCCAAGCTCGCGGTGCGACGTCCCGTGACCACCTACATGGTGTTCGTGGCGGTGGTGGTCCTCGGGGTGGTCTCGGCCATGCGGCTCTCGGTGGATCTGCTGCCGGAGATCGAGTTCCCCGCCATCTCGGTGTACACCGTCTACGAGGGGGTGGGGCCCGAGGAGATCGAGACCCTCATCACGCGGCCCATCGAGGAGACCGTGAGCACCGTGCAGGGGCTGGACCGGCTGGAGTCCTTCTCGGCGGAGGGGATGAGCCGGGTCCAGCTGCGGTTCGCCTGGGGGGTCTCCCTGGAGAGCGCCCTCAACGACGTCCGCGCCGCCATCGAGCGCATCCGCGGGACCCTCCCCGAGGAGGCGGAGACGCCGGTGGTGTTCAAGTTCGATCTCTCCTCCTTCCCCATCATGTACCTCACCCTCTCCGGCGACATGGAGCCCTGGCGGCTCCGGCGGCTGGCCGAGGACACCATCAAGTACCGGCTGGAGCGGGTGGAGGGGGTCGCCTCCGCGGACGTGCGGGGCGGGCTGCGCCGGGAGATCCACGTCAACCTGGACGCGAACCGCCTCTCGGCCCTCGGCATCACCGCGGCGGAGGTGGCGGAGGCGCTCCGCCGGGAGAACGTGAACCTGCCCGGGGGGGACGTCATCGATGACGGGAGGGAGGTCATCGTCCGCACCCTCGGCGAGTTCGAGGCCGTCTCCGCCATGACGGGGGTCATCGTGGCGGTCCGGGACGGCGCCCCCATCCGGGTGAAGGATATCGGCGCCGTGGACGACAGCTTCGAGAAGCCCCGGAACGCCGTGCTCGTGGACGGCGAGCCCGGCATCCGGCTCGCCATCGCCAAGCTCTCCGGCGCCAACACCGTGGCGGTCTCCGACCGGGTCCGGGAGGAGGTGGCGCGCATCAACCAGGATCTCCCGGGGGTGGCCCTCAAGGCCCGCTTCGACACCTCGGACTACATCCGGGACTCCATCGCCAACCTGCAGACCGGGGTGCTCCTCGGCGCCGGCCTCGCGGTGTTGGTGCTCCTCCTCTTCCTCGGCAAGCTCCGCGCCACCGCGGTCATCGCCACCGCCATCCCCATCGCGGCGGTGGGCACCTTCGCACTGATGTACATGGGCGGCCTCACCCTGAACATGATCTCCTTCGGCGGGCTGGCCCTCGGCATCGGCATGATGGTGGACAACGCCATCGTGGTGCTCGAGAACATCCAGCGCCACAAGGAGCGGGGGGAGGACCCCAAGGTCGCCGCCGTCATCGGCAGCAACGAGGTGGCCACGGCCATCACCGCCTCCACCCTCACCACCCTCAGCATCTTCGTGCCCGTGATCTTTATCGAGGGGTTCGCGGGGATCTTCTTCGGCCAGATGGCCGCGGTGGTCTCCTTCGCCCTGGTCTGCTCCCTGGCCGTTGCCCTGATGCTGGTCCCGGTGTTGGCCTCCAAGGGGCGGCGTTTCGAGGGGAGCGCTTCCATCGGCCTCGCCCCCCGCTGGACCGTCCGGCTGGAGAACGCCTACGGCGCGGTCGTCGGCGGAGCGCTCCGGTGGCGGAAGAGCGTCCTCGTCCTCTCCCTCGGGCTCCTCGCCATCGCCGTGCTCCTGTTCCCCAGGGTGGGGCGGGAGCTCATGCCCGAGGGGGATCAGGGGGAGATACAGATAGAGGGAGAGCTCGCCGTGGGAACGCCCCTCGACAGGACGGAGCAAGTGATTCACGATCTGGAACAGGAGATTCGCGAGGCCGTGCCCGAGCTGGAGACCATCATGTCCGTGGCGGGCCCGCCCGGGTACTGGTCCAACGCGGGAAAGAACGGGGTGAGCCTGCGGGTGAGCCTGGTGGGCATCGAGAAGCGCGCCCGCTCCGCTGATGCGGTGGCCGCGGCCATCCGCCCCATCGTCGCCCGGGTGCCGGGGCTCACCGCCCGGGTGCGCGCGGGGGAGAGGTTCTGGCTGTTCCGCTTGCTCCGAGGCGGGGGCGAGCGCATCTCGGTGGACATCCGGGGGTACGACCCTGCCACCGCGGAGGCCCTGGCCCTTCAGGTGTCCGAGATTATCAAGAGCGTCCCCGGGGTGGAGGACGTGGACGTGGACCGGAAGCCCGGCGGCCAGGAGGCGGTGGTCACCATCGACCGGGAGCGGGCCGCGGATCTCGGGCTCTCGGTGGGGGCGGTGGGGGACGCGGTCTCCACCTACGTGCTGGGCAAGGCCGCCACCTACTACCGGGAGGGGGGGGACGAGTTCACCGTGCTGGTCCAGCTGGCGGCGCCCTTCCGGGAGACCTCCGCCGAGTTCGCCGCGCTGCCCATCATCACGCCTAGCGGCGCCCGCATCGCCCTCGGGGACATCGCCCGCATCGAGAAACGGGACGCCCCGGTCTCCATCCGGCGGCTCAATCAGGAGCGCATCGTCACGGTCTCCGCCGGCTTCGCGGGGCGGGATCTGGGGTCGACGATGGCGGACATCGAGGCGCGCATCCGGGAGATCGACGTCCCCTACGGGTTCGAGATCGCCCCCGGCGGCGAGGCCCGGGAGCAGAAGGAGACCTTCCGCCAGCTGATGACGGGCTTCGCCCTCGCTATCCTGCTGGTCTACATGGTCATGGCGGCCCTGTTCGAGTCGTTCGTCCACCCCCTCGTCATGCTCTTCACCATCCCCTTCGCCGCCATCGGCGTGGTGGGCTCCCTGCTCCTCACGAGCACGACCCTGAATGTCTTCTCCTTTATGGGGGTCATCGTGCTCACCGGCGTGGTGGTGAACAACGCCATCGTCCTCGTCGACTACATCAACCTGCAACGGAGGGAGGGCCGCCCCCTCTTCGAAGCGGTGCAGGAGGCCGCGAGGCGGAGGCTCCGCCCCATCCTCATGACCACCCTCACCACCGCCCTCGCCCTCCTCCCGGTGGCCATCGGGATCTCCGAGGGGAGCGAGCTCCAAGCCCCGCTGGCCCGCGTCGTGGTGGGCGGCCTCGCCACCTCCGCCCTCATCACCCTGGTCTTCGTCCCCACCCTCTACTACACGGTGGAGCGGCTCCGGGAGCGCCTGGGGCGGTGAAACGCGCACGGGTGTATCTTTTTGAAAACAAGTTATAAAACATTGCCGTTTGGAAGGGGGATCGCGGTGGCCTGTGTCATCAGGCGCAAGTCACGACGGCGTCCATCCTGACGGTCTTCAACAATGCGGACCTCTTTTCCCTTGCGGGGTCGGAACAGAAATCGGACTGTTCCTTTTAGGGGTCATCGCGCTCTTTGCGCGGGCTGCACTGTCACATCCAGCACCGCAACGTGAGACGATCCGACCTGTGCAGGTGCGGGTCATGGCCCCGGGCTGGGGGCAGCTACACAAACAAGTCTCGAAACAGGTAGCGGCTTGCGGAGGTCTTTGCTAGTATTCCGAATCACGCAGTCTTGGTATACGGCGGTTCCTTTCATTCGCGTGCCCAATCGAGGAAGATGAAAATGAGAATTTTCAGATTGATGGTCGTTCTTGTCAACACCACGCTTCTGGGGGGGTGTGATATTTTTATCGTCGACACCGACGACACCCCCTCCTGCGGGACCACCTGCTCCACGACCAGCTGTTCCGAAGGTCACCGCTACTGTTACAACGCCTGTGGAGAGCGTCTTGAGATGCTTGAATACTGTCTGTACGGATGCACCTACGACCAGTGCGAGGGCGAAGAGCCGGACGAGTGCGCGGACCCGTGCGCGGATATCCGCTGCGACTCCGGTGATCTGTACTGCTACGACAACTGCGGAGACCGGCAATCCGTCTATCAGTACTGCAGCGACGGGTGCAGCAACGATGCCTGTATCGACTGCTCGCCCGACTGCTCGTCTACGCAGTGCTATGACGGCGATGTCTATTGCTACAACGGCTGCGGCAACCGGACCGCCGTGTACGAGTATTGTGACGGGGAGTGCTCTGGTGGTCAATGCGGTTGCGCCGCCGATCAATTCACGTGTTACGACGATTCGTGTATCTCCCAAAGCTGGGTCTGCGACTGCGAGTACGACTGCCCATACGGTGAGGATGAACAGGGGTGCTCCTTCAGCAGGACGACGGCCTATGTCCTGGTAATTGACGGCTGTGATGATTATTACAACATCATGACCAAAGTCTATGACATGGAGTGTGACGGTGAGGTGTTCCCCGCCCCCGACACCCACTGGGCCACGACGGTTCCCGAAGAGGCCATCAGCGTACAGTTCGATTGCATCACCGGACATCAGATATGCCTCGGCGCCGCGAACGAGGACCACTCGCGCTGGTGGGGCATCGATTTCGACGGGACCAACCCGGGCGGCGCCAGCGATCTTTGCTGCACCACCTGCGGCGAGGTGGACGAAGAAGGTTACGCCATCAGGTTGCGTCTCACCTGCGACGAGGCGTGACTCCGGAAACGGAATTTCTCGTCGAAATCGTCGAGCGCCCCTCTTTATTTCGACAAAAGTGTCGAGCTCAGCACCAGTCTCCCGGCACTCCGGCGCGCGGATTCCATCAATAGTTCAGAAATAAACATTTTCTGTAATATGGCACAGCGAATGCTACGGAAGAAACGCAACAAAGGGGTGTTCACATGAGATACAACGCAGTCATTCTTTGGTCGGTTTTGGCTTGCATCGGGGTCGCGTGCTCCGACGGCGGCGCGTCAGGTGAAAACATCGGGAATGGGGACTCCACTTCCGAGGAAGCTTCCACCGGGAGCGGAGAGGAGGATACGGATCCCGACGACAGCGCGTCGGAATCGTCCACCGGCCCAGAGCCCGCGGACTCGGAGGTCACGCTGGACCTCCTGGAGGTGCGTCCCGAAGCGGTATCGCGGGAACGCGACGCCGAGCTGACCCTCATCGGCGTGGGATTTCCCGAGGGGATGACCGTCTCTCTCGAAAACGAGGCCGTCGACGACCCCATCGATCTGGGCGCGGCGAGCGTCGATGACGGCGGCGAATCCGCTGTCGTGACGCTCCCCGCCGATCCGGAGCGCCCCCAGGGGCTCTATGACCTCACGGTGACCCTCCCCGAAGGAGAGAGCGCCACGCTGGAAGACGCGCTCCACATCTCGGTCCAGCCCATTCCGGAGGTCGTCGACGTGAAACCCGCCCTCGCCTGGCGGGGGACACCAGATGATGATATCGTTTCTGACCGCGCCGTGCAGATCGAGGGGGCGGGATTCTTCAATACGCCGTGGGTGGAGTGGCGCCTCTCGGACGCTCCCGAGACCCGGTTCCAGGCCGTCGAGGTCAACTTCATCGATGAAAAAACCCTGATCGCCGTGGTTCCCTCCGAGTCGGAGGAGATGCCCGTCGGGACCTACCACGTCTGGGTCACCAACCCGGATCAGCTGACCGGGCAGTGGATCGACGGGGAGAGCGGCGAGCCGGGGGGGTTCGAGATAACGGACGTCGCCCCGCCGACCATCTCCGGGATCACCCCGGTGCAGTCCCCCTTCAACGCCGACGCCCCGCTGACCATCAGCGGCGCGAGCTTCGACGCCGACGCCGAGGTGGCAATCGTCACTCCGGACGGGGACATCCCCCTCGAGATCACCGCTGTGGAGGACGCCGAGATCACCACCGCCATCGCGGCCAACACCGTCGAGATCGGCCTCTACCCGATCCGGGTCACCAACCCGGACGGCCAGGATGACGTCTTCTACGCGTTCGAGGCCAAGAACCCCACGGACGGGCACTTCTACGGAGACTTCGAGCCCCTCCCGTCTGCCTTGAGCACCCCGCGGGAGCGCCTCGCCCTCACCTACGGGTTCGACGACTACGGCAGCACCCACCTCTACGCCTCGGGGGGGCTGTCCGCGGACAATTCGGTGCTCGACGACACGGAGACCGCCGCCGTCAGCATTCACGGCGAGGTGAGCGCTTGGCGGCCCCTCATGCAGTGGGAGAGCGAGGCCGAACCCCGGGTGCGCAATGCCCACCCCACCCCGCGAAACGGCCACGCCCTCGTCCGGGTGGGCGGCTGGATCTACGCCATCGGGGGAACCGCGGCGGACACCAGTGTCGACCTCGACGCGCAGCCCGCCCTGGCGTCGGTGGAGAGCGCCAGGATACTGGGCGTGGACACCACCCCGGAGGCCTCGCCCCCCGCGCGGGTCAGGGAGGGGCGGCTCCCCGAGGGGACCTGGTACTACCGCGTCTCCGCGATCGGGCCCTGGGGTGAGGGGCTCCCGTCCAACGAGGTACAGCTCCTCAATTCCGGCGGCGCGCTCGAGCTCTGCTGGTCCGGCGTGACCGACGCGACGGGCTACAATATCTACCGAACGGTGGCGGCCAACGGACGCCCCGGGACCGCACGCCTCATCGCGACGGAGCCCGACGGGCAGGACGATCGAAGCTGCTTTACGGATGACGGCGCCTCGCCCCCCGCCCCGGGGTTCGTCTCCCCGACCCTCCAGGAGGGGGGGGAGCTCGGCGAAGGGACCTGGATCTACCGCCTGACGGCGGTACGGGACGGCGTGGAATCTCCGGCGGGCCATCCCCTCGCCGTCGCGACGGAAGGAGATGAGGAGACCGTGGGGTTGCGATGGCAGGAGGTCCCGGACGCCACCTACAACATCTATCGCACCGCCGAAGCGGTGGAGGAGATCTCGGGGACCGAAGAGACCTTCCTCATCGCGTCGGACATCGACGCGCTGGAATGGGTGGACGACGGGGGTGCCGCTCCGGACGAGGCGGTCCCCGCGGACGACGGCGTCGCGGTTCTGCCGGTGGGCAGCCTCGGTCGCTGGCAGCCCCTCGAAAACGAGATGACATCCCCGAGAGAAGGGCTCGGCGCCACGGCCATCGCCCTCGGGGACCGGAGCATGCTGTACGCGGTGGGCGGGCGCCCCGACGCCAGCCGGGACGGATACCTCGCCTCGGTGGAGATGGCCGAGGTCTTGGGAGACGGGGGACTCGGCGAGTGGTCCGAGGTCGGCGCGCTCAATACGGGTCGCGCGTTCTTCCCGTTACTCACGAACCAGCCCAAGGGGATGAGCCCGTTGACGCCGGATCCCGCGCCCGCGTCAGCCGATGACCTCCTGATGCTCTTCGCCGTGGCCGGCGACGAGGGCTTTGCCCGCAACGGACAGAACAGCGGCATCACCACCATCGAGGCGGCCCGGATCGATCCGGAGACCGGGGGCCTGTCCGACTGGTTGGTGCAGACCTCGGACCTCTCCGAGGGACGCCGGACCTACGCCCACGGGGGGGCCATCATCGATGACTACCTGTATGTGTTTCCCGGCGTGGATACCGAGCAGACAGGCCTCGACACGGATGACGTGGATCGGGAACCCCTCCCCCTCGGCTCGGTCAGCTCGAGGTTCGAGATGGTGCTCGACGATCCCCTCTCGAATCCATTTGATGACCTGCTGACGAACTATATGTCATCTAACGGAGGGCTCTTTGTGCCCCGCTCCTACTACGGCGCTGCACGGGTGAACGCCCACGTCTATCTCGTGGGCGGCAACGACGGCACCGGCCCCATCGCCGCTGCGGAGAGCATCCGACAGTAGGCCCCGCTCCCGGGTCGGCCGTCCTCGTCCCCTGGATCCTCATCCATCCCCCCTCAACACTACAGGAGAGCGCTCCGGGAGCGTCGGGACCTCGGAAGCGCCGCCGGGGACGGACAATCTTCATTGACACGGTCAGGGTTTCATCTCATCTTGTGGGGGCCCGCTGGGCGAGGAGGAGAGGCATGACGAAGCGAGTGCTGGTCCCCGTTTCCACGGGGTTCGAAGAGATAGAGGCGATGACCGTGGTGGATATTCTGCGGCGGGCCGGGGCCGAGGTGGTGGTGGCCGGCGTGGACGGGGATCGGGTGACGGGGCGATCGAACATTACGATCATTCCGGACACCGACCTCGACGCCGCCCTCGAAGGGGCGCCCTACGATTTGATGGTGCTCCCCGGCGGGCTCCCCAACGCGTACACCCTCCGAGACGATCCGCGCATCATCCGCGGCCTGACGCAGACCGCGTCGGCGGGGCGAGTGGCGGCCATCTGCGCGGCGCCGGTGGCCCTCGAGCGGGCGGGGCTCCTCGAGGATCGGCCCGCCACCAGCTTCCCCGCCATGGAGAAGGAGCTGGTCTCGGCCCGGTACTCCACCGAGCGGGTGGTGGTCTCGGGGCGCATCACCACCAGCCGGTCCGCGGGGACGGCCATGGAGTTCGCCTTCGCCCTGGTGCGGGAGCTGTTCGGCGAGGAGAAGGCGGCGGAGGTGAACCGCGGGGTCCTGGCGAGGCTCTGATGAGCGGTTTCGAGGAGGTTTCATGCTGGCGCATTTGAGGGTCCGGGATCTGGTGCTCATCGACGAGCTCGATCTGGAGCTCTCCCCCAAGCTCAACATCCTCACCGGCGAGACCGGCGCGGGCAAGTCCCTGGTGGCCTCCGCGATGGACCTCCTGCTCGGCCGCCGGGCCTCGGGGGAGCTGGTGCGGCGGGGGGCCAGGGAGGCGGAGGTGGAGGGGCTCTTCGACGTCTCGGACGAGCCCACGGTCAAGGAGCGGCTGGAGGAGGCGGGGCTTCCCGCGGAGGACGAGCTGCTGATCCGGCGGGTGATCCCGGCGAGCGGACGCCACAAGTGCTATGTGAACGGGCGGCTGGCCTCCCTCTCCCTGCTCTCCCATCTGGCGGAGGGGCTGGCCCGGGTGACCAGCCAGCACGAGCAGCACTCCCTCTCGAACCCGGCGGCGCGCCTCGAGCTGCTCGACGGGTTCGCCGGGCTCGCAGGGGAGCGGGAGGCGATGCGCGAGGGGTTCGACGCCCTCCGCCGGGCCGAGGAGGCGCTCGCCGCCCTCACCGGCCGGGAGAGGGATCGGGCGGGGCGTCTGGATTATCTGCAGTACCAGCTGGAGGAGATCGACAAGCTCGATCCCAAGCCCGGAGAGCTCGAGGCCCTCGAGGGGGATATCGAGCGGTTGAAGAACCAGGAGCTCCTCTCCGGGACCTCCGCCCGGGCCGCAGGCGAGCTCTACGACGAGGACGGCGCCATCTACGAGCGGATCGGAGCGCTGACGGGACAGCTGGAGGCCGCCGCCCACCACGATCCCTCGCTGACGGAGAGCATCGAGGAGCTCCGGGAGGCCGCCGCCATGGTGGAGGACGCGGCCCGGTTCCTCAGGCGGTACAGCCAGGAGTTCGACGAGGAGCCCGGCGCGCTGGAGGAGATGGCGGATCGCCGGGAGGCCCTCAGGAGCCTTGTCCGGAAGCACGGGACGGATCTCGAGGGGCTCGTCGCCCTCCGGGAGGAGATGGCCCGGGAGATGGAGACCCTGACCCGCTTCGATGACGCCTTGAGGCAGGCCGAGGAGCAGGTCAAAACGGCCCGCGCGGCCGCCGAGAAGCTCGCCGCGGCCCTCACGCGGAAGCGGCGGCGCGCGGCGCGGACGCTGGCCAAGGCGGTTGTCCGGGAGCTCCGGGATCTGATGTTCCAGGAGGCGGGGTTCGAGGTGGCGGTGGACCCGAGCCCCCGGGGGCTCTCCCCGACCGGCACCGATCTCGTGGAGTTTCGCGTCTGCCTCAACCCGGGGGAGGGGGCCCACCCCATCCAGAAGGCGGCCTCCGGCGGCGAGCTCTCCCGCATGATGCTCGCGATAAAGCGGGCTCTCGCCGGGGTGGGGCCGGTGGGGACGTACGTTTTCGACGAGGTGGACGCGGGGATCGGCGGCCCGGTGGCCTCCGCCGTGGGCCGGAAGCTGAAGGAGGTGGCGGGGCACCACCAGGTGATCTGCATCACCCACCTGCCCCAGATCGCCGGCATGGCGGACGCCCACTTCTTCGTGTCGAAGGCGGCCACGGCCGGGCGCACCCGGACGGTGGTGGACCGGCTGGAGGCGGCGGCGCGGGTCGAGGAGGTCTCCCGCATGCTGGCCGGGGAGAAGGTCACGGACAAGACCCGCGCCGCGGCCCGGGAGCTCATCGCGTGAGGGGCGGGGACATGCACTGGAAGGTGCGCCGGGAGTTCCTCTCCCGGGTGGAGATCTTCGCCGATCTGAAGGGCCGGGATCTGAAGGCCCTGGCCAAGTCCTGCCAGCAGAGCACCTATCTGGACGGGGACGTCCTCTGCCGCCAGGGGGAGCGCGGCGTAGCGGCCTTCCTCATCATCTCCGGGAGCGTCCGTGTGGAGAACGAGCGGGATGACGGCGAGGTGATCACGGTGGCCGAGCTCGGCCAGGGGCACTTCGTCGGCGAGCTGTCGGTCATCGACGGCGCGGAGCGGGTGGCCACCATCCGGGCGGTCGGTGAGGTGGAGGCCCTCGTCCTCACCCAATGGAGCATGCTGGCCCTGCTCAAGTCCCGGCCCTCCATCGCCGCGGCCATGCTGCCCGTCATCATCCGCCGGTTCCGCGAGACCGCCCGGGAGCTCCGCCGTCAATGCCGCGAGTCCGCCGCCTCGAGGGCCTCGTCGTACCACTGATCGCAGCGGTGAAATATTGCTTAGACCTGTCAGTCCAAGGGGACAGGTCGGCCCGATCCGGCCTCGTCGAAAGGAATCTCTGATGCGATCCGCTTCCCCCCATGGTGTGCCCATGACCGCGTGGCCTCTCCCGGTACTCGCACTCACGATCTTCGGCTGCGCGGCCGGGGAGCTTCCGAGCGGTGAGGCCCCCAGGGCGCTCGAACCGCCGGTCCCGTCGGACCGCGCGACGGACACGGGGACCGCCGACCCGCCGGGCGACACGGACCGGGCGCCCGCCGACACGGGCGAGGGCTCCGGCGCGACCGTCGGAACGGCCGAGCCGCGGGGGCGCCCCGCCGTGGAAGCGTCGCCCCCCGAGGCGCCCCCCGAGCCCCCCGCCGCGCCCGTGGAGCTGCGGTTCCTGGTGGCGTTCCATATCGCCACCGCCCATCCCGAAACCGCCGAAGCGCGGGTCCGCCGGATCCTCGACATCGCCGACCGCCACTTCTCCGCCGCCGGGGTGGGGTTCCACCTGAGCGCGCGGGAGGCGCTCCCGCCGGAGTTCATCACCGTCGAGACGATCCCCGAGCGGCACCGGCTGAAGCGGTACCTCGTAAAGCGCCGGATCAACGTCTTCGTCGTGGACGAGATCCTGGATCCGGTACCGTCGAAGGCCACCCGCCGGGCCGCGAAGTGGCAGGGTCGCGCCCCCACGGGGCGCCTCGCCGGGGCCCACATCGAGGCGAAAAAGAGGGTCCCCGACACCTACATCCTGCTCAGCCGCGAGTCCCGGGACATCTCCCTCACCCACGAGCTCGGCCACTTCTTCGGGCTGCCCCACCGGCGGGAGGCCGACAACATCATGAGCTACGGGTCGAAGCGGACGCTCTTCTTCGCGGATCAGCTCGAGGTGATCCGGCGGAGCGCCAAGCGGCTCAGGAGGACCCGGCGCGTCGACGCCTGCGCCCCGCCGTGCGGCGAAGGGGCTCGAGAGGATCCCCCTACGCCTTGACCACCAGCAGCCCGATGCCGAGGAGCACCCCCAGGAGGGGGAGGAGCTTCTTGCGCTTGTTCTTCTCCCGGAAGATCAGGCCGCCGAGGAGGAATGAGACCGCCACGCTGCTCCGCCGCACCACCGAGAGCACCGCGATGAGGGCGTCCTCCCGGCTGAGGGCGCGAAAATAGAGGAAGTCCGCGATGATAAGGAAGACGCCGATGAGGGGGATGGTGAGCCGCCATTCGAAGGGGACAGCGGGCCTGGCCGCGAGGCGGACCGCGAGCCAGACCCCTCCGTTGACCAGCACGAGGTAGAAGGAGAACCAGACCTGGAGGGTCACGGCCGGGATCCCCGCCCGCTGGAGGAGGTACTTGTCGAAGAGGGCGCTCAGGGCGCCGGTGAGGGTGGCGACGAACACCAGCAGCATCCACCGGTTTCGCACGAAGGCGATCCCCTCCTTCTTTCCGATGACGGAGAAGGCGTAGTAGGACGCGAAGGTGATGCCGATGGCCGCCCAGTGGACCGGCCGGAGGACCTCGCCGAAGAGGAGCACCGCGCCGATGAGGGTCCACAGCGGCGCCGAGGCCCGGATGGGGGTGACGATGGAGATGGGCAGGTGCTTGAGGGCGAAGTAGGCCGAGATCCAGGAGGCGGAGACCAGGAAGGTCTTGGCGATGATGTAGAGGTGCTCCGTCGCGCTCGGCATCCCCGCGAAGAGCCCCGCCGACCGCATGGTCTCCGGCGATACCGCGGAGAGCACGAACACGGGGAGGGTCATGGCCGCGCCGAAGCACGTCGAGAGGAAGAGCACCGCCAGGACGGCGTTGTCCCGGACGGACCACTTCTTGAAGACGTCGTAGACGCCGAGGAAGAGCGCGGAGATGATGCCGAGGGTGATCCACATGCGACCGGGGTCATATCAGGTCTCGCCCCTCAGGCCAAGCGGGGAGGGGGCGGACTTTTCCGCGCCATGGATTGACGGCGCCCTTGGGTGGTGCAAAAGATTGCGTGCATATCAAAGGGAGTTCGGATAAGAAAAAGTGACTCTCGGTCTCGAATTCATGGGAAGACAAATGACAGGAGCACATATCAAACGAAAAATTATCATTCTCTCCCTGGCGGTGACGGCGATCCTCCTCGTCATCGCGGCGGGGGCGGCGGCCCGCTCGACGACCCCCTACCACCGTCTCAAGATCTTCGCCAGGGTGTTGTCCCAGCTCGAGCGGTACTATGTGGAGCCGGTCGACAAGAAGGAGCTGATCTACGGCGCCATCGACGGCATGGTCCGCACCCTGGATCCCCACTCGTCGTTCATGCGTCCCGAGGACTTCAAGATGCTCGAGGAGGATACCCGGGGGGAGTTCGGCGGGGTCGGACTGGAGGTGGGAATACAAGAGGACCTGCTCACCGTCATCACCCCCATCGCCGGGTCTCCGGCGGCGCGGGCGGGCATCGAGCCCGGCGACGTGATCCTCGCCATCGATGAGAAGCCCACCTTGTCCATGAGCATCGAGGAGGCCATCCACCTGATGCGGGGGAAACCGGGCACCGGCGTCACGGCCACCTTCCGGCGGGTGGGCGTCGAGGAGCCCTTCGACGTGGTGCTCGAGCGGGCGGTCATCCAGGTGGAGAGCGCCAAGGGGGAGCTCCTCACCCCCGGCTTCGCCTGGCTCAAGATTCGTTCGTTCCAGGACGGGACCACGGCGGATGTCAAGAAGCTCCTCGATCGGCTGAAGAAGGAAGGGGGCGGCCTCAAGGGGGTCCTCCTGGATCTCCGGCGGAACCCCGGCGGCGTGCTGAACGAGGCGGTGCTGCTCTCCGATCTCTTCATCTCCAAGGGGACCATCGTCACCACCCGCGGTCAGGGGGACCGGACCATCACCACCTATCGGGCGAATCGCCGCGGGACCATCGATCATCTCCCCCTCGTCGTGCTCGTCGACGGCGCCAGCGCCTCCGCGGCGGAGATCGTGGCCGGGGCGCTCCAGGATCACGGCCGGGCGCTGATCGTGGGAACGAAGAGCTACGGCAAGGGGTCGGTCCAGAGCCTTATCGATTTGGGAGACGGGTTCGGCTTGAAGCTCACGGTGGCCAGGTATTTCACCCCCAAGGGGCGCTCCATCCAGGTGAACGGCGTCATTCCGGATATCGCCATCGAGTCGCGGCAGGCCCCCAGCCCCGATCCCGAGACCGCGGCCATCGCGGCCTCGCTCGGTGAGGGGGAGCTCCCGGGCCATCTCAAGCCCCTGACGCCGAGGGACACCGTGCAGAGCGATGCGGTGCAGGGGCAGAACATCGACGACTACCAGCTTCGCATCGCGCTTCAGCTGCTCACCGGTCTGGCGCGCCAGGCCCAGGCGATGAACGAGTAGCGCGCCCTTCACATAAAGCCGATGTTGAACCGACGCCGGCCGATTTTTTGCCAATCGACCACATGTAGTATAATGTGGGATAAAAGTTGACGAGAACTCTGGAGGATGTGATGAAAAACAAACGAAGGGCCGAGCGGCGGATCGTGGACATGGGGGTGACAAAGGTCGTTCAAGGGGAGTCCTACCCCTGCCGTGCCTGTGAGATAAGCCCCATCGGAATCCGGCTCGAGAACGCGCTCGCGGAATCCGCGGCGGATGATATCATCGAAATCGAAGTCCCATTGGTCGAGGGGCAGCTCACCACCCAGGTGTCGGCCCGCCCGGTCTGGAACCGCTCGGGGTACGAGGCCTTTGAATTCGTCAGCCCCTCCTTCGCCCAGCAGGCCATGCTCGAGCGCCTGTTCGGCAACTTCTGATCGTCGGATCTTGAGAGCGGCCCAAAGACGCCGTACCAAGCCACGAGAGCTCAGAACATATAGTCGTCGTCTTCGCCGATCTCGGTGTCCGGGGTGACCACCTCTCCGTCCTGAATCACCGGGGTCGTCCACACCTCATCCACGTCGTGAACGACATATTCATCGACGTCCTTGCGCATCGCATTCCGGAGGATAAGCAGGCTGAGCAGGGGCAGCTCGTCGTCTTCTTTGACGGCCGCCCCGGTGAGCTCCTCGACGGCCGGCGCGATGCGCTTCTCATCGCGCATGTCCGCCATCGTGAGGGCGTCGGTGGACTCCAGGTTCTCGTTGATCCAGTCGAGCATGTCCGGCCACTCCTCCTTCAGCAGGGTGAAGGTGCAGCCGGCGGTGAGCTCCACCTGCTCGGCGGCGTTGATCATCCTGAGCAGCGATCGCTCGTCGTCGTTTCCGTTTTCGTCCTCGAGGATCTCGACCAGGGCTTTGGTGTCGGCGTTCTCGAAGTATTTCTTGATCGAGAGGAAGAAGTCCCGGAAGGTCTCGAAGGGCGTCTCGTTCTCATCCACCGGGATGCAATCGTTGTCGCCGTTCAAGAGGCAGACCAGATCCTCGCCGTTGTCCACTCCGGAGAAGACGAGCTGGGGGAAGATCTCGGTGTTGCCCACCTCCGCTTCCACCTCCAGATCACAGAGGCAAGGCGCGCCACGATACCTATACTCAAAGCCGTCCTCATCGCGTATGTAGCTTCCCATGTTACTCCCGCCAAGAAATGAGCCATCAAAATATATCCCCGAGGAGGGGCTTCTTCAACAGCTATTGTTCGGCCGCCGTCCCGATTATCATAGCCCCGCGGGTGAACGCCGCAGCCGTGACCGAACCATCCGGTCCTCCGTCGTTCCCGACGCTTTATACAACCGCGAAAAGCTGCTACTTAACAGGACGGAACGGAAACCACTTTTCGAGTGAGGTGAGCATGTCGCTGAAGCATGTCGGGCTTCGGTCCTCTCCGAGGACGAAGCAGTCGTCGAACGGACCGGAGCAGACCGGAATCCCCGGTTCGAAGCGGGAGGGGAGCGCGCTCTTCTACCAGCTCGGGAAGACGCTCCCGATCGCCGATCACGCGTCGGGGATCTACATCTACGACACGGAGGGGAAGCGATACCTGGACGGTTGCAGCGGCGCCTTCTCCGCCAACATCGGCCACGGGAACCGCCGGGTGATCGAGCGGGCCAAGGCGCAGCTGGACAAGATCTGCTTCGCCTACCGCACCCAGTTCGAGAACGCGCCGGCGAACGAGCTCGCGGATCTGCTGGCCCGGCTGGCGCCGCCGGAGCTCAACCGGGTGTTCTTCGTCAACTCCGGATCCGAGGCGGTGGAGACCTCCCTCAAGCTCGCCCGCCAGTACTGGTGGTCCCGGGACAAGAAGGGGAAGAACTTCATCATCGCCCGGCGACCGTCCTACCACGGCGCCACCCTCGGCGCCCTCTCCTGTACCGACTACGCGCCGCTCAACATCCCGTTCCAGCTGACCCAAATCTACGTCCCAAAGGTCTCGGCGCCGTTCTGCTACCACTGCCCCCTCGAAAAGGAGTACCCGGGCTGCAACATCGCCTGCGCCCACGAGCTCTCCCACATCATCCGTATCCACGGTGCGGACAACGTGGCGGCGTTCATCGCCGAGCCCATCGGCGGCGCCAGCACCGGCGGGGCGGTGCCTCCGGACGAGTATTTCCCAATCGTCGAGGAGATCTGCCATGAGAACGAGGTGCTGCTCATCATCGACGACGTGCTGGCCGGCTGCGGCCGCACCGGGACCTTCTTCGGCTTCGACCACTGGGATATCACCCCGGACATCGTCGCCATCTCCAAGGGGCTCTCCGGGGGGTACACCCCCATCGGCGCCTGCATCTCCTGCGACCACATCGTCCAGTCGGTGCTCGACAGCGGAGGCTTTTTGCACGGCCACACCTACGCGGGGAACCCCCTCTCCGCCGCCATCGCCAACGAGGTTATCAAGACCGTCATCGACAAGGAGCTGGTGGAGAACTCGCGGGAGATGGGGACCTATCTCCACGAGAAGCTCTGGAAGCTCAAGAACGAATTCCCCATCATCGGTGACGTCCGGGGCCGGGGGCTCCTCGCGGGCATCGAGTTCGTGAAGAACCGCAGGACCCGCTCTCCCTTTCCGTTCAACTGGTACGTCAGCATAGAGGCGACGGAGATCGCCCGGGAGCACGGGCTCCTCATCTATCCCCGGCGCTCGCGCTTCGGGCTCGCCGGGGACCACGTGCTCATCGCGCCCCCCCTCATCATCGACAAGGCCGGCATCGACGAGTGCATCGATCTGTTCGAGAAGACCCTCGTCGAGCTCACGGCGCTCACGGAGAAGCACCTCGACTCCGTGGTCCCGGACCCGGTGGACGGCACCATGCGCCGCTACGAGCAGGTGGAGGACGTCCCGGACTACGCGGTGGGCCGCATCGATCACCTCGCGTCCGAGCCCGACGCGAACGTGACCTACACCATGGAGGACGTGCCAAGCGACGATCTCGACGAGTCCAAGCCCGAGGTGGGGTACGCGATTTCCAAGCACGAGCCCGAGGAGGAGTAGTCAGGTCAGACCTCCACGGCGGCGCTCATGCCCTGTCCGCCGCCCACGCAGAGGGAGGCGATACCGGTCTTGAGGCCGCGCCGCTTCAGCGCGTGGACCAGGGTGACGAGGAGCCGGAGGCCGGTGGCGCCGAGGGGGTGCCCGAGGGCGATGGCGCCGCCGTTCACGTTGAGCTTCTCCGCCGGAATGACGATCCCGGACTGGGCCTCGAGGTGGGCCAGGGTCGCGAGCATCTGCGCGGAGAACGCCTCGTTGATCTCGAACAGATCCACCGCGTCGACGGTGAGACCGAGCGCGGTCGTCAGCCGGGGCAGGGAGAGGGCGGGGCCGAGCCCCATGCGGTTGGGATCCAGGCCGACGGTGTCGATCCCCGTGAGCACGGCGTCGGGGGCGAGCCCGAGCCGCTCAGCGGTCTCGGTCCTCATGATCAGGCCGGCGGCGGCGCCGTCGTTCAAGGGGGAGCTGTTGCCGGCGGTGAGGACCCCGGTCTTCCGAAAGACGGGTCTGAGGGCGGCGAGGGACTCGGCGGTGGTGTCCGGACGGACGCACTCGTCCCGGTCGAGCAGCGCCTCGGCGCAGGTCTCGTCGTCAAACGCCCCCTCCCCTTCTGCGCGGGCCGCCTTCCGATGGCTCGCCGCGGCGAAGGCGTCGAGGGCCTCGCGTCCCAGCTCGAACGCCTCGGCCAGCCGCTCCGCGGTCTCCCCCATGGGGAGGTTTCCGCTCGCCCGGGAGGCCATCTGTATCTCGTGGGGCAGCGGCTCCATATACGCGTAGGGACGCCGGGTCTTCTCGAAGAGCCACGGGGCCCGGCTGGCGCTCTCCACCCCCCCCGCGAGCACGATCCGCGCGGCCCCCGCCGCCACCTTGCAGGCGCCCACCGCGAGGGCCTCCATCCCCGAGGCGCACTGCCGGTCCACGGTGACCGCCGGCACGGAGTCCGGGAGCCCCGCCTCGAGGGCGGCCACCCGGGCGATGTTGCCGATGCTGTTGCGCACGTTGCCCGCCACCACGTCATCGATGTCACCGAGCGGAACCTTCACGTCGTTCAGGGGGGTGACGGTCGCCTTGAAGCACTCGGCGAGGAGTAGGTGCGGGGTGACACCGGCCAGGCCGCCGCCCAGCTTCCCGATGTAGGTCCGCTTGAGCCCCACCAGCGCGAGGGGTGGATCGATCTTCATGCCGCACCTCCTTTGACGCCGCACCAACGGGTGATGAACCGCGCGAGCACCGCCGCGGTGCGCGCCATGGAGTCGATGCTCACCCGCTCGTCGGCGCCGTGAATCGCCACGGCCTTGGGACCGTAGCAGGTCGCCGGAACCCCGGCGTACAGATTGAAGAACCGCACGTCCGTCGTGCAGGTGGCGTGGAGCACCGCCGGGGCGTCGCCGAGGACCTCCCGGTGGCTCTCGGTCAGCGTCTTCGCCAGGTCCGAGCCGAGGTCGAAGGCGCACGGCTCGGCCTTGAACCCCCGGAACACGATCTCCGGCGGGTTGGCGGCGAGCCAAGGATCACCGGCGCACCCGTCCTCGACGACCTGCTTTAACCGCGCCATCACCTCGTCGCAGGAGGTGCCCGGGAGGAGCCCCATCCGGAGCCGCATGGCGCAGTCCCCGGCCACGGTGCTGGGCCAGTCCCCGCCGCTGATCACCCCGAGGTTCAGGTTCACCGGGTGGACCGCCCCCCGATACCCCTCCGGCAGGTTCTCGGGACGGTTCGCCGGGGCCTCGAGGTGCTGCTTGAGATGACCGTAGAGGTGCCACGCCTTCTCGATGGCGTTGACCCCCGTTGTCGCGCCGAGCACGTGGGTGGTCTTCCCCATGATATGAATCTCGAACCAGAGCACCCCGGCCTGGGCGGCCAGCACGGTCTGATCGAACGGCTCCGGGATGAGGCAGGCGTCCGCCCCGTCGCCGTTCATGACCAGGGAGAGGGTGCCGTTGCCGGTGCACTCCTCCTCGATGCACGACTGGAAGACAATCGGGGCGCAGGGCTCGAGGCCCGCCCGCCGCAGCGCCGCGTAGGCCCAGAGGGCCGATACCGTTCCCCCCTTCATGTCCCCGGCGCCCCGGCCCCGCATCCAGGTCTCCCCCAGATCGTCCGTGAACACCGCGGGCTCGAACGGCGGCGTCGACCAGAGGGCCACGGGATTCGGGCTCACCACGTCCACGTGTCCGTTGATGATCAGGGAGCGCCCGGTGGGATCCGTCGGACGATGCTCACCGATGACGTTGTGGCGCCCCGCGTACCCCTCGAGCTTGGGGCTGTATCCGGGGTGCGCGGCGATGGCGGCTTCTTCTATCGGCTCCCGGCGCACCTCGAGCCCCAGCGCGTCGAGCACGGTCTCGATGTAGGCCTGGGCGGCCCCCTCGTTCCCCAGGACGCTCGGACAGCGGACCCAGCCGTCGAGGACCGCCAGCGCCCACTCCCACTCGGCGGCGACGGCATCCTGCAGCGTTTTCAAATCCGGTGTGGTCATCCCTCGGCCTCCCACGGCTCCAGCGCCGAAGCGACGCCGACATTCTCCGGGATCCCCTGGGTCGCCGTTTCGACGGTCTCGCCGGGGGCGACGCTCGTCAGCACCATCGCCCCGCCGGTCCTGCGAAACAGTGCCCGCTCGGTGATCAGGGTGTCGACGCAGCCTTTGGCGGTCAGGGGCAGGGCGCACGTCTCGACCAGCTTGCCCCGGCCCCTCTTGTCCAGGTGGCGGCTCACCACGATGACCCGCCGCGCCTTCTGGGCGAGCTCGATGCCGCCCCCCATCCCGGGGGTGAGCCGGCCGGGGATGATCCAGTTGGCCAGGTCCCCGGAGACGCTCACCTCGAACGCGCCGAGCACCGCCACGTCGAGCCGTCCCCCCCGGACGAGGGCGAAGGACATGACGCTGTCGAAGCAGGCGGCGCCGGTGGTGAGGGAGCAGGCGCGGCCCCCGGCGTCGATGACGGGGTGGTCCGGCGTCCCCCCCTCCACGGGGGGCCCCATGCCGACGAAGCCGTTCTCTGAATGGAACGAGACGCCGTGATCTTGCGGGAGCACCTGGGGAATGTAGGTGGGGAGGCCGATCCCCAGGTTCACGATCATGCCGGGGGCGAGCTCCCGCGCCGCCCGCTCGACGATACTCCGGATCTCCGGGGTCATGACGCCTCCCCCGCGGTCTGGTGCCGCCTGGGCGCGGCCTGGACGATGGCGTCGATGTACAAGCCGGGAAGGTGGACCGTCTCCGGTTCGATGGCGCCCGCGTCAACAATCTCGAACGCCTCCACGATCACCCTGGGGCTCGCCGTCCCCATCGCCACGTTCATATTGCGGTTCGATCCCCGCCACCAGCAGTTCCCCGCCCGGTCCACGCGATCCGCGCAGAGCAGCGAGACGTCGCCGCCGAGGGCTTCCTCCAGGAGGTAGTCCCGACCGTCGAGGGAGACTCGCCGCTTCCCCTCGGCGATGGGCGTATCGATGCCGATGTCGGTCAGGAAGGCGGGGATGTCGGCCCCCCTGGCGCGGATCTTCTCCGCGAAGATCCCCTGGGGGATGAGCGTCACGTCCACCTCTCCTTTATTCATCCGGTCTATCAGATCCGGGTTCAGGCCGATGTGGGTGGAGATGAGCCGGTCGACTATTCCGACGCGAAAGAGCGGACCGAGGCCCAGATGGGGCTCGTTGGCGTCGTTTTTGACCATAGTGAGATGGTCGAAGCGGTCCGGGTGATCCGCGAGGTACTCCAGCAGGGTGAACGGGGTGCCCCCGCGGCCGAATCCGCCGACGAGGAGGGTCATCCCGGCGTCCAGATAGGCGGCCGCCGCATCCGCGACGGTGGTCACCTTGTTTGTCGAGGAAGGTGTCATCCCTCTACCCTCGCAACATTCCGCCGGCTTTACAAGCCGATCCCCCGGTTTTTTTAGGAGCGGTTTTGCACTACACTGCAAAGAAAAAGGAGAGGCCGAAATGAACCAGACCACATCCAAGACCAACGCCGCGCTGATGCAGCGGCGGAACCGGGCCGTCCCGCGGGGACCGTTCCACGTGGCCCCTGTCTTCGCGGCCAGGGCCGAGGGGGCGATCATCACCGACGTGGAGGGCAACACCTATATCGATTTCTGCGGCGGCATCGGGGTCCAGAACGTGGGCCACAATCACCCCAAAGTGGTGGCGGCGGTGAAGGCGCAGGCCGAGGCGTTTCTGCACACCTGCTTCCACGTGACCCCCTACGAATCCTACGTGGCGCTGGCCGAGCGGCTGAACCGGGCCGTGCCCATCGACGGGGAGTGCAAGACCGCGCTCTTCAACAGCGGCGCCGAGGCGGTGGAGAACGCCGTCAAGGTGGCCCGCACCGCCACCCGGCGTCCGGCGGTGGTGGCCTTCGAGCGGGGGTTCCACGGCCGCACCCTGATGACCATGACCCTCACCGGCAAGTGCCGGCCCTACACCGCCGGCTTCGGCCCCTTCGCCCCGGAGGTCTACCGCCTCCCCGTGGATCCGTTCTTCGCCGCGGAGGGGACGCCGGACGAGGTGGTCGAGGCCGCGTGCCAAGCCGCCCTCGATCACCTCGCCCACTACCACGTCGAGCCCGAGGCCGTGGCCTGCGTCATCGCGGAGCCGGTGCTCGGGGAGGGGGGCTTCAAGCCGATCCATCCGGCCGGGGCGAGGGCGCTGCGGCGGTGGACCCGGGAGAACGGCGCGATCCTGATCGCGGATGAGGTGCAGACCGGGTTCGCCCGGTGCGGCGCCCTGTTCGCGTCAAAGCGGCGGCCCCTCGCGCCGGATCTGATGACCCTGGCCAAGTCCCTGGCGGGCGGCCTGGTGCTGAGCGCCGTCACGGGCCGCGCCGACGTCATGGAGGCGCCGGGGGTCGGCGGGATCGGCGGGACCTACGGCGGCAACCCCCTCGCCGTGGCCGCCGCCATGGCGGTCCTGGATATCATCGAAGAGGAGGACCTGTGCGCGCGGGCCGAGGCCATCGGCCGGGAGGTGATGGGCCGGTTTCGGGAGCTCAAGGACGCCCACCCGTTCGTCAGCGATGCCCGGGGCCTCGGCGCCATGTGCGGGCTGGAGCTCACCGACCCGGCCACCGGCGCCCCGGCCCCGGAACGGGTGGCCGAGATCTGTCAAGAGGCGCTGTCAAAGGGGCTCCTCGTCATGTCCGCCTCGGGCAACGTCATCCGGACCCTGATGCCCCTCACCATCTCGGACGACGACCTCCGGCGGGGGCTCGATATTCTGTCCGCGTCCGTCGCGGCCTGCGAATCGACCGCGCTTTCCGATGGGGGGAAGAATCAAGGTTGAACAGACCGTCCCCGGCGTGATATCGCTCTCGAATGCGTTTATTCATTCCAGAGGTCATTCGCAGAAAACGGGACGGGGGCGCGCTGTCGGGCGACGAGATCGCCGCTGTCATCGACGGGTACACGAGAGACGAGATCCCCGACTACCAGATGTCCGCGCTGCTGATGGCGGTCTTCTTCTCGGGGATGAGCGACAAGGAGCTGGCGGCGCTGACCGAGGCGATGATCCGATCCGGGGAGGTACTCGACCTCTCGGACATCGGCGGCGTCAAGGTGGACAAGCACTCCACCGGCGGGGTGGGGGATAAGATCTCCCTGCCCCTGGCCGCGGCGGTGGCGGCCCTCGGGGTGCCGGTGCCGATGATCTCCGGGCGGGGGCTCGGCCACACCGGGGGCACCCTGGACAAGCTGGAGTCCATCCCCGGCTTCACGGTGGATCAGCCCATGGACACGGCCAGACGGCTGCTGGAGCGGCACGGGCTGTTCCTCATCGGGCAGACCGATGATCTCGCGCCGGCGGACCGACGGCTCTACGCCCTCCGGGACGTGACCGGCACGGTGGAGTCCATCCCCCTCATCGCCTCCTCCATCATGAGCAAGAAGCTCGCCGAGGGGATCGACGCGTTGGTGCTGGACGTCAAGGTGGGTCGGGGGGCCTTCATGAAGGACCTCGAGAGCGCGCGGCGCCTGGCCCGGACCCTGGTGGGCATCGGCGCGTCCGCGGGAAAATCCGTCCGGGCGCTCATCACGGACATGGAGTGTCCCATCGGTTACGCGGTGGGCAACGCCCTCGAGGTGGGGGAGTCCATCGATGTGATGCGCGGCGAAGGCCCCGAGGACACGACGGCCCTCACGGCCGCCCTGGGCGCCGAGATGCTGGTGATGGGCGGCGCCGCCGACAGTGTCGACGCCGGTGAGGCGATGATCCGGGCCGCCCTGGAAGACGGCCGGGCGCTCGACAAGTTCCGGGACATCATCGCGGCCCAGGGGGGCGACCCCGGGGTGTGTGACGATCCGACGAAGCTCCCCGTCGCCCGGGCGCGGGTGGAGATCCCCGCGTTGGCGGACGGCTTCGTCACCGACATCGATCCCATGCGGGTGGCCATGGCCGCCCTCGAGGTAAGGGCCGGCCGGCGGACCAAGGAGGATCGCGTCGACCCCGCCACCGGCGTGACCCTGCTGGCGACGCCGGGGACCCCGGTGGAGGAGGGGGAGCCCGTGGCGCTGCTGCACCACAACGGCGCCGGAGAGGACGCGGCCCGGGGCTGGCTCCTCGGCGCCGTGACGGTCTCCGAGGAACCGCCGAAGACGCGTTCCCTCATCATCGAAAGGATATGAAAAGTTGAACGTCATCCTGCCGTATCTGCGCGGCGCCCTCGGCATCGCGGCGATGCTCCTCCTCGCCTGGGCCCTGTCCGGCAATCGAAAGAAGATTCCGTGGCGGATCATCGCCTGGGGGCTGGGGCTCCAGCTCGCCTTCGCCGTCATCATCCTCAAGACCGCCGCGGGACAGGCGGTCTTCGACGTCATCCGCCGAGGGGCTGCCAGGCTGATCTCCTTTTCCGGCGAGGGGGGGACCTTCCTGTTCGGAGTCCTCGGAAAACCCGGGGCGACGCTTCAGCTGCTCGACGGGGAGGCCAACCCCGTCGGCTTCGGGTTCGCGGTGGCGTTCCAGGTGCTGCCCATCATCGTGTTCTTCTCGTCCCTCATCGCCATCCTCTACCACTTCGGGATTCTCCCGCGCATCGTCCAGGGGTTCGCCTTCGTCATGCGGAAGACCATGCGCATCTCCGGCGCCGAGTCCCTGGCGGTGGCGTCGAACGTCTTCGTCGGCAACGTGGAGTCCCCCCTCGTGGTCAGGCCCTACCTCAACGAGATGACCCTCTCGGAGCTCGGCGCCGTCATGGTCGCGGGGTTCGCCACCATCGCGGGCTCTGTGATGGCGGCCTACATCGGGTTCGGCGTGGACGCGGGTCACCTGCTCGCCGCGTCGGTGATGAGCGCCCCCGCGGCGGTGGTCATCGCCAAGCTCATGTTCCCGGAGACCGAGACGCCGAAGACCATGGCGGGCGCATCGGTTCATATGGAGGAGAGGCACGTGAACGTCATCGACGCGGCCGCCGGCGGCGCCATCCAGGGGCTCAAAATCGCCGCCACTGTCGGCGCCATGCTCATCGCCTTCCTCTCCCTCATTAAGATGATCAACTTCTTCCTCGGGTTCGCGGACACCTCTTTGCAGACGCTGTTCGGCTATCTCTTCTCGCCCATCGCCTGGTGCATGGGGGTGGAGGGGAAGGACGCGCTGCGGGTGGGGCAGATCCTCGGCACCAAGGTGGCGGTGAACGAGCTGGTGGGCTACCTGCAGCTCGTCGGCGCCAAGGGCGCGCTGGCGGAGCGCTCCTATGTGATCGCCACCTATGCCCTCTGCGGCTTCGCCAACTTCGGCTCCGTGGCCATCGCCATCGGCGGCATCGGCGCCATCGCCCCGAAACGGCGCGCGGATCTCGCCCGCCTCGGCCTCAAGGCCATGCTCGGGGGCGCCTTCGCCTCCTGGCTCACCGCCGCCATCGCGGGAATGATGATCTAGATCTGGACCAGCGAACCGAAGTGTATCAGGACATCATTAAAACTGATTCAGCTGTAGAGAAGTCGGCGTTTCAGATGCTCTAGAACGTCCCGTGGAGCGTCACCCCCAACGGGCTGGGGGAGAGGGTGGGGTGTTCCCGCTTCCGTTTCTTCGAGCGGGTCAGATCGGTGACCCCCAGCACGACCGCAATGACCGCGGCCGTACCCGCGACCCCCGCCAGGATGTTGGTCGCCAGCCGATACGAACGTCCCTGGTCTCTCAGGTCGACGTCCAGGCGGTCGCTGGCCTCGTACTCACTCCTCGTGCTCAGCGTCAACGATCCGAACACGATGACCCCCACACCGGCGCTCGCCGTAATCCCGGTGGCGACCCAGAACCCGGACCGCAGCCCGGATTTCTGCTCCCGGGGGGGAAGTTGAAAGACGACAGGGGGCGTCTGGGGCATCCGCTGAACGCGCTGTTTCTTTTGTGACGACGCGTCGATCTCCACCGTGACAATATCCCTGGCGTTTATCTTCATGATCGTCTCGTCGACCACCTCGCCGGCGGCCATCGCCACGATCCGGTGCTCTCCGGGCAGCAATATGACCTCCACCGGCGCCCTCCCCTGATCTATCCCGTCCACCCGGAGGTGGCAGTCCTTGACCTTGCACTCGATGTCCATCTCGCCGACGAGGTTGTTCAGCTCATCGAGCCGCTGGCGCATCTGCTCGTTCGCCTTATGACTCACCGGGTCCAGAAAGTATTTACGGTAGTAGCGAACCGCCTGGGGCAGCTTGCCCGCCCGATCGTAACAGAGGGCGATGTTCCCGAGGACCGCCTGGTGGGGGAGGGTCTCGTAGGCCAGCTTGAAGGCCTCCGCCGCGCTGGCGTAGTCCCCGGTATCGTAGAGCAGTGTGCCGCGGGTGAAGTACTCGCTCGCTCGCTCCCGTTTGGCCATCGAATAGTCCTTCTCCGATCCGTAGTCGATCCCCGTCTTCAGATTGATGGAGCTGTCCAGATCCTTTTCGGGCATCTTCACCTTCTCGGGCTCTCTGACCGGAGCGGCCTGGTCCGTACCGTGCTTCTCCTCGCCGGAGGCCTGCAAGACCGGTATCTCCGTGGAGAGGTTCTCCTCCGCCGACGCACCGCGGGCGCACAAAAGACCGATCACGAAAGAGAGTTCAATAGAGATGAAACGCATTATGTCTACTTGGGCTGGTATGGGTTCTCGATAAGCGTAGGTCCCTTCTGTTTTGACGGTCCCGGACGCTTCTTTTTGTTGAGACTCTTGGATGGTGCTTCACCCGTATTGGCAGGTGACTCGTTCTGCTCTCCGGAAGGCTCAGGGGTGGCCTGCTCTCCGGTCGTATTGTCTTCGTTTTTTGCGGCTGCACGGACATCTCCCGAGCCCTGTTTGTCATCGAGCACTTTTGGAGTCTCAGATGTAAAATCTGACGGCCTACCATCGGCTTCCTTATCCACCTTGTCCTTATATAGCAAAAAAACCGCGACGGCCAATAACAAAACCATCAGCGCCAGGGCGGAGAAGATCCACATATTCTTGCCGGTGGCCTTCTTCACCGCGGCGTTCACGAGCACGTCGTTGATAGTCTCCTGGGTGTTCAGCGGATCGAGCCGCTCCTCCATATCCAGATCGAAGTCCTTCGCGGCCTCCCGGTAGAAGGCGAGCCGCTTCTGATGTTCCAACTCTTCGCTCTCGAACAGACCGCTGACCACCGCCGAGAGGTACTCGGCCTTGACGTCTTCTCGGGTCGACTCCGCGAACGCCTCGAGCTCCTGCCCCATCTCCGCCGCGGTGCGGTAGCGATCGTCCGGGGAGGTGGACATGGCCTTCATGATAATCCGCTCCAGCTCCGGGTGGACGTCCGGATTGACCTCGCTCGGCCGCAAAACATCGCCGGTGACGATCCGCTGGAGGCGCTCCGCGTCGGAGCTTCCGGGGAAGGGATGGGTCATCGTCGCCATGATGTACTGCATCACGCCGGCAGAGAATATGTCGCTCCGCCGGTCCAGGGGCTGGCCGGTGATCTGCTCCGGCGCCACGTAGCCGATCTTCCCCTTGAGCGCGCCGGACTCGGTGTGGGCCAGCCGATCCGTGGCCCACGCCACGCCGAAGTCGATGATCTTCACGAACCCCGAATACGAAATCAGCACGTTGTTCGGAGAAACATCCCGGTGGATCAGGTTGAGGAGCTCACCGTTCTTGTCTCGGGTCTCATGCGCGGCGTGCAGACCGAAGCAGATCTGGGCGCCGATCTGCGCGAGCATCCCCTCGGACAGGGGCTTGCCGACCTCGTCGGACCGGCGCAGAATCTTGCCCAGGTCCTGTCCGTGAACGAACTCGCCGACCATGAAGAAGAGGTCGCCGTCTTTTCCCACCTCGTATATCTCCGCGACGTTCGGATGGTGGACGGACGCCGCCACCCGGGCTTCGTCGAGGAACATGTCGACGAATTTCTTCGAGTCCGCGAGGTGTTGATGGATGGCCTTCACGGCCACGAGCCGCTCGAACCCGGCGAGCCCGGAGAGCCGCCCCACGTATACGGTCGCCATCCCTCCGGAGCCGATTCGGTAGATCAACTGGTATCGTCCGACCTTCACTATCTCTGTAAAAATAGAGGAGACGAGATTGTCGAAAGTCGATCGGGGGGGTCCGCCGACCGTCTCCGGAACCAAATCTCGACTCGCCATTCTGGACTCTACAGTCATCTTTCTAACTTCTGAATTCTAGATAAATACTACAAAAATCTCTTATATATCATAACAACAATCAAAAATATTACTACAATTTTTAAGAAACAGTGCCCTTGTCGAACTACATGAAAAGAAAGAGATTTTGAAGAGAGAGACCTCTCAATGAGAAAAAACAGCCCGCCTCTATGTCGTTTTCCGAATCGATTCATACGAAGCAGGGAGAGCCAATTCCTCATGGAAACCTGCCTGATGCCCCATGGCGGCCAAGCGGCCCATTTCCGGGAGCCTTCACTCCGGCTTCGGCACCTTCCTCGCGAAGACGGTGTACATGGTGGGCACCACCACGAGGGTGAGCAGGGTGGCGGTGGCGAGGCCGCCGATGACGGCGGTGGCCATGCCGGACCAGGCCTCGGATCCCTCGCCGATCTTGAGGGCGAGGGGGGTCATGGAGCACATGGTTGTGAGGCTGGTGAGGAGCACCGGGCGGAGCCTCACCCGGGCGGCCTTTGAGATGGCCTGCAGCCGATCGAGCCCCTCCCGGCGGAGTTGGTTCGCGGCGTCGATCATGACAATACCGTTGTTCACCACGATGCCCGACAACATGACCACGCCGATGAGGGAGGTGACGTCCATGGAGCGGCCGGTGAGGATGAAGGCGAGCACCACGCCGATGCCCGCCAGCGGCACCGAGAAGAGAATGATGAACGGCTGCCGGAGCGACTCGAACTGGCTGGCCATCACCATGTAGACCAGAAACACCGCCACCATGAGCGCCACAGCGAGGTACTTGAAGGATTTGATGAAGTCCTCGGCGGAGCCCCCCAGGTGGTAGCTGAAGCCGCGGGGCCAGGGGAAGTCCTGGAGCACCTTTTCGATGTTGGCGATGGCCGACCCGAGGTCCTTGGGCTTCTCAGTGCCGTCGTCCGCGATGAACTTGTCCTTCAGCTTGCAGATGAGGGTGCTCATCCGCTCCTGATCCTTCCGGGAGATGGTCACCGGACCGAGGGCGCGCTCGATGGTGGCGATGGTGGCGAGGGAGACTGTGCCGCCCCTCGGTGTGACGATGGGCATGCGCCGGAGATCGTTGATGTCCTTCCGGTGGGACTTGTCGTACCGCACCAGGATGTTGTGCTCGTCCCCGTCCTCCGAGTACCACCCGGCGATGCTGCCCTTGAAGTAGGTGGAGATGGCCTTACCCACGGCCTGGGTGGTGAGCCCGAGATCCGCTATCTTGGCCCGGTCGTACACCACGTCGAGCTGGTACTTCTGATCCGCTAAGGTGAAGTCGATCTCCCCCATCTCGGGGAGGGAGAGGAGGCGCTCCCTGAGGGTCTCCCCCACCTGCCGCATCGCCGCCAGATCGTGCCCCCGGATCTCGAGGTCGACGTCGCCGCCGGACCCGGTGATGTTGAACCTGGGCCCCACCTTGGCCTTGATCCCCGGGAGCGTGGCGAGGACCTTCCGAAGCTTGTCCTCGTACGCCTGCTGGGAGGTCTTCCGCTGGCCCGCGTTGACGAGGGGGACCCAGAACCCCGCGGCGTGGATGCCCGTCGAGAAGATGGCGCCGAACCCCTCCGCCATGCCGATATCCACGGCGATCATCTTCCGGTCCGCCTCGGGGATGACCGACGCGATGGCCTCCTCGGCCTCCCGGACCTCCCGCTGGGTCTGCGGCAGGTTGTTGCCGATAGCGGTCTCCACGCTGAGCTCCAGGTGGGAGTGGTCCCCCTGGGCCATGAAGTCGGTGGGCATCAGCGTGGCGAGCAGCGCCGTGGCCCCGAGCAGGATCACCAACCCCACCACCACGGTCCACCGGTGGCAGAGCACCCAGTCCAGGAAGCGGCCGTACCCCTCCTGGAACCCGTCGAACCCCCGCTGCCGCCCCGCGCGCTCCAGGAGCCGCCCGGCGCGGGCCGTGCCGAGCAGCCGGGAGGCGGCCAGCGGGATGAAGCTGAGGGCCACGACGAGGGAGACCGCGAGGGCGAAGCAGATGGTCACCGCGAGATCCCGGAACATCACCCCGGCGATCCCGGGGACGAAGAGGATCGGCACGAACACGGAGATGGTGGTCAGGGTGGAGGCGGTGACCGCCACCCCCACCTCGCCGGCCCCCTGCATGGCGGCCTCCCGGATGGTGAGCCCCTGCCGCCGGAGGCGGTAGATGTTCTCCAGCACCACGATGGCGTTGTCCACCAGCATCCCGATGGCGAGGGCCAGGCCGGCCATGGAGATGACGTTGAGGGTCATGCCCGCCTGATTCATCACGAAGAACGTGGCGATCACCGAGAGGGGGATGGCGGTGGAGACGATGGCCGCGCTCCTGATGTTGCGCAGGAAGAGGAGCAGCACCAGGAAGCTGATGCCCACGGCGGCCATGGCGGTGGTGGAGAGGTTGCCGAGGGAGAGGTTGATGAAGTCCGCCTGGTTGAAGAGGGTCTTGAACTCGATGTCCACCCCGGCGGCCTTGGTGATGTTCGGCAGGGCCTCCATGATGTTGCCCGCGGTCCTCACGGAGTTGGCGCCGGACTGCTTGCGGACCGCCACCCACACCGACGGCACCCGGTCCACCTCGATGATGCGGGTGCTCTCCATGAACGAATCCTCGATGGCGGCGACCTCCTTGAGCCGGAGGGGCTCGGGCCCGTCGATGGTCGGCCGCACCCCCACCACCACCTCGCCGATCTCCTCGACGGATTGGAACTTGCCCTCGGCCTGGATGGTGAAGTCCAAGGAGCCCTGCTCAATGGCCCCCCCGGGCTCCTGCCGGTTCTCCGCGTAGATGGCGGCGAGCACCGCGTTCACGTCCACGTTGAAGGCCTCCACCTTCAGG
This sequence comes from Polyangia bacterium, assembly GCA_050304755.1. Classification (GTDB taxonomy): domain Bacteria; phylum Myxococcota_A; class Polyangia; order JAAYKL01; family JAAYKL01; genus CAYWLQ01. Next base: position 30,715 of record JBNLED010000111.1, on the reverse strand, counting down.
GGATCGAGTTCCACGTGGATCTCCCGCTTGAGCCCCCCGGCCACCTCGGAGGAGGCCACACCGTTCAGCCGCTCGAGCATGGGCACGATTTCGTCCTCGGCGATGTTGCGGAGCTCGGACATGGGATAGGGGCCGCTCATCATCAGGATGACCACCGGCTGCATGGAGGGGTCCATGGCGAACACCATCGGCTTATCGCTGTCCTCCGGCAGCAGTCCCTCCACCAGGTCGAGCTTCCGCCGGATGTCGGTCTCGGCGATGTCCATGTCCCTGCCCCAGTCGAACTCCACGGTGACCACCGAGGAGCCCTGCTTGGAGTCGGACTTGATGGACTCCACCCCCTTGACCGCGGAGACCGCCCCCTCGATCGGCCGGGTGATGAGGTTCTCCACATCCTCGGGGCTGGCGCCGGTATACGTGGTCACGATCATCACGGCGGGGAAGGTGATATCCGGGTAGAGATCGAGCTGGAGCCGCGTGAGGGAGAAGAGCCCGAAGCCCACGACGATGAGGTACACCATGCCGAAGGTGACTCCCCGCTTCACCGAGATAGTCGAGATCTTCATTTCTCGGCCTTCTTCTCGGCCTTCTCGACCTGCTTCTCGGCCTTTCCGCCGGCGGTCTTTTCGGCCTTCGCCTCGATCTTGTTCTCGCTATTCCCGCTGTCGGCATCATCGGACCGCGGCTTGACGTGCATGGCGGATCCCGACGCGGCCGGCGTCTTGTTGAACAGGGTCACCGGCTGCCCGTCCTCCAGCCCGTACTGGCCCCGAACCACCAGCCGCTCCTTCTCCTTCAGGCCCGCGAGCACCTCCAAGCGGTCGCCGTCCCGGATGCCCACCCTGACCGTGCGCTTCCGGGCCAGGCCGTCCTCATCCACCACGAAGGCGGTCATCTCGTTATCGCTCTTTTTGTCGGTCATGAGGAGCGCCCGCTCGGGCACGGCCACGGCGTTCGGGCTCTCCTTGGCGACGATCTTGGCCCGGCCGAACATGCCGGGTTTGAGCAGCCGCCGCTGGCCGGGGGGCAGGATCGGATTGGGGAGCAGCACCTCCGCCTCGTTGGTGCGGGTGGCGGGATCCAGGTAGGGCAGGATTTTGGTAATACGGCCGGAGAAGGTGCGGTTCGGGTAGGCGTCGAGCTCGATGACCACCGCCTGATCCATCCGGACCAGCGCCGCGTCCCGCTCGGTGAGCCGGAGCACCACCTTGACCGGATCCTCGGTCATGATATCGCACAGGGGAATCTGGGGGGCGGCCAGGTCCCCCTCGTTCACCCGCTTGTTGGCGATGACCCCCGAGATGGGCGCCCGGATGACGGCGTGGCCCGCGGTGATGCGGGTCTGGGAGATGCCCGCCTCCACCGCCTTGCGCTTGGCCTCGGAGACCCGGACCGAGGATTCGAGCTGATCGTACGCCTGCCCGGTGATCACCTTCTTCTCCCGGAGCTGCCCCGCCCGGACGAGCTCGCTCTTCTGGTGGTCTATCTGGGCGTCCAGGGACTCGAGCTCCGCCCGCATCTGCGCCAGGGCCTGGGCCGCGTTGTCCGCCCGCACCTTGGCCACGATCTGTCCCTTCTTGATGCGGTCCCCGTCGTTCCACGGAAACTTCGTGATGCGCTCGGACAGGAGCGCGTTGATGGAGACCTTGATGTCAGCCTTGATATCCACGGGGTAGACCAGCGTCTCCACCAGGTCCGCCCGGCCCACGGTCTCCACCAGCACCACCGGCTTCCTCGTCCCCTCCTCCTTGGGGGCCGCCTTCCCCGCTTTCCGATCACAGCCGCTCAGTATCGTTATGAGGACGAACAGATATAAATATCGCAGGTACCTGGGCATGAAACGCTCCTTGGAAAAGTGTATGCGTATTGTGTAGCGTATATTTCAAAAGTTCTACGTTTTTTTGATGGGAATCCCTGAATACCGCCGAATTCGCCGGGAGATCGCGTCGGGTTGTAAACTGGCGAAAGGGCCCCCGGGTGTCCTAGACTCGGGGGTGGAAGGAGGTGTTCTATTGGATATACCCGCGCTGCTTCGCGATTGTTTCGGCCGCCCCGTCGAGCCCCGGGAGGTGATCCCCCTCAAGGGGGACGCGTCGAGCCGCCGGTACCACCGGGTGATCCTGCCCGACGGTGAGACGCCGGAGACCCTCATCATCATGGAGCTCCCCGAGGAGGCGCTGAAGAGCGACGAGGTCACCGGGGGCGCGCTCCCCGAGGAGCTGCCGTTCCTCGATGTGGCGCGACACCTCGATGAGGCCGGGCTAAGGGTCCCGAAGATCCACCTCGACGCGGTGGCGCGAGGGGCGCTCGTCATCGAGGACCTCGGGGACACGCTCCTCAAGGACGTCGTGGGGGACGGCGAGGCGCGGACGGCGCGCTGGTATTTCGCGGCGGTGGATCTCCTCGCCAGGATGCACCGGCGCATGTGGCCCATCCCCGAGACCTCCATCGCGGCGAAGCGGGCGTTCGACTACACGCTGCTCCGGTGGGAGCTCGACCACTACCGGGAGTGGGGGGCCGAGGCCTTACGGGGCGAGCCTCTGCAGGGCGCGGTCCGGGAGCGGCTCGACGCGGCGTTCGACGCCCTGGCCCAAGAGATCGACGCGCTCCCCAAGGGGTTCGTCCACCGCGACTACCAGTCCCGGAACCTCATGGTCCTCGGCCCCGAACCGCGGGAGGAGAGCTTCGGCATCATCGATTTCCAGGACGCCTTCAGGGGACCGCGGGTCTACGATCTGGTGGCGCTGCTCAACGACTCCTACGTGAGCCTCTCCGATGACCTCAAGCGCAGGGTCATCGAGCGATACGCGGACGCCCGGGGCATCGACGAGGAGGCCCTGAAGCGCGAGTTCGACCTCGTCACGGTACAGCGGAAGCTCAAGGACGGCGGGCGCTTCGTCTTCATCGACCGGGTCAAGAACAACCCGTCCTACCTTCAGTTCGTAGAAGTATCGTTCGCCCGGGTGCGGTCCACCCTCGAACGGATCCCGGGACACGAGCTCCTCAAGCGCGCGCTGGCGGCGGCGGATCCGGAGCGCTTCGGCAGCTTGGTCTAGACTTTTTTTGCGATTGCGCTCATCCATCGGACGGATCAGACGCAGCCCTGTCTCGGAATGAAAACGGGTCTAGTCTAGCCGTTCAACGGGGGCTGATCCCCGCCGTCATCGGGGGAGGCATTCGACCTGCGGGAAGCGCTGGAAGAGTCATCATCCACGTCATCACCACGCCGCCGGTAGTAGTAGCTCCGGTAGTATCGTCCGTACTTCCGCTTGCTCAGGTCCAGATGGTTCAGCACCCCGCCGAGGATATTGGCGTCGATGTCCCGGAGGACCGACGCGGCGTGCTTCGCCGCGTCCCGAGAGGTGCTGTGGCTCTTCAGAACGATGAGGGTGCCGTCGACGAGCTTCGACAGCACCGCGGCGTCCGTGACCGCGCCGACGGGGGGCGAATCGAAGATGACGTGATCATACCGTTGCGAGAACTCATCGACCATTGTGCGGAACCGCTTCGAGAGGATGAGCTCCGCCGGGTTCGGCGGGATGGCGCCGCACACCAGGATATCGAGGTTCTCGACGGGAGTGCTGAGCACCGACTCTTCCAGGGTCGATTCTCCGATCAGGTAGCTCGCGAGCCCCATCCGCGGTGATTGATGGAAGACGCGGTGGATGGTGGGCCGCCGCATGTCCGTATCGACGAGGAGAACCCGGGCGCCGGCCCGCGCCATGACGCTCGCCAGGTTCGCCGCCACGGAGGTCTTTCCCTCCTGGGGGGACGGGCTCGTGATCAGGATCCGTTTCACCGGGTCGTCCGCGGACATGAAGAGGAGGTTCGTCCGGATGGATCGACAGCTCTCGGCCACGAGGGACGTGGGATACTCCTCCACGAAGAGATCCGGGTTCGGCCCCCGCCCGGCGGCCCGCGGCGGTGCCTTCCCCCGGCGGCGGCGGCCGTACGTGTACGAGTTGACATGGGACGCATCGAAGGTCGGCAGGACTCCCAGGAACGGCAGGCCGAGGGCCTCCACATCCTCCTGGGTCTTTATTGTCCGATCGGAGAACTCCACCAGGAGGGCGATCACGAGCCCGAGCAGCAGGCCGGCCAGCGCCGAGATGGTGAGGTTCACCCGGAGGCGGGGCTTGATGGGGAAGGACGGCAGCAGCGCCGGATCCAGGATCTGCACGTTGTTCACCCTAAGCAGTCTCGACAGGTCCGCCTCCTGGGTCCGCCCGAGGAGGAGGGAGTAGACCTTCTCGTTGTTCTCCTTCTCCCGGACGAGCCGCGAATGATCGACGCTCTTCTCGCTCAGCGCCTGTGCCTGGTTCCGGAGGTTGTTCAACGCGGCCTTCAGCCCGGTCTCGGTCTTCTTGGAGGTGTCCAGCTCCGCGTTCACCGCCTGGAGGACGTTCTTGACCTCCCGCTCGATATCCTTGTCGATTCGCGTGATCTTGGCCTCGAGCTCCTGCATCCGCGGGAACTTGGGACCGTACCGCGAGGAGAGCTCCCCGTACTCCCGGCTCAGCCGGCCGTGCTCCTGCTTGAGCTGCTGGATGAGGGGGTTGGTGTTGAGGTCGTCCAGCGGGATATCCATCGGGTTGTCGGAGCGGACGAGATTCGCGATGGCGAGCTTCCGCGCCTGCAGCTCGATGCGCCTGGCCTTCGCCTCGGACAGCTTGGTGGCGATGGCGGTCATCTGCGCGGTGATGATATTCTGTCGCTCCTCCAGGGAGATCGAGAGGATGTCGTTGGTCTTCATGTAATCGTAGACCGCCTGCTCGGAATCAGAGAGCTTCTGGTGGGCGTCGTCGAGTTGCTCGGACAACCAGTCCACTGCGTCCACGGTGCTCTGCAGCATCGCCTCCAAATTCTTGTCGACGTACGCCTTGGCGATGGCGTTCGACAGGGTCTGGGCGCGCTTGGGGTCGGGGTTGTCGATGTGGATCAGTACCAGCCGGGAGTCCCTCACCGGCTCCACCGTGAGCATCTCCTTCAGGATCTCCGCGGCCTCCTCGACTGTGATCGGCTTGAACTCCCCCCGGAGCTCCTTCGGGATTGCGAGGAAGTCCGGATCCTCGTTCAGCTTGTACTCGCTGACGACCCGGGAGGCCACGTCCCGGCTCTCGATGATCTGATACTGGGTCTTGTAGTAATCCGTGGTGTAGATGGACCCCTCGCCGAGCTCGTTGACGGCCTCGACGCTCCGGCCGAGGACCTTCGGGGCCTGGGTCTCTATACGTACGGTCGTCGTCGCCCGGTAGATCTTGGTCATCCGAAGGGTCATGAACGCGGTCAACCCCACCACGAAGACGACGCTGAAGAGAATGAGCAACCATCGGCGCCGCAGGATACCGAGGTACTTACCGATATCCAGCCCCTCGTCCTCGACCGGCGCCATCTCCGTAACCACCGGGGGGTTCTGTCGATGCGGCTCGTTCATTTTCGTGCTCTCGCGTCCGGGGCTCTCCCCGGCTCCCTTTCTCCTGTCATCTCACCCTTTCCCTCGAATCCAATCAAAATACAATGACATATTAACATTATTTAGGGGAGATCGAGACCATGTCGCCGCAGTTTGCCCTGCTTCTCCAGCTCTGACAACCGCTGTCGGACCCCCTCATCGTCCGGACGCAGCCGGCGGAGCTCGCGGAGCGCCTCGATCTCCCGTTCCGTATCCCCGTGCCGTTTCGCGAGCCTGGCGAGGGACATGAGCGTGGTGATATTAGAGCGGTCGGCCAGGTGGGCCTCCCGATACCGGGCGAGGGCCTCCTGGACGCGTCCCGCCCCGAGGGCCAGCTGCGCCTCCAGCAGCGTCGCGGCGGCGCGACTCTTGGCGTCGGGAGACACGGCCTTCAGGATCCGCGCGGCCTCCTGGGCGCCGGAGTGATCCCCGGCCCGCTGCCGGTACAGGGCCAGGCTCGTGAGCAGCCCCGGATGGTTCTTGTCTCCTTCGAGAGCGCGCTCCAGCACGCGAACCGCCTCCATCGGTTTCCCGGTCTTCTCGAGGATCTCCGCGGTGAGGATCGTGCCAGCAGATTTGAAGTCCGGCACCTCCGAGAGGGTCTCGGCCAGGGCAAGGGCGCGCGCGGTCTCTCCCCGGCCTGCGAGTCGTCGGATGTGCCGCGCCAGGGACATCGGGCTTTTGGGATCTATCTCGAGCACCGCCCGGTCTGCCTTCTCCGCCTCCTCTTCGTATCCCTGGACCGCGAGCTCACGCCCAAGGGCGCTCCAGAGCAGGAGCCGATCCTCGCGGGTCACCGCGAGATCCGCCAGCGTCTCGAAACGGGGGGCGTGAGCCACCAGCATCTTCGCCACGGGGGTCGCCAGGCCGCCGTTGAACCGGGTCGCCAGGCGCAGCTCGAGCATGGCCTGGCTCAGATACCCCGCCCCGAGCAGGGTCCTGCCGATATAGAAATGAGCCGCCGCGGACGACGCGTTCAGCTCCACCGCGCGGGCCAGCCACGGCAGGGGATTCCCGGTGCGGTAGTGGTAATGCCTCACCCCGACGATGAACGGGAGGTACCAGTCCGCGGGGTGCCGCCGGAGGACCGTGGTCAGGGCGGCCGTTTCGAACACCGCGCCGTCCCGCTCGTTCCAGGCGTTCCGATAGATCTGTTCGTCCGCGTCCACGCTGTGCCCCCCGAAATAGAGCACCATCCCCAGCGCCGCCGCGGTCCCCGCCGCGGCGACGGAACCGAGCGCCCGCCCGGGGACGCGGCGCCGCGCGCGGCGCGCCGTCGGAACCCGGTCCGCGTTCAACACCCCGACGAGCGCCACCGCGATAACGGCGACCCCGGGGATCTCGACGTTGAAATCCACCAGGTTGTGAATGCCGAAGCCGACGAGCGCGGCCACCGCCGCCGTGAGCTCGGTGCGCTTCGGGATCTCCCGCAGGTGACGGCCGATGACCGCGACGGACAGGAGCAGCGCCCCCCCACCGACGATCACCCCCCAGTCGGCGAGGAGCTGTATCACAGCGTTCTCCGCGTGGGTGAATGTCTTGTGAATCGTTAGATCGCTGACCAGAGGGAATCCCACCCAGAACGCCCCCCGACCGACCCCCGTGGTCCAGAACCGACCGATGAGGGGGAGCCCTTCGAAGGCCAGATCCAGCTTTTTGATGTTCCCCCCCAGGAACTCGCCGATGATGGCATCCTGCGCCACGAAGAAGCCGAGCCCGAGGGAGACCGCCAGGCCCATGGGGAGCCACGCCAGGTGTATCGAAGCCCTCCGGGCGCGCTGCTGTTTCCGACAGAGGATCCTGAGCAGGATGAACAGACACTGGCCGGCGACGAAGGCCATGATGCCGCCCCTCGAGAGGGTGAGCATCAGCGCCCCGCCGAGGAGCGCGGCGATGCCGACGGACAGGGCCCGGTGAGACCGCTCGGAGAAGGAGAGGGCCCGGCCGATGGCCGCCGCCGTGGTGAGCCCGAGCAGCCCGGCCATGTGGTTGGCGTTGACGAGGGGCGCGCTGATCCCCTCCGGGCTCAGCCGCAGATGTCTGGGGGTATAGAAGCCATACAGCTTGTCGAGCAGGAGGATCCGGTGGGCCAGGAAGACCGCGGTGGCCGCGAGGCCGGTGCCGATGACGACGCTGAGGACGAACCGCGGACCGTGCCGTCGGGCGTACGCGAGGGTCAGCCAGTAGACGGCGAGGTAGAGGAGCAGCTTGCCGAGCTCCGCGGCGGTCAGGGTCACATCCAGCGTGAGGGGCATCCACGACAGGCCGCTGCTCGCGAGGGGGGCGAGGGCCCGGGAACGCACCTCGTACACCGCCGGCGCCAACGCCTCGACCAGCGACGGCGGGAGGGGGATGCTCTGGAGCGCGGTGAACAGGGCGAGCCCCATCAGCCCCCCGCCGACGAGATCGAGGGGGGGGAGGGGGTACCGCCGCGACACGACGAGGACCCCGAAGGTGAGCACCGCCGCGAACAGGTAGAGGGAGAGGATCGGTGGGTGCACCGCGCCGAGGGCCAGGGCCGGCGTCCCCACGAGGAGCACCAGGAGACCTCTTGTGATCAGCGCGTGTCGGTCTGTCTTCATCCGAAAATTCGGCCCTCAAAATTGACCAGGAGGTAACCTACCGCGAAGCGCCCCTTTGCACAAACCCCTTGCTGTACATTTTCTGGGGACATTAATTGGATTTTGAAGCGCGGACTCGATATTGTCGGAGGTACCGCCCTGTCATATCCCGTGGAGACGCTCTCCGCGGGGAAAGGAGGGGACAATGACGCAACGACGCTTTCTGTTTGCCCTGACCATGGGGCTCTTCGTCACCACCTTAGTCGGCAGGTCGAACGCCGAGGGGCACAAGTTCGCCTGGCTCTCCCTGGCCCCGGAGGTCGGCTACACGTTCTTCTCGAAGGGAGAGCTCGAGGAAGACTATCATTCGAAAATCGCGGCGCGCAACGGCGTGGTGGTCAAGGGCCACCTGGATCTCGGCGGCGACGGGCTGGCCTTCGAGCTGGCGCCCACCTACGCCTGGCAGGGGTGCGGCGGCCTGGTGGGGAACCTCAACGCCTTCGGCGGTGAGGCGACGCTGGTCTATCGCTTCAAGTCAGGGGATATTTATCCCAGCATCGGGCTGGGCTTCCACGGCGCCTATATATTTTCAAATGATAATGTCAAACGTGGGGTGGAGATCTTCGGCCGCGCGCCCCTCGGGTTGACTTGGTACTTCGTCAAGTACATCGGCCTCGTGCTGGAGGGCGGGTTCATGTTCGGAACCACAGGTATCCGCTTCAAGAACGTGGAGGGGGTCCCCGGGACGTTGTATGAGGACACCGAGTACGCCTTCAACCTAGGTTTCGATCTGCTCGTGGGGCTCCGATTCCCGTAACGAGACCTTCCCCAAAAAAAACAATAGGTGATACTCCCCCCGCGATGCCCTATAATGGGGAAGCGATTGGTGGTTGGAATTTAAACGGACGTCACGGGAATGGACAAATCGAATCCAATGGGCACGGGCATCATTGAAGCGGGGAAGACCGCTCATCGCGCGCCCCGCGCCGAGAAGATGCTGGAGCTCGTCACCCGGTGTCAAGCGGGCGATCAGACCGCCTTTCGCCAGCTGTTCGACGAGAACGTGGCCGGGGTCTGCCGCCACCTCAGCCTCCTGCTCGGCCCCGGCGAGGACGTGGATGATCTGGTCCAGCTCGTCTTCCTCAATGTCTTCGGCGCCATCAACGAGTTCCGGGGCAACTCGGCCTTCTCCACGTGGCTCTACCGAATTACCATCAACGTGGCCAACCAGGAGATCCGCCAGCGGGGCCGGCGGCGGCGGCTGGATTCGGCGCTGACCGCGGCGGGGCATGTCAGGATCAACGCCAGCAACCACACCCCGGAACTGCAAATCAACCTGCAGCAACAGATCTACGAAATACTGGATCAGCTGCCGGTGAAGAAGCGCGAGACCTACATTCTTTATATGTACGAGGGATACTCGCTGGAGGAGATCGCCGATCTGCTCGACGCCTCGGTGTCCACCATCGGCTCCCGTCTGCAATCCGCTCGTAAAGAGATCGTCAGGCTGCTCACCAGGAGGAAGATGTGAACATCCGCGCCGCAAAATGCAGCGATGTGCGCCGGGACCTGCTCCGTCTGGATCAGCTCACCGCGGTCGATATGGGAATCCTGGAGATCCACCTCCGCAGATGCCCGGAGTGTCACCGCATCGCCGAGGAGTTCTCCACCATCGAGATGAGCCGGATCCCCCTCGACGAGGTGACCGAGGAGCGCCAGCGGGACATCTACAACCGCCTCGTGCCGGCGGTTCATGAGATCACCTCCCAGGTGCCGCCCCCCCACCGATCCCTGGTGAGTCAGCTCGCCATCCCCTTGAGCCCCAAGCACCTGCTGCTGCTCGGGACCGTCACCCTTTTCGCCCTGGCGCTGGGTTTTGTCCTCTCCAATTTGCTAACCTCCTGAGATCCCCATATAAGATATATTGTCAGCGCGCTTTGGTGTGTTAAGGTCCAACCATGGAAATGTTACAAGGTTTTTTTCAATCACTTCCCTATTTCATCATTCTTATCGGACTGTTGGTGTTTATCCACGAGGCCGGTCACTTCACCTTCGCCAAGCTCTTTAAAGTCAAGGTGCACGTCTTCTCGCTGGGATTCGGGCCGAAGCTCTTCGGTTTCCAGAAGGGTGAGACCCTGTACAAGGTGAGCGCGCTGCCCCTCGGAGGCTACGTCAAGATGCTCGGCGAGGACCCCTCGGAGGCGATCGGCCCCGAGGACAAGGGGCGCGCATTCTCGGACAAACCCCCGTGGCAGCGGTTCATGATCATCATCGGCGGTCCGGTGATGAACATCGTCTTTCCCCTCTTCCTCCACTTCGGGGTCGGGCTCACGCTGACCGAGGTGGTCCCCCCCGAGGTCGGCTTCGTGCTCGAGGGGATGCCCGCGTGGGATGCGGGGATCCACCCCGCCGACGTGATCGAATCTGTTGACGGTGAGCCCATCGCCTCTTTCGACGATCTGGTGGATCACGTCTCCCCGCTACCCGATCAGAAGGTGCGCCTGAAGGTCCGCCGGGGGGAGGAGCGCCTGGACCTCACCCTGGTCCCGAAGCCCACCGAGGTGTCCATCATCCTGGATGAGATGGAGACGGTCGGCCGCATCGGTGTGGGACCGCTCTACCTGCCCGCCCTGATCGGGGTGGACGCGACGGACAGCCCGGCCCATCTCGCGGGGCTCGAGTCCTTCGACCTCGTCACCGCCGTAGACGGCGCGGAGGTATCCCGGCTCATGGATCTGGAGAGGGCACTCGTCGCCAAGGCCGGGCAGCGGGCGACACTGACCGTCCGCCGGATGAAGCCGGACGTTGCGCCGCCCTTCGATCCCTTTGATGAGCAGTTCGAGAAGACCCCGAGGCGGATAACGATCACCATACCGGGCACCGCGAAGACGCTCTCGGATATGGGCATCGAGTCCTCCGCCAAGTTCGTGGCTCACGTCACCAAAGGGGGTGTCGCCGAGGCCGTTGGGCTCGAGCGGGGGGACAAGTTGGTTGGTCTGGAGGGCCGGCCCTCCAACCTCTACCTGATCATCGATGCGTTCAACCGGGAGCCCAAGAAGTCCCACCGGATCGCGTGGACGAGAGCGGGGAAGCGCCACGAGGCGAACCTCAAACAGAAGTTCATCCCCGCCGGGGAGAAGGGGGAGCTCGGCATCGAACGGGACACCTACGACAAGGGATTCTGGGGGCTCGTGGGGCCAAAGATCGCCCCCGCGCTGCAGCCGAACCCCCACCTCGTCGCGAGCGCCCTCCGCTACTCCATCGACCATACGTGGCAGGGGGTGAGGGTCATCGGCATCGGATTCAAGCTCCTCTTCCAGGGACGGGTCTCCCTGCGATCCATCGGCGGCCCCATCATGATCGGTCAGCTGGCGGGGCAGGCCGGACAGATGGGGGCGGGGAGCTTCTTCTGGATCATGGCGCTCATCAGCCTGAACCTCGGGCTCATCAACCTCCTCCCCATCCCCGTCCTCGACGGCGGACAGATCGTCATGGTGGCCATCGAGTCCATCACCAAGCGTCCCATCAGCCGCACCATCAAAGAGAAGGCCATGCTCGTCGGTGTGGCTATGCTCCTGCTCCTGATGGTCTTCGCCACCTGGAACGACATCGCCAGAATCGTCCTCGGCTGATGACCTCCCTCCGAACCGAAAACATCGGCAGACACTGAGATGCGGGCGAGCGGGAGAGACACGGCCCTTAAGGTGCTGCGTCGGGTCGAGGCGGATCAGGCCTTCGCCGCGGCCGTCCTGGCGTCCGAGCTCAAGCGTGTCGACGATCCCCGGGAAGCCGGGCTCGCCTTCGAGCTCGTCTACGGGGTCCTGAGGATGCGGCCCTTTCTGGACCACCTCCTCGAGCGGGTCTCCGATCGGGGCCTCCGGAAGCTCAACCCGGAGGTGATGGACATCCTACGGGTGGCCGCCTACCAGATCGCCTTCCTGGAGCGGATCCCCGCCCGCGCCGCGGTCCACCACGCCGTGGAGCGGACGAGACGATCCCGGGCCTCGCGGCTCTCCGGACTGGTCAACGCCCTGCTCAGGCGGCTCTCGGAGCTTCCCGATGCCGAGCGGCGGCCGACAGAGGGCGTCCGGTCGACGGCGGAGCGGGCGCGAGACGCGGGGCTGCCCGTCTGGCTGTACGAGAAGCTCACCGGCCAGCTCGGTGAGGCGCGTACCGCGGAGATCGCCGCGGCCTTCAATCACACCTCCCGGAGAACCCTTCGGGTGAACGTGAACAGACTCTCCCGGGAGGAGGCCGTGACGCGCCTGGGGGATACGGCGGTCCCCGGATCGCTCTCCCCCTGGGCGGTCCATGTCGACGATGCGGGGGCGGCCCGGCGCGCAGTGGAGGCGGGCTGGGCGGTTTATCAGGACGAGGCCGCCCAGCTGGCGGTCCTGGCCCTGGCGCCGCAACCGGGAGAGCGGATACTCGACGCCTGCGCGGGCCGGGGCGGAAAATCCGGCGCCGTGTCCATGATGACGGGGAACGGCACCCGCGTGGTGGCGGCGGATCGCTCGGAGGGGAAGCTGCAGCGCCTCTCCTTCGAGCTCGAACGACAGGGATTCGAAGTCTCCACAGTCACCGCCGACCTCACCGCGCCGCCCCGGGAGCTCCTCGAGCGGCCGTTCGACCGGGTCCTCCTGGACGCGCCCTGCTCCGGCACCGGCACGCTGGGCCGCCGCCCGGAGATCCGATGGCGGCTCCGAGCGTCGTCCGTGGAAAGCCTCTGCCGTCTCCAGCAGGAGATCCTGAAGCGATGCGCCGCGATGGTGGCGCCGGGGGGACGGCTGCTGTACGTGGTCTGCTCCATCCTGCAAGAAGAGGGGATCGATACTGTCGCCCGCTTTCTGAAGGCGCATCCGGACTTCACGCGGACCCCGGCGCCGCCCAGGTGGCCCGCCGGCATCCCCTGGCGCAGAGAAGGAATCCTCATTGATCCCTCGAAAACGAAGACAGACGGATATCAAATCATCTCGCTGCAACGGGCAGCGGATGCTTCGTAAAAGCAAACACCTGTGGTCTTTAATTTTTTTTTTAACAATATCAGACTTCTGGGGCTCGTTGTTTGCAGCCCCCGTCTATTGGGATTAAACAGTTTTATAGGAGTTAAAAACACCTTCGACAAAGCTTGATGACAACGTAAAGGTCTGGTAATGAAAAGCGTTGAGCCGTTGCATCTTTAAAATAGTGGAGCAGCGAGTGGAACACTGTGAATAATAATTCCAACGAAGCGACGAGGGAGATGCGTTAATGGTCGATCCCCAAATGGTAATGTATGAGGAAGAGTTCAACGAGATCCAGAAGGTCTGTGACAAGCTCGTTCGTGACGCGAACGCTCTCGTTGTTTTCATCGTCGACAAAAACGGGCAGCTCATCGCCACCTCCGGCGACTACGAACACCTGGACACCACCTCCTTGGCGTCACTCACCGCGGGTAACATCGCCGCCACCGGGGGTATGGCCAAGCTGCTCAAAGAGAATGAATTCGCGACTCAGTTTCATGAGGGCGAGCATCAGAATATCCACATCCAAATTGTCGGGCAGCGCGTCATCCTAGTCGTTATCTTCGATGAGCGTTCCTCGCTGGGGCTGGTCCGGCTCAGGGTTCGCAAGGCCAATGATCAGCTGAACCAGATCTTCGAGGCGCTGTTGCAAAAAGTTCAAGATCCGGCGACCGGTTCTCCTTTTGCCGAAATCACTGACGATGACATCGACAATCTTTTCAATGACTGAGGAACGTTAGCCTATGTCGTTCATCAATTACTCGTCCCGCGAGATCAACTGCAAGATTGTCTACTACGGGCCGGGACTGTGTGGCAAGACAACCAACCTGCAGTATATTTACAACCGCACCAACCCCGACTCCAAGGGAAAGATGATATCCCTCGCCACTGAGACCGAGCGGACTCTGTTCTTCGATTTTCTGCCGCTCTCTCTGGGGGAAATCCGCGGTTTCAAGACCCGATTCCATCTCTACATCGTTCCCGGTCAGGTGTTCTATGATGCCTCCAGAAAATTGATCCTCAAGGGGGTGGACGGGGTCGTGTTCGTCGTCGACTCCCAAATCGACCGAATGGAAGCCAATCTCGAATCACTGGAGAACCTCAGGTACAACCTCCAGGAGCAGGGCTACGATCTGGACAAGATCCCCTATGTCATTCAGTACAACAAACGGGACCTCCCGAACGTGGCCTCCGTGGAGGAGCTCCGCAAACTGACCAACACCACCAGCGTCCCCGATTTCGAGGCGGTCGCCACCACCGGCGAGGGCGTCTTCGATACCCTGAAGGCGGTGGCCAAGCTGGTGCTCACCGAGCTCAAGAAGGGGCAATAGTCCCGGAGGCCACTTATCACAACACTTTTCCGGAACCACTACGCTCTTCGAGTCCCCTACTTCCTATCGCCATATTCGCATCCTCGAGCATAGGGGACAGCACACGCGCAGGCTGGAGCGAGCTGCGGCACGACGGGAGGCACTGCGACTTGAGATCGATACCGCCGAAAAAAATCACATATCTAACGCTCAGGTACGATTTTGCCCGCTTCAAGGTCATACACCACTGTTTTTTGCCCGAATTCGACATACAGCCGAGTGCCTTCTGTGCGGTAAAAGCCGGTGTGGTGCCCGGCGGCAACGGGGGTGATAAGAAACCCAACTTCGGTGAGGAACGGCGAATACCTGTGTTGGATATACACGGTTTCGTCGCCGTCCGGTATGCAATCGTGCCTGATGAAAACGATGGATTCTCCGTACGGGTCAAGCCGGTGCCGGTGTGCGAGGCTCGAGGTGCACATAAACTCCACATTCGAAACGGCTATCAGCCACAGGAATACGACCTGAACGACAGCCAGCCCAAAAAATTTGGCGCCGGCCCATAAAATCCGCCACAATTCACGCCGACCAAAACGAACGGCCACTACTATGCGCCATATGAACACCGACGCGAACAGACTTACAGAGCCGAGCAGCAGCCAGCTCAAGTTGTCGCGGAGGAACCGAAAAATCTCCCATCTCACCGGAGCGTTGGAAAAAGCTATCAACAGCACATTGCAAAATACCCAGACGCCTATCAACGAAAGGTAAATGCGTTTCGAGATGATGTATTTGTGATTTGACACGCTATTGATCGGCCTTAGGCATAGTAGGGGTATGGCGTCCTGCGTTCAAGATCTACTGCGCGCGAAATCCCGCGCGCGAAATCCCCCCCGGGGGTACGGCGTCCCTGAAATCCCCTGAAATCCCCATTTGGGTCCTCATGTCCGCGTTAAGAGATTCTCACTCACGGCGTTCTTTCAGCGCTCTCTCCATTTCAGCCAACCGGTGGCGCATTTCCCTGAGAGCCTTGCGGTTCGCCAATACGACACCCAGCGTTGCACAGACCACCGGTATCATGAATGCTATCAAACCCAATGACATGCTGATATCTCCCTTGTTTCCTGTCCTCCAAAGCGGCGTCCCTCCGCGCACAGCCGTCCTCCGAATCGGGTGTCCAGAATAACACAGTCCATTGATTTTATTTATGTCTTTCGTGAGAGAGATGAGCTCATGTTTCATCATATTCGTCTCCTCGGCACAAATCTTTCAACTGAACCAAGAGTCGCACGAGATGTCTGGGGACAAAAAAACGAAACCGTGCCCTACGAAGCCTCCCCCAGCAGCGGGCTCACCTACGTGCACAAGGGGAGCGACCAGAAAATCAAAGGAGCCTGGCCCTTTTCCTCCGTGTTGTTCCCTCGGCGGCCGCCGATAATCCAACAGGTCGGTCTTGTCGTGTGAGAGATTCAAACCGTATCGGCCGAGCCTCTTCTCCAGTCTCTTGTCTCGCCCCGTACGCCGATCCAAGACCGCTCAGATCATCCCCCGGTCTCCACCTGATAGATGGTGCTGGTCCCGCTGACCTCGTTGGCGATCACCACCAGGGGATGGCAGATGGGGCTCTCGGATGCCGGAATGAAGGTCACCCCCTCCGGTCCCAGATCGCCGGAGGTCCCCGCCTCGGGATCGCCATCGAACAGGCGGTGGTTACCGTAAGCGACAAAGACCGGGTGCCACGGAACGGAGAGGTTAAAGGCCATCACGCCCCCCATCCGCTCCAAGGTCACGAAGGCGTACTGGACTCCCTCCACTACGCCCACGGCGACGCCCTCGGGCTCCGGCCCCTTGTCGTCGCTCCGGTTGTCGAACTTGTTTTCGTCATCGTTCACATTAAAATAGTCGGGCACCGTGGCGGCGATCACCTGCTCGATGTCGTCACCGCTGTCGTAGAGCTGACGGCCCGCCGCGGACCATACAGAGATGCTTCGCGCGCCGTATGAGTAAATCAGACTGTAAACGGCCTCCCCCTCCGGGTCGACCAGCTTCCCGAACGGAGGGGACGTGGTGGTCTTGAGGCGGCCCAGATTCTCCGATTCCTGGAGGTCCGGCCAGAACCGCTGGTAGACATCGGTCAGCGTCAGGTCCTTGACCCGCGCTTCCTCCGAGAAGCTCACCACTTCCTCTCCGTTGTCTGTCTCGTAGATGTATTCCCGGGCGTCTCCTTCGTTGGCCGTGACGAGGTAGGTTCGCCCGCCCGCCGCGAACGAGGCGATGCCGTCCGGGAGGTACATCCCGAAGACCGGCCACGGCCGGATGTTGATGGCGTCGTCCTTGTTGCTGGCGTCGAGGGCGTTCATGGGGGCCAGGTGCATTTTGTAGCCCAGGGGGACTATCTTCTTGACGCGGTGGGAGGGGATGTCGACGATCGCCATGGCGTTGTTCTCCTGGAGGGTCACCCAGGCGGTGCGGGAATCCGCGGAGATCGCGACGTTCTCGGGCTCCAGATCCTGCGCCACCGAAGCCCCGGGGCCGAATATTCGGACGCCCATCCGCTGGAGCCTCCGCTTCTTGGAGTTGAACCGCTTGAAGTCAGCCGTCTGCACCGAGAGGCGCCTCAGATCGAAGATACTGACGGATCCCTCCGGATCGACGGTGTACTCGTCGTTGGGCTCCCCCTCGTTGAGCACGATGACGCGGCTTCCGTCCGGAGTGAACTTCACGCCGTCCGGTCCGGCGCCGACACCGACGATCACCGGATCGACCGTCCCGAACGCCAGCTCCGAGAGATCGACGAGCATCAGGACGCCGTCATCGGTCTTGTCATCGGCCACTATGGATACGGCCGCCACCCCCTCGTGGACGTCCACACAGGTCGGCTCCTTCCCGTACCCGGACAGATCCACCGCCATGGCGAGGGTGGGCGAATAGGGATCGCTGATGTCGATGAGGTCGAGGGTCTTCGTCAACGTGTTGGTGACGAGGAGCTGCTTCGAGAGCGGGTCGTACACGACGGTTTCGGCCGCCCCTACGCCGCCGAAATCGGGCGCCGGAACCGCCGGATAGCTGCCGATGGGCGTGAGAGCGGTGACGTCGCAGCGGGATACTCTCGGCAGGGTCGCCACCACCGTGAAAATAAACGCAATACACACAATACTCCTTTGGCATCTCATCTCTTTTCTCCTCTTTTTGTCTATATGGGTTTCCCAAGTCTAAAGCGGTATTCTTTAAAAGTAAACTACTTGTTGCGCTCTACTTCCGAAAGCTGTCGGACTTGTTCTGTTCGGACTCAGAGCGGGCATTCCCCTCCGAGGGGGCATACACGCCCTCGACAGATGGTCTCGGCGTTGCGCTGGAAGAATCCGTCCGCGACCTTCTGCTTGGTCATCATGAAAGCGGAGGGATGGTAGTATCCAAGGTCGTCATGACGCTCCTCTCTCGAACCCCATTTTCTCGCCTTCTTTTTTTCCACATTTCCTCTTTTTTGCTTTGACCTTTTCTTTTCCGTCAATAGAATTCACTTATTCAGTTTATCAAATTGCAAATTCAGTGATTGCCGGGGTGATTCCTGGCGGGTGCGTACTGTTTCTAGAAACGGTCAATCGGGGGTACGACCTGCCTTCCCCAAGGGGATGTCCGACCGGCCGGAGCGACCTTACATTCGAAGGCGATAGTTTCATGAATCGTCGAGTCGAAGAGGAACTGAGAAACAAAAAAAGGGAGGGAAACGATGCCAAGTCAACATCCGGGAATGGGAGCGGTCCTGCACGATGACGGGTGCACCTTTCGCGTCTGGGCACCGAACGCGAGCGCCGTCAGCGTAAAGATCGATTCCAAGAATTGGAATGAGATTCCACTCACCAGAGACGGCGTGTGGGAGGCAGCGAGCTATTGGTCCGAGTTTGTGAGTGGGGTTTCTACGGGAAACGAGTACAAGTTCAATGTAACGAACTGTGACTATGGAGAAGGCAATCACGGCGGGACTCATTGTGTGCCGGATCCTTACGGCCGCATGGCAAGGGAAAACGGCTACGGCACCATGAACAGCGTGGTGATGGATCCGTCGTTCGATTGGGCGGCGTTTCAGATGCCGCGCTGGAACGAGCTGGTGATCTATGAGATGCACGTGGGCTCGTTCAACTGGCAGGCCTACAAGCAGCCGGGTACGTTTTATACCGCGATGGAGAAGCTGCCCTACCTGCGCGATTTGGGGGTCAATGCCATTCAGTTGCTGCCGATCGCCGAGTATCCGGGACACAGAGGGATGGGATACAACCCGTCGCTGTACTACGCCCCGGAGGACACCTTCGGCCCCGCCCACGACCTGAAGTTGTTCATCAATGAAGCGCACAAACACGGCATCGCCGTGATCCTGGACCTCGTATTCAACCACGCCGGACCGAATTCGGAGCTCTGGCAGTTCGACGGGTGGCACAAGGAGGGAAGCGACGGTAGGCCGGAGTTCGGCGGTATCTTCCTGTACGCCGATGAGCGCGCCGACACCCACGGCTGGGGCGAGCGCGAGCGTCCGGACTACGGCCGGCCCGAAGTGCAGCGCTACCTTCGGGACAACGCCCTGTTCTGGCTTCACGAATATCGCGTGGACGGTCTTCGATGGGATGCCACGGCGTACATCCGCAACGTATGGGGGAACAACGATGACCCGGCAAACGACATCGGCGATGGTTGGCGATTGATGCAAACCACTAATGAAAAAATCAACGTCGACCAACCTTGGAAGATCTCGATCGCCGAGGACCTGAAGGATAACGCGTGGATTGCCAAGCCTGCCAACGAAGGGGGGGCCGGGTTCGACAGTCAGTGGGACGACGGCTTGTACTATGCGCTCAGAAACGCGGTGGTGCCGGCGGAAGACTCACAGCGCGACATGGGCGCCCTGGCCTATGCCATGTGTCACCGCGTAAACGCCCCCATGACGAGCCACGTCATGTATATCCAGAACCACGACAAAGTGCGCCCCGATATGCACAACGCGAACCGTGCCAGGCTCGCGGAGGAGATCCATCCGGGCAAGGCAGACAGCTGGGAGTCGCGGAAGCGGAGCATCCTCGCCGCCGGCATTGTCCTGACTGTGCCCAGCATTCCCATGCTCTTTCAAGGCGAGGAGTTCCTGGCCTGGGGCTACTGGACCGACGACGAGCCGCTCAACTGGAACAAGGTCGACCGCTTCTTCGGTATCATGGACGCCCACCGAAGGTTGATCAGGCTGAGGCGGAACTGGGAGAACAACACCAGGGGCCTCAGTGGAGAGCACATCCACCTGTACCACGTAAATGAAGAGGCCAAGGTCATCGCCTATCACCGCTGGGACCAGGGTGGTCCCGGTGATGATGTGATCGTTGTCGCCAACTTCTCCGCGAAATCCTACGACAGCTACAATGTAGGCTTCGCGCGCTCAGGCGCGTGGTATTTGCGCTTCGACAGCGATTGGTCCGGCTACTCGGGGGACTTCTCCAATAGAGGCTACGGCACCACCGCCCACGAAAATCCCAATCAGGGCATGCCCTGTAACGGGAATGTAGGTCTGGGACCGTACAGCTTGGTGATTCTGTCGCAGTGACCTGAGCCGCCACGAGCCCGGCGGCCGCCTCTTTGCTTTTTCCACAAAATCCCCCAGGGAGGCCACGTGGATCACCCCAATCACAAAAGGAAAACGGCCAGCCTCGAAGGCCGGCGAGGCCGAGTCTTCTCCGGACCAGAGACAACGCTTACTGTTGATGGACCATGAGGATGCCTCAACGACCGGTTTTTAGAGAGGCGAGACGGGAAAAGCCCAGGTCAGCAGCGATCTCATGGACAACGTGCACTACGCCTGCTCCGAAAGGCAAACGACTCCCTTGGCGTCAACCGAAGAACATTGAAATCTTCCTGTCGGGAAGACCTATGGCTCGTATCCTATCGGGTACAGGGACGATGGCGGAAAGCTGCCCACGGGGCCCCGCATCCGAGACCTCTCTCGCCAGCTGCCTTTCGAACTCCCGGATGAGCAGCTTCAACGGCTCGGCGAGGATACGTATCTTGTAAGGCCCCTTTTCGCGTTTCTGAAAGTCTTCCCGAGTGATGCGTCCGCGATCGAGCGCGATCCGGTGTTTGCATCAGAGGAGATGCAAAGGCTCGTGCATCTCGTCATCAACGCCGTCATGTACGCCACGTCGGCCCATCTGGAAGCGAAGATCCTGAAGTCACCCATGCGCTGGTTAAAAAGAAGACCGAGTACCCCGGGGAGCTGGTCGGCGGCCATCGCTCCGAGCTGGGCCGCGGAGGACGTCTTTCATCTCCCGGGAAAGATAGATATCTCACAGCTGAGACGGCTCAAAGAGATAGAGACCTCTCATGACGGTCCCAAGATCATGAAGCGATTCATGGTACGCGGCCGCTGGCGACAGCCGGCCGTCAACTGGCGCGATCAGAATCTACGCTGGATTGAGCCCTACTGGAAGGGACCGGACATGGCTCTGGCCGTGGAACGGGAATACCGTTTGAAGGTGTAGATTCGATGCCGGGTGGTCAGTCGCCGGGGTAAAGAAACAGGTTACAACAACTGCGGTCATTCCCTGTCTTCTGGAACAAATATCAAATATCTCGGAATACGCAACCGTATCCGCGGTGAGCATAACCTACTTCTCGGGCTTCTGCTTCATGGCCTTGACCTCCCGAAGCACCCGAGCGTCTTCTTGGTGTTTGGGTCGGTCGATGCCGCTTTTGATTTCGAGGAGCGTATCCAGATCCATCCAGTTTGCCGGAACCTCCCCATAGGTTCCCCGGATCCGGGTTCGCCAGGCATCTGCGAATCGAATACCGACAATTCGAAGGAACAGGTCGATCCGGTTCGGCGCAAACCCCAGCTGAAGCACCTCGTCGTCCTTTTCGAGGTTGAGCAGACCGGATGATCCGAATTCCGTGAGCGCCTCGTTGGCCTTTTTCAGATTGTCCGGTGTAAAATCCACCCAGAGATCCATGTCCTTCGTGTATCTGGGCTTCGCATGATAGATGAAGGCGAGCCCTCCGATAATCAGGTATCGGACGCCGTGGTTCTCGAACAGATCGAGCAGATCCTCGAAGTCTTTGACGGTATCCATGCTCGTCATACACCCCGCTTCGTATCATCGGATTCTCGGGACGCCTGAACCAACGCCACCTCCCGCCGAATAGCCATATAGGCCTCCAGCCGATCCTCCGGCGTCAGCGACTGCCAGTACTCGAGGTCCCACCGTTCCGCGTCTTCGAATGAATCGGCCCGGTGTACCGCCATTCTCATTCTTCGTAGCCTAGCGCGATCTTCAAGACTCATTCCTCACCTCAACACAATCATACCAAAGGTTAGAGCATGCCTCCAGAACCGGATGCATCGCTATGATTTAACCAGCAGTGGTGAAGGCCTCCCCGTTTGCAGGGTGCAAGAGAGGTCGGGGTGAGGCTTCTTCCAGACAGGAACACTCGAGTCCCACTCTTCTCTTCCTCCCCCTCTCCGCTTGCGGCGGAGGGGGCCGGGGGGTGAGGCTTCTTCCAGAGACGGATCGGAGGGTGAGGCGGAAGAAAGACTGGAGGATGAGACTTGTCATGGGAACCAAGATTCCGAAGTTGAGTTTCAATACCCGACCTCAGAAAACCAGCCCTGACACTTCGAGGCGGTGTACGATGACATCGACGGACATGAGTCTCAATACCCGACCTCAGAAAACCAGCTCTGACTGCCTGCTCCTAGGTATCGGAATTCACAGAGCTTCCCAGAACGGATTGACCGATGCCGGAAAACCGAGGTCAGAATACACACATTCTCCCTCACAAAAGGGGGTGCACCCCTCGGGCAACTCATCCAACACCCTGTTTTCAAGGAACAATTACAAATTGACGAAGCATCCTGAGTTTCGGGAACAGCCAGTCTTTAACAACCACTCAATATCATTACGATAGCTCTATTCCCCGCCGATACCACTCGAAAAAACGGTTCCTTCGTCAAACTGCATCGCCAGGGCATGACACTGCCAAACCAAAACGGAAGATTTTTCTCTTCGCATTCCCGCGATGCCAACGGAAACGTTTGTCCACCGCGCAACTCCCGCCAGGATAGTGTGTCGTTTGGGCGACAAATCATCCGAATTCCGACCTGCGACCATCGGGAATAGGCTGATCGAGAGCTCGCAAAAGAATCGGCTGGGACGCAGAATGGCGACGTCAACAATTCAACCCGGGTGGAGATTTTCTCGCGTGTCGCGCTGTCGGTGGGATTAGCGGAACGGCACCAGCTTCCAAATGGCTTCGGCGTCTTCGCGGTTGTCCGAGAGCTGCTCGTTGTCAAAGCCGGCTTCGGCGCGGCCTTTGGCGTAGGCGGTGGCCATGGACTCCCAGCTGTCGAATTGCTGCTGGAGCGGACCGCGGACCGACTCGATGGCCTGCCAGCACTCGTCGTCCGTGATGTACTTGGCGCCGGCCCCCATACGGGCCACCATGATCACGCGTACCAGGTCCCAGGCCGGATCCTCGACCGGCTCTGCGCGAAGCTCGTCCAGCGTCTCCATGACCTCGTCCCGATTCTTGATCTCCCAGGAGTTTTCGAGCATCCACGCGGCATTCTTAAACGTCCCCGGATCGTGACGGCCTATCACCATCGTATAGCATCCGCGCGCCCAGCGCTTGAGCGGATCCTGGCCGTCCTCTTCCTCCATCATTTGCACCGGTGTGCGACCGTCGTAGAGAAAGAAGTAAACAGCAATAACCAGCAGCACCAGAACGCCAACCCCAATTCCAATGTACATCTATCAAACCTCCAGTTGCGGGGCACCGAACCCTTTCTGTTGGGCGCCCCGGGTTTTGCCGGCACCTCTTTGGGCCCGCCGGCACGTTTTTATGACCATTCGGATCGCCATGACCATACACAATTCTCTTAGCAGCGTGAAGCAGTCTCTTGGTATCGAGCGGGCGCCGCGCTCAGCGGCCGGTAGCGCGTCCTTCCGCGCCTGGCACATCTGTCGGAATCGGTTATACCCCTCGGGGAGGCCGAGCCATGTCGGTAAAATCGAAATACGCCGAAACGCATCATCGAGATGAGCCAGTAGAGACGAAATCCCCCCGGCCCGCTTTTCAAGGGGGAGTTTTGGTGGCCCATTCGTCTGGAAATGATAAGCAGGGGCTTCCGGAAAGTGTGCGGCAGACCGTCGATCGCCGCACCTGGATGAGCTGGGTGGGCAAGGCGGCGGTGCTCTCCCTCGGGGGCGGATTGCTGGCGAGGTGCCGCGCCTCTGGAACCGACATCATCGCGGTGGGCGAGTCGCGCCCCACGGACACGGTGACCGGCGAGTCGATTTGGCGCGAAGAGGACGCGGGCGCGGACACGGCGGCCGAACCGGAGCTGCCCGAGAGCTGCCCAGAGCCCGCGGGACCGCTGAGCTTTCAAGCCAACGACGGCATGACGGAGATTTACGAATCATGGCCGATCCGCACGGTTGACCCCCAGAGTCTGGAGTGGATCCTCGCCAACTGGCAGCTCACCGTGGACGGCATGGTGGAGACGCCGGCGGTGCTCTCCTTTGCCGACCTACTGGAACGGCCGAGGCAGAATCAAATCTCCGACTTTCACTGCGTGGAAGGGTGGTCCGTGTACGACGTGCCGTGGAACGGCGTACACCTCAAGGACATCTTCAACTTGGTCAAGCCCACGCCGGAGGCGACCTACGTAACGTTTCACACCATCGACGAGGCGTACAACGAATCCCTGCCCATCGACATCGCTCTCGAGCCCATGACCCTCCTCGCCTACGGCATCTGCGACGCGACCCTGCCCCTCAGCCACGGTTTTCCCCTCCGGCTCGTGGTACCACGGCTCCTCGCCTACAAGAGCGCCAAGTACGTCACCCGCATCGAGCTCACCGACCACCCCATCGAAGGCTACTGGGTGGCCCGCGGCTATCCCTACGACGCCGAGGTCCCCGAGAGTCGGCTCCGCGAGGGGCGGTACTAACCACACTGCTTGGACCGTTTGTAGTTGGATCCAAAGCGTGGAGCAAGGGGTGTCGAGTAGCCCCGGCCAATTACCCGGCCGGGGCCCTCACCACATTCGGACTAGGAGATTTCCACCATCCGGCTCCTCCGCTGATACGGCTCATGGAGAGGCCCACAAGTGTCTGTAGACCTCGACCTTGGGTAGCGGGAATTCCTTGAGAATTCCGTTGAATCGCTTCCAGGTCATTTTCGTCCGCTGGCTCCGGCGTCTGAGCCATCTAAACCAGGCTCGCTTCACTTTCTCTCGAAGCCTCGACAGACTCCTATGATTGCCGTTGACTCCGAAGTAGTTGAAGTGCCCCCTTATGCGGCGCGTGAGCGCGACGTGTTGTTCCGGGATCGATAAGTGCCGATTGGCCTTACACCACGACTGATTTTGTCAGAGCGAGGCGCCCGTTCATTGACGAAATCCCACTAACCCCCTTTTCAACAGGGAATAAGAAATTGCACCCGTCATTCTGAGGTTGACGGAGCACGAGCACTAGACTCGACCGGCCTCGCATTCTCGGTTTCACCTCGCTCTCGTACCATTTGTCGATCACGTAGTGCAGATAGATGTTGCCGAGCAGTGGTGAAAGTATCGACCCCTGGGTGGCTCCTTCTTTGGGAGTGGTAAACTCCGCGCCGTCCAGTACCCCTACATGGAGACACTTTCCAATCAGTCGCATTAGCGACTTATCATCGATCCGTTCTTCGATCATCCCGCGCAATATGGGGCGATCCATGCTGTCGAAAAATGCCGCGACATCCGTCGTCAAAATCCAATTGGCCTCGCCGTATCGTATTGACCTGTTTAGCGCCTTTAGCGCTTCGTGGGCACTCCGGCCAGGGCGAAATCCGTACGAGTACTCCAGGAATTCTTGTTCGTATATCACGTCCAACAATTCGCTTAGGGCTCCCTGCACGACCTTGCCCTCGGCATTCGGAATAGTATGTCATTTCGTGGCTGCATCCCCACGGCTCACACGCTTACATACCTACGCTTCGCCCATGCCGTTACCGCCACCAGCGCAAGGCTTGCTACCGACCCGCCGGGTTCAGCTTTGGTCGGGCGGGGTTCGCACCCGCTGGACGACTCATCCAAATTTCCAGAAGATATCATCGGTTTTCTCGCCGTCGAGTTCAGCGCTCAAAAAAAAAGAGGAACTTTTTAGTATCACGTACACAAATATTAAAATACAAAACCAAAATCTAGAAAAATATCGCGACAAGGAACGTTTGGGTGTCAAAATACTATTTCAAGTTGTACGCACCGGTCCTTGGACCGAAGGAGAAAGAGCGATTTCTCGCGGCATTCGAATTTTTGTGCTTTTCGGCCCGACGATTATCGCGTCGGCCGCTATTCTCGGTTGGATTTCGGGCAAACCATATCTTTCCGGCATCGACCCGTCGCGCGTCCCGATGGCGCCGAGCACAGCGGTGCTGTTCCTCCTTTTCGACATTGCTCTCATTCTACGGTCGAAAAATCGCGTTGCCGCCGAGACAAGGTTTCTCGCAACAGGGCGCGTCCTAGGCGCCGCCGCGACCCTTGTCGCGATGGTTCTGCTGCCGATTTCGCTATCGGGTCAACGCCTGGAGCTCGAGCACCTATATGTTTCGATTACCGAGAAGCGTGCAGGCTTTCACATCGCCCATATGTCTCCCGCCGAGGCAACGGGGTTCGTGCTCTTCGGCATCGCATTTTTACTGGTGCATCTCACTCAGACAGGTCGCCGAATCTATCACGCAGTCGCCCTGGCAATTGCGAGCCTTTTGCTGTGCTTGTCTGTCGTATTTCTACTGGCGTACCTCTATGGCCGGCCGTTGCTCTACAGCGGCACGATGATCCCGCCGGCCTTGAACACCGCGGCGGCGTTTGCGCTGCTCAATTATTCCTTGATCGTGCAGATAAACGACGACACCGGTACCGGTGTATCCAATGTGCAATCGAGTAATCGGCACTTTGCAAAATTGCTGTTCGGATTTATCCTGCTTTCCACCACGCTGATTATTTCAGGATACCTATATCACGCCGCATACGAGAAGCAGTATCGGACGGAAATCGAGAACGGCTTGCAGGCCGTCCTAAATCTCAAAGTCGCGGATTTAACGAAGTGGCGTCGAGAGCGCATCGGTAACGGTTCTGTTTTTTTTAGTAATACCGTTTTCACAAACCAAGTTCGCGGATTTCTGCGCGACCCTGAAAATCCATCCAATAGACGCGACATGGAAACATGGCTTCGTCGTCTCCGTTCCGCCTATCTTTATAAGCGAGTGTCTCTTTTCTCGGCATACGGAGATGAAGTTGCGGCTGTTCCCGATACCCCAATGGCCGCATGTTCTCAGATTCGTTCGGCTGTCCGAACGGTTTTCCAGTCCCGAAATGTCAAGATATTGGATTTTCACCGAACGCGACCGGATGGAGAGATACACCTATCCGTATTGGTTCCCATATTTGATCCCGAGACGCCGTCGGTGCCGTTGGGCGCGCTGCGCCTCCTCATCGACCCGTCCACTTATCTCTATCCGCTCATCGAACGTTGGCCGGCATCCAGCCTCACTGCGGAAACGATTCTCGTACAACGTTCCGGATCGGATGCATTGTTTTTAAATGAATTGAGATTCCGCAAGAATGCCGCGCTTCGGTTGCGCATACCGCTCACGAGCAAGCAGGTACCGGCAGTTCGGGCCGTTACCGGATTTGCGGGCATCGTGGATGGAATTGACTATCGGGGCGCGCATGTTGTGGCAGCGGTCGGTCCTGTGCCCGACTCCCCTTGGTTCATGGTTGCCAGAATGGATTCGGAAGAGGTGTACGCGGGACTTCGGATGCGTTTTTGGATGTTGGTTGTCATGATCACAGGTTTCCTTATCGCCGCCGCGGGGTGGTTCGGCTACATGCTACGAATAGACGCGATGCGCCAATACCAGTCGCAGCTGTCAATTACAGAGGCCCTGACGCGTAGCGAAATGGAGTTAAAGGAGCGGAACGAAGAGATGAGCCGCTTTACCTATACGGTGTCTCACGACCTCAAGAGTCCGCTGGTCACCATTCAAACTTTTCTCGGCTACTTGGAAAAGGACTTGTCCAAAAAAGATACCAATGCCGTTGCCCGGGACCTCGAGCTGATACAATCCGCCGGGACAAAAATGGGACGCCTTTTGGAAGAGCTTCTAAACTTGTCGCGCGTCGGTCGCAAGGTGAATCCACCGGAGCACATCTCGCTCCAGACAATTGTAAAAGATGCAATGGTAATGGTTGCCGGGCGATTGACCGATCGAAATGCATCGGTCTTTGTCACGGATACGCCCGTGCTGCTCTTCTGTGACAAGGTGAGGATGATTCAAGTTTACCAAAATCTTATCGACAACTCGATAAAATTCATGGGTAACCAAATCCATCCCCAAGTCGAAATCGGCGTCGATCAGGCCGACACAGGACCGGTGCTCTTCGTAAAAGACAACGGCGCCGGTGTCGATCCCCGTCATATTTCCAAAATGTTCGGTCTATTTGGAAAGCTCGATCCCGCCACTGAAGGCACGGGGGTCGGTCTCGCCCTCGTTCAACGAATTATCGAAATTCACGGTGGACATATTTGGGCGGAATCCGGAGGGCTTGACACGGGTACTCATATCAAGTTTACCTTGCCGAACACGAAAATCCCCACCGATAAGGAGGCCCGCTCATGAATGTGAAAATCGGCAATCCCATATCCATCTTGTTGGTAGAAGATGACCCGGCCCACGCCGAAATCGTCCAGCGCAATTTGTCCGAATTTCGGGTGGCCAATCACGTCTTCCACGTATCGGATGGACAATCCGCCTTGGATTATATTTTCGGCGAAGGGGATTTTCAAAACAAAAATCCGGAAGATTTCCCGCTCCCGGATCTAATTCTGCTCGACCTGCGGTTGCCGAAGGTCGACGGACTCGATGTGCTGCGCCGAGTAAAGGGCTGCGACGAATTCAGGCATATTCCAATCGTGGTGCTTACGACATCATCCGCGGACATGGATTTGTCAAACGCCTACGCAGAAGGTGCAGGAAGTTATCTCGTCAAACCGGTGGACTTTGAAAAATTCCAGAAATTACTGGAATCTTTTGGTTTCTACTGGCTAATTTGGAACCGATATCCGGAGGGGACGGCTGAATGATTGACCCAATGCTCTCGATAGTAGTGGCGGAAGATGATCCGGCACATGCAGAGGCAATTCGACGCGCGTTGCTCGAAGCAGAATTCCCAAATCGTCTGACGCTCGCCGAGTCGATCGGCACATATAGGGCAGCCGTGAACGCCGCCCCGCCGGACATTGCCCTGCTCGACTTGAATCTGCCTGACGGCAATGCCCTTGAAGTGCTGAACGCTCCGCCGGAGTCTGCGCGATTCCCCGTTCTGATTATGACAAGCTACGGAGATGAGCAAATTGCCGTAGAGGCGATGAAGGCCGGCGCATTGGACTACATTGTCAAATCCGCCGAAACATTTCAAAACGTTCCCCACGTCATACAGCGCGCGCTCCGTGAATGGTCACTTCTCATTGACCGGAAGCGAGCCGAAGATGCCTTGCGTCGCAGCGAGGCGAGAATTCGAGCGATCTATAACCATCTTCCCAATGCGACATTTGTCTGGAAACATCGCGCGGGTACATTCTATCTGACAGCATTTAACTCCGCTGCACTTAGCTTGACAGAGGACGGAATTGCCGCATTTCAAGAGCGACCGCTACCCGATTTGCCGCTGGGGTTTCCAGAAGTCTCCGACGATTTGCACCAGTGTTTTCGAAACTGCATCCCGATCAAAAAGACGTTGACCTATGAACGGCCAGACACCAAAACACCGATTCAACTTCGCGCAACATACGGCTTTGTGCCTCCGGACATGGTGCTGCTGCATGCGGAGGACATAACGGCGCAACTTCAGACAGAGGCACAATTGCGCGCCGCACAGCGCATGGAAGCTGTGGGCCGCTTGGCAGGCGGCATCGCACACGATTTCAACAATCTACTTTCTATAATTCTCAATTGCACACAATTTGCGCTCGACGCAACACCGGCAGAAAATCAAGCGACACACAGAGATCTCCTCTCAATTTATACGGCGGGCGAACGGGCGGCCGACCTCACGCGACAGTTGCTCGCATTCAGTAGAAATCAGCTCATCCAACCTCGCAATTTGGACTTGAATCGCCTCATCACACAGATGTCGGACATGCTGATCCGATTACTGGGAGAAGACATCGCGATCGAGTTCAATTTGGATAGAAGCGGCGCCCCCATAAAAGCCGATTCCGGTCAAATTGAACAAGTGATTATGAACTTGGCTGTCAATGCCAGAGATGCGATGCCGGACGGCGGTGTACTTCGCATTGAAACCGCCCCGGTGTCCGCGGCGGAAATTCGTTCGAGTTTTCCCCTGGAATTCGAATACGACAAATACATTCGTTTGTCTGTTTCCGACACGGGAATGGGAATGGACGAAAAAACCCGCTCGCGCGCATTCGAGCCGTTCTTCACAACGAAGGAAATCGGAAAAGGAACAGGGCTCGGCCTGGCGACGGTCTACGGAATTGTCCGTCAAATGGACGGCAGAATTTGGGTCAACAGCGTGCCAAGCAGGGGAAGCGAATTCGAAATCTATTTCCCACAGGCACAGGAGATGACGAACCGAGAAAATCAACCTTCTGCGGTCATCGTCCGCGCAACGGGAAACGAGACGATTCTAATCGTCGAAGATGAAACAGACGTACGGGAATTATCGGAACGCATTTTGCGAGCCGCGGGCTATAAAACGCTCACCGCTGCCGACGGCGAAGAAGCTTTGCGAATCAGCGCTAAATGCAAGACATCTATCGATCTGCTCTTGACCGATATGATTATGCCCAAAATGAGCGGACGGATGCTTGCCGCTCGCCTTAAAGCAGTACGCCCGAAGACGAAGGTCCTCTTTATGACCGGCTATGCCGGCACAACCGAAGCGGGTGGAGGAACGCCCGCGCCCGGAGCCGGACTTATCAAGAAGCCGTTTAACTCCGCCGCTTTGACAGAAACAATCCGCTCAGTGCTTGATGCACCAGCTGAAATCGGCGGAGCAAGGGGTGTCGAGTAGCCCCGGCCGAAATCCGTACGAAAAGCCGAGAAAGTCCTCCTCGTAGATCATGTTCAGCACCGTAACCACTGCGCGTTGGACGACCTTGTCCTCCAGCGTCGCGATCCCCAACGGTCGTTTCCGTCCATCGGTCTTCGGTATAGTGTCCCATCCCAAGTACCTCTCCCAGGAAAATCCCGACGAAAAATCCTGGTAGATGACGTGGGATAGGGGCTGGTTGTGTTTCCCAAGCGCCTCTCCATCGAGGTTGATGAGGCCCCCCTTAGCCTTGGCGCATCGATATC
>JBNLED010000110.1:0-5662 GCA_050304755.1 Polyangia bacterium | reverse complement strand
TGCCATCTGACAACCGCTGCATCCCGCCCGTCGGCGTTGCTCGTCGGTCAAATACCCCCAGTATTCTCCACTCCTCGCGCCTTGCCGGACGGGCGCAGCGATTGCCAGCTTGGAAACTTTATTTTGACCAGAGACCTAAGGATTCCCGCCTGTGCGGGGATGACGGCATGTCTTGAGTGTTCCGCTCTGATTCCGGAGAGTCGTGCTCTGACGCTGACGACAGTGCTTTCGCCGTGAATGATCGGGTATTGTGCAGGCCGCTATACTAAATCAATCCGAAGATTGTACGAACGAGGTCGAAGGCGCCCGAGGTATCGCTCGCGGGAGTGGCGACGGTGCAGCCTTTCTTGACCTTCGAGGAGTTGGTCTTGGGGGGCTCGGGCTCCGAAGACGTGTTGTCATCCCATCCGTCATCGTTCGCCGGCTCCGGGGGAGCGTCCGCGGTCTCCTTGGGCTCATCGTCCGCGCCGCTCAGGCCCTCTTCCTCCCGCCGTTTCTGCTCCTCGGCTTTTTTCTTCAGGTCCTCCATGGACTTCTGCATCTCCTCCATCTCGTGCGCGGTCCGCTTCTCCTGATCGAGCTGGGCCTGGGTGGTGCCGCGGGTGGTGAACCGGCCCGTCGCCAGCCGGGTGCCGTCTGAAGTCTGGGCGACCACCTCGTAGGTCGTTTCGGCGTCGAACGGCGGCCGGTACAGCCGAACGCTGCAGAGGAGGGTATCCGAGCCGAAGTTCCGGGTCATCTTGACCTGGGAATCCACGAACTTGTCGTTATGGTAGAACATCAGGGTGACCTCGTTGTCGTTCAGCTTCTTCTTGAAGAACGCCATGATGTTGAACCGCCAGGATTTGTCCTCACCGTCCTCGAAAACCTCTTTTGTGGTGTGGCTGGCGATGAACCGCTTGAATTCGGCCGCCTTCTTGTAATAGGCCTTGGGCATCTTGGTGAGCACCCTGATCTGGCCCTTGAAAGGCGCTCCAGAGACATCCGTCACTCCGACGACCATCATCAGTCCGGCTAGCGTGCAGGCAGTTGTCCATACCAGAATCCTTCTCATCTCATCACTCCTTGTTCATGTGATTGTCACCATGCTCAGTGCAGCTTCCCATAAATTCGGTTCCATCTCGATCGTCCCGAACGCCGGACGTCGGCGCTGCTCCTCTTTGAATCAGCCGCCGGTCCGTCGCCGTCGCGCCTTGCCCTCGGCGCCCGGTCCGGCGCGGTATGAAGCCAAATTTCCGGAACGCTGTATTAAAGCAAGAATATTTGCAACCCCACATTTCAAGCTGCGGATTATACCCATTTTCCCACCAGTCTTCTATATATACAATCCGTTTATTTTATCCAGTGGTTTGCTTTTTATTAATGAATTTAAATATTTGTAAAAAAGTATCTCTCTCTTTCGGGAGATGTATTCTCAGACTTGATTCCCGAGGTCATAGGGGTGTACCTTTGTTCAGGGTGTAAAAAACCATGAGTGAAAATCTGATTGTTATCAATGTCGATGTTGGAGAAACCCGGGTTGCTCTCATCGAAAACGGCATCATCGTGGAGCTGCTCCTCGAGCGGCGGGACGAGCGCTCCACGGTCGGCAACATCTACCGCGGCAAGGTGACGCGAGTCCTCCCCGGAATGCAGGCGGCCTTCGTCGATATCGGCCTGGACCGGAGCGCCTTTCTCCACGCCTCCGATATCAGCGAGGGCGAGGAGCCCAAGGCCTCGAATCCCGAAGGCGGCAAGAACGGCAAGAGCGGGAAGGGGAAAAAGAAACCACGACGGGACAGCAAGGTCCTGATTCAGGATTGTGTCAGGGAAGGGGCCTCGCTTCCCGTGCAGGTTTCGAAGGGGCCCATCAGCACGAAGGGGGCCCGCGTCACAGGCGAGGTTTCGCTTCCCGGTCGTCACCTGGTGTACATGCCCACCAGCGATCGGGGGGGAGTCTCCCGTAGAATCGAGGACGAAAAAGAGCGGACGCGCCTCGCCAAGGTGCTCAAACACATCAGCCCGAAGAAGGGGTCCCTCATCGTCCGCACGGTGGCGGAGGGGATCAGCGCGGATGCCCTCGCGGCGGACGCCGACTACCTGACAGAGACTTGGGAGGAGGTCACCGCCCGCTTCGCCGAGCGGAAGAAACCCGGGTTGCTCTACGAGGAGCTGGATCTCCCCCTCCGGGTGGCGCGGGACCGGTTGAACGATTCCGTGGCCGAGATCGTCATCGACGACCAGAGGACCTTCGACCACCTCCGGCAGTTCGTCGACCGGCTCATGCCGAGCCGACTCGATTCCCTGAGGCTCTATCAGGGGGACGAGCCCATCTTCGACGCGTTCGGGATCGAATCCGAGATCAAGCGGGCGCTCGAGCGGCGGGTGGCCTTGCCGTCCGGTGGATCCCTGATCATCGATCAGGCGGAGGCCCTCACGGCCATCGACGTCAACACCGGCAAGTTCGTCGGGAAGGGCTCCAAAGACCTGGAGGAGACCCTCCTGATCACCAACCTCGAGGCAGTGGAGGAGATCGCCTACCAGCTCAGGTTCCGCAACATCGGCGGACTCATCGTCCTCGATCTCATCGATATGGATCGGCCGTCGAGCCGGCGGGCGGTCTATTCGCGGTTGAAGGAGCTCATGGGGGACGATCGGGCCAAGGCGTCGGTCAAGCGGATATCGGAGTTCGGTCTGGTCGAGATGACTCGGCAGCGCACCACCGACAGCCTCGGCCGGATGCTCCACGAGGCGTGTCCGTATTGTGACGGCACTGGACAGATCCTCTCCCGCGTAACCGTCGCGAATGAGGCCCTTCGGGAGGTGAGGCGTCGCTGTGACGAGTTCAAGGGAGACCTGGAGCTCACCCTGCACCCCCACGTGGCGGAGGTCCTCAAGGGGAACGGCGCCGCCTCCCTGAAGGCCCTTCAGACGCGCATCTCCAAAAAAGTCATCATCGTGGGAAACAAGAATTTTCACCACGAGGATTTCGATCTTCGCGCCGCGCAGCGGGGCGGGGGCAAGGGGAAGCCTCCGAAAAGAGACGGATGACCCGCCGCTCCGGAACCGCTTCGCTCCCCCTTCACAGCGGGCGGGTCCCCCGCTGGCTCGCCGCGCGGATGGCCTCGCTGGGCGCCGAGATAGCGGAGGTCATCATCTTGTACGAGGGGCGGGAGGGCTTTCTCCAGCGCCTCTCCGATCCCTTCTGGTTTCAGGCGTTCGGCGCCGTGCTCGGCATGGATTGGCACTCCTCCGGCATCACCACGTCGGTGGTGGGGGCGCTGAAACGGGGGCTCGCCCCCCGCTCCCGGGAGCTCGGGATTCATGTCTGTGGCGGACGGGGCCGGCACTCCCGACGGACCCCGGAAGAGCTCATCGCGGTGGCGGACCGGACCGGACTGGACGGCGCGGCCCTGGTCCGCACGTCGAAGCTGGTGGCCAAGGTGGACAACACCGCGGTTCAGGACGGGTTCGGGCTCTACCTCCATGCCTTCGTGGTCACGGATGACGGGGACTGGGTGGTCGTGCAGCAGGGCATGAACGGACAGGCCAAGGAGGCCCGGCGATACCACTGGCGATCCCGATCGGTCACCTCGTTCGTCGACGCCCCCCACGACGCGGTGGTGGGACCCCACCAGGGGGTGATTGTGAACCTCACCGACCACCGTGCCGAAAAGGCTCGCGGCGCCGCCGTGGAGCTGGTGGACACCGGCCCCGAAAAGGTGGCGCGGGAGCTGCGCGCGGTGCTCTCGGGACGTCATCTCACCATGCCCCCCCACCACGAGGTCCGCCTCACCGATGTCTTTCTGAGGCGGCTGCACGGGGTCATCGCCCTGGCCAATGACAGGGGGGTCGAGGATTTCGAGGAGCTGCTGCTCACCCGCGGTCTCGGCCCGCGGACCCTGCAGGCCCTGGCGCTGGTTTCGGAGGTGGCCTTCGGCGCCCCCTCCCGGTTCGACGATCCGGCGCGCTTCGCGTTCGCCCACGGGGGAAAGGACGGGCACCCCCACCCGGTGCCCCTCGGCGTCTATGACAAAACCATCGGCACGCTGCGGACCGCCCTCGATCGCGCCAGGGTGGGGCAGCGGGAGAAGGTGGAGGCCTTCAGGCGCCTCGATCGGCACGCCCGCGAGCTGGAGCGCTCCGCCGAAGGCCCCTCCCTCGAGGAGATTGTCGAAGACGAGTGGCAAAAGAGCCCCGAGCGCGGTGGGATGACGGTCTTCGGATCGGCAGAGGAGATATTGAGTCAGAAACGTCGGCAAAAGCCCGCCGCCGCGCCGGATCGGCAGTTGAAGCTCTTCGCGTGATCTCGATCTCATTGAGATTTCAATCAGATATCAATAGCGGGTTTTTTTATTTCGTAACACGAAATAACATTGACTGTATTCTCGAGCTGCTTATAATTCCCTCCGTTTTAGGGTGAGACTTAACGCTAATGAGGTGACGCTGATGAGAAAACTGGAAGAAACACTGGATGTTCGAGAGATCACACTGCACCGGCGGGATGACTGCAGATTCTATGATCGCTGTCTCAACGAGGCCTCCACGAAAAGGTGGCGGTCGTTCTCTTGCCTGGATTGTAAGAAGTTCGAAAAAGAAGTCCAGCTGGTTCCCCGTCTGCGACGCGCCAGCTCTCTTGCCTGGTAGAACCGAAGGCCCCCCATGAACACAGATCACCTCATTTTCGTTGGCTTCGAGCTGACGGAAAAGGTGAAAACGCTGTTCGAAGCGTGCGCCGATCGGGATCGCATCTATCTGGAGGATCCCTCGTTTCTCGAGATGGTCTCCATCGATGACAAGCGATACGTGGGCAAACGCGTAAAGGACGGCACCGCCATCGACCGTATCGAGGATACCGCGCGCTCCGTGGTGAGCCTCCTCACGCGGGTTAACGCCGAGTGGAAGTCCGGCGCCGGCGAGGCCCTGGTCATCGCGGTGGAAGAGGGGGAGGAGCCGGAGAAGACTTCTGAGGAAGAGGACGCATCGGCTCGCTTCGATTATTTGGGTCTGGTGGATTGATACGTCTTTCCTTGTGCCTTTCACCCACAAGTGACGATGTGTGACGAAAGAGCCATAGGACTCCGCGCCGAGGATGTGGCGGCGCTGGACGGCGATACCCGAAAGGCCCTCCTCGGGTATCTCAATCTGCCGCCGGTGGGCGCGCTGGCCGATGCGGCCGGGCCGCCGAACCGTGAAGCCCCCTATGAGCTGCCCGAGGATCTGCGGCAAGCCCTCCTGGATCGGAGGGGCCGGGAAGGTCGGTTTCGGTCTCCGGATGAGCTCCTCGGGATCCCCGGCTTCGGCGCCGACGCTCTCGCCGGCGTGGTGCGGCGAATCGGAGCGCTCGGGCGGTACGGCAACCGGGTGCGCCCCGTGTGGGGAGGCCCGGCGGGGAACCGGGAGCTCTTTGATCTCCTCGAGAGCGCCGAGCACCACATCCACATCTCGATGTACATCGTCGGCGGCGAGGCCGGGCTGCGGTTGGCGGCGCTCCTGGCGGAGAAGGCCCGCGCCGGCGTGGCAGTGCGGCTGATGTTCTGCGCGACCGGCTTCGTCATCTCCGGGTCTCCCTCCGGGACCGGGTTCGTGAGCCGGTTTTCAGAGCTGCGGTCCCACCTTTTCAACGATATGTACGTCAGAAAGCGCATCATCCGACAGCTCGATGAGGCCCGAATCCCCTACC
>JBNLED010000109.1:0-10422 GCA_050304755.1 Polyangia bacterium | reverse complement strand
TGAAGAAGAAGAAGATGAAGAGCAGGATAATCATGGGGGCCCAGGAGACCAGGAAGGTCTGCCAGAATCCGTCGTCCTCGTTCTCTTTGTACTCGACGGCGATATCCTTGTCGGTCAGGGTCTTGGTAAACTCCAGATCCGGCTCCACCCCCCGGGTCTGAACCGTCTCCGGTCCCGCCGGGGTCTCTCGCGTGTAAATGTAGGTTCGCCCTCGAATCTCCACCTTCGAGACGCGGTTGTCCTTCAAATCCGTCTGAAATTCGCTGAACGTGACGTCCTTGACCCCCTGTTTGCCCTGAAGCACCACGATGACGAGAAGTATCAGGGTGATGAGGACGCCCCACAGTATGAACGTTTTCAGTTTCTGATTCACTTGATTTCGATCCTTGTCATTTCCAGAACGATAAAGTCATTATCTCTATATATCGTAAACCACCTAACATGGTACCCATCCGACATCCATTTTTTTTTGAGCCCCCCGCCATTAATTTCGAGGAGCCGAAAAAAAATCGAGGAGGGGGGCCGAATCCCCCATCGACCACGATACCGTCACCCCGGTGTGCCTGCAGGATCCCCCCCCGGGATAGGCGACCACCCGGGAGTCCTCATCGACCAGTAACGGCATGTAATCTCTGTAGATTCTTGGCAGGCCGGCTTTCGCCAGCGCGGTCTTGATCTTCCGGCTGGAGCGGTAGAGCCGATCCCCCGGACGCCGGGTCCGCAGCACCCACTTGCTGATATCCCGCCCGTCCTCCGACCGGACCTCGACGGCGGCGTCCAGCGCCGGAAGTGCGGCGCGCCATCGATCCCGATCGACGCGCTCGAGGGGCACTTCCGCTGTCACCGGCGGCAGGGGTCGCGGAAAGAGGAGCAGGGATCCCCGCTCGACATAGGCCACCGCGTCTCCCGGCAGCGGGAGCGCCCCGGTGGTTCCGCGTTCTGAGAGGTGTCGCTCGACGGCCTCGATATGCCGCCGATCCAGACGTCTGAGATCGCCCCGCACTCGCCTCAGCGCATGGCGAACCACCCGTCCCCAGAGCCCCCTGGGGAGCCCCGCGAAAACGGCATGGTCGATTTTCATGCCGTCGTTCAACCGCAGGCTGTCCAGTGACAATTCAGAAATAAACCGTTCGGAATCGAGCAGATCCACCACCGCGGTAATATCCCGCGCCAGGGCGCTCAGGCGGCGACTCGTCTCCGGCTGGAGCCCGTTCATCAGCGGGAGGAGCTCTTCACGGACCCGCGTCCTGAGGAAGCGGGGATTCCGATTGCTGGGATCCTCCGCCCAGGCGACCTCGAGGCGGGTCAGGTACGCCCTGATCGCCTCGCGGGTCACCCCCAACAGGGGGCGGATCAACGTTATCCCCTCGGCGGCCTCCCGGAAGGGGCGAATCCCCACCAGGCCGTCGAGACCGCACCCCCGGAGCATGCGGATGAGCAGCGTCTCGGCCTGATCGTCCGAGGTGTGCGCGGTGGCGATGTGAGTGATCCCCTGGGATTCGGCCATCGCCAGGAGCAGCTGATATCGCCGCTCCCGCGCCCAGGACTGGAGGGATCCCCGGCAGCGCGCCGCCTCCGCCTCGGCCGGGGGCACCGCTTTGACCCTCACCGGAATCTCCAGCGCCCCTGCCGCCTGCTCCACCAACACCCGCTCATCGACGGCCTCGGCCCTCAGACCGTGATTCACAAACCCGACGGTCACCTCGAGATCCAGCGCGGCGCGGGCCCGCGCCGCGAGCTGGAGGAGCCCCATGGAGTCCGATCCCCCGGAGACCGCGACCATCAAGCGCCGGTGCCCACCGAGCAGCCGCTTCAGGCTGGCGATCACATGGGGCTCGAGGTCGGAACAGGCGGGACGGGTCATTGTCCTCACGGATTGATTCGAGATTTGACAAACAATATCGAATCGTCGGCAGTTTTCGCGGCAAAAATCGGCTCATCGAACCGGCGGTCGATGGCGATACCGGCCATCTTCCCGGCCCACCCCCCGGCACCCACACAGGCCGCGATGGGGCGGCCGAGCTGCCAGGCGAGAGCCATCTCTGAGAGCGTTCCGGAGCATCCGCCCACCGCGATCAGGGCGTCCGCGGTCCTCGCGATGAGGGCATTCCGCGCCATCCCCATCCCGGTGGGGATGACAATATCTATGGAATCATTTGCGAACTCGTCAGTTTCCGTGGGGAGCATCCCGATGACCTGGCCGCTTTCGGGGTGTCTGCCCGCTTGAAATCCGCGGCTGGCGGCCGCCATGACCCCCGCGCCGCCGCCGGTCAGCAGGTGCCACCCCTCCCGGGCAATTCCCCGCCCGACGTCACCGGCGATATTCCGCGCGACCTCGTCCGCCGAGGCGGCGCCGATGACCGCGATGATGGGCTTTCGCTTCACGATGTCCCCGGGGGTACCGGCTGTCAGTCCCATGGATTCACGATATCCCCTCGCGCCCGCCGGGGCTCACGAGGCTCTTTGAGCTCGCTCGAAGACTTCCGCTTCTTCTTCCGCTTCTTCTTCCTGTCGCTCCGGCGCTCGCCCTCCGCCGCCTGCTCCTCTAGCGGTTTCAGGGTCACCACCAGCGCCTCGGGGCCCGAGGAGGTCACGACGAGCTCGTGATCCTGATAGTGATCCTGTTTCAGCTGGTAGACCACCGCGGGGCTGCTCTCCGGAGGACGCGCGACGCTCTGGGGCAGGTTTCCGATGACCACGCCGCCCTGCAGCAGCTTGGCGCCGGGGGGCGTGCTGGAGATGGTGACCTTGTTATCGACGGACGGGGTCTTCTCCGCCTCGACAAGGGCGGTTTTCTCCTCCTCGACGGTATCCGTCACCTGGACGGGAAGCTTCGGTGTGAGCGCGCCGACGACCGTGGAGGGATCCGCCGTTTTGTCGGAAGGCTTGAGGAGGAAATATGCGCCCACCAGGGCCCCCGTGATGATGATGACCGCCCCGATGATGAACGGCACCTTGCCGGCGGGACGCTTCTGCGGCGCGGCGCTTTGATAGGCGGGGGGGCGGGAGTCTCCCACGATCTGGGACGGCGACGGCGGGAGGGTGCTCTCCCGTTTTTGATCAAGGAGGCTCTCCGGGGTCCCGCCTTTGAGGACGGTTCGGATATCCTTTTGGAAATCCGTCATCGTCCGGTACCGCCGATCCCGTTTCTTGGCGATGGATTTCAGGATCACCGACTCGACGGCTTCGGGGAGATCCACCGGGGGCGAGCGCCGGCTGGGGGGGATGGGTTCCTCATAGAGATGCTTGGTCAGGACGCCCATGAAGGTGTCCGCCTCGAATGGCACCCTGCCGCACAGCATCTCGTACATGATAATGCCGAGGGAGTAGATATCGGTCCGCTCATCCATGGAGGTACCGGCCGCCTGCTCCGGGGACATGTACTGGGGGGTCCCG
This sequence comes from Polyangia bacterium, assembly GCA_050304755.1. Lineage (GTDB taxonomy): Bacteria > Myxococcota_A > Polyangia > JAAYKL01 > JAAYKL01 > CAYWLQ01. The sequence goes on along the minus strand of JBNLED010000109.1, from coordinate 7,026 downwards.
AAGATGGTGCCCGTCCGGGTCAGTCGTCCGGTCTCCCGCGCCACCTTGGCGATACCGAAGTCCAGCACCTTTACATAGTCCGAGTCGGTCCCCCGCGTGATGAGGAAGAGATTTTCCGGCTTCAGATCCCGGTGGATGACCCCGACATCGTGCGCCTTGGCGAGGGCCTCACAACACTGATCGATGATGTGCAGAGCGCGCTCGATGTCCAGCTTCGGGGTCTCCTTGAGGACATCGTGGAGCGAAGCCCCCTCCAGAAACTCCATCACGAAGTACGGGGCGCCGTCGGGGGTCTTACCGAAGTCGGTGATCTCGATTACGTGCTCGTTACCGATGGCCGCCGCGGATCGGGCCTCCTGGATGAACCGCTCCGAGACGTCGTGCTCGTTGGCGATATCCGGCCGGAGCACCTTGACCGCGCACCGCTTTCCAATAACGGCGTGGGTCGCCAGATAGACGATTCCCATCCCACCCTCGCCGAGAAGATTCTGGATGGCGTACCGATCGTCGAGGGTTGTGCCGATCAGCGGATCCCGAGACGACGAATCGATGTCCTGGTCATCAAGCGCCACCAGGGTCTCGCCGTCCTGGGGGCAGAACTCCTCGTCACCGTTGAACCGTTGACCGCATTTGGGACACCCCTTCATCGTAATGTCCTGAACCTCCCGTCCACATAAGATCTTTCACGTTTCTAATATGCCCTGGGTTCCTCACTTCGACAAGAGGTAACATTTTCTTCCACAATTCGATATTGAATTTAAATGATTCTTTATTTGTGGGTATGCTCGTGATATTTTCTATAAATCTCATGGTGAAAATCACGGATAACAATCAAGACTTTACTAGAAGAACAGATGGAATTGAGTATGAGTAAACAGCCCCCCGACCTCCCCACCGCTGTCACGAAGATATCCAACAAGAAGAGGAACAGCGACCATCCCACGATGAGCTTCACCGCGGTGACCTCACACAAGGCCATGGCGGAGGCGTTCGTGGAGCAGTTGACCCGCGCCGCCGCCAAGATCATCCCCGATCGTCCGGTAACCGCCGAGGATATCGTCAAGGTATGCCAGCTAGCGCTACAGGACAAACCGGACCAGAGCATCACGATGGTCGGGGGACGACACCTCCGCGCCCGGGTATCGGATCAGGTCTCCCGGGCGAAGCGGTACAACGAGCCGTTCAGCCTCGTCATCCTCGACCTCTCGAACCTCACCCAAAAAGAGGAGTACGACTCCGTCGTGGATACCCTTCGGGAGCGGATGCGGCAGACCGATCTGTTGTTCCTCTTCAAATATCGCATCGCGCTACTGCTTCCCCACACCGAGGAGTCCGCGTGCAAGATGCTGGTGAACCGCATCCAGAGCCTCATCGGCTCCGTCAACATTCCCTCGGTGAACGCCGCCACCCTGACCTATCCCCACGCCGAGATCACCCGGACGAGCGAGGTCCTGGACTGGGCTGAGAACGCGCTGCGGTCTTGAGACCGGCCCTTTCAAGAGACCTAACCCCCCGGCCCCGTTCCCTGAGAGGAATGGGCGTGCGACGGCTCGCCCGGCGACTACGCCTGCGTTCCCACCACCTGCGGTGACGGCGTCGAAGGGACCATCGAGAGCTGCGCCACGGACGCCGACGCCCCACTGCCGTGACGGCTCGGTCTATCCCGGCTACGAAGCGTGCGATGACGGAAACGACATCGACAACAACAACGGCTGCAGCAACCAGTGCAGGATCGTCATCAAGGTCATTATCTGATTTCGCAGGAATGCCCCGTGGTCAGACGACGATGACCGGATCGTGGATGATGAAGCAGTCGTTAGGCGGGGCGACCCACTTGATGACGTTGTACCAGAACTGGGGGATTTGAAAGTAGTTCTCGGCATTGTTGAACTGCTGCTTCTCCATGTCGTAGCACACATTATTCTCGTCCGCGCTGTTCCCCGGCGTGGTGTCGCCGTCCCGCCACTGGTTGGTGAAGATCACCCACTCATCGGCGAAGACGAACACCCTGCCCTGGCCGATCTCCCGGGCCACCGCCGCGTTCTTCCCCGCCTCGGTCGCAACGATCGTCGCGTCATCCGGGGCGTTGATGCTGTACCCCCACAGCGCGCCCACCTGGCTGATGTCCTTGGAGATTTCATGCGCCGGATCCCAACCGTAGATGGGCACCGAGTTCCCCCAGCACCAGCAGGTGTTGCAGGCGCCCGTGTCTGCCAGGTATCGATCGTTGTTGTAGGAGATGCCCGTCACCGGCTGGATCAGGCCGTTGACCGCGGCCACCTCCTCGGCGGACGCGTTGCCGTTGTATCCCGTCAGGGAGATGAGGCCTCCCCCCGCCTCCACCCACTCCCGCAGGGCGTCGATCTCGCTCGAGGAATAGGTCCAGAAGGGACCGTACGCGGTGTCCCCCAGCAGCTGGAGCAGGACGAGGTCGTACTCCGCCAGGAACTCCGGCGTCAGCGTCGTCCGCTCCTCGAACATCGACACCTGGCACGAGCTCTTGGTGTTGAGCCAGTCGCGGAAAGCGGCGACATCGTTTTCGTTCGCCGTGCTGTCCGAGGTGCCGATCACCGCGAGCTTCAGGCAGAAACAGTTCCCCTCGTCATCACACTCCTGCTCCAGAATATCCGTGTCCCGCGGCGAGCTCGTGTCGTCGGGATCGTTGTCGTTCCTGCTGTTCTCGGACCGCGGACGAACGTCGTCCTCGCACGCGAAGAGCGGGAATCCCATGATGAAACACACCCATAAAATCAAAACCCTCATAACACTCTCCATATTGTCTAAGTCTAAGCCCTCGATCGGAATTCTAATACAAAACCGGCGGGATACGGTATCGAAAATCGACTGTCGCTTAGGTCTCTGATCAAAATTAACTTGCCATCTGGCGACTGCTGCATCCCGCCCGCCGGCGTTGCTCGTCGGTCAAATACCCCCAGTATTCTCCACTCCTCGCGCCTTGCCGGACGGGCGCAGCAATTGCCAGCTTGGAAACTTTATTTTGACCAGAGACCTTAGGGGATGTTGCAGGCGGGGATTCGAGAACCGGCGGGGCTACTTCTTCTTGCGTTTCTTCTTTTTCCGCGACTTCTCCTTCTTCGCCTCCTCCTTGGCCTTCTTCTGCTCTTCGGTGATGCGGGTTCCGTCCGCGGCGACCTCCTCCCCATCATCGTATACGGCCACACGGATACGCTTGGAAAAGTGCTGGAACTTGGCGTAGATGAAGGCGGTCCCGGACTTCATTCCGGTCATCTTGACGAAGCTCTGCCGGCGTGACGGGTCGACGATGGGCTCCACCTTCACGATCTCGGGATCCTCGCTCTCCCATGTGGGCAGATACCCTTCGATGAACGCCCCCTTCTCGCTGTGGACCTCCGCATAGACGTCCTCCTTGACCTGTCCGGTCCAGAGCCGCAGCCGTTCGTGGGAGACCTTCAGGGACCCGGGAATCTTGATGCGGATGGGAACCGTCCCCGTGATCTCCGTTCCCACCACCTCGACCTCCACCTCCGTCTCCCCCGACGCCACCGCCTTCACCGTCCCGTCAGAGGACAGCTTGATCCGCTTGGTGTCCTCGGAGAACCAGATGATGTCGACATCCTTGGTGATATCCTTACCATCCGCGTCGGTGACCTTGGCTGTCAGCTTCTGGGTTGCATCTGCGCCCTCGAGAACCACCTTCTCCGGGATGATTTCCACCTTGGCGGGCGTCGGGCTGCACCCCGAAAGCGCCGTGATGAGACAGCCGATGATGAATACCGAGATTCTGAGCCTCATTGCATACCTCCGTCGAGAATTGCCCCCTGTATTGATGTCCTTGTTATTTCTTTTTGGCCTTGACTTCCGTTTTCTCCCGGGCCTGCTGCTGCCGAATCAGCGAGCGCTTGAAACCGCTGCCCTTCTTCATCGAGTGGATGAACCGATCCTTGGCGCCGTCCGGCCGTCTCCCCCGGCCGGCGGAGATGGTGTAGCGGAGGCTGACCTCGGGCTCGTCCGGATCATCGGTCTTCACGATGACCTTGCCCCGGACCGAGGTGGAGTAGTCTTTCTCGGGATCGGCGACCGAGGCGACGGCAATGATCTCGCTGCCCTTCTTCTTTTCCGTCTTGAACGCGAGGTTCTTGTCCGGATCCTCGATGCTCAACAAGGTGATCGGCTCCCCGTTCCGGCTCTCGAGCTTGACCTCGCGGGTCTTGAACTCGTCGTTCCGCTTGGAGATGTAGACGGCGCCGGGGTACTTCAGGTTGCCCACCACGCGCGCACGGACCGGCATCTCCACTGGCGAAGCGTCGCTCCCCTCCAGCTCGATCTGGATCTTTCCGGAGATCCGCTCGAGGGCATCATGGCCCTTGAACTTGACGGTGTAGGTCGCCTTCTTCGCGGGGTCGCCCTCCTTCAGGGCCACCTCGAAGCGCTCATCCGTGGCGGAGATGCCCTTCACCTTGATCTTGTCCGGGTTGGAAATCGTCAGGTCGAAATCCTTCTCCGCGGTCTCCTTCTTTCCTACGCTGCCGAAGGAGATGCTGGAGGGGGAGGTGACCACCTCCTGGATAATCTCGCCCTTCAGCGTCAGCGCCAGCTTGGGGGTCTCCGGATCGTTGGAGAAGACCGTTACCCGCTTGCTGGTCTTTCCCCGGCGACCTCGGGTCTTGAACGTTGCTTTAATGGCTCCTTCCCCGCCCGGGGGAATCTTGTCCGTCGAAGCGACAGACGCGGTGCAGCCTCACGACCCGCTGGTCTTCTCGATGACCAGCTCCTTTGCTCCCACGTTCCTGATCTTGAACGTGTGCTCCACATCGACCCCCTGCTTGACCGTTCCGAAGTCGAACTCGGCCTCCACCGCCTCGATTTTCGGAGGCCCGCTCTCCTTACCCGCCGCCGAGCTCTCCGATTTCTTCTCACCACAGGCGACCCCCGCCATCATCGCGAGGGCGATCATCATTGCCCGCTGTTGTCGTTTCCTCGAATTCATTCTTTCGACCTTTCGTTCCCGATAAAGAAAAGCATTGTTATAGTCTTTTTCAGCGATTGTTAAAAGGGGGATTCCCTGAACCGCGAAAATTCGGAGTCGCCCTGACGCCGCCCCTGCAAACGGCTTCGCAATCGATTGTAGGATTTTAATTGCCTCATCCACCCGGTATGCGCATCGCGGGTCTACTGAAATGAAAGAAATATCAGTCTATTTCATTGAGAAGCAAGGCGAATGAAAACAGTTACAACACCCTAACCGGCGCCCACGCCGTGGATCGAGTGCCCCCTCGGCCGCTCAACCAGGATCGCAGACCTGAAATAAAGGCTCACGGAAAAATAGGTTCCGAGCTTTTGGAAGAGGAGGCGCAATTCCAACAAAAAGCGAGAAGCTTTCATACCGGTGGTATGAGGGCGCCGGGATCACCTGGCGAGGGAGACCCCCCGGCCGGAGAGGATGATGCCGACGCCGAGGGTGACGGACTGTTCGAGCCAGTGGGAGAGATCCTCCGAAAGGCGCCGGGCCTTGTAGCCGATTCTGAAATCGGCGGCCATGAAGAACCGCTCGGTGACGAAGTAATCCGCGCCGAACCCCGCGTAGACCCCGAGGGGAAACCAGTGGATGGCGCTGCCGAGGAGGCAGAGATAGACGTAGGGCTGGAGGCGTCGCTCCCGGAAGAAGCTGTACTTGAGGTCGATGGTGACATTGGGCTGCACGAAGTCCTCGGCGAGCACCCCGAGGGAGAGGGAGAGGCCCGGTCTGAAGGTGTGCCCCACGTCGAGCTCCAGGGTCCCGACGGTGTGGTTCTCCGAAACGATCTCCATCTCCTGGGTCTTCACGGTCCCCACATCGGCCTGGTGGACCACGCCCCCGTGGAAGTCCAGATACCAGCCCTGCCGTCCCTCCGCCCCCGCGAGGGACGCCGTTGAGAGCAGCAGCACCGCGATCCCCGTTGTCATTAAACGCTTCATCACTCCATAACCTCCGTTTCGATATCTTCTTACGGCAATTACGACACCGTTTCCAGGGGACGGGCGCCACCGTGCCCAATAACGGGAGGCGATCAAATCCCCGGAAGAAATTAAACCTTTATCGACGCCGACGAAAGACGCCTGCCCCTCTGAGTCAAGGGGGGAACAATATATCCTTGAAAGAGTCGTTGGTCGGATTCAACCCCGCAGATGATGCGCCTACAACATGACAATGGTGTAGACCGCGCCTCATGATGCCCATCGCCGGGTGCGGCATCAGACGCCCCGCTCTGCCTGAGCCCTCGGGCCCTCAGATACGGAGAGTGGGGACGGGAGAGTGGGGACGGAGAGTGGGGACGGAGAGTGGGGACGGGAGAGTGGGGACGGGAGAGTGGGGACGGAGGAGCTGTCCAGCGTCGTCATTGGTTGGCAGCGTGGCGTGGAACTCGACAGGTGGTGAAGTGGGTTTTCAAACTCCGTTTCAAGGAGATCCTTCCCTTGGATCGTTTGAAAAGCAGCCATTTCTAGCATATGGCTGCGTATTATCGGACGATCTCCCGGAAGGAGAGCGTGTTGGACGCGCACCGGTGCCTCTCGGCGGGATATTGGCCCGACGGAGTTATTGATTTTCTGTTCCGAAGGGTGTGGCTCAGAACTGGATCGGGTCACCGCGGATCGAAGCCGCTATCTTGGCCTCGACATCCTCGCTTTCTATCGCAGCGAGATCCGCGTCTACGGGCGGCATGTCGGCGAGAAGACCGACCTCTCTCAGGTAGGCGTCGCACAGCTCTCGATACTTCTTCTGACGCTCGGCCGGCGTGCTCCCGAGGGCGATATACTCGGGAGGCGGGGTGAGCGCTTCGGTGATTTCATCTCTCTTGCCATACGCGTAGTAGCGATATGATGAGTAGGGGTACCGCGACGGATGGCTCACCATACCCATGGCCACGGGATTGGCGTCGCCGTAGAACATCACCCGCAGGAGCCCGCCTTTGGCGTCGATTTCCTTGGTCTTCGGGCGGTCGTAGGCCACCTTTCCCTGCCGTCGGTTGCGCCGGTTGTAAGCCATGCCGTATCGGGAATGGGCGT
>JBNLED010000108.1:0-16095 GCA_050304755.1 Polyangia bacterium | reverse complement strand
CCATCGGCGTCCGTGTCCCCATCGGCGTCCGTGTCCCCATCGGCGTCCGTGTCCCCATCGGCGTCCGTATCCCCATCGGCGTCCGTATCCCCATCGGCGTCCGTGTCCGCGTCTGAGTCTCCGTCCATGTCTCCGTCCGAGTCCCCATCCGCATCTGCGTCGCTCCCGGTATCCGCCGGCCCCGCGTCCTGCTGGGAATCGGACTCACCGCACATAAGGAGCCCCAGCGTGGAGATTCCGATCAGCAGCTCGAAAAAACGTATCTTCATGTAACAGCCCTCCTCATTCAAAAGAGAATTAATGTCCAGGTTGATAGTATACTTTATGGTGACCAGGTTACAAGTATATGGCATTATTGTTTCCGGATTGGAACCGGATTCCACTCAGAAGACCTCCCCACCCGATGGATAAACGTCCAGCGTTCTCGAATCCGGCGCCTGATGCCGGGCCTAGGACTGCGGCCCCATCGTCTAATCGGAAACCCTCCCCACCCAATGGATAAAGTCGAGTACTCTCAAAGCGCATGGTCGACAAGGGGGACGCAAGCTTTGAATCTTTCAAAGGAGATGCCCGGCATGGGGCGATCGAGCGCCATAGCGCCCGGGGAGAGTGACCGCCGCCGGTCCCCGCTGCGGTAATGGTGGCAGATTTCGAAATTGACGGGCCGTTGCTGGTGGCGGATATTAAAATAAACATGAATGAAACATCGGAAAACTCCTCGTGTGTGGTCGCGAAGATTCGCGACGAGACCCCCTTCGGTGAAGGGGGGAATGAGATGAGGATCGGCTCGAAACACTTCAAACCGGGCGCGAAAGTCTATATTGTCGGTTGGTATCCCGGAATGTGCATGACGGTTACGCTCCTCCTCATGGCCTGCGCCGGCGGAGCGGGGCGGGAAACCGGGAAGCCGCTCTCCGGTGGACCGGGTGCCGCGGTTTCGGCTGCGACGGATGCCGGGGCACGGCCTGGCGGCTCCAGCGACAACCCGCCGGCCCCGGCGTCAGCGCCTATGGCGCCGGCGAAGGGGGCGTCGCGGGATACGGCCGGGGCGAGGACAAACGCCGGCGAACCGGTCGCGCCCGTCGCGGCGGTCGAAATCGAATCCGGCACGCCGTGTCCCCGTCTGCCCCTCGACGTGCCGGAGGCGCCCGTCGATCGGCCCATGGTGTACACCCGCGGGATGTGGCTCGCGGACTCGTTGGCCACGACCGATCTGGTGGTGGCGGGGAGCATCCGCCGGGACGGGAAGGCGCCGCGTCTGGCAGTGACGGAGATCCTCTGCGGGGGCGTTCATCCGCCGTTCAACACCCCGGCGGGTGTGCTGACGCTGGACTACCGGATGCCGGACGACTCGGCCGCGGGGGTCTGGATGTTGGCGCGCACCCCGCGGGGGTATGTCTCCCTCAACCCGGACCCCGGCCCCATGCCCCGCGCCGAGTGGGACCGGCTGACGGACCGCGCCCGCCCGGCGCCGCCCGCCCCGGCGCTTCGGCTCTACGAGACCCCGTCGCAGCTGTTCCGATACTACGAGCGGGACGGGAAGGAAGTGCGGTACGGGGTGGAGGTGAGCTTCGTGTCGGAGGTGTTCTTCCACCTCTGGGCGGAGGGCGAGCGGGTCATGGGTCGGGCGTTCACCCGGGAGCGCCTGGAGCGGGTGTGGCGCCGGCCGCCGACCGGCCGGGGGTTCAGCCTGCAGTGGTACCACGGCGGCGGGCTCTGGCGGGGCGACCACTGGCTGGACGGGGAGTTGCACGGGATGTTCCAGAGCTACTACGGGACGGGGAAGCCGCGGGAGACGGTCCGCTGGGAAAGGGGACGGCGCCACGGATGGACCCGATCCTATGACGAGGACGGCAGGCTCGAATACTCGGCGAGGTACGACCGGGGACTGATCGTTCCCGTGATCCGGTACAAGGGCCCTCCCGGCCCGGCTGAGCTGCACTTTACTCACGACGGAGGGATCTACTACTCGGCGCCCGACGAGCTGATCCATCGGATCCGGGTGGGCATGACCGCCCGGCAGGTATCGGATCTTCTGCGGTTGGACGTCTCCTTGAAGATGGGGGTCAGGTTCTCCAACTGGCGGTGCGACGAGGCGCTCATCGTTCGCTTCGAGAAGCGGCGGGTCGCAAAGATCAGCCATCTCCCCAACGGCTCGCACTGCGAATAGGGACTCCCCGTGCCCGAAGTTTTGCCCCGCGTTTTCTCTGTGCGCGGACATGCAACAACGCGGCAGATGTTGTAAAATGGTCTGCAACCAGGAGGCAATGCGGCGTCGCTCCCCGGTGACCGGGGCGCGGGAGACACCCAACGGGCGTCGCATCAAACGATGAGATTACACGGTATACTTCTGATGCTGACCCTCATTTGCATGTCGTCGCCGGCCGTCACAGGACCCGCCCAATCATGCGAGGCCTTTGTCCTGAGCCCGCAGGAGCGGGTGATCGATCGGCGATTGCGCGAGGCGTATGCGGACAGTCATCAAATCCATGAGCTTTCGCGGCTATTCGAGGCCGGCGGTCGTTCCCCAGCGTTTGTCGAAGACAGCCGTTGGGACGATCGGTTCATCGCCGCCCTCTTCGGCGACGAAGCGCGCTTTATTGAGCTGATGATGCGTACGCCCGACACGACGGCCAGGGACAGGCTGGGCCGGACGCTCCTCCATTATGCCGCGCTGGGGGGCAATCAAGCCATCGTGACGAATCTGCTCCGAAGCGACGCGGACGTGTCGGCGGTGGACGACCTCGGCAGGGATGCGGTCCATTTTGCGGTCGCGGGCGGTTCGACGCGGGTACTCGATCTGCTGATCAAAGCGGGGCTGTCCCTGAGAAAGAATGGGAACGGCAAGAAGCCACTGCTCTTCTATGCGGCGAAGTGCGGCGCGCTGGAAATGGTTAAATACCTGGTTCGGAAGGGCGCTCCCCTCGCCCCTGCGGACAAGGACGAAGCGACCATCTTCTCCGAGGTGGATCTGACCGCGGAGGAACTGATCTCCTGGCTCCTCTCCAAGAACGTCGGATTCAGAGATGACCGGTCCTGCCGGGAACTGGCGGCGCGGGTGGCCCGGACCGACAGTCGTGAAGTGGTCGAACGCATCAGTCGGCTGGTGTCGTCCCGGATGCCGGACTGGCACCGTCGACTCTGGTCGTATTCCGTCAGCGAGTATCGCGCGAACGTCATCGAGTATCTGGCAAAGAAGGGATCTCTACCGGACGCGTGGGAGTTCGATAAGCTGGCCGCCGGCGCGACGATTTATTTTTATGGCGAGGACGCGGCGCAGCGAGAAGCGCAGTATCGTCGAATACTGAAGCTGCTGGTACAAAACGGGGCGGCGCCGGGGAAGCAACATTTGAACGCGGTGGCCCGAAAGGGGTACTTCGAGCTGGCCCGTCTGTTTCTTTCCCGCGGCGCGGACGCGGACGCCATGACGCTGGTGCTTCTGGCCGGCTCGGGCGAACGGGATTTGGTTGACATGGGGATCGCGAGAGGGGCAACGCCGACCGCGGAGATCCTGCACGGCGCCGCCCGTTCGGGAAATCTGGAGCTGTTCAAGTATCTCGAAAAGAAATACGGCCTTCAAATCAGCGAGCGGAGCGTCTACACTGCGGACAGCCCGTTGCAGCAGGCCATCCTGGGGAACAATCCGGACCTGGCGGCGTACCTGCTGGGAAAAGGGGCGGTGCCTTCGTCATCTAAAAATTACTACCAGAGAAATGATTTTCATACCCTCTTAGAAGTGTGTGATGAAGAAATGATCCGTCTTTTGATCCAGCGATTCAATTTGTTTTTAGACGGTGATTTTCGCGATATCAACACATACTACATCGCCGCGAACAGCTGCTCACCCCGAATACTGCGGCTGTTGATGATCACCCAGCGGGCCGGGGACATGCAGACGGTCATCGACGGCCTCCCCCGGATGTTGGACCAGCCCCGGGGCGAATTCTTCTCTCACGTGCTCGAACATCCCGAAGTCTGGGACCCGCGATTGGTTTCCATGGCGAAGACCGGCGCGCTGGCTGTGGCCCTCTATTTTCGAAATGATGAGAGGGTCGACGAGTTGATAAAGAAATATCCGGTACTGGACAAGTCGGCATTAACGCCGGCCGGGGCCGCGGAGCTGCTGAACAACGCCATCGAGAGAGGCAACACCCGGCTGATCTGTTATCTCATCTCAAACGGGGTGAGCATCAGTGAAGCGGACAGCTCCGGGCAGACGCCCCTGATGCTGGCCATCAAACACGGCAGCGACCGGTTTGTCCGGTATCTGCTGGATAAGGGCGCGGATGTCAGCGCCAGGGGGAAATCCGGCTCCGTGGTGATTGCGGCGGCGGGGCGGGGGGATTTGGCGCTGTTCAAGCGGGTGATGAACGAAGGGCACATTCCGGACGATGCAAAAATCGTGAACGATCTGTTCTTCGAAGCCGCCCGCAAGGCCCGGCTGGATATCGTAAAATACCTGGTCATCGAGAAAGGGGCGGAGGTGAATACGGTCCGATACGGCCATTCGTTCGTCACCAACAGCCTGTTGCTTTACAGCGACAACGACGAGCTGCTTCCCGTCGTATCGTTCGCGCTGGAACATGGGTTGGACCTGAATTTTCCAAACGGGTTTTCGCTGTTTTCCTTTCTGATCGAGAACTACGATGAAGCGCCGAAACGGACACTGGCGCTGATGGATTTTTTCATCCGCAAAGGCGCGCGCCTTACCGCCCCGGGGGACGCGGGACAGCCGCCGCTCTTTTCGGCGGTCTCGAAGTGCTTTGTGAAACAGGACCTCTTCCGGGCCCTGATAGACCTGCTCTTGAAAAACGGCGCAAAAATAGATGCGACCGGCGCCAACAGGGAATCCATACTGGGAGCCGCCAAAGCCAACGGTTGCCCCGCGAGCAGCATAAAGTATCTCAGGCGAAGGGGCGCCAGATAGACAGGGCTTCTGATCCGCATGGGATGGCCTCTCTGCGCAGGTTAGCCCAAAGCCTCCCTTTTGTGTGGAACTCAAAGACGACGCAGCCGGCCGTGCCCGAGTGAAGCACCATGGAAAAAGTGCAATGGCATCGATGAAAATTCCAAATTTCTCGTCTTATAAGCACCCTATCTGGACGTTTATTGCCACTTATAATGCACGACACCAAAATGGAGAAGATCTATGAAATACAACTCAATTATTATATCTAGGCTGATGATTGTCGCCGTTGCCGCAGTAGTCACAACGGGTTTGCAGTGCGGAAACAACCAGAGCAGCCCGGAGGAGACCGCCACCGACAGCGACGGCACGGACGCGGATACGGACGCCGACGCGGACTCGGATTCGGACGCCGATACCGACACTGATTCGGATACCGACGCGGACTCGGATTCGGACGCCGATACCGACACTGATTCGGATACCGACGCGGACTCGGACACGGACGCCGATACCGACGCCGATACGGATTCGGATACCGACGCGGACTCGGACACGGACGCCGATACCGACGCCGATACGGATTCGGATACCGACACCGACGGGGACACCGACGCTGACACGGATACCGATGGGGACGGTGACACCGATACGGATACCGATGGGGACGGTGACACCGATACGGATGTGGATGCCGACACCGATGGTGATACCGACGGTGATACTGACGGTGATACCGACGCTGATACCGACGCCGACACCGATGGTGATACCGACGCCGACGCCGATGGTGATACCGACGACACCCTTTCGCCCGGCTGCGGCACGGCCTTGTCGCGCCCTGATCCCAGGACCCAGCAGACCATCGACATCGGAGGGACGACTCGCTACTACCTGCTCGACGTTCCAGAGAACGCGGACAACGAGACACCGCTGATGCTGATCTTCGCCCTGCACGGCTATGATATGAACAACGTCTCGGTCGTGGGCCTGTACAACTTCACCCAGCGATCGAACGGTCAGGCCATCACCGTGTGGCCCCAGGGCGAGGGCCCACCGCCCGGCGACGTCTCCCACTGGGGCGACGGCGTCCTCCAATCGACCTGGTCGGGAAACGACGCGAACTACACGTTCATCCAAACGTTGATGACCGACCTCGAGGAGCGGTTTTGCATCGATACCAGTCGGGTGTTCATAACAGGGTTCAGCATGGGTGGCATGTTCACCAACTCCATCGCGTGCGCGCACAACGACTGGTTTCGGGGGTTCGCCCCTGTCGAGGGGATGGGGCCGGGATCCTGCGCGGACGCCAACGCCAAGTCCGCCATCATGATCCACCAGGGAACCGGCGATACGTTGGTGGGTCCGGACCAGGGCGAGGCGAGTCGGGATTTCTGGATCGGGCAAAACGGATGCGACCAGACGACCACCTCCGACTTCACCGGCTGCGAGGTCAACGACGGCTGCCCCGACGGGAAGCCGGTCGCCTACTGCCTCGGCACCTGGGGCCACACCATCGACGGCATCGCCACCGCCAACATCTGGGCCTTCTTCAGCGGTCTTTGATCCACTGGACGCCCGGTTGTTCGGGAACGACGGCATCTCAAATATTGATCATGGGCAACACCGAGTGTAAGTGGCCCGTGGGCAGCTTTCCGCCATCGTCCCTGTACCCGATAGGATACGAACCATAGGTCTTCCCAACAGGAAGATTTTCAATGTACTTCGGTTGACGGTTGACGCCAAGGGAGTCGTTAGCCCTTTCGGGCCGGGCGTTGTGCACGTTTTCCATCCTTTTTCGGGTTTACATTCGCCGCTCAGCCGGCTATTTCTGGTTAGCATATAGGGCGTATGCCCAAATATGCAAAAGTATGGAAATAAGACAATTCTTCAATAGGCGCAGAAAACGTACGAGAAGGAGAGATATTCATGTTTAGACATGTTGTTTGGTGCGCAGCACTGTTTTCAGCATGTTCCTCGTCGTCAAACTCCGCGTCGCCGGAGTCCACGTCGACGGATTCATCCGGAGAGTTGAATGAAGTGGAGGGGCTTCCGACGAATCAATCCTGGGGGCCCATCGGTCGGGAGGGCGGACGTATTGAGATAACGGAAGGTGATTTAGCCGGTCTGACGGTCGAGGTGCCCGAAGGCGCCTTGGAAGAAGCGGTGCTGTTCACTGCAAAGGTGGTGGAGACGCCGACCGACGGCCTTGACGAGATGTCGGCTTCCAAGGGACCTTCGATTGAATTGGAACCGCATGACGTTGTTTTCAGCAAAGACGTCATCGTTACGCTGCCGGTCGAGCCGTCCTCTGACGGAGATCCGGAGGATCCGATTATGGTGCTCAAAACGGACGGCGAATCCACCCAGCTGCTCTTTGCAGACGATCCGTCAACGGTTGTCGACGAAGGGCGGATAACGGTCGGAGTTCGTCAGTTCTCTATTTTTACGCCGATTGTTCGATTTGTCGGCGGCCTATTGGATGACATAGCCGCGGACCTGACCTGCGGCGCCATTGATCTGTTGGGCACTGATCTTATCGATTTTTCGACAAATCATATGTTTGTATATTCCGGAGCTGCGCTTACCACCGACGCGGCAACTATCCAGGCGTCAATCGGCGCCGACGTGGCCGCCGATATCGTCGGGCATCAAGTCGGTGTTTTTGCCTACAGCGCGGCGGGGAGGACATTGGGCCTCGGGAGCATCGGCGGATCCTTCTATTCCGGCATCGCGTTCGGGGATACAGACAACATCAACGATGCCTGGGGCGGCAGTATCGCGTCCTTTTCAATTAGTGTCGATGTCCTCTCTATCCTTACGCTGGGGGGTGTCAGTCTCTCGACCGGCGCGACCGGTTTTACGACCTGTACGGATCCGGAGTTTGATCCATTATTGTTTTTTAAATGTGACGAATACTCAATGCCGGGAAGCGGCGACGTGTGGGGATGCGCTCTATCGGTGGGCATCGGCGTGGGCGTTCCATTTGCCGAGACCATCCCGGGGGATGTCAGTCTTGAGACCGCCTTCGCCAAGAGTTGGCCGACGATGAACGACTGGTTGTCGAAGACCTTGGATGCGTACAGTGTCGGCAACACAATCGCCCTCGACGGCGAAGGCGGAAGTTATGTCAGTATCGATACCGTTGACGGCAGCGAGGAGAGCCGCGGGTGGCAGATGGCTAGAGTGTTCGGTACGATATATCCGCCCAACGCGCTGCCGGCGACGACCGCGTTGGGGGTCATTACGGTCCTGTCCGGTCGCGCGCGGGATGAAGGAAAAAGCTTGGCCGGATTCTGCGGTCTGGAGGAGACGCCGGATGAACCTGAGAATTGCGGGAGCGAGTGTTTTCACTATGACGGGAGCTGCGAGGCGAGCTATATCGGCACCTGCGATGGGTGTGACATGGGGTGCGAGGACCATGACCCAGATTGTGACGATGCCGCCTCCACCTGTCTTGATGAATGTCCCTGCCTGTCGGGGCACAGTGATAGGTACTGCGACGGGGTCAATGACTGCGACGACGCGCAATACAGAAGCTGTGAATGCGACGGCGACAACAGAATAACCGGCGATGGTGCGTATGATAACGTCGATCCCGAAAGCACCTCCTGCGTGGACGACGCCGTGACAGTGGATTCAGTGGATCTCTACGGCTATGCGTTCGGCGAAGCCGACTACGTGGCAACTCTGGATCTGCGCTACAGCCCGTCGTGCCGCACCGTTTGGGCGCGTATCACCACCCTCGAAGGCCTGTATGCAGCCGGTGACTGGGAGGGGGGGCAGTGTTGGATTCACCGCAACAGTGACGGCGCGGAGCTGGAAGACAGCCACTGCAGCAGTGACCACACCGTCTGTTATACCAACATGCTCGACGACGCAGACGTGTCCTGTTATGCCTACGGAACTGTCGATTCAATCTACGGCATCGCGGTAGGTCAGACCTTGAACTACAAGTAATTCCCATATCCGCCCCTTGCTGAGCGACCAGGAGACCAAGAGCCGAGGGTTGCGAGGCGACAAGCCGCCCCTCGGCATCGAGCTCATCAGGACCCAGAACCCGACCGACCGGCCCAGGAATCCATCCCGATCGCGTGGCACAACCCGGTACCCTTCCGATTTCAAGATTTATCGCTGGTTGAAATCGATTCTCTTCTTTCGGATCAGGTATACTTCTTGATAAAACCGAGTTATCGGAAATCAACAGCAGGGAGATGGCGTATGAAGCATATCGGAATCGTCGGGATTGTCATCGCCGCCGGTGCGTGCGCCGGCTGCTACCAGGAACGAGGCGCCTCTGATGAGCCCCTGGATGACCGCGGCACAGAGACCGCGGGCGAAGGAGACATCGATGCGGACAAGGGCGGCACCGATTTGGCGGACACGAGTGCCTCGATGTGTACGGAAGATGTTTTCACCGGGGATGTCCGCGTCTCCACCCAGTCCGCGCTCGAGGCGCTCGCGGGGTACCGGACGATCGAGGGCGACCTCGCGATCACCGGCGAGGTGACCTCCCTCGAGGGCCTGGCCTGCCTCGGCCATATCGGCGGCGGCCTCACCATCGAAAGTACCGAGGAGTTGATAACCCTGGACGGCCTGGAGAATCTGAAGGCGGCCGCCGTCGTGCTCATCTCCAACAATCAATCACTCTATAGCATCGCCCAGCTGAGCGGCCTCGAACGCGTTATCGGAGGCTTCGTCTCCATTAACAACAACCCCGTCCTCGAATCCGTCGAGGGCATCAACCTCAGCGGTCTGACGGACACCCTCTTTGTAATGGACAACCGGTCATTGGCGTCCGTGGCCCTCGATTCCGCGGAGGAGCTCACCACCGTGATGGTCGAACGCAATGAGCATCTCGTCTCCATAAGCCTCCCCAACCTCACGAGCCAGCGGGAGCCCGGCATCATTTCGATCTACACCAATGACGCGCTCGAGCGCGTCGACCTGAGCCGGCTCGTCTCCGCCTACGTGCTGTCCGTGAGAAGCAACCCGGCATTGACGGCGCTCGACGTCTCGAGCCTCAGGTCTGTCGCCGCGAAGTTCTCTGTCGACCATTCTGACCGGCTCCGGGATATGTCCTGCCTCGCGGCGCTCGCGGAGGCCGGGACACTGGAGTTCTACAACACTCCGCTGACCGCGATTGATCTCTCCGGCCTCGAGACCGTCGGCGGCACGCTGAACTTCTACAACCTGGCGCTCGAGGATCCCGTCCTGTCGCTCCCGCGACTCGAGACCGTCGACGGCCCGGTGTACATCTCGTTCAACGACACGTTGACCGCCGTCGACCTCCCGGCGCTCGTTTCCGTCAGCGAATCCTTGAGCATCAGCGGCAACCCGCTGCTCCGGAGCCTGACCCTGCCGCGCCTGACGAGCGTCACCCAGTCTGTCAGCATCGTCGACAATCCCGTGCTGACGTGTGACGCCGACGAGCTGCTCGGCCGACTCGACTCCCTCACGATAGACATCTGCGCCAACGCCCCGGGAGGGGGCTGCGGACCGGACGTGTGTGAAGAGTGACAGGAGAGCAGCGATCATGAGTTGTTGACAACCGCTGATCGCGTCGAAGACCAAGGGGGACGCCCTCGTGGCGCCATGACGTTCGTGGCGGGGATCCGCCGGAAACCGGCGGACGTGCACGTCGTTGTGACCGGCCGGGACGCGCCGGCCTCCCTGGTCTGGATCGCCGATCTCGTGACCGAGATGCGGGCGGTACGGCATCCCCTCGAGGCCGGCGTCCGGGCGCAGAAGGGGATCGCGTTCTGAGGGGCGGTCAGGTTAATGGGCCTACCAAGGATCGGTATTGACCGGGAGTCTTGCCGAACCATCGCTTGAACGCGCGATGAAAGGCGCTTGCCTCGGAGAATCCGAGGAGAAAAGAGATTTCGTTTATCGGTACTGATGCCTCTTTCAGGTATTCTTGTGCCAGTTGCTTCTGTGTCTCATCCAACAGCGTCGTATAGGAGACATTTTCTTCTTTCAGCTTCCGATAGGCGGTTTGACTGCTGACATTGAGGAGTCCGGCGACCGCCTCGCGCGTCACCGTCCCGGTATGAAGGTGCTGGATAATGATATTCCTGACTCTGTCCTTGAACAGCCTGTTCTCTTCCAATTCTTTGTTTAGTATACGAATCCGTGCGCTCAGGACATCCCTCAAATAGGGGTGCGGATTCGGGTTGGGAAAATCCAAATACGCCTTTTTGAATACCAGAGAGCTCTTCTCCTGATCAAACAGCAGGGGCGCCTGGAAGACCTCACGGTATTTGTCGATATATGGTGGATCTGAACATTGAAACTTGAACTGGACCGGTCTGAAATCTTCACCGACCACGGTTCTGAATATCCGCAGTTTTTGAACGCAGCTGAATTCTACCAGAGTTGACGACATATAACTGAAGCTGACACACTGCTCCGACCATTCGGCCAACTCATCGCCTTCTTCAAATCCCTCTTTGACCGCTTCATTTCCCAGGTTGGAGTACTGTTTCGTATGAACGAGGGAATCCCGAACCGTTGGGCAATTCATGCCCAATAAAAAGACAATGCCCATATCTTCAAAACTGGACCGCTGACCGAGAACCAGCCCGATCTCAGGGGTGTTCGTCAGCTTGGGAGCCATATTTCCAAGCTTTACATATTGTTCGACAGGTATGCGATCATCAGGATTAAGGAGGTGCGCCCTTTTCAACCCGGAAGCCCTGAAAATCTCTTCTTCCGTCACTCCCCAGCCGACCAATGCTCGATAGAACGTATGAACCCATCCGGCGCTGATGGTGTACAATCGACGCATCCGACAAGCCTGCAACGTCCTTGATTCTTTTAGGTTTTTCAATAAAATTGTCTTTTTACACAAGGTGGCCGTCCTTTTTCAACATTAAAGTGTCCGTTCTCTACCGAGTTGGCTCGACAGCGCGACAGGAATCACGGGTGACTTGTCTTCAAATGTCACTGTTTTTGAACTGTACGGTCATTGAGAGTCCCGTCTCGTCTTGATTTATTGTTAATTGACGTCGGTTTCGTCCGGCAGGTCGTTCGGCGTGAAGGCGTTTGAAATGAAACGATATTGGGTTGCGGTCGATACAGATGCGGATTCGGAGATCGACTCCGACACCAACGACCCTGTTGCCAGGAGCGAGATGGGGCCTTATTCTCGGGGAGCTGTACGATGGAGGTCCTACTATGAAAAGATCGGGTAAACAAAACGTGGCATCGATCGTGGTGCTCGGTATCTTTTTTCTACTTTACGCATGCGACGACTCGGCTAATCGAGTGATTTTCGACGGGGGCAATCCCCCTTCCGAGAGTGACGCATGGTCGGCCTTTGGTTTGACGATGGGATCCTTTCATGAAGTAGCGCAGGTCATCGAAGGATACCAGAGCTCAGGATCGGCCGATGTGAGAGTTTCATTCCAATAGAAAGGGGGCGCGGGCGCTCCCGGAGCGATCATGACGATTAAATCGTACAGAGGAATATTGCTTTGACCAACCTATACAACGGGCATATCGCGGAGGTAAATATGAGAAAAATCGAAATTGCACTGTTTTCAGCGGTAATCATCCTACTTGCGGTCACCGGATGTGATAGTTCCGAGACTATGACAGACGGGGGCACCCTCGGCGGCACCGATAGCCATTCGGATGCCGACACGGATGCAGATGCCGATACGGATACAGATACCGACACGGACGCCGACACCGACGCCGATGCCGACACGGACACCGATGCCGACACCGATACGGACGCGGATACGGATGTTGACGCAGACACCGACGCAGACGCAGACGCAGACGCAGACACAGACACAGATACAGATACAGACGCCGACACCGATGCCGACACCGACACGGACGGTGATACCGATACGGACGGCGATGCCGATGCGGACATTGATGCCGATACGGACAGTGATACCGATACGGACGGCGATACCGATGCGGACACAGATGCGGATACCGATGCGGACACGGATGCGGATACCGATGCGGACACCGATGCCGACACGGACGCGGACACCGATGCCGACGCAGACTCGGATTCAGATGTTATCCGACTCCCCTGCCCCGAACCCCTCACCAACATCAAGGAGGCCGGGGCCTGCATCGACCCGCCGATTCTCATCGGGACGGCGGTGAGTCCCGGCAACACCAACGGTCCGGCCGTGGATCACTTCAACTACTGGACCGCGGAAAACGATATGAAATGGGCGAACATCGAGGGCAGCGAAGGCAGCTTCAACTTCGGCGGCGGCGATGCCATCGTAAACGCGGCGCAATCCCACGGAATAGCGGTCAAGGGCCATTGTTTCGTCTGGCACAGTCAGCTGGCCGGCTGGGTGGAACAGTCGAGAGGACGTGATCGATTACTGGGCATCATGCAGAACCATATTGAAGCCGTCATGGCCCATTGGGGCGACAAGGTCAACACGTGGGATGTCGTCAACGAAGCCATTAAAACAGATAGCGATACAGGGGACGGCAACGCCCGCATGAGGGACTCGGTCTTCTACAATGAAATTGGCGATGACTACATCGATATCGCGTTTCAAATGGCCAGGGATTTTGCCGACGCCAACGGTTGGACCGACATGAAGCTGTATTACAACGACTACAGCATCGATGCGGACAACGACAAATCGCGGTTCGCGCACACCATGATAGAGGGGATGGTGAACCGGGGTGTCCCCATCGACGGCGTGGGATTTCAGATGCACATCGGCCCCCCAAACAATGTGACCACGGCCCAAGAGGTCGCGGACAACATGGACTTCTACATCGGTCTCGGGCTGGAGGTGCTGATTTCAGAGTGGGACATCAACCTCTGCGGCGGTGTTGTCTCCGAACAGCAGCAAGCCGATCTGTTTCATGACATTACCGCGGTCTGCGTGGAGCGGCCCCAGTGCACCGCCCTCACCTTCTGGGGCGTGAACGACGAGAACTCCTGGCTGAATAACTGGAACGGCTCCATGTGCAACGGCGGCAACTCCCGATCCCTGCTGTTCAGCAATAACCAGCCCAAAGACACCTATACTCAGGTGCTGAATGCGTTGACCGGCCGGTAGATCCCATCGATCCGATTCAAAATCAGATACGGACAGGACACCGATTCGGAAATTGAAACGTTTGTGAGGTTCGCTCCGTCGTGCGACGGTCCGGGTACCACCTACTTTGTAGCCCCTTCCGGGATCGGTAATGAATGCAGCGAGGACAGTCCATGCGCCCTGTACTCAGCCGCAACCCGGCCTCGTCCAGGCGACATCGTATGCCTGCGCGGCGGCACGTACGAGGGCACCCTGGAAATCGAGAGCAGCATCGCCGGCAACGCCAACGGTTGGATTACATTCTCCGCCTATCCCGGAGAGCTTCACTCAAAGCGGCAACCTGCAATTCTACAATTGCATCGCGGACATGAACACCTGGAATGGCTTCGGATTGCATGGGGCCAATGGGTTTCACGTCGCGCAGAGCATTGTCGCTCATATCGGCAGCAACGAGGAGTATTCCTGGCCGAGCGGGATGGATTTCTGGGGCATCAACGGAACCCCTGAAGATAACCTGGTGGAGAG
Source organism: Polyangia bacterium (assembly GCA_050304755.1). GTDB lineage: Bacteria > Myxococcota_A > Polyangia > JAAYKL01 > JAAYKL01 > CAYWLQ01. Next base: position 1,626 of record JBNLED010000108.1, on the reverse strand, counting down.
CACCGTGGCGTTTGAGAATGTGGATATGGAATGCCACAGCGACGGCAGCGGTTTTATCGTGGATGTCGGCAACATGGGGGGCGGTTCGACGGGGGCGACGTTCATCAACAGACGCCGGCGCGCTCCCTGATCGCCGACACCAGCAGATCGTTTTCATCCGGAAGCCGGATGCCGAACCGGAAGAACCCCGCCTCGAGCCCGGGGAAGTCGCGGCAGTCCCGCACATAGAGTCCTCGCTCCAGTAAGGGCCGCAGGAGATCGTCGAGGTTCGGCGTTTTGATCCACCGAGCCAGGAAGAAGTTGATCCCCGTATCGAACAGCCGGATGCCGCGGTTTCCGTCGAAGGCCGCACCGATGCGCGCCCGCTCGGTGGACATCAGATCCCGTACGGCGCCCTCGTAGCCCCGGCAGCTCGCCAGGAGCGGCGCGACGGCCTCGGCCACGGCGTTGGCGGACCACGGCGGGGCATGCCGTCTCAGCCGGGCGATGGTGTCCGGATGACCGACGGCGGCCCCGAGCCGAAGCCCCGGCACCGCGTACAGCTTGGTCAGGGAGTGGAACACCAGGAGGTTCGGTCGTATCCGAGAGTCTCTCAGGAGCGTGGCCTCCTCGGCGTCATCGAGGAACTGGACGAAGGCTTCATCCACCAGGAGGGTCTTGTCCGGGAACCGTCCGGAGAGCTCGAGGAGCCCGGCCGCCGCGTACCGGGTCCCGGTGGGGTTGTTCGGGTTGCACAGCACGAGGGCGTCCGCCGCCGCCAGGGCCTCGCGGAGCCGGGCCGGATCCGGGGGAGCGAATCCGTCCGCGGCATCGAGGGGGATCCGCGTCACCGCCGCGCCGGCCAGGGAGAGGGCTCGCTCGTACTCGCAGAAGGTCGGGGAGACCACGGCGACGCGGCGAAGACCGAGCCGGCCGAGGGCCAGGTAGATGGTCTCGATGGAGCCGTTGCCCGGCAGCACGCACTCGGGACGAAGCCCGAATCGCTCCCGGTAGTAGCGGACGATCCCCTCGCCGGTGACGGTCGGGTAGCGTTCGACAGCGCAAAGCAACCCGGGCCACGCCAGCCGGACTCTCTCGGGCAGGCCGAGGGGGGTGACGTTGACGCTGAAGTCCACCACCGGACGAGGCGTGATCCCCAGGCGCGCCATGTCCGCCCCGGGATCGCCGCCGTGCCGGTGTGCCGGGGGGGATCTCATGAGCGCTTCACAATATCGAAGATCGCGTTGATGTCGACGTGTTCTTCGAACCGGTCGGCGAGCCGGTCGTACCGCCGATCGCGATACGCGAAAGGGGTCTCGCCGGAGGAGCGATCGATCACCTCTGATAGGTCGGGCCTCAGCGCCTTCAGGAACGACCGCCTGAACCCGGGCGCGTCGAAGAGGCCGTGGAGATAGGTGCCGAACACCCGGCCGTCCTCGCGCCGGGCGCCGTCATCCGCGTCAACCGCCAGGCCGTTTCGCGCGCACACCCGGACCGCCGGCGCGGTCCCGGCCGCGGTCTCGGTGCGCCCCTGGTGGATCTCGTACCCGGTGACCCCCTCCCCGTTTCCGCACCAGATCCCCTCGGTGCGCGTCGTCATCTTGTCGTCGTGCATCGTCGTCGTTATGTCGAGCAGCGCGAGCCCGG
>JBNLED010000107.1:0-40116 GCA_050304755.1 Polyangia bacterium | reverse complement strand
AAGAATCGTTCGAAGAGGCGTTCCCGATCCTTGGGCTCGATACCGGGACCGTTGTCCTCCACCTCGACCCGAACGGTATCGTCCGTCTGTCGCATCGCCCGCATGATGACCCGTCCCCCCTGGCCGGAGTACTTGACCGCGTTGTCGAGCAGGTTGAACAGCACCTGATCCAACGCCCGGGGATCGGCCCGCACCTGGAGCCCCTCGGTCTGCTCCACCTTGATGGAGAAGGCGCTGTCGATGGCCTTCGTCTCCAACGCGGCGGCCGCTCGATGAAGGGCGCGCCCCATCGGTACGGAGACGGTCTTGAGGGCGTACTTGCCCTCCTCGATGCGGGAGATGTCCAACAGATCCGAGAGAAGGTTGGAGAGTCGTTCGGTGTTGTCGATCAGCGAGCTGAGGAAGCGAACGGCCACCTCCCGGTCCTCGAGGGCCCCGTCCCGAAGGGTCTCCGCGTTGGCCTGGATGATGCTGATGGGCGTTCTGAGCTCATGGGAAACATTGGATACGAAGTCCCTCCGGACGCGCTCCAGACGCCGGAGCTCGGAGACGTCCTGCAGCACGATCACCGCCCCCCCCGTCTTGAGCCGGGTAGCGCGAGCGAAGATGCGGGCCTTCCGCTCCCCCTTGAGGTCGAACTCTGCGGTCTCGTCCTGTCCCCGCTCGGCGGCCGATGCGATTTCGAGCAGGGCCGGCGTCCTCACGCTCTCCATGAGTCCCTTGCCCGCGGGCTCGCCGGTGATGCCGAGCAGCATGATGCCGGCGCGGTTGATGAGCGTAACGTGGCTGTTCTCGTCCAGGGCGACGACAGCTTCGTTCATCCCGTCGAGCACGGCCTCGAACTGATCCCGCTGGTCCGCGAGGATGGCGAAGTGGCTCTCCAGCTTGGTGGCCAGGGTGTTCAGGGAGCCCGCGAGGCCGGCGAGCTCGTCCCGTGAAGCGTCGTACACCTCGCCCCTGCGCTCACCGGACACCATCTCCTCCGCGAAGGTCACGAGTCGCTTCAGGCGTCGGGAGAAGAGCTGAGAGGCCACCCCGGTCATAACCGCCGCCAGGACCAGGCCGATGAGGCAGGCGATGACCATGATGCGCTGGAGCTCGGTGACCGCCACGCTCACGTCCCTCAGGGGCTTGGATACCCTGACGACGCCGCGGCGGCCCCGTTGATCAAAGGCCGCTGCCAGATAGAGCATCTCGAGGTCCAGCGTGCTGCTGTACCGCGTGGCGCGACCGGTGCCCGCCGCCAGAGCCTGGGCGATCTCCGCGCGATCCCCGTGGTTCTCCAAGCGTCCCAAGTCGTCCCGGTCCATCTCGGAATCGCCCACAACCATTCCGTTGGCCAGCACGATGGTGACCCGGGCGTCGAAAAGGTCACCGAGGCGGTCTGCCAGCGCATCGGCCTCGGACAGGGACGGGCGGGACGAAACAATCATTCCGGCGACTCGGGCGTGTCGCTTCAGCTCTCGTTCGGTGCGATCGACCAGGTTGTGTTTGATGCGGATTATGGAGACGACGCCGGTGACGCCGATGACCAGCACGATGAGCGCGAAGACCGCGATAAAGAGCTTGGCGCGGATTCCGAGGCGCATTACCCCGCCCGGCTCGGGCTGGATTGAAAGCGGTACCCCACACCCCGTATGGTTTCGATGTAGAGCCCTGCGTCCCCGAGCTTCTCCCGCAACCGCTTGACGTGGGTATCGACGGTGCGGGTGGTGACATCCGCGTGGATATCCCACACATCCTCGAGCAACACCTCGCGGGACTGGACCCTGCCCTTCCGCTCGAAGAAGGTGACGAGGAGTCGGAATTCGAGGGCCGTGAGGACCACCTCACGGTCATTGACCAGAACGCGGTGGGCGGGGATGTCGATGGTGAGACACCCGAAGACGCTCACGCCGCCGCCGGTCGAGGGCTCGTTGGCCCGCCTGAGGACCGCCTTGATTCGCAGGAGGAGCTCCCGGACGCTGAAGGGCTTGACCACGTAGTCATCGGCGCCCACCTCGAATCCCACCACCCTGTCGATCTCCTCGCCCTTGGCCGTGAGCATGATCACCGGCAGGTGTTGGGTTCGCCGATCGTTTCTGAGGTGTCGGCAGATCTCCACTCCGGACATGTCGGGCAACATCAGATCCAGGAGAACGAGATTGGGGGCGGCGTCCCCGATGCGCCGGATAGCCTCCGTCCCGTTGGTCGCGCTATCCACTGTGTACCCCTCCCGTGTGAGGTTGTACTGCAGGACGTCAATCAGGTCCTGTTCATCCTCTATTATGAAAATTCGCTGTCCCATCGTTCACCAATAGTGGCAGCTCACTGTTACATCTGTGTGAATGATTGGCAACACGAAAGGAAAAAATGCCATCCGCGGGGCCCCATGTTTCCTGGTTACAAGGTGTCTCCCATTATGAGACATCGCGGCCCACTGGCGGCGATGGCCGAAAAGGGTGGCGGATTCCTCTGTTTTAAGGTGTAAAGGGGAAAACACCGGCATGAAGGAGGTCCGAGGTGAAATATAGAGATTTTGGAAGAACGGGATGGAAGGTGTCCGAGGTCGGTTTCGGGGCATGGGCCATCGGCGGCACCTGGGGCGCCGTCAGTGACTCCGATGCGTTGGGGGCGCTCCATACGGCGCTCGACAACGGCGTCAACTTCATCGATACAGCGGATGTCTACGGTGACGGTCGCAGCGAGCGGCTCATCGCCAGGGCGCTGAAGGAGCGTTCTGAAGCGGTGTATGTCGTCACCAAGGCGGGGCGGCGGCTCGATCCCCACGTGATTGAGGGCTACAATCGGGAGAACCTGGGCGCGTTCATGGATCGGAGCCGGAGCAATCTCGGGGTCGAGGTCCTGGATCTCGTACAGCTCCACTGCCCACCTCGCGAAGCCTACTACATGCCGGAGCTGTTCGACCTGATGGATGATTTCGTCAAAGAGGGGCGAACCAGATACTACGGCGTGAGCGTGGAGAAGGTGGAGGACGCCATAAAGGCCACCGAGTTTCCGAACGTTCAATGCATACAAATCATCTTCAATATGTTCCGGCAGCGCCCGGCGGAGCTCTTTTTCAAGGTGGCCCGGGAACGGCGGGTGGGTATCCTCGCCCGGGTGCCCCTCGCGAGCGGTCTTCTCAGCGGAAAGATGACACGGGATCGGGTCTTTGAAGAAGACGATCACCGCCGCTTCAACCGTAACGGCGAGGCGTTCGACGTGGGCGAGACGTTCTCCGGCGTGGATCTGGAGTTGGGGCTCGAGGCCGTCGAGGCCCTCCGGCCCATGGTCCCGGAGGGCGCGACCATGGCCCAGCTCGCGCTGCGCTGGATCCTGATGTTCGATGCCGTGACCACGGTGATTCCGGGGGCCAAGAGCCCCGAACAGGCCGATTCCAATGCCAAATCATCGGATCTGCCGCCGCTTACGAATGAGCAGATGGACCACGTCAAGGCGGTCTATGATGAGCGAATCCGCGCTGCCGTGCATCAGCGGTGGTAGGCAGAAGCCACCTTCCAAATCGTAGGATTTTGAGCGAGCTCCCAACTCAAAGGCGTGGCTATTATCGCGCCAACTTTCCAACCTATTGTTATTAAAAGTTAATATTTAAACTGCTTCGTCTGAAAAGGGGTGGCAATGGGGGAGAAATTCAAATCTAACGGAAGTCTATTTTAAACAAATACACATCTGCAAAATATATAAAATATATACACCGGCAGACATTATACCCAACATTTGACCAGTAAATGCAATATAAATGACCTGGTTGCCTACTTTTTTGCACTTTCTTGTGGCGTCATGGTTTTGCAATGTTACAATAATGTTACATGAGGTCATGAGGTCAATGGGTATAACGGTAAATCTGCAGATGGGCTACAGACGCCATAACCACTTAATTTTGGTGGACTATTTATTCTATATATTTTTTTTATGTGTCTTTATGTGTATTTGTGTTTTTAATTACATAAATGGCATAGTATAAGCCGTGAGTTGAGAGGACCGATGACCTTCGAATCCGTCAATAATTCTATAATTAGTAGAACATCGTTTCCGCTCAGTAAAGCCGTCAGGTCGGTACATAACAAGACGCCTAGAAAGAGACCCCTGTTTCCCAAAGACCGATCGGGATGTGTTCACTGCAGAGCTTTAAGCCCTCACGCGCTGGAGTCCGCCTACCGTTTGGTTTACAAAGTCTATGTCCAATGCGGCTATGTGACACCGTCCAATACGGGGCTACGGATGCGCGCATTCGAGATGTGCCCGGAGACAGCGACTTTTGTTTCGAAATCTCCTTCATCCGACGTCGTCGGCGTTATCAGCGTCGTAGTGGATTCGCCCGACCTTGGATTGCCCTCCGAAGCAGTATTCAAAAAGGAGATCGAGGTGCTGCGGAAAGAAGGCGGTAAGCTCTGCGAGTTTTCTAATCAAGTAGTGACCCGAGATTATCGTATCACTGGAGCCAATGGTGAGCTTGTCAGAGCCGGATATGCCCACGCCGTTCATGTCGGCTGTACTGATATCGTTGCTTCGGTGAGTCCCGGCATGATTCCGTTTTACAATCGTATGGGCTTTGAGGTTTTGAGCGAAGTTAGAAGCTATTCTGATGTCATCGACGATCCCGTGGTCTTTATACGCCTTCCGCGGATTCACACCAGATACTCCACTGACCCGCCTTCCTCGGAGAGTGGCTATGACTTCTGCAAGTCGTTTCTCTACGATGATAACCCCTACTACGCGATAGTGCCTGTTTGGATCGCTCTGAATGATCGTATGTTCACAGAGGGGGTCGGCATTTCCTCTCTATTCGGAAAGTGCCCGGAGGTGACGATTGGTGGATCTGAACTGATTCGAGAGTCCCTGAGCCGTCGCCTTGGACCAATCTATGATTTGTCAACGGTAGCCGCCAAGCGCATATCCTCCTTTTCCACGCTGCCTCCATCTTCCTTCTGCCGAAGACCATGCCGGGTTTCTTTCATCACTTCCAGGACGGTCAGTTCCCATATACGCGGTAACACTCATAAGAAGCCCTTGAATGTCTTTCACAAGAGAGCGTTCAATAGAATCAGCGCACCACCGCCGCGGTTATTCTGCGGGCGCCTAGTCAATCCGGGATCCAAAATGAAGAATAAGCCAGATGCCACGGCTTCTGCGAAGATCTTCTAGGAGTTCTCTTTGAGGTCTATATGATGATATCGTTACAACTCTCATGACAATAATTAACTCACATGTACACATGATCGAGCCGGAGCACTTCTCCCTCGACGCCTTTCAGGATATCGCCGTCTACAATCAGGCAGGCGATTCTCTCCTTCGCCCGGAGAACCTAATCTCCCAGATGGACGCCGCGGGCGTCGACAAATCCATACTCTTTGCGGTCGAGGCGCCGATACTGTATTCCTCGAACAGCTATATCAAGTCGCTCTGCGATTTGTATCCCGATAGGCTCATCGGTTTCGCGTCGGTAAAGCCGAAGGCCGTGGACGCTGTCGCTGTCCTCGAGCATGCGATTGTTGATCTGGGTATGAAGGGGCTCAAGTTTCATCCCCCGCTGCAGGACTTCTATCCCAACGATAGCTCAGTCTTTCATGTCTATAGGAAGGCTCTGGATTTGAACATTCCCATCGTGTTTCATGTCGGTACTACGCCCTTTGGGAATCGCTGCAAGCTCTCTCAGGCCAATCCCCTCCTCCTGGATGAGGTCGCGAATCTCTTTCCTGATCTGAAGATAATTCTAACGCACCTGGGGACGCTTTGGCATAACGAGGCATTCATGGTCGTCGAAAAGCACCCCCACGTCTACATCGACACGGCCGCCTATCTGTATGAAATCCCGTCTATTCTTAACCTGAATCTCATAAAGCGTCTCGGGTATGACAAGGTCATTTTTGGCACGGATTATCCCTCCCCGTTCGCTGACGAACCGCACTCCATGAAAGCGTTCGTCAGTTGTATATCCGGGTTGGGGCTCCCGCCGGAGCTGCTTGATGGAATATTCTCCCGCAATATCTCCAGGCTGATAAATGACAGCTATTAATTGCACCTCAATGTTGCATACCCGCGCACAGGGGAAACCCGAGGTGCTGCGTCAGCAGTGGCCGAACATAGGTCTCTGTGGGCAGTCCCCTGCATGGCGTCGAGAGATCGTGCGGGGGATGAGGTGAGGGCGGCCCAATGAAACCTACAAAGACGTTACTGATTTCACCCCCGTATTACTCTTTCAGAGGTGTCTTACCCATACCGGCATGTCACCTCGGGTTACTGTATCTGTCCTCCTACTTGCGGAGAAACGACTTCGATAGCAAGATTTTTATGTCTGATCTTCACACCGGGTTGGAAGAGAAACTGTTTGTTTCGGACAGAGACTTCTTCAAGTATGCGTCTCGCTATAGAGAGTATGTGGAGGGGGATAGATACCACCCGATTTGGGACCGCATCAAGTCTACGATACTCGAATACCAGCCGGATATTGTAGGTATTACTACGACGACGCCCGAGCAGGATCTGGCCTATCGCATTTCCAGCGTGATCAAGGGAATTGACAGCGAGATAAGGGTCGTCTTTGGCGGAACGCACAGCACCTTTATGCCCGATGACGTTCTGAAAAGAGATTGCGTCGATTTCGTGATAAGGGGCGAGGGGGAGATCCCGCTTCTGCGATTGGTCAGTGAAATCGACCGCGGATCCCGCAATTGGAGCAAAGTCCCCTCTCTCTCTTTCAAAGAGAACGGCACTGTCATCCACAATAAACGATGTAGCCTGCACGATGACCTCGACGAACTCCCGCCGCCGGCTTGGGAGAACCTGCTTCTGCCTGAGAACTACACTTTGAAACACAGATCTGTCATCGCCAGCAGAGGATGCCCGTACAGCTGTTCCTTCTGTTCGGACAAGAGATATTGGGGGAGGTCACGAACGCGTTCACCTCAGAAAGTCGTCGAGGAGATCGAAGGCATAGTTGGGAAATTCCAGGACACTGAGGAGATATATTTCATCGATGGCTCATTGACCCACAACCGTCGTTTTGTTGACGAGCTCTGTTCCGGGCTGGTCAGCAGAGGTCTGCGGTTGAAGTACTACTGCACTGCACGATTTGACAGCATCAACGAATCAATGTTGGCCAGCCTGAAGGAGGCGGGGTTCTACGCGCTCTTCCTGGGCGCTGAATCGGGCGACGACGAGGTGCTGAGGTCCATGAAGAAGAAAATCGACGCTGAGACGATTGTCAAAAAAGTCGATCTTATAAAGCGTAGCGGAATCGGTACGATGGTTTCGATCCTGGTCGGCGTCCCGAATGAATCAGAGAGGAGTCTCAAGAAAACCATTGATCTTATGAAGCGGTTGAACGCGGACACGTTCGACGTCTGCTGCTATCTTCCGATGCCGGGTAGCAGATGGTATGACGAGTTACCGACAGATATTCGGGATGGGGTGTCGTGGCTGGATTTCAGCTACAAGGGGGGATATCCCTATCTGTTCTCCCGTCAGGGCAAAGAGGCGTTGAACAAATATATTGATGAGATGTATCGGCGTTCCGATATGCGGCTGCTGAAAACCCGCGCGCTCTTGTTCGTTTACAACGTCGTCAAGGGCGCCGCGAAAAAATGGCGGAGCATCTTGAACGCGTTGCATGAAACAAACACGGACAACAGGAGAAACCAATGAGAATCTGCTTTGTCAATCCGTATGCGCCCTCCCTGTCATGGTTTTTCTATGCCCAGGGATGCGTCACCCCACCCATCGGCATGTGCCTTCAAGCGGAGAAGATGATAGGCGCGGGGCATGAGGTGCTGGTCATCGACGGGCAGGCGACGTATGAGGATCACAGCAAGACGCTGGGCAGGATCATGAGCTGGAGCCCCGACGTGGTCTGTATCATGACGCAGCCGCTCCTACACGTCTATACCTTTGTCAGCACTACTCAATTCCCCTATCATTCGGAGTTCGCGGAAAGAGCAAAAAGGAAGATGCCGTCGGTTCCTATCATTGTCGGCGGGCTATATGCCTCGCGTTACCCTTTGGAGGTGTTGAAGGAGAATACGGCTATAGACGCCGTCATGACCCATTTCGCATCTCCTTTGACGGAAATGATTTCCGGGATTTCAGAGAGGAGGGAGGGTGACGGAATTCCGGGATTCGCGGTCAGAACCCCGGATGGCGATATCTGCATGGCGCCGTATGACGGACAAATGGAGATGGACCCGACACTCGCGCCGGAAGGATATCGATTGCTGGAAGGCTATCCGGAGAACTATGGTCTGGAAAAGAGTCTGTATCTGGACGGTAAAAAAAGAGAGATGTTTCCCCTTCACACGATGAGTGTTTCCTGGGGATGCCCTCATAAGTGCATTTTCTGTCCAAACGGCATCTATTTCGAGCAGAACCACGGACAGCGCAGCGCTCGTGTTCTGGTAAATTCAATGATGGAGACCAAGGCACTGTACGGGATAGACCACTTCCTCTTCATCGATGATACCTTCACGACCTCGGCGGATTTCATCAGGGAGGCATGCGACCTAATCGCGGAGTCCGGTGAGGAGATGTATTGGTCGTGCTTCGGAAAGACAAAGTGGGTGGTCGAGAATCACCGACTTCTGCCTGAAATGAAAAGGGCCGGGTGTTTCAACCTCTACATGGGAATAGAGGCGGTGACCGATACTGTGTTGAAGGAATACAACAAGGAACAGAAAATGGAGCACGCCTTTCAGGCGGTTCGCTTGTTGACAGACAACGGAATACACCCCATGACCTCCTTCATTCTCGGCAATGTCATGGACAGCCTAGACAACATCCTCAGAATGGTAGAGATTTCACGTCAATTCAACAGAATTGGAAGCTCAAATGTCTATACAATCATGATCCCCTTCCCGGGGGGGAAGCTGTTCAAGAGGCTCGAAGAAGACAACATGCTATATACCAGGAACCTTAGGCTCTACAATGGTACCAGGGCAGTAATTGACTACCCCAATGTCGACCGGGAGCAGGTCGAAGAAATTTACTACAACACGTACAGGGAATCCATATTGGAGGGGGACTATCTGCGATCCTTCTTTCCTTTGCTTTCAAATGACGGAGGCGCTGAAAAAGAGGTCACGTTCGAGGCATACCAACGAAGATTGTTGAACAGGTTCGAAACAGAGAAGAAAAGGATGCTCAACCTCGAGAACGAGCACGCGACGTGAGAAGGCAACCCGGTGTTCGAGCTTCTGGGGATAATTGGGTTACTCCTTCACATCATAGAAGTGATCCCTCAGGTCGACGGCGACCAGCCGCGGATCTGGACCGCTCGGAGACCGGCTCTTGTCGAAAAGAATGGATAGAGTCTGATGAACCGTTAGAGACGTCGCGAGGTAAACCGAGGGGACAATGACGGGCGGAGACTTTCCCGCGTCCAGTGAGGCGAGGAGACTTTCATCAATATACGAAGGGAAGCGCGTGCTCAACTTGGAAATGAGCGCTCTGGCATTGAATGGATCGGGGCTCGACGTATTCGGCGTTATCCCAAAATAGGAATTGAAATCGCGCGTTCCCGGTCCGAAAACGAGAACGCTGGCGCCATAGAGGATGGCTTGAGAGACGGCGCTGCAGATACCGTAGGCGCTCGCTTTTTTGTGGAGAAGCCCGGAATGAAGGGGATAGCTGATGTCGATGCCATCGATGACAAAATCGACACCGCTCACGAAATCGCCGACGTTCTCCGTCTGCACTCCCGCCGGATAAACCTTTAAAGTGAGATATGGATTGATGTCCTTCAGGTAGGCCTCGAGGCTATGTGCCTTGGGCGCCCCGAGCTTCGAGACGGTACAGCACGCCTGGCGAGAGAGATTGCTCCGTTCGAAGGTATCGAAGTCCGCCAGTTTCAGGCGGCCAATCCCGAGCCTGGCGAGCTGGACCGCGGCGTACCCGCCAATCGCGCCGCATCCGGCGATGCCAACACACGAATTCCTCAACGTTTTCTGCTCGTGCTCGGTTAGAACACCGATGTTCCTGGTGGTCATTTCGGCGTAGAAAAGGTCTTCCTGCATTGTAACTTCCCTCAATGACTCGATGGTAGACGATGAGCAACGAAATGTAAAAAATCTGTCGGCCGGCACGACGGATACATCTTTTGACGCCCGACTCCTCAGCCGCCGGGCGGGCGAGGCTTCACAATCGAACTCTTATGAAGACGGAGGTCTTCCCGCACTGAACAAATGTCATCTCGAAACCTCACCATCGACCGTTCGATGAAAAGAGCGAGGCAAACAATAGAGAAGGGAATTGCCAGCATTGCGTATTGCGAATAGAACCGGTTTTCTATATAAAACTTTAAAGTCAGTGAATTAGAAATGGAAATAATGCCGCTCATATCCCTCGTCTCGTTTATCGCAGGTATTGTGATGGGCTTGCTCGTATTTATGAGGAGCCCAAAATCACTGACAAATCGACTATATACGGCAATGATCGTCTTCGCGGTTACCCAGTCGATGATTGACTATGGGTATTTTCAGGCCAGAAGTCTAGAGCAGGCATGCTTCTGGTGGAAATTCGACAAGGTATGGCCGTTGACGATATCGCTGTTGATGGCGCTGGTCTTGACCTTTGTGGAAAAGGAGGAATTACTGAAAAAAAAGAAGGTGCTGGCGGCCATCTTTTTGCCTGCAATTACTATTATTCTGGTTGATGTGCTGTTCGGAGCGATTACAAAACCGCCGCGACAATTCGGCACCGGATGGTCATACGGCGGTTTCAAAGATACAACCGCAGCCAACCTGGCCGGCCTCTGGCAGATCGCGCTGTATATCGTAATGTTGGTAATTTTGGGGAGATTCCTTCGAAAAGAGCGTAACCATATTAAATGGCGAAGGGTGAGGATTGTCCTTTATGTGGTGCTGTTTACCCTTACGATTTTCCTGACCGAGGCGTTACAGCAACCGTGGAAGATGCTCGGGATAGATATTGCCAGTACTTATACCGTAATAGTTACGATGATAAACGGAATCATCGCCTACGCCATCTGGCGATATGACATGTTCGCCCTCTCTCCGGTGACCGTCGCCGAACACATCGTCATGGCTATCTCGGACACCATGCTGCTCGTAAATCATGATCATCGCATAGAATCATGTAATGACTCCGGTCTCGCGACGCTCGAATACAGTAAAAAGGAAATAATGTACAAACGGGTCCGGGAGATATTCGATGTGCAGGCGGCGCTTCCGGAATGGCTGACCGGGGAGGTCGTGGAAAAGAAGCGAGGCGGCGCTCGATATATCGAGACGCGATTTAAATCCAAGAACGGGAAGGGGCTGCCGGTGTCCCTGTCGAGCGCGGTGCTCCATGACAAGAATGGCAATAGAATCGGCTATCTGATGATCGCGCGGGATATCCAGGATCGAATCCGCAGAGAGCAGGAGCTCCGGGTGTTTCAGAATCACCTCGAGAAACTGGTCGCTAAAAGGACAGAGCAGCTCAACGACACTATAGAGTCCTTGAAAAAGGAAGCGGCGCAGCGGGAAGCGGTGGAGCAGGAGCGGCGATCCCTCGAGGAGGAGCGGAAATCCCTGGAGGAGCAGCTGTTCCACGCACAGAAGTTGGAATCGATTGGTCGACTGGCCGGCGGCGTCGCCCATGATTTCAACAACCTACTGTTCGTCATCAATGCCTACTCGGAGGGGTTTGTCACCCAGCTGGATGAGCATGACCCGCTGTTCGAGGACTTCCGCGAGATCCATCAGGCCGCGGATCGGGCCACGTCGTTGACCCAGCAGTTGTTGGCGTTCAGCCGAAAACAGATCGCCCGGCCCCGGATTATCGATCCGAACGATGCCGTAAAAGAGCTGCACAAGATGTTGGGGCGGATCATCGGAGAAAACATCATCTTCAATATCGTGCCCGGTCTCAACGTCGGAAAGATACGAATCGATCCCGGACAGCTCGATCAGATTCTCATCAATCTCGCGATTAACGCCAAGGACGCCATTGAGGTGTCGGGGACGATCACCGTGGAGGTGAACCAACGGATTCTCTCGGAAGAAGACTGTCAGAAGCACGACGCCGTGACGCCCGGACCGTTCACTGTCATCAAGTTCTCGGACACTGGCGCGGGGATGGACGAGGAGACACTGGCGCGGATTTTCGACCCCTTCTTTACCACCAAAGATCCCGGGGAGGGGACCGGCCTCGGACTCTCGACCATCTATGGAATTATGAAGCAGAACGGCGGCTTCATGGCGGTCGATTCAGAGCTCGGGAAGGGGGCTACGTTCGAGCTCTACTTCCCGAAATACGAACCGGAAAACGACCGGGCGATGAAGCCCATGAGCTTCATCGCGCCGAAGGGATACGAAACGATACTGCTGGTCGAGGACGATCATCAGGTGCGACGGCTGGCCGCGCGGCTGCTTCGGCAGCTCGGTTATACGGTTCACGAGGCGTCCGGCGCTGCTGAAGCGACCCATATCTTTCACGAGTGTCGGAAGAATATCGATCTGCTGTTCACGGATGTGGTCATGCCGGGGATGACCGGGAAGCAACTCTCGAAGCTGCTCAGTATGAGCCATCCGCAACTCAAGGTCCTGTTCATGTCGGGGTACAATCAGGAAATCACCGACCAGCAGGGGCGGCTGGAGAGCGCAACGAACTTCATCGCCAAACCGTTCTCTTCCGGGGATCTCTCCATTAAAATAAGAGAAGTGCTCGACGCGTGACCCCCGACCCAATGATCGCTGTGGTCGGGCTGGCACCGCGCGTGTCGAGAGGGTATAACCGCGATAGACAGGATCTTCCCTCGGGAATAGGAGGTTTCGCCAAGTGAGATTGAACGACAGGGAAATTATCATATTCGATGGGGCTTACGGCGCTCTCATACAGCGGATGGATCTCCCCCGGCAGGTCTGGGGCGACTACGTGGGATGCACCGAGTACGTCAACCTCACCGCTCAAGACACCGTCATCGGGCTTCACACCGCCTTCCTCGAAGCCGGCGCCGTGGTCGTGGAGACCAACACCTTCGGCGCCAACGGCATCGTCCTCGCCGAGTACGGGCTGGCGGATCGGGTGGAGGAGATCAATCGCGTCGCGGCACAGAACGCGCGGCGGGCGGCGGAGTCCTTCGAGGGGCGTTTCGTGGCCGGATCCATGGGGCCCGGGACCAAGCTGCCCACCCTCGGACATATCCCGGTGGAGGTCCTGTACAACGTATGTGCGACACAGGCCCGGGGGCTCATCGACGGCGGGGTGGATCTGTTCATCATCGAGACCTGCCAAGACCTGCTGCAGATCAAGACGGCGCTTCGGGCGGTCTTCGACACGATGGAGAAGGCGGGCAGGGATCTGGAGGTCATGGTCTCAGTGACTATGGAGAGCACGGGGACCATGCTCCTCGGTTCGAGCATCGCCGCCGTGGTGGCGACTCTGGAGCCGTTCCCCCTGTTCTCCCTCGGGCTCAACTGTGCCACCGGCCCCGAGGAGATGTCATCCCACGTGGCCTACCTCGGGAAGCACTACCCCGGCCGCGTCTCGGTAATGCCCAACGCCGGCATCCCCGAGGTGAAGGGCGGGGAGACCGTGTACCCGCTCACCCCCGAGGTCTTCGCGGCCAAGGTCCGGGAGTTCGTCACCGAACATGGGGTCTCCATCGTCGGGGGGTGCTGCGGCACTACCCCGGATCACATCCGCGCCGTGAGAGATGCTCTCGCAGGAGAGAAGCCGGCGACGCGCGACCCCGCTTTCGAGCCCGCCTTCGCCAGTCTGTACGAGATGACGCCTGTGGTCCAGGAGATCCCTCCCCTGCTCATCGGGGAACGGATGAACGTCACCGGATCCCGGAAGTTCAAGAAGTTCCTCCTGGCGGACGACTTCGACAGCGCGGTCAGCCTCGGACGGAAGCAGGAGCAGCAGGGGGCCCACCTGCTGGATCTCAGCGTGGCCTACGCCGGCCGGGACGAGATCTCCGACATGACCGAGATGATGACCCGGCTCAGGGGAGAGCTCCGCGCACCGCTGGTCATCGACTCCACCCTCCCCGATGTCATCGAAGCAGCCCTCGCCCAGTATCCCGGCCGGGTGCTCATCAACTCCATCAACCTCGAGGACGGCGGGGCGAACCTCCACCGGGTCTGCGCGCTGGCCAAGAGGTACGGCGCCGGCGTGGTGGCGCTGGCCATCGGCAAGGACGGGATGGCCATGACCACCGCCGACAAGGTCGCCGTGGCCGAGGAGATCTATCACCTCGCCGTGGACGGTCACGGACTCAGGCCTCAGGATATCTTCTTCGACATGCTCACCTTTGCCATCGGCTCCGGAGATCCTTCCCTCAAGCAGGCCGCTGTAGAGACCCTGGACGCCATCCGCGAGATCAGGCGGGTCCTTCCCGGGGTGTACACGGTGCTCGGGGTGAGCAACATCTCCTTCGGCCTCCCCAAGGCGGGACGCAAGGTGCTCACCTCGGTGTTTCTCCACGAGGCCATCAAGGCGGGGCTGGACGCCGCCATTGTCGACGCGGCCAAGATCCTCCCGATGAGCGCCGTCACGGGGACGGATCGCGAGCTCTGTCTCGATCTCCTGTACTTCCGGGAGCGGGAGGGGGTGTCGCCGCTGGATGCTTTCATCGAGCACTTCAAGGATCGAAAGGAGACCGCAGCGGCGGGGAACGACGCGGCAGAGGTGACACCGGAGCAGCGACTGGAGAACCAGCTCATATCCGGCGACGGGGACGATCTCCTCGATCTCCTCACCATCCTGATGGAGCGGAACTCCCCGCTTTACATCATCAACGAGATCCTGGTCCCCACCATGCGTCGCATCGGTGAGCTGTTCGGCAGGGGAGAGATGCTCCTCCCCTTCGTGCTCAAGTCCGCGGAGGTCATGAAGAAGAGCGTCGGCCTGCTCGAGCCCCATATGGCGAAGCAGGAGAGTGACGCGAGGACCCGCATCGTCCTGGCCACGGTCCAGGGGGATGTCCACGATAGCGGCAAGAATCTGGTGGATATTATTCTCTCCAACAACGGGTTCGAGGTGATCAACATCGGTATCAACGCGCCGGTGGAGAAGATCATCGATGCCGCGAAGGCGAACCGCGCGGACGCCATCGGGCTCTCCGGGTTGCTTGTCAAGTCAGCGATGGTGATGAAGGAGACCATGCCCCGGTATGCCGGGGCGGGCCTGGACATCCCCATCCTACTCGGGGGGGCGGCCCTGACCCCCCGGTTCGTGGCTGAATCCTGCGTGCCGGGCCACAGCTCGAATGTGGTGTACTGCGCCGACGCGTTCGCCGGCCTAAAGGCCATGCAGCAGGTCGAGGAGGGCACGGTCTCCTCTACGGTGTACCTGCCCAGGAAGGAGCGGCCGAGCGTCCAGAGCCGCGCGGTGAATCAGGAGGTCCTCCCCGCCGCGGTCATTCCGGCCCCGCCGTTCTTCGGCAAGCGACACGTCACCGAGATCGAGACCGGCGCGTTGCTCAAGTACCTCAACAAACAAGCCCTTTTCAGAGGGCGGTGGGGGTATCGGCGATCCAAGATGACCGCTGATGAGTATGCAGCGCTGATCCGGGAGAAGGTGGATCCCCTCTTCGATCGGTTCGCGGCGCGGGTCATGAAAGGCGAGATGGGGGATGCGAAGGTGGCCTACGGGTATTTCAAGTGCCGGCGGGACGAGAATACCCTCATCGTGTCGGATAACGGCCGGGAGCACCGCTTCGCCTTTCCCCGGCAGTCATTTCCACCTCACTTCTGTATCTCGGATTTCTTCCGATCGGATAACGCGGGAGACGACGTGGCGGGGTTCTTCGTCGTTACGCTGGGGAACAAGCTCGCCGAGGAGATCCGGGCACTCTATGAAAGCGACAGCTACCACGACTATCTGATGCTCCACGGATTCGCGGTGGAGCTCACCGACGCGCTCGCGGAGCACTGGCACGCGGTGATGCGGCGGGAGCTCGGCATCGCAGAAGACGAGCCGGACAATCCCCAGGACTTCGCCACGCAACGCTACCAGGGATCCCGGTACGGATTCGGATATCCCGCCTGTCCCGATCTCGACGCCCACAAAACCGTCTTTGAGCTCCTCGAACCCGCGGCCATCGGGGTCACCCTCACTGAGACTATGGAGATGGTTCCCGAGCTCTCGACCTCTGCCATTGTGGTCCATCATCCTCAAGCGAAGTACTTCAGCGTGTGATCCCGCTGCGACCTCGTTGGGGAGGGAGGGGAGAAAAGTCTCTAACTTGGAATACATTCCGTTCATGGCAACCAATTGCCGGTGAAATACCGCTGGAATACCGCTGCGGAGCGGGTAGAAATTCCCCGGAGGGGTGCTTTTACCCATTTATTTATGGCAGATTATTCCGTATAGTTAACGACTACACTTATAGGACCAGTATTTGTCCACAAGGGGAGAAACCAGCGATACCGCACTGTTATAGAGGAGAACCGAGTATAGAACGGGAAGGAATTTCTCGAGCACATCGAGCCTGATGCGCCTGCTGTGTTTGGCATGCTCCTTGCTCGAGGTCGCATCCAACATTATTTTGAAGAAATCGATTTCGTTAGGTAATCCGCAATGTTCCAAGTAAAATCAAACACACGGTTGGCTCCCAATGTATATCGCCTGGAGATTCATGCTCCCCGTATCGCTGAGATACGCCGTCCAGGGCAATTCGTCATCGTCAGGGTGGCAGAGGGCGACGAGAGGATTCCTCTGACCATCGCGGATGCGGACGATCAGGCAGGGACGATCACATTGGTCGTACAAATGGTCGGTGAGGGCACTCGTCGGATTGTAGAGACTCCCGAGGGGGGGGCGATTCGCGATGTCGCCGGTCCTCTGGGGTGCTCCACCGAGATAAGAAAAATCGGAAAGGTGTGCTGTGTCGGCGGCGGGGTGGGAACGGCGGTGCTCTATCCCCTGGCAAAGGCGCTCTCTCTCGCGGGCAATGAGGTCCATGCCATCATCGGTGCCCGAAGCGCCCCGAATGTCATCCTCGCTGAAGAGCTCGGGGCGTTCTGTCAGCAGGTCGAGACCGCCACAGAGGATGGCACGTTGGGCGAGAAGGGCTTTGTCACCTCGGTCTTGGAGAAGCATCTGAAGAATGAAGATCGACGGCTGGATGCGGTCTTTGCCATCGGTCCGGTCGCCATGATGGCGGCTGTCGCCAACCAGACCCGTCCCTTCGGGATTCCCACCACCGTGAGCCTGAATCCCATTATGGTGGACGGCACCGGCATGTGCGGCGGATGTCGTGTCACCGTCGGCGATCAGACAAAATTCGCGTGCGTCGACGGTCCGGAATTCGATGGCCATCAGGTGGACTTCGCCGAGTTGATGATGCGGCAGGATACATACCATAGATCCCACGAATGCCGAATCGGGTCGATTCCCCCATCGGAGTCCGTGCCCTCCAATGATCTGAGGGTGAAGGAACGGATGGCCATCGCGCGGGTCTCCATGCCGGAGCAGTCGCCCGAGGTACGGGTTCGAAACTTCAAGGAGGTGAACTCCGGCCTGGATGACGCCGCGGCCATGTTGGAGGCCCGGCGGTGTCTGCAATGTAAGAACCGCCCCTGTGTCGGGGGGTGTCCCGTCGCCATCAAGATTCCGGAGATGCTGGATGCGGTGGCCCGGGGGGATTTCGCGGAGGCCGCGGAGTTTCTCTATGACGCCAACGTGCTCCCCGCCATCACCGGGAGGGTCTGCCCTCAGGAGAAGCAGTGTGAGATTCGCTGCGTTCGGGGAAAAAAAGGCAAACCGGTGGCCATCGGTTGGATCGAGCGATTCGTTGCCGATAGGGCGGTCGCTGACAAGAAGGTTCCGACCGTGACCGACGTCCGGAAGACCGGTCTGCGGATGGCGATTGTCGGGTCGGGCCCCGGCGGGTTGACCGCGGCGGGAGAGCTGAAGAAACGGGGGCACGACGTGACGGTGTTCGAGGCGCTCCACGATGCAGGGGGGGTGTTGCGGTACGGAATCCCCGAGTTCAGGCTCCCGAAGACCATCGTCGATATCGAGGTCGAACGCCTCGCGTCGATGGGGGTCGAGATGAAGTACAATATGGTGGTCGGACGGACGGTGAGCCTCAAGAAGCTTCGGGAGGAGTATGACGCGGTGTTCATCGCCAACGGCGCCGGGCTCCCCGTGTTTCTGAATATCCCCGGTGAGAACCTCAAAGGGGTTTACTCCTCCAACGAGTACCTGACCCGGGTCAACCTGATGGGCGCATACAAAGGCCCCCACAATCCGACACCGGTGACCCGCGGCAGCACGGTAGTGGTTTTCGGAGGGGGGAACACCGCGCTGGATTCCGTGAGAACGGCGCGACGCTTGGGGAGCCGGCGGGCCGTCCTGGCCTATCGCCGCGGTCGAGATGAGATGCCGGCCCGGCTGGAGGAGATTGTTCACGCGGAGGAGGAGGGGGTCGGGTTCGAGTTCTTGGTCAGCCCTCAGGAGATCCTGGGAGACGAGAACGGCTGGGTTCGTGCGGTCAAGCTGCTGCGGATGCAGCTCGGCGAGCCGGACGCTTCGGGACGGCGGAGACCGATTCCCATCGAAGATAGCGAGTTCGAGCTTCCCTGCGATCTGGTGGTGGTCGCCGTCGGAACCCAGGCGAACCCCCTGCTTACGCAGAGCTATCCCGAGCTGAAGCTGAACCGGTGGGGCAATATCGAAGTGGACGGTACCTCCATGACGAGCATGCGGGGGGTCTTCGCGGGGGGGGATATCGTTCGCGGCGGCGCCACGGTGATACTGGCAATGGGAGACGGTAAACGAGCGGCGGAGGCCATCGAGGCCTATCTGGCCTCGGAGAGGTCGTTCGGATATTCGCAAGACAATATGGCGAGCCCGCCCCAATGATTATATGTCCGAAACAACGGCGATTGCGAGGCGACGGGTATTATATGGTTTACAAGGGGAGTGTAATATGCAAATGAATCCGGCGGAGGTGTCCCAAGAGATGTCCGAGACAAATGAACGCTATACCGTAGATCTGGATCTCCTCAAGCAGGAACAGATTTTCAAGGGGTTGACTGATGATGAGCTCCTTCAGGTCCAGTGTTGCTGCAAGGAGATCCTCCTGGAGGGGGACACCCTCATCTTCAAAGAAAACGATCCCGCTGACTACCTGTATACTCTCATCGACGGCAAGGTCTCCATCCGCTACAAGCTACCGTGCCTCCGCACCGTAACGGAGCACACCATCGCCTCCATCGAGCCGGGGGGGACATTCGGTTGGTCCAGCCTCAGCCCCTCCGCCTGTTACCGGTTTTCGGCCTACTGCGAGGAGAGTACGCACGCCCTTCGCTGCAACAGGGAGAGCCTGGTGGCGGTGCTCGAGAGCAACCACACCATCGGCTACAAGGTGATGAAGAACCTCGCCCTGGTGGTGGGAACGCGGTTCGTCGCCCTGCAGAACGAGATCGCGCGGCGGGACGGACAGGACTTCATCGACGGCTGGTAGGTCGCCGCGCGGTTTTGTTTGTTTTCGACCGGGTTGCTCGTCCGCGACGTCTTCCTTCCTACTTCAGCTCGTCTTGGAGAATCTCGCGGGCCATGCGGTATTCGAAGAACCCGAGGAGCTTGGAGTCGATGACCTTGCCGAGCATCTCCTTGGCCGTACCTTTGTTTCCATCGGCCATCGCGATGATGGCTCCGTAGTAGTCGACCTCGACTTGCTGGCCGTTGTTCTTGGCGGCCTTCCGGAGCTCGTCCAGCGATATCTTGCCGCAGAAGAACTTGGCCAGGTGATCCTGCCATGATTCGCCGTTACTCGACTCGAGGTAGCCCTTGGCGAGATCGATGGAGCCCTTGCCGGTGCGGCGGGAGAGCCCCTCCACCCAGAGGGAGTAATAGATCTTCCACATGGCCTTGATGCGGTCTTGGTTATAGGCGAGCCGGTAGAACTCGATGGCGTCATCCAGCCGGTTGTTGACCACCAGAAAGGAGATGATGGTTCCGTAGGTCTCGGAGCGATCCGGATCGAGACGTATCGCGAGGCGGAAGGCCTCCTGGGAGGCCTCCTGATCGCTGAGGCGATGAAGGATGACCCCGCGCCTTACCGCCACCGCCGGGGAGTTGCCCATGAGCTCGCCGCCGGACTCCAGCTTGACGAGGGCCTCCTTGTACAGGGGCTCGGCAGCCTTCTCCCGGTGGAGGGCCATGAGGAGATCCGCGTGTTTCTCCAGGATGACCGCCCGGAGATAGTCGGAGATCTCCAAGCCGTCGAGCTCCACCGACTGCGCCTTCTCTATTATCTTCATGGCGGGCTCGAAGTCGTTGAGCAGGTAGTGCACCTCCTGCAGCTTAATCAACGCGGGGACGTTGGGGTTGACCTGATGGGATTTGAGGAAGTGGGTCCGGGCGGACTCTACCCGCCCGTCATCGAACTCCACCTCCCCCATCATGTACAAAAGGGAGGAGGCGATCATCCGGAGCTCGGACGCCTTGTCGGCGTGCTGGGCCAGGGCGGTGGCGATGAGTTGGTCCGCTTGGTCGATGACGCGTCGGGCCGCCGAGGATTGCTCCGAGTAATGGATCTTGCCGAGGGAATTGGTGACGAGCTCCAGCACCTTGGTGTACACCTCCTCGGTGGGGGAGACGGTCGCGGACTCGATGTAGAAATTGACCGCGCACTCGTGGCACTCGAGCTCGTCGAAAAGGAGGCCGATGTTCAGTGAGAAGAAGTAGTTCGTCGGATCCTCGGCTCGGGCGAGGATGTATGCCTTGAGGGCGGCCCGAGGGTCCAGCGGCATCATGCTCTTGGCGAGGCTGAAGTAGCTGTCCGCGAGATCCTCTCCGTTGGCGATGCGATCCAGCACCTCGATGTATCCGAGGTGCAGGTTCCCGTCCGCCACGAGACCTTCCAGGTATGGCCGCGCCCCGAGCGGATTGCCGGTGAGGAAGAAGATGTGAATGACGCGGATGGGCATATCCTGGATGGCCCGACCGTGGATTAGGATCTCCCGCGGGTCGACCATGGAAAGGCCGCTCTCCATGCCGTTGGTGAACGCGGTCTTGATGATCTCGTAGTGCTCGATGTGCAGCGCGGCCAGCTCCTCCACCACCTCCCGGTCGGGGACCAGGGAGATCATGCCCCGGTAGACATCCATGAGGGAGGCCAGCTGATTGGCTCGCCCCACAATGGTTTGACGTACGGAGCGAGACCATTCGGCGAGGGCGAGGTACTGCTCCTTATAAGCGGCGTTCTGAGGATCGGCCAGCATGAGGAACCGGAGGGCCGCCAGAACGATGGACTCATTGCCGCGCTGCTCGAAAACCTCGACGGCCCAGAGCGCCATCTCGGTCACCGCAGGTGCAAGGTGGCCCGTCTGGAAATCCTTTGCATCGTGGAGGTGGAGCGCCTCTTCGAAGAGGGCTCGCCGCTGCTCCGTCTTGTCCGCTTCCGTGCCTCTGAACTCGGAGAGCAGGGACTCCGCGAGTCGATCCCTCAACACGGTCCTTTGCGGATGTTCGACGGGCAGGAGGTAGAGGTTCATCTCCCAGATCTTGCGCTCCAGTGTCGGGATGCTCTCGGGAATTCGGATCTGTTCCGTCTGGGAGGTGTCGGGGTCGGCGTCCGCGTTTGACGGATGGGGGGGGGCACCGCCGCAGGCCGTGAGGACCCACGAAAGTGCAATGACTATGAAATACTTGCATCTCCTCATGATTGGAGTGTATGTGCATCGAGAGTTGCTTGCAAGACGAACTACGTAAAAGAAATGAAGAAATCCAGCTTAGCCGAGCCACCTCCTCTTGACGGAACACGACTCGGTTCCCTTCTCCCTCGCCTCGTTCAGCGCGCCGGAATCATCGACAGTCTCCGGAGGACATTGAGACAGTGGAGATTCGTGGAGGTGGAAACCCCACTACGGGTCGCCGCCCCGGCGCCCGAGCTGCACATCGATGCCGAGCCGTCGGGAGACCGTTTCCTCATCACCTCGCCGGAGCTTCATATGAAGCGCTTGCTCCAGGCGGGCTACAAACGGGTATTCCAGTTCTCTCGCTGCTTTCGGCAAGGCGAGCGGGGGGACCGGCACCTCCCGGAGTTCACCATGCTCGAGTGGTACCGTCTCGGAGGAACGGCGGCCGATCTTATGGCGGATTGCGAGGGGCTGGTGGCCGCGGCCGCGGCCTCGGTCAACGCCTTTCCGTTGTTGCGTCACGGCGAGGCATCCGTGGATCTCTCTTCGCCGTTCGAGCGCATCGAGGTGGCGGACGCGTTCGAGTGGTGGGCCGGGTGGCGTCCGGGCGCCTCGCCGGATCCGGATCGCTTCGATCAGGATCTGGTGGACGCGGTGGAGCCGTCTCTGCCGCGGGAGCGTCCGGTGTTTCTGACAGGGTACCCCGCCGCCCTCGCCGCCCTGGCACGGATCGATCCCATGAACCCCGCGCGCGCCGAGCGATTCGAGATGTACGCAGGAGGGCTCGAGCTCGCCAACGGCTTTCAGGAGCTGACCGATCCCCGGGAGCAGCGGCGCCGCTTCGAGCAGGAGGCCGCGGCCCGCGCCGCTCGCGGAAAGACGACCTATCCCCTTGACGAGGCGTTCCTCGCGGCGCTGGAGGAAGGCCTCCCGGAGTGCGCGGGGATCGCCCTGGGGATCGACCGGCTGGTCATGCTCCTCACCGATGCCGAGACCATTGATGATGTGGTGGCGTTTCCCGACGGATAACCGCTCGGATGGGTCGCGGTCCGGTTTTTTTTGAAAAAGATCGGTCGAGGTGGAAACTTTTGGTTCAGGATGTCCGAGAGAGGGGTAAGGAGGTTTTGACGATGATGACATTCTGGCCGAAAGAAGAGGAGCTCGGGGAACTGGCCGAGTTGGATCACCAGGCCCTGCAGAAGAAAGCGGGAGAGAGCCCGCATACCGCTCTTTCAACGCTGGAAGTGCCCACCTACTTCGGGACGTTCACGATGTGCGCGACCGCGTTCGGCGCCTCCGCGCTTTTCTTTCCGGGGTCCGAAGATTTCGATGTCTTTGACCATTTCGATTACTACAACCTCGCCGCGGCGAGTTGGGGACGGAAGATGGCGTTCGAGGCCGGGCTGGAGCTGATGGGGTATGCGGTGGGAGAGATACAGGACTTCGACACTCCCGTGGACCTCTCTTATCTCAGCCCGTTCCAGCAGGATATCCTGCTGGCGACGCGACGCATCCCCTTCGGGCAGACCGTGACCACCAGCGAGCTCGCGGCGGCGGCGGGGCATCCGAAAAAGGGGGGGGCGGCCTCCCAGGTGCTCCGGCATAATCCGCTGCCCGTTCTCTTGCCGTGTCATCGGGTCCTGGCGGCGGACGGTCGCATCGGCGTCTACTGCGGGCCGCTGGATCTGAAGCAGTTCCTTCTCGCCCACGAAGGGGTGGACGTGGCGCTCGTCAACGCGTGAGGGATGACCCGAAAACCTCAGCCGGCGGTGAGGCGGAACCCGGGTTTCAGAGGGGTCCCCGCGATGAACTGGGATACATGCATCCGCTTCTTCCCGGGGGCCTGGAGCTCCGTGATGCGAATCGCGCCGCCGCCGCACGCCACATCGACGCCGGATTTCGACACCCGAATCACCGCCCCCGGGGCGGCGTCCGTTTCCTCGCCCAGCACCTCGGCGGCGTGGATCTTCAGCACCTTGCCGTCACATCGGCTGAACGCGGACGGCCAGGGGGACATCCCCCGCACGTGGTTGATGACGGATCGGGCGTCCTTCTCCCAGTCGACCAGGCCGTCCTGTTTCCTCAAGAGGCCGGCCCAGGTCGCCTTCGAGTGGTCCTGCTCTTCGGGGATGAGCCTATCGAAATGGCGGATTGTGTGGCAGAGCGCCTCCGCGCCGAGGCGGGCCAGGCGGCAGAGCAGCTCGCCGGCGGTCTCTTTGGGGTCGATGGCGGTCTTGGCCTGATAATAGACGGGACCGGCGTCCAGCTCGCTGACCATCCTCATAATGGACACCCCTGTCTCCGCGTCACCGGAGAGGATCGCCCAGTTGGCGGGGGCCGCGCCCCGGTGCCGGGGCAGTAGGGAGGCGTGGACGTTGAGGCACGCCTTCCGCGGAACTTCGAAGAGGCTCGGCCCCAGGATACGGCCGAACGCCGCGGTGATGATGAAGTCGGGCTCATACGCGGCCATCCGTTTGGAAAACCGGCGACCCTTGACAATTTCCGGTTGAAGCACCTCGATGCCCAGCGCCTCCGCGGTGACCTTCGCGGGGGGCTTGCAGAGCTTACAGCCGCGCCCCACGGGCCGGTCGGGTTGAGAGAGCAGCAAGACGACGTCGGTCTCCCGATGGAGCGCCTCCAGCACGGGGGAGGCGAACGCGGGGGTCCCCATCAATATGGTCCTCGGCCGCGATGTCACGAGATTACCTCTCCCGCTTTCGCTTGGTCAGCTCGCGGCTCAGCATGCGCCGTTTGAGGAAGCTCAGCCGATCGAGGAGGACCATCCCTTCCAGGTGATCCACCTCGTGCTGAATGGCCGTGGCGAGCAGATCATCCGCGTGCAGCTCGAAGGGCTCGCCGTTCCTGTCCAGCGCGCGGACCACGACCTTCTCCGCCCGTTCCACCTCCTCGCGGATGTCGGGCAGGCTCAAGCACCCCTCCTCTGATACGACCTTCCCCTCAGTAGCGAGGATCTCCGGATTGACCAACGCGAGGAGGTTGGGCTTGCTGTCGCTGTAGTCGGTGTCAATAACCACGACGCGTTTCAGCACCCCGACCTGATTGGCCGCCAGCCCCACGCCGGGGGCATTGTACATCGTCTCCGCCATATCATCGATGAGCTGTCTGATTTCATCGTTCACGACGGCGACCGGCTCGGCCTTCTGTCGCAGCACCTCGTTGGGGAAAGTGAGTATCTCGAGTAATGCCATATCAATCACCTCTTGAAAGGATATATCTCCGGTTTCAGTCAGACGCCATCATCCAGGGCGGCTCGGCGATACGCCTCTCGCGTCTGGGGCCGGCGCAGCACCTCGAATGCCTCGTCAACCACCGCGCGGATCAGGCTCACGTCCTTCCTCATATCCGAAAGCGCGGCATCTTTGAAGCGCTCTTCGCGAAATTCATGGCGCAGTCGCTGATATGCCTCCCGGACCTCCTGATCCGTCGCGTGGGTGGGGAGGTTCAGGATTTCGAAGTAGGTCCCCTCCTTGATGTTGGAGACGGTATGCTCAACCAGCTGTTGGATATCTTGTCGCTCATCCGACGTCTCGTTCTCGAGGGGGGCAGGGATTTCGTCCGCGCGGAGAAGCCGTGGCGGCGGACCGCTTTCGTTCGGGTTCGGGGGGGGAGACGGCTCGGCGGGGGGGATCGACGGGGGATCGGCGATCGGACGAACCGGTTCCGCTGTCCGGGACGCTGACTGGGGAACCCCTTCCGGGGGGGGGGACAGGGGTTCGGTGTCCACAGGGGGCGGTATCACGCTGGGTGAGAGATCCTTGGTGTCCCCAAAGCCGTTGACGGAGTCCGAGGAGCCGTCATCGGTGTCGATGCTTTCGCTGGGGCGTCCGAACTGTGCCGTGATGTCCAGGACGTCCAGCTCTTCCAAGGGCTCGTGATCGTCAGAGACCGCCTGTTCGAAAAGAGCCCTGGAGCGCTGCTCGGCCTGGTCGATGATCTGGTGGAGCGAGACCGAATCCGGCATGTTGTCGAAGGCGAGACCGAGGTTGTCGTCAGGATCACTCCGGCCCACTGATGCAGCGATATTCAAGGCCGCCTTGACCGCTTCATCGGCTGCGGGCTCCGGCGCGACAGCGGGATCCAGCGCTTCGGCTCTCTTTTGGGGGGCCTCCGGGGGCTGGCTGTTTCTGCCATCTCTTTTGGGATCGTCATCCATCGCTTATACAAAAGATATGCCGACCTTCGCCACCAGGTCAATTCCTAGTGTCTCGTCAAGTCTACTTTGATGGGTCGAGGCTGAGATGTTTTCGGCGAGGTCAAGGAACGACGACGACGGACTGGCGGCGCCCAATTCGAGGAGGAGTGACGCCGATATCGTCGTAAAGGGCCAGCCAGCCCCATCATTGTAGGCTTGACGAGGCACTTGGAGCGAATCCGCTCAGCTCGGGCCACAGTTTCTCGGCCACGCTCAAGAGACCCTTGAGTTGGGAGCGGAACGCCTTCCGATCGAAATTGGAGTCCGTGTTCAGTGAGGTGGAGAGGCGGATGACATTGGCGGTGTCATCCCATTCAAACTTGGCGGTCACCATCTCGCGGTTGAGGGAGAGCAGCCTGGCGCCCAGTATTCTGGTCGGTCCATCTTCATCACGAAGCTCGATGAATCGATCGATATAGAGGTATATCGTCTGTGTATGGGGGTTGTGGGTGATGACGACCCGAAGCGTCGTGTCAGCGCCTTTCAACGTGTGCGAGACGGTGCAGGATTCCGACCGGTCATCACACTGCGCGGCGAGGTTCAGCCGGGCGAGCTCCTGGCGGATCGCCGGCATGGGAGTGACCCGATCCTCACCCTCTCCTGTAACCGGTCCGGAGACGATGGCAGCGAGCAGCATTAGCCCGACGGTTCGTTTTCTGAGGTTCAATGGAGCCATTCGAGAAACCTGTTTTTAAAGAGAAAGTCGCCGCTGTCCGGTCCCGGCCGGAGGATGAGGAAGGGCATGCCCACGCAGTCCTTCATCGGCACCTCGCCGAAGTGACGGCTGTCCCTCGACCGGTTCCGGTTGTCCCCCATCAGGAGGAATCCTTCCTCGACCTCAACGGGGTCGAAGTTCTTGTCCCCGGCGCGGTCCATGAACGCCAGCGAGTAGACCGTTCCCCCCACCTTCTCCTCAGCGATGGAGACCAGAAACTCGAGCTTTTCACCTTTTGTTTCGACATACATTACATTGCCTTCACTCTGGCGTTGGATGCGACGTCCATTGATTATCAGAATGTTGTTGGTGATACTGATGGTATTGCCGGGCACGCCGATGATTCGGGACACGATCATCAATCCCGGGTTCTCCGGATCGCGGCAGAGCGCCATATCTCCAGGACCCAGGCGGGCGCGTTTGAAAACGAGGAACAGATCGCCGGGCAGCAGATTGGGCACCATGGCGTAGGAGTTCGTCTTGGCAACGTCAAAGAAGAATATCTTTCCGATGATTATAAGAACCGTTAGAAAAACCAACAACTTGAGGATGCCCTTTAGTAGCTTTAGCAATATTTCCCCGTCTTTCCGCGGTTGCACCACTCGCATTCACGGCGTCGTGTCATCTCGTGTGTTTGATGTTACCGATTTTTTGTCAAATCAAAAATATAATTCCCTTCTTAATCATAGACCCCCTTTTTTTTGTGCTTATCATGCGTTATATGCGCCTGTGAATGGGGCGGCGCATAGAAAGTACTGTATGTCTTTGACCATCGGCAAGGTTTTTGGAATTCCGGTTAGGCTTCACTTCACGTTGTTGCTCCTGCTCATCGTCACCTTACACTGGGTGTCCCCGACCGGTCTCTTCGGCATGCTCGGCTTGCTCACGCTGGTGGCGCTGATGGCCGGATCCGTGCTGCTCCACGAGTTGGGGCATGCCCTCGTGGCTCGCCGCTTCGGTATCGAGACTCACGACATCGTGCTCACCCCCATCGGCGGAATGGCTCGGGTGGTGAGCCTTCCGAAGGTCCCCCGGCACGAGATCCTTATCGCCATCGCCGGTCCGCTGGTCTCCATCGCCATCGCGGTCATCAGCTTCGTTCTGTGGTTTTCCACGGCGTTGCTTGCTATCGGTATACCGGGCGGTGTTCAGGAGACGCTCCTCAATCTCTGCGGGTTCAATGTAATGCTCGGCATATTCAACCTGGTTCCGGCGCTCCCGATGGATGGGGGGAGAGTGCTCCGTGGGGTTCTCGCCCTGAGGCGGGACTATCTCACCGCGACACTAATCGCGGCCAGGGTCGGGCGGACGCTGGCCGTCATCGGCGGCATCACCGCAATCTACATCGGACATTGGCCCCTCGGACTCATCTCCGTGTTCATCTACTTCGCCGCGGGGACCGAGGTCCGGATGGCCCAGATGAGAGCTTATCAAGAGAGAATGCAGGGCTCCCCCTTCCCTGGAGGGGCTGGGGCTCCGGAAGGGAATGTGTGGACCTGGTCCTGGCGATCGGGGCGAGACTACCCCAACGCAGCACCCCCGAAGGCATCACCGACCCAAGGCGATTGGTCCAAGAGGGATCCCTCCGACCGGGAGGTGCTCACCATCAGCGGCAAGGCCGAGGTCATCAGCCGAAAGGACCCCGACAGCAAGGACTGAATTGTTCGCGGCCGGAAGACGACGGAATTCTCGAGAAGCCAATAAGTGTTTTATATACCGCTGGTTTGTTCGACGAGGGCTGCTTTATCTGCAGGCGTTCCAATACTTGTCTGTAGTGTCGGCATGGATGCGGCAACGGGCGACCTTCTGAGAGACCCCCTCTTTCTTGGCCTGGGTGACACACTGATTGACCGCTTCGTTCCATACCGCCCGGTTCTCCTCGGCCTGCTGCTTCGCCGCGTTCACGGCATCCTGCTTCTGGGCGGCCATCGCCGCGATCGCCGGCTCGTGCTTGGCGGACATCTCTTTGAGCTTGGTGTCATACTCCGCTTTCAGCTTCTCTTTCTCCGCATCATCCTCGGCGGCGTCCAGTTTGGCCTTGAGCTCATCATTCAACGCCTTCTGCTCGCGCATGCGGTTCTCCTCGAGCTGCTTGGTCTGTTTGTCAAACCGCACCTCGATGTCGCTGATGACCGTCTCGGCAGAAGGGTTGCTCACCTCTCCACGGAGTTGGACCAGGTTGTCGCACATTGATGAGATCTCCTCATCGGTCGCCTGGGTCACACACGAGACCGCAAAAATCCCCAACACTGCCGACAGTACACACAGTTTGCTTCTCATCGGATTTGCCTCCCTTTTTTTGGTTAATGTGGCGCGACTCCCCATTTACGCCGCGTATTTCCCCTAAATACGCATCATCAATTGTATCAATATAATCCGCAATGTCATTTTTAAAATCAATATTTTCCTAAATATATCCTAAGAGGAAAAATACAGTACAGGCGAATCGTTTGCTGAAGCAATATGAGAGGTTCGTTTAGCGCTGATCTCTCGAGGGTCAGAACCGCTTTGTCAGGAGGACGGAGAAACGGCGTTCATTCGTCGGGAACCCCCTGGCGATTTTCGATGAAGGCATGGAGTACAGGCCGGGGCTCCTGTAGGTGACACCGAGGATGATGCCTCCCGTCACCAGCATCACGACCCCCGCCGCCGCCAGGCCGAATCCCGATTGAGCCATGGGGCGGGAGTCCCGGCTGTTTCCCGCGAAAATGAGGCCGATGCCGGTTCCGGCGACGGCCAGCCCCGGCCAGAGCAGGAGGTTCCCGGCCAGTCGCAACCCCGCCCGACGGTGCTCGTTCCCTTCCAGCATTTTCAGACGAAACCAGTTGTTCTCCCCGGGGCGGATATCCACCTTGGCGACGGCGTCCTCTCGCCCCTCTTTCACAACTCTGAGGAAGTAGGTCCCGGCGGGCAGGGGAGTCTCCAACGGTGCGGTGCCGAGAAGGGTTTCGATCTTATTTTTCGTGTATCCGATGAACACCTGAGCACCGTCGGGGATGGTTTCCACGATGAGCACTCCGTTGGATCGGCCCTCCTTTTCAACGGTCGGAGTTTTGGAACGGCGGGACACGCCGGGGTCGATATCGGATCGCGACGAATCCAGGGGGGCGGAGGTCTCGTCAACCCCACCTTTCTCATCAGCGGGGTGAGGTTCGGTGTCAGGGGGCGCCTCTACTGCCTCGGAGCGTTCAGTGGTCGCTTTGGCGGGGCTCGGCAAATTCATGGGTTCGAAAGGGATCGGCGTTAGCGTGGATGAATCTTCCGCCGAGGTCGGCGCGGTCGCCGCGTCGGGTCTCGGGGGACCCTCGGCCGCCACCGCCGTTTGCCCCACAAGGAGAACGAGAGCGGTATAAAGCATCTTCATGTCAGAGCTCTGATGACGTTCACCTAGCGGCGATGTCAGACCACCGGGATTGGCTTTTTCGACTGACTCCCCTCTTTCGGTGGTGCTTTCTTGTCGGAAGAGAGGGAATCCTGGGGCTTCTGTGTCTCCTTGGGCGGCACCTGCGTTTCGCTGTCCGGCTTCTTCAGGACGAGCGGCCCGCTGGTCTTGAGGGCTCTCAGCATGGCCCTTCCCGCCTCGTTTTTGTCCTTCGGTGGGGCATCGCCCTTACAAGAGACGGCGATGACCTTGTTGTCCGGACAGGCGTCCTTGGGGAATCCGGAGTCCTCACAGGCCTTGTCCCGGGACTTTCGCCTCAGCTCACCGCGACTTTCATTCGCCTCGGCGGCCACCCGCTGACAGGACATGAATCCATGGGGGCCCACCACACATGCCCGGCACCAGTCCTTGTCACTCTGATCGCCCTTTGAGTCGCTCTTGGGGGTGACCGCCTCGGTAGCGGTCTTTTTGTCATCGACAGCTTTGGACACCCCTTCGCACTCCGCCTTGTCCTGAACCTTGTTGGAACAGCCCGCGATGCCGAGCATTAAAACCAACATTAATGATATTAAATAATTACGAGTCATTACTGTCCAATTCCTCATTAATTCAGAGATTCATTTCGTCCGCGGACTGCTGCTTGACCGCGGACTGTTCCTTGTAAAACGCCATTCGAACCGTGGTCCCCTTCTTATACTGGGAGTCGAAGGTCACCATCCCTCCATGATCGCTGACAATCCTCGCCACCGTGGGGAGGCCGAGACCGATGCCGCTCGGTTTTGTCGAGTAGAATGGTTCGAATACCTTGTTTTGTATCTCCCGAGTGACGCCATGCCCGTTGTCGGTCACCGTGACCACTACTATCGGTTTTTTTTGATATTGATCCATCTCGGTCGAAATGCGTACCTCGATTCGCCCCTTTTCGTTGTCCACCGCCGCGACCGCGTTGTCGATAACCCGTTGAATGGCCTTTTTGAATAGCGTCAGATCGATATCCGCCGTCAGATCTTCCCTCTCAGGAACCACAGAGAACTCAATGTGACTATCTGGGTCCAGCGTGTCCTTGAACTGCTGAATTATATCTCGAATAATTCCAGATAGTTGAATATCTTCGTATCTCGGTACTCCGGGTCTAGCGAACTCCAAGAGCCCGGAGACCATTCGGTTCAGACGGACCGCCTCTTCCTCCGCGATTTGCAGTAGGGTCGCTGAATCACCGGTAATTTGTGCATGTTTTCTGATCTGAGACAATGATGAGAATATCGTCGCCAGCGGATTTCGTATTTCGTGAGCCATGGTCGCGGCGAGGGTCCCCACCGCCGCCATCCGCTCGGAACGAATCATCTCCTCCTGGGTGTAGAGGAGGTGGTGGTAGGACATCTCCAAATCGGCGAACAGACGGGCGTTTTCGATGGCCAGGGCCAGCTGCCGTCCGGCGGTGAGCAGCAGGCTCAAGGTCGGACCGTCAAAGGGCCGCTCGGTGTTGGCCAGGGCGAGGATGCCGAGAGGACGACCATATGCCCAGAGCGGAATGACGGCCAGGGGGGATTTCACGGAATCGTAGACAGGTCTCAGCAACTCCGGGAGCCCCTCGCCGGTATTTGAGCAGAGAGCGTCCGTGCCGAGGGGGGCGATTTCATCGGATTCCATCGGCAACTCTTTGATATTCGACCAGTTTTTCTCTTTAAAGATCGGGGTGTTGGTTTCGCCGAGGGAAACGAGTGAGATGAGAGCCTGACTTGCCCCTCCGATGTCCAGGAGAGGATTGAGGGTGTCCTCGAGGAGCATGTCAACCCGCAGGGTGCTCCCCACCAGATCCGCGAACCGGTAGAGGTGGTCGAGTTGGTCTTCCCAGAAGCGGTCCCTGTCGTCACTCTTGTCAGGCATCGAACTCCTCTTCTCTCATCGACCCTCGTGGATCGGTGAGCCAGTCGAGAATAGCACTGGAAATGCTGAAATGCTACTGTCTAAAAGCTGCCGAAAAGCTTTGTTATCTTGGTATCGAGGGAGACAGCGATTTTATAGAGAGAGGAGATGGAGGCGGAGCTCTCGGCCCGTTCGATTTGGGACAACAATGAGACGGAGAGAGAGGTCCTTCTGGCCATCTGTTTCAATGTGAGCCCCCGCTCTTTGCGGAGGGTCCGAATGGTGGAACCGATGACTTTGTGGAGCTGCTCCTCCGGGTTTCTCGCGAGCCCCTTGCGTTTGAGGACCCGATCGATAACCTCTCGGAACTCGTCGGGATTGAACGGCTTCTTGATGTAGTCCACGACATCCAGCTTGAGGGAGGCCACCGCGGTCTCCAATGAGGGATAGCCGGTGAAGATGATCACGGCGATGTCACTGTCGATTTTTCGGATTTGGCCGAGGAGCTCGATTCCGTCCATCTTGGGCATCATGAGGTCCAAGATGACGAGATGGTATCGTCCGGATCGCACCTCCTCAACCGCGTCCTGGGGAACGGTAATCGTCTTTACGAAAAAACCGTCCCGGGTGAGAAAGGTCTCCATGTAATCACAGATTTCTCTATCGTCATCGACGATGAGAATCCCGACCTGCGAAATCGGACTAGCCATGACAAAACTCCTTTTCGTTTAAATTTGAGTTCTCTCTATTGCCAAAACCGGCTTCTGTCGGGGCGAGAGGATTTGAACCTCCGGCCTCTTGGTCCCGAACCAAGCGCGCTACCAGGCTGCGCCACGCCCCGAGCCGAATACAGCAAGTGTATCCACTTGCACTGGATTACACTTCAACTAGAAAATCGTCAAGTAGAAGTTTCACTTTTTCCGCGACATTTTAAGGGGGTGGAGTGTAATAGGTTGAATTTACTTGTTTTTATTTATCGTTTGAACAAGGTCGAAAATCCGATCCATCGCCACTCGAGCCATCGGATTGAGCCCTCGTTTTCGACAGTAATCAAAGTTTGCATTGAAGAGCGCCGTGTTGATGTCTTCCATGTCGATAATCGCCGATTCGTGGGGCGTCCGCACGAGGAAATTCTGATAGCACACGGTAATCTGGTGGTTGTCGTATCTCAACGGATAGCCGTGGGTTCGGCAGATAATCGGGTGATTCTTGTAAATATAACAGAGCCGGTCATCGGTCAGCATGGCGCACTTCCCCTCCTCCTGCAAGGGGGGCTGGCCCGCCTGCAGATGAATGCGCTCTTCGGCGATGCCGAGGGATTCTCCGATCACCGCCGCCTCCACCATGACCAGGGTGAGCCCGGCCTGGCAACACTCGTCGCAGGTGGGGCGGCAGGAGATCTGCTCGCCGTAGCGAGCCTCGATGGATTCGACGATACGATTGACTCTTTTTCGAAGGGCGAAATAGTTGCGTGGCATAACCCTTACCCGAACCGCGAGGTGACCGTAAGAAAGGTCAACTTGTCGCTGGTCTCTCTCAAGCGCGATGACAGGGTCCGGACAAACGCCCACAACACCTCGTACGCGATATCTTTATTCAGAAAGAGGAGGTCTTCGAGATCCCGCTTGGCCAGCGAGAGGAGCGTGGCCTTCTCGTGGGCGACGGCGTCGGCCGATCGGGGCTGCTCCTCCACCAGCGCCATCTCCCCGAAGTAGTTGCCGGGGTTGAGCACGGCCAGGGCCTCCTCCCCCATCCCCGGAATCTGTCGGCTGATCCGAATGCGTCCCTCGAGAATGATGTAGAACGTGTCCCCTATGTCCCGTTCTCGGAATACGTATTCTCCCCGCTTCAGCTCCACGATCCCGGTGAGAGAGGTGAGGAGGGAGAGGTACTCCTCGGTGAGCCCCTGAAACAGGGCGGTTTTTTTCAAAGCCTCTTTGGCGCGATCACTCATTCAGATAGTATTATCACTTGGGCTGGTCGCCTTCAACGGTGAAGTGTGGGGAGCACTCCTATCGGCACTGCAAATCTTCTGATGTTTCCGTCTCTTCTACCTCCTCGACGGGGGCCTTGCAGCGGGGGCTGTCATTTTTCTCACAGAACCCGGTGACCATCTCCGAGAGCGTCCTTCCGTCGAGGACGCTCTTGTTGTTGAGTATCAGGGTGGGGCTCCCCGTAACCCCGATCTGGTCCGAGAGCTCGAAGCTGGATCGGAGCAGCCGCTTTCCCTCCGGGCCGGCGGCGCATTTCCCGAGCTTCTTCGCGCTCATCCCCTTGGGGACGCAGGCCTCCCAGGCGGGGGAGCTCACGTTCTCGGCGCGGCAGAGCACGTACGCCATGAACTTGTACCCCTTGCCGTAGAGCGCCTGGGCGCAGATCATCCGCAGATCCTCCGCCACCTCGTCCGGGCCGTGCATCGAGGTGAGCTCGTCCCCCTCGATCTCCCCGATGAACTGCAGCCTGAAATCGACCGCTTCCCGATCCCGCTTGAAATGGCCGAGGAGGCGATCCACGTCCGGGATCATCTCGGTGGCGAAGGGGCATCCGCTCATGATGAACATATCGAGCTGACCGGGCTTCTCCTCACGGCAGAGGAGGGTCTCTTCGCAGGCGGGATCCCCGCAGTCCATGGCGCCGTCACCGTTGTCATCCACCCCGTTGTCACAGATCTCCGCCATCGGATCCCATCCCCGACCGAGGGCGAGCACATACCCCTCCCCGAAAGCGAGCAGGCTCTCGCCGAAGAGGTCTTTGACCCACACCTGTCCGTCGATGGCCTTGTCTATGATGACGACGGGCAGCTCCCGGACGTCGAGGTCGGTCTTCTGAAGGGTGTCATATAGCCTTCGTCCCGCTTCCGTGCCGAAGGCGAGACGGGTCAGGGTCAGCCCCGGCACCAGACTCTGGAGCACGGTCATCTCCGCGTCCACATCACACATCTGCGGGATATCACAGCGCTCGTCGTAGATCAGCGTGGTGGCGATCTGCGGCGGGGGCGCGGTGTCGGCGCAGGCGGCGGGGCGGGTCTCCTCGCTCCCCGCGACGTAGCAGATGTACTGTTTGAGCTCGGCCACTGACTTGCCGGCCCCGTAGAGGTGACCGTCGATGATGAGGGTGGGGCTCGACGAGATTCGCGATCCGGTCGCCGCGCCGTAGGCCTGGGCGAGGATGGCGTCTCCGTCGCCGGATTCGATGCAGTCGAGCACCTGGTCCCGATCGACGCCGGCGCGGGTCGCGCACTCCTCGAACCCGTCCGGCAGGGTCCGCCAGCGCTCGCCCTCATAGATACACTCGAGGTAGTCGAGCCATTCGACATCATCGGCGGTGACCCCGACGCAGATGTTCAGCCTCGATGCGGCGATCTCAGGGGCCCCCACGGAGGGGTCGATGTTGCCCTCGCCGTCGACGAGAC
This sequence comes from Polyangia bacterium, assembly GCA_050304755.1. GTDB lineage: Bacteria > Myxococcota_A > Polyangia > JAAYKL01 > JAAYKL01 > CAYWLQ01. The sequence continues at coordinate 4,935 of JBNLED010000107.1, read as the reverse complement.
CCACATATCCCACGCTGAGGCCGAGGGCGCTCCCCATCTCCCGTTTCAGGGCGAGGAGCGCGCGCATGGACTCGGCCGCGTAAGGACAGCGGCTGAGGATGAAGGCGATCACCTCGGTGTGGGGCTCCGGCTCCGCGGCGGGGCCCGCGTCCTCGACCTGAGGTGGAGAGGAGGGCGCTTCAGCGGGCGTCTTCTTCGAGGGGCCGCCGCACCCCGCCAATATCGTGAGGGCCGGGCCCACCAGGCAGATCATCGCAAGGTTGATTCTCATGGTATCTCCGTTCTCGTAAACCGGAGAGGGATATACCACAAATATTCCGACGCCGTTATTCGGGGGCTCACGAACGCGTCGACTCCGGTGAAACCGCTCGTTGAAACCGGCGGGCCGTCAGTGACCGAACACCAGCTTTCCGCCGAGCATGCCGAGGCGGGCGGCGGAGGCGGTGGCCACCAACAGAAGCCCCGAGTAGACCGCGATTTCGGTCATGGTGGAGGGCACGTGGGTCCACCCCAGGGAGAGCCGCCAGAAAGCGGCGGCGCCGCAGACGACCAGGAGCACCCAGCTCCAGAGCTTCTTCTCGGGGAATACTCCCGTGGTGGTGGTGCCGAAGCGGTGCTTGGCGTCGGAGAGGCCCGCGATGAAGGTCACGGGGACCGCCAGGGTCGCCACCAGCATCAGGTAGAAGCTGGCCCGCTCGAGGCAGACCTGATCGAAAACGAGGAACGCGAACCAGGCGGCCACGGAAAGGGGCAGCGCCCCGTTGGGGAAGTGGGCGGCCACCGGGTGGAGGTGGAGCTTCTCGATGAGGCCGGAGACCCCGCGGTGATGGTGCTCCGGGCTCCGGGTCTCCGGGACGAACTGATCCTTTCCGGCGCCGCAGACCGGACAGACGTCCGGCGGATCGGCCCCCTCGTGGACATAGTTGCACACCACGCACCGCCACCGATCGGCCTTGATCGGCTTTCCGTTCTTGGCGTCTCGGGCGGGGGCGGGCTCCGCCGATGCGGCCGGCGTCGCCTCCTCCACGTGCGGGACGAACGCGGACCACGGTTTCTTGCACACCGGACAAATGTCGGGAGGGGCGTCCCTCTCGTGGATGTAGCCGCATACCGTGCATCGCCACTTCCGAGCCGGCGCGGCGGTCTCCACCGTCTTTTCGGCGGGCTTCTCAGCGGGCGCCTCCTCCAACGGCTCGAATTTCTCCTTGCCCACGTGACACACCGGGCACTCGTCCGGCGGATCATTGCCCTCATGGACGTACTTGCACACCGTACAGATCCACTTGCGGGGTTTATCGGTCGGCTTCCCGTCGACCGCCGGTTGTTCGTCGGCAGGGACGAACTTGTCCTTGCCCACATGGCACAGGGGGCATTCCTCCGGTGGCGTATCTCCCTCGTGAATATATCCGCATACCGTGCATTTCCATTTCATTGTGGACACCTCCTGGGGAACCGATTCTGGCAGATTCCCGATTTTTGAAAAAGGGTTTCCTCAAATAAAACTTCTCCTCCCCCCCGTGCGTCGCATAGGATGTGTACGTGGATCCGACAACACCCGCCACCGCCTCGCCCCGCCCTCCGGACGACGAAACCCTCGTCGCCAGGATACAGGCGGGGGATCGCGACGCTCTGGGGCTGCTCTTCGAACGTCACGCGTCCCGGGTGCGGCGGCTGCTCGTGAGTATCATGGGGCCGGGGGACGATGTCGACGATCTGCTGCAGGAGGTGTTCCTCGGCGTCCACCGCGCCATCTCCGGTTTCAGGGGGAACGCGAGGTTCACCACGTGGCTCCACCGCATCACGGTGAACACCGCGATGAGCGCGCTTCGGAGACCCCGACGGCTCGTCGCCGTTCCTTCCGAGACGCTGGCCGAGCGGCCGGACCTCCGGGCGGACACCGAGAGCGTGGCCCAGGGACGGGCGATGGTACGACGGCTGTACGCCATTCTGGACACCCTGACGCCGAAGCGACGGGTGGCCTTCACCCTCTTCGAGCTCGAGGGGAGCTCCATCGCCGAGGTGGCTCGGGCGACGGGGGTGACGGTCCCGGTGGCCAAGTCGCGGATCTTCTTCGCGAGGCGGGAGCTCATGAAGAAAGCGAGAGAGGACGAAACCCTCGCCCCCCTCGCGGAAGAGCTGAGGCGATGATGAACGAAGAGAAACCGACCAAGTCCGCGAGACCGGTCCTCGAGGCCATCCGGGCCGAGCTCCGTTCAGAGGCATCGATGGGTCCCTCGCGGCTCGAGCTCGAAAAGCGTCGCCTGCTCGCGAGCGTCGATGCCGGACGCCCGGTCACCGCCGACACCGGGCATTTCGGTTGGGCCCCCCGCGTCGCCATCGCCGCCGCGGTGCTCTTGGCCGTCATCGGCGCGGTGACGTGGCGCTTGATCGACCGTCCTGAGCTCCCGTCATCGATACACCTGACGGGGCTGTGGCGGCTCGCCGGCAATGACGCGCTCGCATCGGGACAACGCGCCAGGGTGCCGGAGAATCAGGGGGCCAAGATCGTCTGGCCCGACAAAACGGCGCTCTGGCTGGCGTCCCAGGCGGAAGTCTCCCTCGAAGGCCCGGACGCGGTGCGGTTCGAGCGAGGCCGTCTCCTCGCCAGCGTCGCTCCTCGGGAGGCCGCCCGCGCCTTCCGGATCGATACCCCCCTCGGCCGAATCATCGTTCACGGAACGGCCTTCTCCGTCACCGGCGACGGCGACCGAATCGCGGTGCGGCTGTACGAGGGCTCGGTGACCTTCGAGCGCTCCGGCGAGACCATCCCCCTCACTCCGGGGCTCGAGCTGTCTCTCCAAAAGGGTGACGCCCCCGGCGTTCATCCGATCGATGAGACCGGCATGCTCGCCGATCTGCTGATCACGGAGCGGACCGCCCACCTGGAGGGACCGCCGGTACCGGAGCTCGGCCGGCGGTTCGAGATGTCGGCGCTGGACATTGTGGTGGATCGGGCGCCCCCCGAGCCGGCGGACGGGGTCACTCCCCCGAGGAAACGGCGCGTCAGGAATCGGAGCGCCGCGCCGGGGGACGCCGGGGACGCCAAGACGTCGAAGCCCGACGGTCTGTTCCTCGACCCTGAGATCGAGGCCATCGAAGTAGAGGCCGCCGAAGCGCCCGGGGATTCGGATCCGGCGCCGCGCATCGAGGCGATGATCCGGAAGGGTCGCTACAAGGACGGCATCCGCGCCGCGGAGGCCTACCTCGAGGCCCACCCGAAGGGCCGCCATGTCGAGCGGGTCCAGTTCCTGAAGGGCTATTGCCAGACCCGCTCCGGCGACCTCAAGGCGGGGCGGGAGGCCTTCGAGCACTACCTCATCGAGTTTCCGGAGGGCCGCTACTGGAAAAGTGTCCACGATATCCTCGGCGAATAAAACTTTCCCCTCCCTGAATGCGACACAGTCAATAGAAACGGCGAGTGAGCGCTCCCGAGCCGAAGGCACTGAAAACACCCGATAGGAGGAAGCAAAATGAAACGCATTGCAGCATTCGTGTGCGCCGTGAGCGCGGTTCTCGTCATCAGCGGAACGTCACTCGCTCAGGAGGCCCAGGACACCACCGAGTACATCTTCACCGACGAGAATGTCGTGGGCGGTCTGATAGGCATCGAAGAGGTCAACATCACCGCGAGGCCGAAGGGCAAAGAGCGGACTCTCATCAAGGTCCGGACCCACTTCGTGCCCGAGATGCTGAAGGCGGTGGAGAATATCTGATCAGGCAGGCCTCGCGAAGGACATATCAAAGCTTTGCGGAGGCGAACAGTCCGTGATATCGTTCTCCGGCATCGACCCATCACTTCAAAGGAGAGATCCATGACACTACGCCTGACGGTCATTTCACAACTGCTGTGGCTGCTGATCGCCTGCGGCGGCGGGACCCCGCAGGAGAGCACCGCGGGACCCAAGCGCCCTGGCACCGTCGCCCAGGGGGAGCTGCTCATCGAGCAGGGGGACTTCAAGGGCGCCCTCGAGGTGTTCGAGGGCATCGCGGCCAAGACGCCGGACAACGCCAAGGCCCAGTTCTATCTGGGGGTGACCAAGAAGAACCTGGGGGATATCGAGGGGGCCGTCACCCATTACGAGAAGGCCATCGCGCTGGACGACAAGCTCATGGACGCCCACATTAACCTCGGGCTCCTGCTCATGGATACCGGAGATCTGAACCGGGCGGAGGCCGAGCTCGGCGTCTACCTGGCGGCCAGCCCGGACGCTTCCGATGCCCACTTCAACTACGGCCTGGTGCAGGAGGCGCTGGGAAATAAAGACAAGGCCAGGGAGCACTACGAGAAGGCCATGTCCCTCGATCCCGAGGATCCGTCCCCGCTGTTCGGCCTCGGCGATCTGGCCCGGGCCGGGGGGGATCTCGAGGGGGCCGTCGGCTGGTACGAGAAGGCCCGCGCCCTGGACCCGGAGATGGCGGAGCTGATCTTCGTGGAGGGCCAGACCCGTCTCGAGTTGAAGCAACCGGCGAAGGCGTGCGAGACCCTCTCCCTCCTGCTCGAGATGTCCCGCCCGGATCTCGTCGTGATCAGCGAGGCGGGCAAGCTCATCGCCAAGGCGGACGCCGCCTGTGCTGTCAAGCTCTACGAGGGGGCCATCGCCGCGGACGAAGGGTTCGCCACCGCCCACTTCTACCTGGCCAACACCCTGGCCCGGGACAAGAGATTCAAGGACGCCAAGCGCCACTACGAGCGCTTCCTGGAGATCGCCCCCGACGACCCCGCCGCCGAGACCGCGAAGAAGCGCCTCGCGGCCTGCACCGCCGCCCTGGCGACCCCCTAGCCCTCGAAACGCGGTTACCGTGAGCAGCACGAGCGCGGCCGGCGCCTGGGTCATTATGTCGATTCGTAACTATGCAAATCCCGCCACCCGCTCTTCGCTGACCTGCCAAAGTCGGTCGATCGCGGTTGGGTCTTGGGCCTCGGGGATTGGATCG
>JBNLED010000106.1:0-74446 GCA_050304755.1 Polyangia bacterium | reverse complement strand
TCAGGGGCGCAGGATATACATCCACGGCAACCATCGCTGCCTGATGTTAGGCTCCAACGGATCGATGACGGCCGACGAGCCCCGTTTGTTTTTCATCGACAAGCTCGCCTTCAGTGCTGAGGGTTGGATTGGCGAGTAGGCCTATCTCACCCCACGTGAGCTGCATTTTGATTCGTTGACAACTTTGAGCTATCCGTAATGCCCTCCTATGCCAATGACTTCGACTACTCGATAGTCGGCGGAGACGCTCGGTTTTCCTATCTATTTACGCGTATCTTTTCTTTTAGAATTCGAATTGGAGGTATCTACTACACAATGGATGTCTAGTGCCCCGTCAACCCCAGAATGACGGGTGCAATTTCTTATTCCCCCTTGAAAAGGGGGTTAGTGGGATTTCGTCAATGAACGGGCGCTTGCTCTGACAAAATTCCCCCGGCCCCCTTTACGAAGGCAAGAGGGATACCCGTCAGTTCTCAATTGACAAGGCACTAGGTAATGGTGCCTTTCGATCTTCTGGCTTGAGTGGGTCGATCGGCTTATATCGAGTCTCAACGAATCAGGAGAAAAAACTACGACGAAATCTGGCCGAGGGAATTCCTCGGCGCTACCGGGCCTTCAGGGCCTCGGTGAGGGCGCGGTGAAGGGCGGCGAGATCGGCCTCGATTTGCAGGGCGCGGGCCGCGGCCCGGCGGACGGCGGCCGGTTCCCGTGCCCGGACGGCGGTCTCCAGCGCGTCGATGGCGGCCAGATGATCCCGGCAGGCGGTGAGCAGGGGGTCGCTCAACTGCGCCTCGAGGGGGGCGGCGAGGTCCTCGAAGACCGCCGAGGCGCGTCGCTCGCCGTCGATGGCGTAGAGGTCGTCTTCCATGAGCTTCACGAGCCCCTCGGGGAGGTCCCCCGCCGGCAGGTTCCGGGCGATCCGGGCGATGTACTTGCCCACGTCGTGGGCGAGCGTCGCGGCGAGGCTGCGGGCGGCTTCCAGGGCCTCGAAATCCAGCGCGTCGAACCGCTCCGTCATCGGTGCCCCTCGCCGCCGAACAGCTCCCGGATGGCCTTGGCGTCGAACGACGGGACCGCCAGGACCTCGCCGTAGAGACGCCTGAGGTTCTCGAGCCGGCGCGCGGGGAAATCGTGCACGAAGACGGCGGTCTGGTGGTGGCCGGCCGCGCGGAGGGCCGCCAGGATCATCACCCCCTGGTGGTCCTTGAGGTACCGCACCGCCTCGGCCCGGTCGCCGGCGAACAGCCGGTCCGCGGTCTCCTCGATGTCCCCCGCGAGATCCTTTTCCACCGCCCGGTCGAACCGCAGATCCACGAGGAATCCGTCGAACGGGTGCGCCGCGATGGCACCGAGTGCCTCCTCGAGGGAGTGGGCCGCCTCGAGCGCGAAGGCGCCGGTCAAAAAGAGCCTCGCGAACTCCTCGTACTCGTTACCGTCCTCGATCACCAGGATGCGTTTCATCACCCCCTCCCGTTCTGGCCGTTTTCGAACACCCTGAAGAACCGGATGTCCACGGCCTTGTTCACCGGTCTCTTCGCGGGGCGCACCGATACGGTGCCGCCGTACCGCTTCACCGCGGTCGCCACCAGCCCGAGCCCGGAGCTGATCCCCGTTCCAGTGAGCGCGTCGCCGTCAAGGGAAGCCTCGCTCGAGTCCGCTACGCCGATGTGTACCGACTCCTCCCCCGTGATCTCGAGGGAGACCTCCGCGTACATCCGGACGAATCGATCCCGCTCCTGCTGTGCCACCGCGAGGATCGCGTTTCGCAGGATGTTCTTCAGGATCAGGACGAGATCCCCCCGTGGGACCTCGATATAGACCGGCGCGGCCAGGGGCGAGACCTCCAGGCCGTCGAGGCGGATACCGCTCACTGTATACTCCCCCCCCACCTCGTCCGTCACCTGCCTGAAGAGACCGTCGTCCACGCAGGTGCGCACCAGCCGCGACTGCAGCCCCGCCAGATAGTAGTCGAACGTCTTGAGGATTCGGTGGGCTCTCACGAGCCGCCGCTCCGCCCTCAGGTCCGGCTCGCTCAGCGCGGACTGCATCCGCTGGATCGTCCGGATGGCCTTGCCGGCCCGCCGGAACGCCCGATCCCGCTCCAGGTTCAACCGATGCCCCAGCGCGCCCCTGAACGCCGTCAGGTGGGCGTTCCAGGCCTCCAGGACCGGCACGCCGCCGTACAGCCGGTTGTGGAGGAAGGCCCGCTGGGCCGCCGCGATATCTCCCGCCCCCCAGCCGGAGATGACGTCGGACACCGCGCCGATACGGTGTTTGAGGAGCTCGTGCCTGAGGGAACCGATGAGGTAGGCGATGGCCGAGTGGAGCTCCGGGTTCCGCTCGATCAGCCGCGACAGGGAGACCCCCCGGCCTCGCTTGGACCACCAAACGAAGAGGAACGCCAGCGCCAGTAGCCCCCCCGCCGCCGCCGTGAGCTCGCGGGAGAGCCGCCCCTCTTCCGCGGGGGGGGGCTTCGGGGGATCGAAGAGGCTGTCCAGCGCCTGGACGCGGCGCCGGGCCTCGTCGGCTAGGGGGGCGTCCGGGAGCGCGTCGATGCACTTCTGGTAGTACTTGAGGGCCAGCTCGTCGAGCTCCCGGTCGTCGTACATGGCGGCGAGGCGAAAGTAGTGGGCGGGATTGATGGGGGCGATGTCGGCCCCCTTCACCAGCGCCCGTTGCCCCTCGGCGGACTCTCCCGACTCGAGGAGGCGGATGCCCTTCAGGTAGTAGGCGTCGGCGCGGGCGAGGAGGGTGGCCGCGAGCCGCCCCTCAGCGCTCTCCGGGCTCAGGGACGTCCACGCCTGGTGTGCCCGGACGTCTCGGACGCGCCACTTCTCCTGGGCGATCTTCCAGGCCTCGGTCGAGGAGAGGGACGGCTTGCTCCCTGCCGGGTCGCAGGAGAAGGCCACAAGCAGGGCGACCCCCGCGATCAGCTGTCCCCGAAAAGCCCTCACGACGTCCTCATCCGGTGCTTGTAATCTTTGGGAAACGCGGCCACATTTGTTTATACCATTGTAAGCATGGATTGTTCATTCGGAAGGAAGATCATGACAGAACGACACAACCTCATCGGGCGCCTCGGGGTGGCGATCCTCTTCTGGGTCGTCTCGTGCGGTGATCACCGCGAAGCGCCGGTCCCGAAGGAAGCCCCCTCGCCAATCCCGGGGCCTCCGGAGGAAGCGCCCCCACCCCCGAAGGCCTCCGGGATGTCGGTCGCGACATTCCCCACCGCCGGCGGCGCCCTTCAGCACATCCTCCGGAAGAGCGACCCCGCGGTGGTGGGGTTCGGGGAGTTCCACCAGAAGACCGGCACGGCGGCGACCCTCTCCGCCCTGGAGCGGTTCTCGCGGGAGCTTCTGCCGGTCATCGCCGGCCGCACCTCGGACCTGGTGGTGGAGACCTGGGTGAGCACCGGCGACTGCGGCAAGGCCGAGAAGCGGGTCACCCAGAACGTGGACAAGGTGTCCGAGCGGCCCGCGGAGACCGAGAACGAGACCGTGAAGCTCATCAAGAAGGCGGCCGCCCTCGGGGTCCAGCCCCACGTGATGGAGCTCCGGTGCGAGGACTACGAGAAGCTCCAGGCGGAGGGGGAGGTGGACTACCTGGCGCTGTTGGAGCTCGTGGGGCGGCGGCTCGGGGAGAAGGCGAAGCAGGCCGTAGTCTTCAGAGACTCGAAGCGGGCCGAGGCCAAGGAGAAGGGCGCCCCCGCCGAAGCGGCGAAGATGGTGGCCGTCTACGGCGGCGCCGTGCACAACGACGCCCGGCCGGCGGAGATGTGGAAGAGCGTCACCTTCGGACCGGACCTCGAGAAGTTCACCTCCGACAGATACGTGGAGATTGACCTCTATGTTCCCGAGTTCATCGAGGGGAGCGACAACGTCAAGCAGGAGAAGTGGTATCCGGTCTTCGAGGCGAACGTCTCCACCGAGAAGACCCTCGTCATCGAGCTCGACGAATCATCGTACATCATCGTCTTCCGCAAGGGGGTCGCCAACAAGGGGTAGCCGCAAGGCGCGTTTCGGGGGTCAGAGCCCGACCCCCATATCATGACGGAGCGCCATGACGATCCGGCAGTGGTTGATGAGATCCTGCTCGGACTCCACCTCGGAGACGTAGTTGAGCCCGTAGGGCCAGAAGTGCATCCCGTCCCCGTGGATCTCCGCGCTCGGGTCGTTCTCGATCTCCTTGAGCAGGGCGTTGGCGCTCTCCCCCTGCCAGACGCCGTCGACGATCATGGCGCTCCAGGAGTAGTAGGCCACGCCCGCGGTGTGGCCGATCTCATGCATGGCGGTGATGTGGTTCATGTAGTCGCGGCCGCCAAAGCTGATCCGCTGATCGACGTTCGCCTCGGCGGTGGGGACTGAGGGGTTGTAGTGGACATCGAGGTTTGTCTCGATGTCGGTGTAACAGCTGTAGTACCAGACCGCCGTGTCCATGGCCTCGGTGATGAGCCCGTACGCCTCCTCCTGCTCCGGCGTGGCGGGGTCGGCCCGGTTGAGGGTGTAGGTGACCTCGCTCCCGGTCAGGCATCCGTCGGTATCGGCGTCGGTGTCCGCATCAGTATCAACGTCGGTGTCAGCGTCAGTATCAACATCGGTGTCGGCATCGGTATCGGCGTCAGTATCGACGTCGGTATCCGCATCGGTATCAGCGTCAGTGTCGGCGTCGGTATCCGCGTCGGCATCCGCATCTGTATCGGTGTCTGTATCTGTATCGGTGTCCGCGTCAGCATCGGTGTCTGTATCTGTATCGGTGTCCGCGTCGGCATCGGTGTCCGCGTCGGCATCGGTGTCCGCGTCGGCATCGGTGTCCGCGTCAGCGTCGGTGTCCGCATCGGCGTCGGTGTCCGCATCGGCGTCGGTGTCCGCATCGGCGTCGGTGTCCGCATCGGTGTCGGTGTCCGTATCAGTATCGGTGTCAGTGTCCGGACCGGCGGCGGAAGCGGTATCCGCTCCCCCATCACTCCCTGTCATCGACGAACCCGCGCAGCCGGGGGCAATGAGCAGAAACGGAAATGCTATCCAAACGTTTCTGAATATAGTTGTCATCCGCTTATCACCTATTTGACTTATTACAATATAGGGGAGAAGGGCATCATCTGAAAAGAGCAAACGTGGTATTATCCGCTCCTCATGCTGCGGCGAATCAAAAACTCGCTCATCTACTACGCCGTGAGGTCCATCGTCGCGATCCTCGGGCGGACTCCGCGTTGCCTCGTCTCCGCGGTCGGCCGGCTTCTCGGGAGCATCGCCTGCCGCGTCGCCGGGACCGAGTTCCGGATCGCCGAGAAGCAGCTGGCCTGCGCCCTCGGGCTCCCGATACCCGGCAGGCGTGTCCGCCGGCTGGCCCGCGGCGTCTTCCGGGAGCTCGCGACCAGTGTGGTGGAGCTCGCCGGTGTACTCGGCGCTTCACACCGGATCCCCCGGGTGGAGGTGTCGCCGGCGTCCCGGCGTGTTCTGGACGAAGCCCTGGCGGCAGGGAAGGGGGTCATCTTCATCACGGGGCATATCGGCAACTGGGAGCTGATGGCCATCGCCCTCGCCCGTCTCGGGTACCCCATTTCGACCGTGGCGCGGAAGAGCTATGACCCACGGTTCACCCGCTGGATCCATCGGGAGCGGAAACGGTTCGGCGTGGAGGCCGTCTACCGCCACGATCGCGGCGCGGCGGCGGCCATGTTGCGGGCGCTCCGGAAGGGGAGGGTGCTCGGTTTCCTCATCGACCAGGACACCCGGGTGCCCAGCGTCTTCGTCCCCTTCTTTCACAAGGACGCGAGCACCCCGGTGGGGCCGGGGGTCTTTGCCCAGCGGACCGGCGCGCCGGTGGTGGTGGGCTCCATCAGGCGGTTCCCGGACGGGGGCCACCGGATCGCGCTGGAGGCGTTGGCGGTTCCCGGTGACGCGGCGGGGGCCACACAGATGATGACGGCGCGCCTCGAGCGTCGCATTCGCCGGCACCCGACCCAATGGGTCTGGTTTCACCGACGCTGGAATACCCGCCCCGACGAGGAGGCCGCGTGACGTCCGCCGCGCAGGTCACTTCAGCGCTCGAGGCGCTCTCCCGGTGGGACGACGAGCCGTTGTCCACCCTGGCGGAGGCGTTGATTCCGGCGGCCTCCGAGCGGTCGGCGCCCCTCGACTCCCGCGGCTTTGACAAGGGGCGGGAGGTGGTCGCGAGCCTGACCGTCGGCTATGTGTCGGCCGGCCGACCCCCTTCTTGCATCGTCGATGCACTGATTCGGATTGACACCTACCTCCATGAACAATGTGAAATTGCGCCGTTGGCCGCGCGGCTCGCGCCCCTCGCGATGGATTGCGCCCTCCTCGCGGGACAGGACCGTCTCCGGGAGACCACCGCGGCGGGGGTTGCCCGTCACCTGCCGCTCTTGATGAGGAAAAACGAGCTGTTCGCGGTTCTCCTCGAATCGATGGAGCCGGAGGGGAACACCCTATATATGGACCGAATCCTGTCGGCGGTGCTGTCCCACCGCCCGAGGCGGGTGGTGCTGGTGTTGCGAGATGATCACTCCGCTGAGCCCTTCATGGAGGCCCTCGATGCGCTCTGCGTCGACCTCCGGGAGCAGGGAATCGCCGTCGAACGGGTCAAAGGGGTGTAACGCGGCCAGCGATTGCGGCGGGAGAAACCACATCAATCGACCACGATTCGGGATGACGCCCCCGGGTTAGTGTGCTATTGAGTGGGTCATGTCTCGTTAACCTGATGTCTGAGGGGATGTGCAATGACTCAATATAGCGAAAAATCATCGGTGCACCTCGTGGCACGTTTCATGGACGTTACCCAATCCGAATCCACAAAAGACGCGATATCCCAGACCCTCGCCCACGCCGAGGAGGAGGTCCAGGCGCTCTTCGCGCAACAGGACGGCCTCGCCGAGAGTCTGGATGTCGGAAAGATTTACCAGCGGCACGGCTTCACCAACAACAGCGGTTGGCAGCAGGAGCGCCCCCTCTTCACCATCGCGGAGGAGCTCTTCTGGGAGATCCCCGACGGCATGGATCTCACGGAGGCGAAGAACTTCCTGATATCCTTCGGCGCCGTGTCGGTCATGGTCAGCGGCGCGGAGGAGGAGCTCCCGGTCATCCCCCATCCCGCCGCCATGTTCCTCGCGGAGATGGACGACGACTTCATCGATATCGATGCGGATCTCCTCTTCAGCCACCCCCAGGACAAGAAGCTTCTCCATTAGCCACCCGAAACGAGTATTGATGACGTGCCCGCCTCCGCTCGCTGCGAGAGGCTGCGGCGAGGTCTTGGACTGACGATTTCGGTTTGAGGTCGAAGACTTCGCTACATTGATGGGGCCTCGCCGGCGGCGGCGCGAGGCGCCTACTTTCGTTTGAAGACCCGCGTGAGCTGGCGGAGATCCTCTCCCTTGAACTCCCGGGTGACGATGAGCAGGCCGAAGTAGATGACCACGACGGCCGCGCACTCGACGAGGGTGATCAGCTTGCCGGAGACGGGCAGGAAGTATCCCGCGGTGATGGCGCACCCCGACGCGAGGAGCACCCGCACGGCGGTCCCCAGGGGCATGAACGTGCCGAACTCGCGGTAGAGGAAGACCGCCGAGATGAGGAGTCCGACCCCCATCCCGACAGCGGATCCCATGGCCGTCGCCGGCAGGGCGCTGGCGTCCGGGGCGGCCCGCGTCAGCGAGAGCACCACGGCACCGACCACCGCACCGAGGGTCAGCACGATGATCGTCATCGCCTGCCGGGGCAGCCCGGCGCTGTTGAGGATGGTGTTGGTGATGACCATCAGCCCGAACGCGGCGATGCCGAGGGAGAGGATACGCAACGCGGAGGCCGCCACCTGGTATTCCGGAGGAAAGATCAGTCCGAGGGCCTGGGTCGGGACGGCCGCGAACACGGACGCCAGCCCCACGATGAGGATGCTCGAGAACCGGAGGGTGTTCCGGATATAGGTCCGGGTCTTCTCCCGGTCGCCTTCGAAGGTGACCTTGGAGATCATGGGGAAGGCCACGAAGGCGATGGAGAGGATGGCCTGGTAGGGGATGAACGCCAGCCACTGGGCGGCGCCGTACTGACCGGCGAGGAGCTTGCTGAGCTCGGACGCCTCCTCGGGGGTGCTCCCGCCGGAGATCGCCATATCCGAGGTGATGCCCTTGAGCACGAACAGATCCAGGCTCATCACGAGGTTGAGCAGGAAGGTGTAGACGATCAGCTTGACGCCGAAGGAGAGATAGCGGGCCGCGGGGAAGCCGCCGCCGGTCCCTTTGAAGCGCGTGGCCAGGGTCGCCAGGATGGCGATGAGCACCGCGGTGATGAGGAACCCGAGCACCGCGCCGAACACCTCCAGCCCCACCGCCGCCAGGACCATGATGAGCACCGTCTTGACCGTGGTGTAAGAGATGTCGAACAGCGCCTGCTTGTTGAACCGTCGGCGTCCGTTGAAGGAGCCGATGGAGACCGCGTACAGGGAATAGGCGAAGATGATCCCCGCGCTGAGCCGCATCAGGTAGGCCATGTCCGGGGATCCGAGGAGATCCGCGATGACGCCCGAGAAGCCGACGTACAGCGCCGTCAGCGCGAGCCCGATGGTCCCCTGGACCTTGAGGGCCGTCTTCCACACCGCCGCGGCCTTCGACTCGTCCTCGCTGGTGAATTTAGAGACGGCCTGGATGGTCCCGGTGATGATGCCGTTGTTGATAAACGAGACCCCCATGATCACCAGCTTGTACGAGCCGACGAGCATCTGCCCCTCTGCCTCGTCCCCACCGGCGGCCCACTTGAAGATTCGGGGCAGCGCGTAGATCAGCACCCACCCGGCGAGCATGAACCACATCTTGGCGAGGGTGATGTAGATGAAGCCGCGGCCCGCGACCTTTACAACGTCTTTCTTATCGACTGTCTTGTCCGTGTCGCTCATGGTGGGCCGGAGGGTGGGGTATTATCGGAATTCGGTCAAGGGTCTATTTTTCGCCCGCGTCTTCAACCCCGCCGTCGCCATCGGGCTCTGAAACGCAGTTGCCCGCGTCCCTCCCCGTGAGGAAGCGACAGGCGCAGAGATCCGCCTCCACTATCTCGTCCACCCCCTTGGGGGTCAGATCCGAGCAGGTGAGATCTCTTCGGATCGACCGGACACATCGCTCCAGCTGGCGCGGATCGTAGTCTCCCTCTATCTTTCGGGTGCGGCAGTGCTCCTTGGCGTAGGCGACGCAGGTGTCACCGTCGAATTTGGGATAGGCCTCGTCGAACTTCTTATTGCCCACACAATCGGATCGAATATCACAACGGGCGGTTTCTATCTCCACGCACTCGTCGTAATCCGGCGTGGGGTCCATGCAGCCCATAAGCACAATCCCCCAAATCAGACAATATATCGTAGAACGTCGCATGCTCAGTACGTTAGGCTGCTCATGGGGGACGGGTCAAGAAAACGTCCCAAACACTGAAATAAAAAAATGCAATATTATTGTATAACTTGGTTGCGAAACCCCGAATGAAATTGTAGAATTCCGGTCGAAGCATCGAATGCTTCAGAGGTTGGAGTATGCACGTATGAATTTCAGTCAGCCGACCCCCCCCTACACCAAGCGGGGAAGGAAACGGACGTCGCAGGTGATCAAGCCCCGGTTGGATCCGTTGCAGGGGACCATCATCCTCGGCCGATATCGCATCAACTCCAGACTCTCTCAAGGGGGGATGTCCACCATCTACCTGGCCCGAAATTTCGAGAGGGGCGGGCTCTTCGCGGTCAAGGTGCTCCGCCAGGATCTCATCCGGGAAACCGTCATTAGAGAGAGAATATTCAATGAATCCAAGGCGGTACAGCGTATAAACCATCCCGCGGTGGTCAAAATCCACGAGGTGGGCCGGATCGGGGACGATCAGATATGCCTCGTCATGGAATACATCCACGGATCACCGCTCAGACGGCTGGTTCAGGGAACCCCCCTGAGACCCTCCAAGGTGCTCCCCATCGTCGCCGCCGTCGCGGAGGGACTCCTGGCCGCTCACCAGCAGCAGGTGATCCACAGGGATCTCAAGCCCGAGAACATCCTGCTGCCGCGGAGCGGGGAGGTCGGGACCCTGGTGAAGCTCATCGATTTCGGAATCGCGCGGATTATCGACACGCCGAGCATCACCACCACACAGCACATTATGGGAACGCCGGAATATATCGCGCCGGAGCAGGCGTTGGGACACCCCGTGGATCATCGGGCCGACATCTATGCCCTGGGCGTGCTGATGTACGAGATGCTCTCGGGACGACTGCCCTTTACGGCGAAAGACCCGGACACGCTCCTGCACCACCACGTCCATACAACGCCGAGGGACCTCCCCCGAAGCGGCGGGGGCGATGAGGCGATCCCGTCGGAATTGACCGCCCTCGTCATGACATGTCTGTCGAAGGATCCCCGGGAGCGTCCGAGGGATTTGAAGGAGGTGCTGAAGATACTCGCAAGAATTTAGTCCCTCCGAGGCATAACGGATGGATAGGACTCGTGATCGACCACGATGTCATGCCGCGGAGAATGTGAAGAATATTATCATCGATACCCCGTCTTGAGGAACGACTAGAAGTGATTAACAAAGCCACCACCACGACCACTACCGAAGAATACAGACTGGACCGAATGGCGAGGGTGATTCGGAGCGCCATCTCCGATCGTCAGATTATGAACTGCCTCACACCGAAGGATCTGAGCGCCATCCTCACGAGCGCCGTTGAAAACCTCACCCCGTCGGACATCCGGGGATTCATCTACCGATGCATGACCAACAAGGAGGTCGGCAAAGGGCTCATCATGGCCGATCGGGCCATCGATTTCGCGCTGGAGATGGCGAAGAGCGGCAACGAGACGTCGTGCTCGGACCTCGTCGGCGCCGCCGTGGGAACGCTCTCCATCCTCTCGGAGAGCATCTCCTCGGTGAACGAAAAGATCGATCAACTCCTGGAGCACGAGCACCCGTCCATCGTCGTCGCGGTGATTGAGAACCTGGGGCGGACCTCGAATCTCAGGAACTTCAAGCGGGTCTCGGAGCTGTTGCTCAGCCGCGACCACGATATCGCCCTCGCCGCGGCCAAGTACGTGGAGGCCTGCGCGAGGGACGCGGCGTTCCGCAAGCGGAAGTCCCTCTACGTCATCGAGGACACGGCGGAGGAGTTCCTCAGGAACGCCCTCGCCAAGCTCGAGAACATCTATGAGCAGCTCAAGAAACAACGGACGGACAAGCGGGACGTGGAGATGCGGATCGCAATCCTGGTCGCTATGATGTACAACGAAGTCCTCAACTCCACCGACTGGAAACGCTCGAAGGAGGAGCAGGTGGACGAGCGGATCTACTACGCCCTCGAGCAGCACCTGTCCGAGACCCTCGGTCCCCGCGTCCAACCCTTCCTGTTCACCATGTTGGACCACCCCGAGGTGGAAGACGGGATCAAGTGGTCCGCGCTGCACACCCTGGGGCGGTTCAGCAAGAACGCCGATCTCCGGGGGGAGATCCTCTCCTGGCTGCCCGAGTATCAGCGCCGTGAGCGGTCGGAGGATCTCCGCAATGTGGCCAAGTCCATCCTGGACGCCTGCCGCGACGGCAGGGAATTCAGCCTGCTCTCCTACCTGCCGAAGGCGCCCGAGAAGGTGAGCATCATCCCCCGCGCCGCGGGGGCGCCGCCCAAGATCAAGTAGCCTTCGGATCCGGAAAACCGAGACGACGGATGCGCCCCGGCCGCGCCGCGCTCAATAGCTCAGTCGGAAGGGGTACTGGACGATGAGCCGGTGGCGGGTGAAGCTCGGGAAACGCGCCTCCCGGATGATGACCTCGGCCACGCAGTAGGCCTCCTCGGACAGGGCGCTGGGCCCCACCGGGAGCACGCTCGACACCTCGCCGGTCCCCTCGATGACCACCTCCATGCTCACCTCGATTCGCGTGCCGCTATCACAGCGGCTGACCTTGGGCAGCATCGCCGTCATGCACGAGCGGACGTGCTTCGGGGCGAGCCGCTCGAACGGATGCTCGTGGGACTTGGTAATCTCCCCGCTGCAGAACGCCATCGCCTCGAGCACCACCGGGGACTCGATCTGAATGGCATCGAGCCCCCCGAGGGAGGCGAGGGAGTCCGCGGTCTCCGGTTCGGAAAGAATCGAGAGATCTCGGGGGATTCCGGTACACGCGAAGGTTGATGAGAACAGGAGTAAAAGGATTCTGTTTCGGTTCATTCGTTCAACAAAGGAGGTTGATATGTTTCTCTATGCTTTCCTGATTATGGATAACGGCCAATGTCGGGAGAACATTAGCCTCCCGGCGTTCGGAAATCTGGGGGGATTGCGGGGGGCGTCCGGTCGGCCCGCCCAACCGATTTCGGAGTCGTATCGGAACAGATACCGATAACCGGGGGAGCTGCCGTAATCGTACCAGGGAACCGGGTAGAGAATCCGAAGCAGCACCTCGGACAGAAAGGCCGTGACCACGGCGAGGAGTGCTCCGTCAACCCCAGAATGACGGGTGCAATTTCTTATTCCCCCTTGAAAAGGGGGTTAGGGGATTTCGTCAATGAACGGGCGCCTCGCTCTGACGATATCCCCCCGGCCCCCTTTGCGAAAGGGGGAGAGGGATACCCGTCAGTTCTCAATTGACAAGGTACTAGTATTGGTCGGCTTTTGGCATTAAACTGGACCCGGAAAGAATATCTGGTACCTGTTTCTAACCAAGGAAGGAAATACTGTGAAGAAAATCATTCTAGTTGGCTTTTTCATGCTTGCGGCTCAAATCATTGTGGGGTGCAATCAGGAATTCGGCATTAAAGACGTCTCACCAGCGGTCGGAAACATCGGCGGAGGGGAGACGGTGTCAATCAATGGCTCCGGGTTCGACACTTCAATGGGGTTCTCGGTCTACTTCGGTAATAGCAAGGCCACCCACGTCGCGGTAAACAGCTCAGAAAAAATCACCGTCACGACGCCGAGTTCCAGCAAACCGACCAAGGTCGATATTCGCGTCTCCACGGATGACGGCAAGGAGTATGTGTTACGACAGGCCTTCACCTACGCGGAAAAATCGGGAATGAATCTGGGGGACCTGCACAATCGCAAGAGCGCGAGGGACCCCCAACAGTAGAAGCATCGCGTTCTGCTTCCTATTACCTGAATCCTGCACGGGATATCGGCTGAAACCGCTGTCGCTCGCGCCAATGCACATCATCAGCGTCTGTACTCACATTTTCCGGATACACCGAACAGGTAGCTCGACTTAATCCGCAAAACGCCCCGTGCAGCCACTGCTGCCGCACCTTGGCGCGTTTCAGCTCGATCCCCCGTGCAAGATTCAGGTACTAAACGGAAGCCTACTCCCACTCGATGTCCGCCGTCTCCACCAGCTTCATCACGTCCCGGTCCACGTATCGGCTGATGCGGGAGATGCCACCGCCGGGGTCCCACATCTGGGGACCGGGGATGAAGGAGGGGTGGAGGAGGTAGAGGTTCTCCTTGGCGCGGGTCACCGCCACATAGAAGAGGCGGCGCTCCTCCTCGAGGGACTCGGGGTCTCCGAAGGAGCGGCTGGAGGGGAAGAGGCCGTCCACGAGGTGGGGCATGAACACGGTGTGGAACTCGAGCCCCTTGGCGCTGTGCACGGTTGAGAGGACCAGTCGCTCGTCCTCGTCGTCCCGCTCCACCACATTGTCCTGGGCCCGGTCCCGGTTGGGGGTGAGCATCATATCGGACAGGAAGGACTGGAGGCTGTTGTAGGGACCGGCGAAGCTCTCGATGAGGTCTAGATCGGGCTCCCGCTTGGGGTGGTCGTCATACCGTTCCTTCATCAGCGGCAGATAGAACTTCTTGGCCCGCTCCACCAGCTTGGTGGGCTTCTCGTCCGCCGCGTCGATGGCCTTCAAGGTCCTGGAGAGCTTGATCAACCGCTGCCTTGCGGGATCCGCCAGGTTGACGGGAGGGACGCAGAGGGTCTCGAACGGATCCTCCGAGGCGAACACCGCGGCGATGATCTTTGCGCTGGTAGCGGGCCCCACCCGGGGGAGGAGCTCGAGGATGCGCTTGAGGGACAGATCGTCCCGCGGGTTGACCCCCACCCGGAGCACCGCCAGGAGATCCTTGACGTGGGCCGCCTCACCGAACTTGAGCCCGCCGAACACGACATAGGGGATGTTCCGACGGGTGAGCTCCAGCTCCAGATCGCGGAAGTGCCACACTGCGCGACAGAGCACGGCCTGATCGTCGAGGGCGATCCCCTCCTCCCTGAGCGCCAGCACCGTGCCCGCGATGAACTCGGCCTGCTCCTCCGCGGACTCGGTCTGCACGAGCAGCGGTTTCTCCCCGGCGGGCCGCTGGGCCCTGAGCACCTTGGTGTAGGAGCGCTCGGCGCCGGTCATCACCTGGTTGGCGACGTCCAGAATCTGCTGGGTGGACCGGTAGTTCCTCTCGAGCTTGACCACCTTCACGTCCGGAAAGGTCTCCTGCACCTTCAGGATGTTCTCGAAAGACGAGCCCCGCCAGGTATAGATGCATTGGGCGTCGTCCCCCACCACGCACACGTTGCCGTGGACCTGAGACAGGAGCCGGATAATCTCCGCCTGGACCTTGTTGGTGTCCTGGTACTCGTCCGCCATCACGTACTTGTAGCGGTTCGCGATCTCCTTGCCCCTGTCACTCTGAAGCAACGCCTGGAGGTAGAAGAGTAGGTCGTCGAAGTCCACGAGGTGCCGGAGGACCTTCAGCTCCCGGTACCCCTTGGCCACCTGCTCGATGCCGTCTAAGTCATCCGCGAAGTGGGAGAAGTCGCTCTCCACGATATCCTGGAGGGTCATCCCCTTGTTCCGCGCCTTGGAGATGATGGCGAGGAGCGTCCCCTTCTTGGGGAACCGGCGGTTCTCCGACGCCAGCCCGAGCTGGTCCCGCACCACCTTGACCGCGTCCTCGCTGTCCGACTGGTCGAGCACCGTGAAGTTCCGGTCGAGGCCCACGTGCTTACCGTACCGGTGCAGCATATTGTTGGCGAAGGAGTGGAACGTGCCGCCGCCGACCCCCCGGAGGTTGATTCCGGAGAGGGCCTCGGCCCGGGCGAGCATCTCGTGGGCCGCCCGCCGGGTGAATGTGAGCAAAGCGATCCGCTCCGGCGGCACCCCCCGCTCCGCCAGGTAGGCGGTGCGGTAGGTGATCACCCGAGTCTTGCCCGATCCCGCACCGGCGATAATGAGCAGCGGCCCGCGAATCGTTGTCACCGCTTCCAGCTGCTCCGGGTTGAGCACGCGCCGATAGTCGATGCTGAGCCCCTCCGTACCCTCCGGCCGGAGGCTCTTGTCGCGCGCGATTTTAATGACTCTTCTCGCCATGGCATCTCCTGGCGGACGACTCTACCGGGTTCGTCCTCGAAATCCAAGAACCAAGGAATCAGAGGACCCACACCCCCAAAAAAACGGACCAAATATTTTAATCTTTCTGAACCTTTTATCAAGAAGAGCGCATTTTAACCGGTCGAATTGGAAACTTTCTGACGCTTTTGTCCGAGTGATGGGGGAGGTGAAACCGATCGGCCCCCTCCCGATCACAACCAAAGGAGATTGTATGTCGGAAACAACAAGAAGACGCTATGGGACTATTCCAAACAAGAGAAGCCACGGTCCGGCAGCGGCGCTGAGCCTTGTCCTCGCCCTGTCAGTGATGGGGTGTGATATCGAAAACTACGATTTCATACGAGATATCGTGGACGGAAGTAATTTCCATCTCGACTCGGATGATACGGACACCGAGACGCAGGTCGAAAACGACACCGGTACCGGTCATCCCCCGGATACCGAGGTGAGGGGTATCGATACCGGCACCGGTATAACGACTCCGGAACCGACAGATACAGAGAACTGCACTTGTGTCTGTACGTGCTTGGAGGCATCCGACACAGACCTTGATATCGGTGACGGAGATGCGGACGCAGACACGGATAGCGATGGGGATGGGGACACGGATAGTGATGGGGACACGGATAGCGACATGGACGCGGATAGCGACATGGACGCGGATAGTGATGCGGACACGGACAGTGACGGGGATGCGGACTTGGACACCGATTCTGTAAATGATACCGTGGAAAGGGAGGTCGGCTGTGTCATCATTTCGGAGGTTGTGGAAGGCTCCTCCCGGAACAAAGGGGTGGAACTTTACAACTGTGGTGCGGAAGCGGTGGATCTCACGGACTACTCCCTTTGCCTCGTCTCCAACGACAACACGGAATGCAGTACGACTCTCGAGCTGGAGGGCACCCTGGCATCCGGCGATGTGGCGACCGTCTGTCACACCAGCGCTGACGCCATCCCAGAGTGTGATCTCCTCTCCGGCGTCGCCAACTTCAGCGGGGACGACCGCTTGGCGCTCATTCGGGATCAGGAGGTGATTGACGCCTTCGGAACCCTGGCGGTCCGGCCGGACGGATCCCCCTGGGCGGACATGACCCTCCGCCGATGTAACCTCCTTCCCTTCAATGGAATTGACGTGTTCGAAACAGGAGACTACTACGCCACGTATCCTCAGGATGACTTCACCGATTTCGGATTCCCCCCCACCGAGCCGAGCTGCACCTGGTAGATCGTAGAATTCGGTTCCTCCCGCGCGTCGGACCTGGCGCCGCCTTTCTTTTTTGGTTACACTCCCAAACCGATGAAGCGAAAGCGAACCGCCCTTATCCTCATTGTTGTCGCCTGGCTGGTCGGTCAGGTGATCTACCTCTTGGTGTGGGGACTCGACGACACCGTCATCTACTACAAGACCGTTGACGAGCTCCTGGCCGATCCGGCCCGTTTCGAGACCCAGCCCGTCCGCATCAATGGCATCCTGGTACCGCAGTCGGTTCGTAACAAGCCGGGGACTGATGAGTTCCGGTTTCAGCTGGAGAAGCGGCATCAGGCCCTGGATGTGGCCTACCGGGGGGTGTTGCCGGATACGATGAAGGAGGGACAGGAGCTCGTCGTTCACGGCGTCTACAACCCCCGTGGGGGGATCTTCAATGCGAGCGAGATCCTCACCAAATGTCCCTCCAAGTACGAATCCAAGGCAAAGGCCATCCGATGATTCAGCCAAAGGCTTGAGCCGGTATTCTCGCCAGGAAACCTGGTACCAAGACGCCGCTGGAGGACATGTGTTAGTGTGTTGTGGTATGAAGCCTTTGGGAGTGCTGAAGAGACGAGGAGATCGCTATGATAGAGGATCGATGGATGCGCTCAATCTCGGTATGCCTCGGAGCGCTGCTTTCCGTGGGATGCGAGCAGGCCGGTAACATTGCTGGAGAGGACACCGGAGATGATACTCTGTCCGGCGGTGACGACGGCCTGCCTGGGCCGGACGACCTGGAGGACGGTTGGAACGAGCTTCAACCGGGGGGCGACACCGTGTGCGCCCGGGGGACGCCGTTCGCCTTCTTCGTCCACCCCGGCACGGTGAACAAGGTGGTGGTGGATTTCATGGGGGGCGGCGCCTGCTGGGACGAAACCACCTGCGGCACCGACCTCGGTATCTTCACCGACTCGGTGGCGCCGTATCGGGAGGCCATCGACGACGGCTTCCTCGACGGCTTCGGACGGCTTGACGGCATCTACAACCGGGATCGGGAGGAGAATCCGTTCAAAGACTGGCACCATGTCATCATCCCCTACTGCACCGGCGATGTCCATTGGGGGGACGTCACTGCGGAATACGGCGATCTTCAGATCGAGCACCGGGGCGCGGTGAACGTCCGGGCGGTCCTCGAGTGGGTCTACCGGAGCTTCCCGGATCCCGATCAGATTGTCGCCACCGGATGCAGCGCGGGATCCCTGGGGTCGGCTCTCTGGTCCGCCCACCTCATGCAACACTATCCCAAAACGCGGGTCATCCAGTTCGGCGACTCGAACGCCGGGGTCATCACTGAGGATTTCTTCCAAAGGGGGTTCTTACTCTGGAACGCCGGCCAGGCCTACCCGGACTGGATCCCGGGGTTCGATCCGTCAGGCCTGGACACGATGTACATCGACATCGCGGGCTTCTACCCAAACAACTATATGTCCCAGTTCAATTTCGCGGATGACGAGGTCCAGTCCTACTACCTGGAGCTCATGGGAGGGGGAGACGCCGCGGAGTGGACCCGGCTGATGCTGGCCTCTCTCGAGGCCATCGAAGACCATACTGACAACTTCGCCGCCTTCGTGGCCGAAGGGGATCAGCACTGCATCCTGCCCCGAGAACAGCTCTACACGATCGACGCGCAAGGGACGCGCCTCATCGATTGGCTCGGCGAGCTGCTTTCGGAGGGCTCGGTCCGAAGCGTCAGGACAGAGACTCCCTGAAACGAAGTGGTCCGTCCCTCTCAGCGAATTCCTTTTAATGCATTTTTTTTGGCAACTTTTTCCCGAAGCGGTCCGATAGAGGGGGTCGAGGAGGAACGACATGGAAATGATCACGCTCTATCACAGGGGGACCCCGGTGACCCAGCATTCTCTGCTCAAGGGATCTTTTTCGATCGGCTCTGCCCCGGCGAACGACCTGGTGCTCGTGGGAGAGGGGGTGGCGGAGCGCCACCTCATAGTGTTTCGAGAGAAGGAGGGATGGCGGGCTCGGTTGCTGGGGGATTCGGAGCCGATACTCTGTGAGATGGGGGCGGGGACGCGGATATCCCTCGGCGCCTTCTCGGTGGCCCTCGAGCAGATACGGGGGCCCCATTCCGATCCGGGCGCGCCGACGCTTCACTGGGCGGGCATCTCGCCGGCCATGCGACTGCTTTGCGCGGAGACCGAACGGATGGCCCCCCTCAGCGGTCCGGTGCTCGTCACCGGCGAGAGCGGCACGGGCAAGGAGCTGGTGGCGCGGGGCCTTCATGATCTCTCCAACCGATGGCGGGGGCCGTTCGTGGCGGTGAACTGCGGGGGGCTCACCGAGTCTCTCCTGGAGGACACCCTGTTCGGTCATGAGAAGGGGGCGTTCACCGGAGCGGGTGCCCAACGTCAGGGGGTTTTCGAGCTCGCCGACGGCGGCACCGTGTTCCTGGATGAAATCGGGGAGCTGCCGCTCCCCCAGCAGGCGTCCCTGCTTCGCGTGCTGGAAGACAAGCGGGTCTGTCGTATCGGCGCCGGAGAGGCGGTATCGGTGGACTTCCGCCTGGTCGCCGCGACCAACCGGAACCTCGCCAAGCAAGTCAAAAAGAGCCGCTTCCGCCTGGATTTATATCACCGCATCACCACACTGACCCTCTCCACCACCCCCCTACGGCAGCGGCGCGAGGATGTGGCCCCCCTCGCGAATCACTTCATGGAGGAGCTCCGGGGAGAGTTCGGCGATCGGCGGCTCTCCGAGGACGCGCTGGTCAAGCTGTCGGGCTATGCCTGGCCCGGCAATGTCCGGGAGCTGCGCAATGTGCTCTACCGCGCCTTGGCCCTGACAGACAAACTCACCCTCACCGGGAAGCACTTCAATATCGCCTCGAAGGCGACCGCGAAACCCCAGGTCCGTCTGAACCGCGTTCCTAGAGAGCAGCTCATCCGGTTTCTGGAATCCCATGACAACAATGTCGCCTCCGCCGCACGTGCTCTGGGGGTACCGCGAACCAGTCTGAGGGATCGCCTCATTGCCGGGGACCATTGATCCCCCAATCAGTTCTGGTGTCCTTTCAGCCACACGGTTGAAAGGGGCTAGCCTAGCCTAAGCCTGCGCCATCACCGGCTCGGACGGATCCTGGAGGATCCGACGCTTCGTCTTGGTGAGCTTGACGGAGACCAGCTTGGAGATGCCAGGCTCCTCCATGGTGATGCCGTAGAGGGCGTCACTCTTCTCCATGGTGATCTTGGAGTGGGTGATGATGATGAACTGGGACCGGTCGGTCATCTCGTGCACCATGTCCACGAACCGGGCGATGTTCGCCTCATCGAGGGGGGCGTCCACCTCATCGAGGATACAGAACGGGCTCGGACGGTGCAGGAAAATGGCGAAGAGCAAGCTCACTGCGGTGAGGGCCTTCTCGCCGCCGGAGAGGAGCTCGTTGCTGCCCACCCGCTTGCCAGGAGGCTGGGCAATTATCTCCACGCCGGTCAGCAGCATGTCGTCGGGATCGGTGAGCTTTAAATAGGCCGAACCGCCCTTGAACAACCTGGGGAAGATCTCCTTGAACCGCGCGTTGACCTCCTCGAAGGTCTCCTTGAAGCGCCGCTTGGAATCCCGATCCATCTTGGCGATGGCCCGCTCGAGATCCTCGAGGGCCTGCTCGAGATCCGCTTTCTGTCCGGCGAGCTGCTCATACCGCTCGCTCTCGGCCTTGAATTCGTCGATGGCCGCGAGGTTGATGGGGCCCATCCGGTTGATGAGCTTGCGCAGCTCCTCCACACGTGAGAACACGTCGGCACCCGGCTCGTCGCGCATATGGAAGTCCCCGATTACCCGAAGGAGATTGCAGTTGTTGCGCTCGTCCACCTGCTCGAGGAGATGACCGATGCTCAGCACCGCCTCCCGCTTCTTCATCTCCATATCGGAGACCTGCTGGGCGATGGCATCCACCACTACGCGATCCGCCTTCACTCCGGCCTCGGCCTCGGTGACCTGGAGCCCGGCGGCGTCCACTCTGCGCCGGAGCTCGGCGATCTCGGCGCGGACCTTCTCGGAGACTTCGAGGTGCGCCGCCAGCGCTTCCCGTCGGCGGACCACCTCCCCCGCCGCCTTTCCGAGGGATTGGTAGGTCGTACGTTCCCGTTCCTCGAGGATTTCAGTGCGCTCGCCGAGCTCCCGGGACAGGTGGCCGAGCTGGTCGGTCCGCTGGATGGCGCTCTCCCACTGCTGATCCAGGGAAGCCTTCTGAACCCGCACATCCGACGCGGCCGCGGTGAGGCGATCCACCTCTCTGCGGCAGGCCTCGATCTCGCCGTACCCCGCGTGGAGCTCCCGCTCGACGGCCTCGATGCGGGCGCGGGCGGCCTCGGCCTCTCTCACGGCGTGCTCCCGATCGGTCCGGGCCTGGACGAGCATCTCGTTCTGGTGGGCGATCTCCCGCTCCAGGGCGTCCCGCCGCCGCCCGATGGCGGCGGTGTCATCCGTGAGTCGCGAGCTGTCCTTCCGTATTTCCGCGAGGGCGATCTCCTCGCTCTGGGCCTGGGCGCGGGCGGCCTCGCTGGCTTCGTTCTTGGCGTGGAGCTCATCTTTCAGGGCGTGGAAGCGGCGATCCAGAGCGGCATGCTCCGCCTCGAGGGTGGCGACCTCCTCGGTGAGCTTCCGGATCTCCCGCTGCTGGGCGAGCAGGGTCGCCCCGACGGTCTTGGCCCGGCCGCCGCGCATCACGCCGCCGGCCTCGAGGAGCTGACCGTCCAGGGTGACGAAGGCGACCTTTCCGCCGTGCTCGCCATAGAGCGTCTCGGCCTCTTCCAGCGTCGACACCAGGAAAACGTTGCGGAGGATCTTCCCCACGAGGGACTCCACCGCGCTGTCGCATCGCACGAACTCCGTAAGCGGTCCCAGGACCCTCGGATCCGTGATCCGCCGCGCCTCTTTTCCGTCAGCGAACTGGCAGGGCGCGGCCACCGCGACCCGGGCCATGTCCCGCTCCTTGAGCATCTCGAGGACCCTCAGCCCCGACGGCCGATCCTTGACCATCAACGCCTGGAGGCGATCGCCGAAGGCGGCTGCCACGGCCTGCTCGTACTGCTCCTCGCTGGCGACGGCCTCCACGATGAGCCCGGTGACGAGGTCCTCACCCTCCTTTTCGAGGAGTTGAACGGCCTCCCGGACCGCGCTGTCGTGGCCCTCCAACCCTTGAATCAGCTCCTCCAGAGACTGCTTCCTGGAGCGCTTCTTCTGGAGCATCTCGTTGGTCTGCGCCCGCTCGGTGTCACACGCCTCGACCTGCTCCTTGAGGAGGATGTAGGCGTTGCGCTCTCGCTCCTCGGTGGCGCGGGCCTCTTCCAGGCGGGCCGTTACCGCGGCGGTCTCGGCGCTGAGGGCCTCGGCCTTTTCACTGAGGGCCTCGGCCTCCCGCTCCAGCGCCTCCCGCTCCTCGTGGACCGCCTCGAGGCGGGCGTCGATTTCATCTATGCGGCGGGCCAGGTTCTCGATGGCCGTATCGGACGCCGCGAGCAGCGACCGGGACCGGCTGATCTCATCCCGCTTCTCGTCGTGCGCCTCCCCGAGGGTCTCGAGCCGCTCGCGAGCCTCGGCGGTCTCCGCAGTCAGCTCCCCGAACCGGACCTGCGCCGCCTCCCGCTCCCGAACCACCCGTTCCATCTGGCTCTCGATGAGGCTCTTCTCCTCGATGAACTGCTGCCCCTGCACCTCGGCGCTTCGCAGCTGTTCCTTGAGGCTCTCCTGCTCGAGCTCGCACCGCTTGATATTGTCCAGCAGGTGCCGAATCTCGGTCTCCTGGACGGAGAGGTTGCTGTCGATCTCGTACCCCTGGGCGGTCTGCTCATCCAGCAGGGCCTTCACCGAGTCCGCCTCCAGGCGCAGGCTCTGCACCCGGGCCTCGGCGGTGGCCACCTTGCCCTTGGCCTCGTCCAACGCCTGCTCCTTCTGCTCATACATGGCGTGGAGGGCCATGGTCTCCGCCCGGAGCTTGAGGTACTGATGACTCGCCACGTGGAGCTCCAGGTCGGTCTGCTCCTCCCGGTACTGCTTGTACCGCTCCGCCTTCTTGGCCTGGCGGTTCAGGCTGGCCAGGTTCCGTTCCATCTCGGCGGTGATGTCTGAGACCCGCAGCAGATTCTGCCGGGTCTGATCCATCTTGCGCTCGGAGGTCCGGCGGGCCGACTTGTACTTGGTAATGCCGGCGGCCTCCTCGATCATCAGGCGTCGGTCCTCGGAGCGGGCGCTGACGATGAGCCCGATGCGTCCCTGCTCGACAATGGAGTAGGCCCTGGCGCCGCCGCCGGTGCCGAGGAAGAGATCGGTGATATCCTTTTTACGGCAGGGCACCTTGTTGATGAGGTATTCGCTGGTACCGTCCCGGTGGAGCCGCCTCGTCACCGAAACCTCGGTGAAGTCGATATAGGAGGGATGGGAGAGGCCGTCAGTGTTGTCGAAGGTAATGGTCACCTCCGCCATCGATTTCGGTCCCCGGTTCTCCGAGCCGTTGAAGATGACGTCCTCCATGGCCGAGCCCCGGAGGGCCTTGGCGGAGGTCTCCCCCAGGGTCCATCGGAGCGCGTCCACGATATTGCTCTTGCCGCATCCGTTCGGTCCCACGACCGCGGTGACGGAAGAGTCCAGCTTGACTCGCACCGGATCGCAAAAAGACTTGAAACCGGATATATCGAGTTGTTTAATTCTCATATGTACAGTCCCCGTGTCGGAAAGTGCGCTGTCCCGACCATGTACACACGTGTTTTTCGTGATACATTTATGTTACCCTTCAACAGGGAAGACATTAGCAGATAAGACATGGCCTAACAACATATTTCGTTACCATACATGTATTGTATTTCACGCTCACTCAAATAGTAGATGAATTACAAATACCTTGACGAGGTGTCATGCGCCAGAGTACCGGAGGAGGTATGACGATGACCCCTGAAATCGATGCCGATTCTCCGGAGTTTCCCGGAGATCCCGCACCCCAGCCCCCCTTCGGTCTGAAGGATTCCGCGCGCTCCGCCCTCCTATGGAGTATCGGTGTGCCGCACCTGGCGTTCTGGTCTCTGGTGGTGAGGCTCCTCGCCCGAACCACGGATCTGCGGCGAACGGATCGCATTCTGAAGACGATGAGCCGTGCCATTCCCAAGCTGACGGGCGTTCGCATCGAGGTTCGCGGAGGAGCGTCCGTCGATCGGTCGAAGCCGTATGTCTATGTGGCGAATCACGTCAATATTTTCGACATGTTCGCCATCTACCAGGCTGTCCCCCAGTTTACTCGCGCCCTGGAGCACATCGACCACTTCTCGTGGCCGTTGATCGGCCCGCTCATCACGGCGGCGGGACAGATTCCGGTGGATCCGGATGATCCGCGAGCCACGGCCCG
This sequence comes from Polyangia bacterium, assembly GCA_050304755.1. Taxonomy (GTDB): domain Bacteria; phylum Myxococcota_A; class Polyangia; order JAAYKL01; family JAAYKL01; genus CAYWLQ01. The sequence continues at coordinate 50,501 of JBNLED010000106.1, read as the reverse complement.
GGGGTTGAAGCGCGCCGCTCAAATGCTACAGGCCGGAGAGTCGGTCACCGTCCTCCCCGAAGGCTCCCGCACCCTCGACGGCAGCCTCGGCCCCTTCTTTCCCGGCGCCTTCCGGCTGGCGATCAAGGCCGGCGTCCCGGTGGTACCCCTGGCCATTCGGGGAGGCCGCAGCGTCTCCCGACGGGGAGACTGGCGCATCCGACCGGGGAAAGAAGAGGTGCTGATCGGCGCCCCGGTGGAGACCTCCGGGTTGAAATTGAAGGACGCAGGGGACCTGGCGGGCCGATGCCGACAGATGATTATCGATTTATTGCACGGGAGGGCTGAGCCGGACGAGTAGGGCGCTACCGCTCCTCGATCGGAATATAGTTCCGGTGGGCGGGACCGGTGTAGAGCTGCCGGGGCCGGCTGATGGTCTCCTTTCCCGCGACCATCTCCATCCACTGGCTGACCCAGCCCACGTTGCGGGCCACGGCAAAGATCACCGTAAACATGTTGAGGGGGATGCCGATGGCTGAGAGGATAATGCCGGAATAGAAGTCCACGTTGGGGTAGAGCTTCTTCTCGACGAAATATTCGTCCTCCTGGGCGATGCGCTCGAGCTCCCGCGCCAGCTTGAACAGGGGATCGTCCGCCCGTCCCACTTCGGCCAGCACCTCGTGGGCCGCTCCCTTGAGCACCTTGGCCCGCGGATCGTAGTTCTTGTACACCCGGTGGCCGAACCCCATGAGCCGGAACGGATCGTTCGGATCCTTCGCCTTCTTCAGATACTGGCCGATCCGATCGACGCTGCCGATCTCGAGGAGCATCCGGAGCACCGCTTCGTTGGCACCGCCGTGAGCCGGCCCCCAGAGGGCGCTGATCCCCGCGGAGATCGCGGCGAACGGGTTGGCTTGAGAGGATCCCGCCATCCGCACCGTGGAGGTGGACGCGTTCTGCTCGTGATCCGCATGAAGGATGAGAATTTTGTCCATCGCCCGGACCAGGATATCCGACATCTCGAACTTCTTCGTGGGGACCTTGAACAGCATCCGAAGGAAGTTCTTGGCGTAGCTGAAATCATTGCGGGGATAAACGAAGGGCTGCCCCATGGCGTACTTGTACGACGCCGCGGCGATGGTCGGGATCTTGGCGATCAGGCGAAAGGCCGAGACCTCCCGGTGTCGCGGGTCATGGATGTCCAGAGAATCATGGAAGAAGGCGGACAGCGCGCCGACGCACCCCACCATGATGGCCATCGGGTGGGCATCCCTACGATATCCTTTGAAAAAATTGATAAGCTGCTCATGAACCATCGTGTGCTCCATCACGATGTTCTGATACTCCTCGAACTGAGCCTTTGTCGGAAGCTCGCCGTTCATCAGGAGATAGCAGACCTCGAGGAAGGTGCTCTTCTCCGCCAGCTGGTCGATTGGGTATCCCCGGTGCTCGAGGATCCCATTCTCTCCATCAATGAAGGTAATGGTGCTCGTACAGGACGCGGTGGACTTGAATCCCGGATCCAAAGTGAACATACCGAATTCTTTGTACAAAGTTCGAATATCCACGACTGGCGGCCCGCAGGTGCCGTTCAAGATGGGCATCTCCACTTCTTTTCCGGTTCGGTTATCGCGAATCGTAACTGTATCTCGTGACATGATTCTCCTCCGTTTGGGGCTCCCGATCCCCCGATCTCGGTTTTCTTGTATTGTGATGCGGGGTTTTGCGTTAAACCAAAAACAGTAAAAAGCTAAGCAAACCTTTTTATCATTAATCAATTATCGTGTATATCAAATTTGTTTTTAAATAATTTTGTCGAATTCGAAAAAGTTGTATATCTGCCAACTGTCGAGATTGAAATTGAGGTGAATCATGTGTGGAATTGTATGTTACGTCGGTTCGAAACCGTGCGCGGATATCATTTTGCAAGCGCTTCAGAAGCTGGAATATCGGGGGTACGATTCAGCGGGTATCGCGGTACATGACGCAGGAAAGATTCGGGCGGTGCGCACCGAGGGCAAGCTGGTCAAGCTCGGCGCCGCGCTGGAGGCCACACCGCTCAACGGGACCATGGGCATCGGCCACACCCGTTGGGCCACCCACGGTAAGCCCTCCGAGACCAACGCCCATCCCCACATCGTGGACGGGGTGGCGGTGGTCCACAATGGAATCCTCGAGAACCACCTCGAGCTCCACAGGGAGCTCAAGAAGGACGGCGCGACCTTCTCATCGGAGACCGACACCGAAATTCTGGCCCACCTGATCTCCCGAGAAACCGGAGAGAACGTCGATCTTGTCGAAGCCGTACGAAAGGCCTTGAAGCAGGTGCGGGGCTCCTATGCCATCGCTGTCATCGCCCTCTCGAACCCGAACCGCATCGTGGTGGCCAAGAATGCCTCCCCGCTCGTTATCGGCATCGGCGACGACGAGATGTTCGCCGCCTCGGATATCCCCGCCATCCTCGAGCACACCAATAAGATGGTGTTCCTCGACGAAGGGGAGATCGCCTCCATCACCACGGACGGCGCCGCCATCGAGACCCTCGACGGGACGCCGGTCAGCCGTGATTACAAGACCATCACCTGGAGCCCGGTGCAGGCGGAGAAGAGCGGTTTCAAGCACTTCATGCTCAAGGAGATCTACGAGCAACCCCGGGTGGTGGAGGACACGGTCCGGGGGCGGGTCTCCCTGCCCGCCGGTGACGTGGAGGCCGAGCTCATCGGGCTCAACGAGTCCACCGCCCGCCGAATCCAGCGGGTGGTGCTCCTGGCCTGCGGCACCTCGTACCACGCGGCCCTCGTGGGCAAATACTGGATCGAGTCGCTGGCGCAGGTGCCCGCGGAGGTGGAGCTGGCCAGCGAGTACCGGGCAAGGAATCCCCTCGTGGATCCCAACGACCTCATCGTCGCGGTGTCCCAGTCCGGCGAGACCCTGGACACCCTCGAAGCGGTCAAGGTCGCCAAGGCCGGGGCCGCTCGGGTGCTGGCGGTGGCCAACGTGCTCGACTCGGCGATCCCCCGGGCCTCGGACGGGGCCCTCTACACCCACGCGGGACCGGAGATCGGCGTGGCCTCCACCAAGTGCTTCACCGCGCAGCTCACGGCCCTGTTCCAGCTCGCGGTGTTCCTCGGAAGGCGCCGCTCCACCCTCAGCGCGGACCGGGCGGTGGAGATGCTGACCGGGCTCCTCGAGGTCCCCGCGATGATCCGGGAGGTGCTGGAGCAGGATCAGAAGGTCAAGGAGATCGCCCAGGTCCTGGCAAAGTCCAGCAACGTACTGTTCCTCGGCCGGAACCTGTCGTTCCCCATCGCCCTGGAGGGGGCGCTCAAGCTCAAGGAGATATCGTATATTCACGCCGAGGGTTACGCCGCGGGGGAGATGAAGCACGGCCCCATCGCCCTCATCGACGAGAAGATGCCGGTGGTGGTGATCATGCCCAACGACAACTCCTTCGAGCGCATCCTGGGCAACGTTCAGGAGGCCCTGGCGCGGGGCGGGAAGGTCATCGCCGTGGCGACCAAGGGCGCCTCCGCCGCCGACTCCATCGACCTCCAGCGCATCGATATCCCCCCCTGCATGGAGGCCCTCTCGCCCCTCATCTCCATCGTGCCGCTGCAGCTCTTGGCGTATCACGTGGCGGACTTCAAGGGCACCGATGTGGATCAGCCGCGGAACCTCGCGAAGACCGTCACGGTGGAGTGACGGGTCCGGCCGAGGTCCACGGCGCCTGGACTTTTCGGTTGAACCCACCGACCTTCCCAGTTTAAGTAGTCAACCATGAACTCTTCGACGCAAACGAGAAAGGCGGTCTTCCTGGCGTTGATCGCGCTGGTGACGGTCGCCGTCGGGCTCCTCCTCCTCGACGTCCTGATGAGCGGGAAGCTCTCCCGAAGGCTCTTGTACCAGGGGCATCGGACCGGCCGGCCCAGCGTGTTGATGGTGGTGGTCGACACCCTCCGGGCGGATCGTCTCTCCCAGTACGGCCACCCCGTCGCCACCAGCCCGGCCCTCGATCGCCTCACTTCCCAGGCGACCGTCTTCGAGCGGGCCTACGGCACGAGCTCGTGGACCATCCCGTCCACCACCTCCCTGCTCACGAGCCTCCACCCGGCGCGCCACAAAGCCGTGGAGCAGGGGGCGACCCTGAACCCCGACATCGTCACCATCGCCGAGCTCCTCAAGAAGGCGGGGTACGCCACCGCCGGGTTCTCCTACAACATCCACATCACCAACAAGCATGGGTACAATCAGGGGTTCGACACCTTTCTCGATTACGACGGAGACGTGATGGCCTACCCGGACATCTCCGAGATGATCGGGAGCGCCCATGACTGGCTGGAGGGCTACGACGAGCGCAAGCCCTTCTTCATGTATCTACAGCCGATGAACTGCCACGGCCCCTACAAGGTCCCCGAGGCGCACCGGCGGGATCTGTTCAAGCGGGGACCGGCCAAGGGGTTCAAGTACTACGGCGCCATCATGCGGGACATCATGTGGAAGGGCAAGGTCGAGCGGCGCAAGGACGTCACCAAGCCCTACCTCAAAAGCCTCGGGCAGCAGTACGACGCGAGTGTCCGCTACTCCACCGACCAGGTGGCACGGCTTTTCGACACCCTCATCCGCAAGGGACTCTGGGACAACACCCTCGTCATCTTCACCGCGGATCACGGGGAGGAGCTCTTCGAGCACGGGGGGTTCGCCCACGCGTATACGCTGTATGAGGAGGTCATCCACGTTCCCATGATCGTCAAGCTTCCGAAACAGCGGGAGTCGGCGCGATCCGACGCGTTCGTCTCGCTGATGGACCTCTACCCCACGATCACCGACATCATGAACATCCCCATCGAGCACCGCATCGACGGACTCTCCCTGATGCCCGTTCTCGGGGCGTCCATGGGGAAGCGGGAAAAGAAGGGCGACCGTGAGCGATTCGACGACCGGGAGCTGCTGCTCCATTTGGCGTGGAAGGGCCGGGGCCTCATGAAAGGGCTCTACGACGGGCGCCGCAAGTACATCGATCTCAAGCACGACTATACGAAGACCAAGAACAAAAAGTACCTCTTCGACCTGGCGTCGGATCCCGCGGAGCTGGACAACCGCCTGCCAGCCGAGGAGAAGCGCGCCGAGAAGATGCACAAGGACATGACCGCGATGTGGAAGGCCTACTCCAACATCGCCTTCGACGCCCCCAAGAATGTGTTGAACGAGATGAACGTCGAGGCGCTGAAGGCCCTCGGTTACATCCACTGAGCCATGTCACGGGCCGGGAAGCACATCGCGTGTTGTTTTCTGTCGCTCGCTGTCGCCGCGGCGTGCAAGGCCGAGAGGCCCGACAGCGATCCCCCTCCCTCGAAGCCCGTCCGAAAGCCGGCGGCGATCGCCGAAGCCCCCCCGAAAAGGGAAGCGCCCCGACCCGCGACGCTGATCCCCGAGGAGATGATCGGGGTGCCTGGCGGACGGTTCGAGATGGGGCTGAGCGATCGGGGCATCCCGGACGAGCAGCCGGCCCACCCGGTGGCGGTGGCCCCGTTCCTCCTCGATCGGACCGAAGTCACCAACGGCGCCTACGCGGATTGCGTGGCCGCGGGGAAGTGCCGGCGCCCTGCCCATCTGGATACGGTCAAGAGCGGCTTCGCCCCCCTCGAGGCGTTCCGCCTCCCGGCCCACCCGGTCTCCGGCGTCTCCCACGAGGACGCGGAGAAGTACTGCGCCTTTGTCGGCAAGCGGCTGCCGCGGGAGGCGGAGTGGGAGCGGGCCGCCCGGGGCAGCGACGGTCGGCTCTTTCCCTGGGGGGACGACCTCCCGGACGAGACCCGGGCCGTGTTTCGGAGCAAGGTCACGAAACCGGTGGGGAGCCTGCCCGAGGGGAAAGGCCCTTACGGCCACCTGGATTTGGGGGGCAATGTCTGGGAGTGGGTGCACGACAACTACGATCCCTACGCCTATACGAGGGAGACCGCCGGCCAGGGGATCCCGGGGGACTGCGAGCAGATCCTCGCCGCCCTACGGGAGCTGAAACGCAAGGGAAAACAGGGGTTCACCGGCACCAACCCCATCCCCGACGAGTGCGAGCACGTGCTCCGCGGCGGCGCCTTCAACTACTTCCCCTGGGGGCTTCGGAGCAGCAACCGGGTCCACCACCCGGGACGGTTTCGAATGATCATGGCGGGCTTCCGCTGCGCCCGGGACTGGCCTGACGGTCCGACAGAGTGAGGCAGCGCCGTCCGGCACCGAAGACAGGGATTTAGAAGATATACCCGACGCGGGTCCCGACCTGGAAGCCCACGCTGAAGCCGCCGTCCACATGGATGGCCACGTGTCGATGGGGCTTGAAGCGCATCCCGACGAGGAACTCGATCCAGGGATAGACGTGGAATTTGTCGAAGGTCTTGTTGAACTCGCCATCCTGGCTCCCGTCATCTTCTACATCATCACAACCATAAATCGCAGGGTCCCACTCGTCACACTTCTCGTACTCGTGGCCGACATCGAGCCGGGCCTCGGTCTCGGTCACGTCCCCCCACCGCACCCCCATGCCGAGCCCCGCGCCGTAGGTGATGGCGAACCAGTCGAAGATATCCGTGCTCCAGATGAAGTCAGCGGTGAACATAATGCCGCGCATATCGTTCTCGATGACCTCCCAGCTGTTCTCGTTCTCCCCGTCGCCCTTCATCAGGATGGGATCCCAGCCGAGGCCAACGTACCAGATGGCCGCGGTGATATCGAAGCCGCCCCGGCGGTAGATGAACTCGGGGCCCACCCCCACGTTGCTGACCAGGGGCAGCGACCGCCGGTACTTGGGATCCTGTTTCGTATCGATGCCGAACATGGCGACGAACCACTCGGGGATCATGATCCAGCGGAGCCGAACCCCCACGGAGTAGAATTTCTCGTCCTCGTCCTCGTGGAGGTCCTGGTCCTTCTGCTTCTCAGGAGCGGCGATCTCCTCCTTCTCCTTGTCCTCCAAGAACGCCTCGTCCTCATCAGATTCCGCGTCTCCCTCGTCAGCCGCGTCTCCCTCGTCAGCCGCCTCCCCCTCACCCGTCTGGGCCTCCTCCGGACCCGCCAAAAAGGACTCGTCGTCCTGAGCCCAGACCGAAGGGGCGATCAACACCCCGAGCGCCAATATCAGCGTTGGATACAGTACTTTCATGGTCCTTCTCCCTTTTCTTCTGCTTTCGTTGTGTAAACCCGACAGGCCCTCAGTATAGGGTTGGAATCCAGATGACTCAAGCCTTGGTTTCCCCAATGCGGCTGTGGTAATACATCTGTCGGTATGGATGGACGGGCGGATGGTTTGAATTAGCATGATAGAGATGAACTCAGAAGACCCACGCATCGGGACCGTTCTCAACGCTCGATATAAAATTATCGAGCGTATCGGCGCGGGCGGGATGGCGGTGGTCTATCGCGGGGAGCGGCTGGAGCTCGGGCGGCCCGTGGCCATCAAGTTCCTCCAGGAGGTGATGCTCCAGTACCCGAAGTTCATCGGGCGGTTCGAGGCCGAGGCCAAGGCCATGAGCAAGCTCACCCACCCCTACTGCGTGTCGGTCATCGACTTCGGCGTCGAGGGCGCGCCCTATATCGTCATGGATTTCGTCAAGGGCAAGACCCTCAAGGCGCTGCTCAAGGAGGAGCGGATCTCCGTGCCCCGCGCCATCTCTCTCGCCCGTCAGATACTGGCCGGGATCTCCCACGCCCACGCCCACGGCATCATCCACCGGGACATGAAACCGGAGAACGTCATGCTGTCCGAGGCCGTGGGGATGGGGGAGCACGTCCGGATCTTCGACTTCGGCCTGGCCAAGCTCCTCGACGGGGGAGGGATCAAGCTCTCGTCGCCCTCCATCATCGCCGGCACCCCCAACTACATGGCGCCCGAGCAGTCCCGCGGCAAGGTGGTGGACGAGCGCGCGGATCTCTACTCCATCGGCATCATCCTCTTCGAGATGCTCGCTGGTGAGAAGCCCTTCATCAGCGACGACTTCGTCGAAGTGGTGCGGATGCATCGGGACGCCCCGAGACCCAGCCTCACCGAGCGGACGGATGACCAGAGCTTCTCCCCGGAGCTCGAGGAGCTCATCGCCAAGGCCATGGCCAGGAATCCCAGGCACCGCTTCCAGACCGCGGATGAGATGGTCAAGGCGTTGAACGCCACCCCGGAGGGCAGCGAGACCAAGGAGGTGGGACCGACAGAGGCGGACACCAGCGCGTCGACCATCGGGAAGACCTTCTCCGAGGTGCCGACGATGTACATGGAGTCCGGGTCGATGCTCCTCAACCTCAAACGCCGGTTGAAAACGAATCGGATCGCCCTTCCCGCCCTTGGTCTGGCCCTCCTCGTCGCCCTCGTCGGCGGTTACACCCTCTTCTCGAACACCGACGGGGACGAAGCGCTCTCTCGGGAGAAGCCCTCGTCAGCCGTGAAGAGGACGGCCGCAGCCGAGTCCGGAGGGACCAAGGGTCCGGCGAAGAAGACAAGGGAAACAGAGAAGAACGGAAAGACCCCGGTAAAACAGGTTGCGCCCCCCGAGACCGGAAATAAGGCCGGCTCATCGGAGGACAAAGGGGCCGATGACGCCTCGCCCGTCAGGACCGAAACACCGGTCCGATCCATCAAGGACGTCCGAATCCTCATCGACGAGGGCAGGACCGACGAGGCCATCAACGGGCTCCGGAAGCTCCGAAAGGACACCCCCAAGAACGCCTATATCGTGCTCCTCCTCGCCAACCTATTCTTCGAAAAGACCTGGTGGGGTGACGCCCTGGAGCACTACCGGGCGGCGGTCCGGATGTCCCCGGCCTACCGGAGCCGACAGGACGTCAACAAGAACCTCATCGCCATGCTCGGCGGTAAGAAGATCTACCGGAAGGCGGCCATGGTGATCCAGAACGACCTCGGACGCCACGCCCTCCCCCACCTGCGCCGGGCGGCCAAGCGGGACAAGAGCCCGATGATCCGCAAGCGCGCAGGGCAGCTCGTCAAGAAGATTTCCCGGTAGATCGTAGGGTCAACGGGGATCAGTCCAACGGGTCGAACTGATCCTTTCCCACGTAACACAAGGGGCAGGTCCACTCATCGGGGAGGTCGTCGAACGCGGTGCCCGCCGGGATGCCGCCGGTTTCGTCCCCGTTCGCGGGATCATAGATATAACCGCAGCTGACACAGATGTACCGCACCTAGCCCACCTTGAACCCGTAGTTCTCCCGGATCCCGTACCGCGCGGTGGATCCGAGGATCTCCTCGATGACGAGCAGCCGGTTGTACTTGGCCACCCGCTCGGACCGGGAGAGGGAGCCGGTCTTGATCTGCCCCGCCGAGGTGGCCACGGCGAGGTCCGCGATGAAGTCGTCCGAGGTCTCGCCGGATCGGTGGGAGATGACCGCTCCGTACCCGGAGCGCCGCGACACGTCGATGGCGTCGATGGTCTCCGAGAGGGTGCCCACCTGGTTGAGCTTGATGAGGGAGGCGTTGCCCACCCCCTCCTGGATGGCCTTGAGGATGCGCGGCGGGTTGGTGACGAAAGCGTCGTCCCCCACCAGCTGGACGCTGGATCCGAGGGCCTTGGTCAGGGCCTTCCAGGTGTCCCAGTCGTCCTCCGAGGCGCCGTCCTCGATGGAGATGATGGGATACTTGTCGCACCACGCCTTGTACCTGTCGATGATGGCGTCTCCGCTCAGGGGATCCTTGCCCTTGCCGTCGATGAAGTACCCCTTGCCCTCTTCGTAGAACTCGGTGGCCGCGCAGTCGAGGGCGAGGGAGATCTCCTCGTCCGGCTTGTAGCCCGCGGTCTCGATAGCCTGCATGATGAGATGCATGGCCTGCTCGTTGTTCGGGAGGCTCGGCGCGTACCCACCCTCGTCCCCCTTACCGGTGGAGAGCCCCTTCTCCTTGAGCAGCTTGCCCAGGGTGTGGAACACCTCGGAGCCCATCTGCATGGCCTGGGTGAAGGTCTCGGCTCCGTGGGCCATTATCATGAACTCCTGAATCTGAACGTCGGTATCCGCGTGGGCCCCGCCGTTGAGGATGTTCATCATGGGCACCGGAAGCGTGCAGGCGCCGGCGCCGCCGAGGTACCTGAACAGCTCCATATCCAGCTCGAACGCCATGGCCCTGGCCGCGGCCATGGAGACCCCAAGGATCGCGTTGGCCCCGAGGGTGCCCTTGTTGAGCGTGCCGTCCAGCTCGATCATGGTGGCGTCGAGGAGCCGCTGATCCAGCGCGTCCATCCCGATAATCTTCGGCGCGATCTGCTCGTTCACGGACGCCACCGCCTTGAGGACCCCCTTGCCGAAGTACCGCTCCTTGTCCCCGTCCCGAAGCTCCAGCGCCTCGTGCTGCCCCGTCGATGCCCCGGAGGGCACCTTCGCACTCGCCCGGACCCCGCTCTCCAGCTCCAGCTCCACCTCCACCGTCGGGTTCCCCCGCGAGTCCAGGATCTCCCGGCCCTTCACAGAAATGATAGTTGACATATCTCTACTCCTTCCAGTTTCTTTTGAGAGATGAATTGCGTCGGTCAGTATACGGTATTTCTCGACCCCAACAACAGCGTTTCAACAAATATTGGAGCGGTCAGCGCCTTCGATCGAGGCGGGAGGCGTTCAGAAAGCAGATGGCGATGGCCAGGGCATCCGCTTCGTCCTCCTGGGGAAGGGATTCCAGCTTCAAAATGGCCTGAACCACCCGCTGCATCTGCGCCTTGACGGCGACCCCCGATCCGACGATGGCGCGTTTGACGAGGGCCGGAGGATACGAGGTGACCGGCAGCTCCCGCTTGGCCAGGGTGAGAAGGATGACCCCGCGCACCTGGCCCAGCTTGAGTGACGACTTGGCGTTCTTGGCAAAGAACACATCCTCCACGGCGGCCCGGTCCGGCGCGTGGGCGGTGAGCACCTGCTCCAGCCCCTCGTGGATGGTGAGCAGCCGCTGTTCCATCGGCGCCTTGGTGTTGGTGTTGATGGTCCCCGAGGCGATGCGGTGCAGACGGGTGCCGACCCGCTTGACGACACCATAACCTGTACGGACCGTTCCGGGATCGATCCCGATGGCGATCATCCGGAAAAGTTTTCCATGATTTCGTCGGGGATGTCGAAGTTTGCGTAGATGTTCTGGACATCATCGTGATCCTCGAGGTTGCCGTAGAGCTTGAGCATGGTCTCGGCGGATTTCCCCTCCATCTTCACCGTGGTCTGGGGAATCCGGGTCAATTCGGCGCTGACGGTCTCGATCCCGGCGTCCTTGACCGCCTTGGAGACCGCATCGAAGGCCTCCACCGAGGTGTGGATCTCGAAAACGTCTCCCTCGTCCTTGACATCCTCCGCCCCCGCCTCAACGGCGACCTCGAACAGCTGCTCCTCGGTGGCCACCTCCTTACTCACCAGGATGAGCCCCACGGAATCGAACATCCACGCCACGCAGCCGTTCTCTCCGAGGCTCCCGTTGAACTTGGAGAAGAGGTGGCGTATCTCGGCTACCGTCCGGTTCTTGTTGTCGGTCATCACCTCGAGCAAGACCGCGACCCCTTCGGGGCCGTACCCTTCGTACATAATCTCGTCATAGACGACTCCCTCCAGCTCGCCGGTGCCCTTCTTGATGGCCCGATCGATGTTGTCCCCCGGCATATTGTTGGCCTTGGCCTCGTCGATCGCCTTTCTGAGACGCGGATTGCCGTCCGGGTCTCCCCCGCCGAGACGCGCTGACGTGGTGATTTCCTTGATTAATTTTGTGAAAATCTTACCCCGCTTGGCATCGGCAGCACCCTTTTTGTGCTTAATCGTGCTCCATTTATTGTGTCCAGACATCGGTACTCCTTAGACAGTGACAAAAGCGAATCATACATTTCGGGACGTTTTACGGTCAATATTTGCCTAACGATAAAATGGATCCTAAAATGAAACTTATCGCAACAGGGTTCGTCTATGACCTGAGTATTGATCTGGTCATTTAGCAGTGCTACATTTTTCTTTGTACAAAGAAGAAGGAAAAATATTTAAAGTGTCTGATCTTTCTGGAACCACCCTCGATTCAAAGTATGAGCTGATAAAACTTATCGGTGAAGGCGGAATGGGTGCCGTCTATGAAGCGAAGCATACCCTCATCGGCAGACGCCTCGCAGTTAAATTCCTGCACTCCCAGTATACGAGCAATGAAGAGGTGGTGATCCGCTTTCAGCGGGAAGCCCAAGCCGCCGCCGCCATCGGTCACGAAAACATCATCGAGGTCACGGACATGGGGATGACGGCCGAAGGGGCGCCGTACCTCGTCATGGAGTTCCTCGATGGATACGATGTACGGGAGCTCCTCGCGCAGCAGGGGGTCCTGCCCATCGAACAGAGCGCGAAGATCATGGTCCAGGCGCTCTCGGCCCTCCAGGCGGCCCACGAGGTGGGTATCATCCATCGGGACCTGAAACCGGAGAATATTTTCCTCATCGAGAAATCCGGGCGGCCGGACTACGTCAAGCTCCTCGATTTCGGCATCTCCAAGTTCCGGACGCTGGAAGCCGACGGGATGAAGGGGCTCACCCAGACCGGAACCGTTCTCGGAACCCCGTACTACATGTCCCCGGAGCAGGCCCGGGGAGATCAGGGCATCGGCCCGAAATCCGACATCTATGCCATGGGGGTCATCCTGTTCCAGATGCTCACGGGGGTGCTCCCCTTTGACGCGCCGAATTACAACGCGCTCCTCATCAAGATCCTGACCGAGGATCCCCCGCACCCGACGGACATCAATCCCGACCTCCCCCAGGATATCGTGGAGGCCATCTGCATCGCCATGGCCCGGGAGGCGGAGGATCGTTTCGGGGACTGCATGGAGTTTTGTGAGCGCCTGCTCCCCTATGTTCCGGACTCCGATCAATCCTATCGGAGCAAGATGAGTGCGGCGTCCAGGACAGCGGTTCAGGCGGCGCTCTCGGACACCATGACCCCCCTCGAGATGACGCGGAGCGGCGGAATCCGCGCTCCGAAGAGCCGAAAGCCCCTGGTCATCGGTGGTATCATTGCCGCAGCGGCGGCCATCGCGGCGGTGGCGGCTTTCTTCCTCTTCGTCAAAGATCCCCCTTCGCCTCCCCCGGCGACGGCGGCGTCATCTACCACCGAAGACGTGGTCAAGGAGACGAAGGACATCAGAGACAATGGCGCCGAAGAGAGCGCGGCGCCTGAAAAGGAAACCGTCGAAATCAGCATCTCGGCCAAACCCCCAAATGCGGTCATTTCGATAGACGGCATCGTGGGAGCGGGAAACCCTTATGTCAGCGAGGTCGGCAAGGACGCCACCCCCCATAAAGTGGAGATCAGCGCGGAGGGGTACGAAACCATTTCTGCCGAGTTGCCGTTCGATGAGAACAAAGTGCTCGCCTACACCCTGACAAAAACAGAAAAGAAGAAAAAACGTTCCGACAGGAAGCATCATCGCAGGACAGACAAGAACCCTTCCGGCGTAAAGAAGGACCGCACCGTCAAGACGACCGCCGAACCCAGCACAACCGGCGGGAGCCGCCGAAAGATCGACGACGAGAACCCCTGGAAGTAATACCTTCGGAAACTCCTTGGTCTTCATTGAACAGGGAACTGCTTCGAACGAAGCGTGGTTGAACAGCCAAGCCCAGCCAACGGCGAGTTCAGACGGTCCAACCCGTCCATGAGGTCCAATGGCTAGTACGCATTTTCTCAAGGGTGAAAACTGTGAAATCTTGAGGTCGGGATCGATTCGATTCAGAGCTACTTCTGCATCTGCTTCAGCATCTCGGGAGTGACCTTGAAGTTCTGCGGACCACCGGGCGCGCCGGGCATGGGCTTGTTCTCCTTCTTCTTGGCCGCTTCATCCCGTTTTCGGATCTTCTCCATCTCCTCGTCGGTTCGGGCGTAGTCGGAAGCCTGGAACTTGAGACGCTTGGCGGTGTAGTCGGAGATGAGGAAGATTTGGTCCTTGTCGGCCAGCTTGACATAGGTCTTCTTCTTCTCCGTGTTCTGTTTCCCCACCAGCAGCGTAACCGACGCCGGCTTGTCGTCCTTGGTGTACTCGATGAGCACTTTGGTCGCGTCCGCGCCGAGGCCGGTCTCCTCCTCGGGCAAGGGCTCGTCCTGGAAGTCGATGGTGTTGAGGGTGAGCACCGATCGAATGACGGTCTTCGCCTTGGACTCGTCGAAGTTGTCAATCTCCGTGTCCACCGGGGTGATCACCTCGGCATCCTTCTCCCCCTCCTTCTTGAAGACGAGCTTGCTCTCACCAGTCTCGTAGGTCACCTGGTTGAAGTCGTCGTAGTCGAGCTTGATGATTGTCTTGTCCCGGATCATGCGGCTCGCCTTGTCGAAGTGAAACCGGAACGATCCCTTCATCCGATAGACCGTGTTCTTCTTGGGAAGCCGCGCGAAGGTGATGCCGTTCTTGGCGTCCCCCACGATCAGGTGGGCGAGGACATCCTTGCCCGAAAGGGCTGTCACCTCGACCCCCCCGTCGTCGTCGAGCTTGAACTTCTTGTGGTTCTCGGCCTTCTCCGAGATGACGTCGACCACCTTAAGCTCGGAGAGGGCCGTGGTCATGGATTCCACCGTTGAGGTCACCGCCTTGTAATTGATGGGCTCCACCAGCCGCCACTCGTCCCCCGACTTCTTGAGGGTATAGCTCTCTTCCTTCCGCTTCTCTTTCATGCCGTCCATCCGGCGGATTTTGATAGTGTCGAGCTTGTCGAGGGAGACGGACTTGATAACTTCCGTGATCTTCGATTTGTCCTTCTTGGGCTCCTCCCTGAACACCAGCAGCGCGACGACGCCGAGCACCACCAAAACAACCAGCGCAATTACGTTCTTCATCACGTTACTCCTTGTCTGCCTTGTCTGCTTTCTCTGCCTTCTCCGGCTTCGGGGTCTGGGGGGCGCCGCCGTTCTTCTTCACGCGCCGCATCCGCCACCTCACGACCCCGAAGAGCATGAAGACCAGGGGAATGCCGATGATGTTCCCGTACTTTATGGTGGATCGGGTCACGTCGGACAGGTCCTTGCTGATGGGCGGATCCGACGAGTTCTTCATCCTGACGGCGATGAGATCCTCGTCGTTGGTCATCCAGTCCAGGATGTTCTGCATGAGGGTGAAGTTGTTGAAGGCCTGTCGGCGGTCCACCTTCGCGAGGGTCGAGATGATGGTGTCCGTCGGCAGCTGCGAGGATCCGAACACGATGAGCTTCCCGGGCTTCTTGCCCTTTTCGACGAACCCGTCCTTCTTGATGCTCTTGTCCTTGGGGAGATCCTTGCCCTTGAAGTAGCTGGTGAACGTCCCCTCCACCACCGCCCCGAGGGGGATGGAGCTCTCGAGCTTCTCCGATACGGTGATGTTGCAGGGGTCCACCTCGGCGCCCTCGGCA
The DNA here is from genome assembly GCA_050304755.1 of Polyangia bacterium. Lineage (GTDB taxonomy): Bacteria > Myxococcota_A > Polyangia > JAAYKL01 > JAAYKL01 > CAYWLQ01. The sequence continues at coordinate 35,157 of JBNLED010000106.1, read as the reverse complement.
TCCACGGACCAGGAGTTGCCCGAGCTGAACGCGATCTCGGCGCTCTTCATGCTGCTGTCCTTCGCGGCCTCTTCGGTGATACGCACCGAGGAGGGGTAGGGCATCGTCGCCATACCGACGCCGAAGGTGACGGGGTGATCCTTTCCGAAGCTGGTCACGATGGGCCAGGAGGGGTTGGGCCGCGGGATCGGCAGGGGGATGGGTGAGCACCGGGCGATGGTGTTCGAGGCCTGAGCATCCATCACGAGCTTCTGCCCCACCGCGACGCCGAAGTGCTTCAGGAAGTCGCGAAGGTTCGTGCTGTTGGTATCGACGTTGTATGTGGCGGGAAGCGCCGGGTGCTGGGACGGATTCTTCTCGACGTTGACACCGTTCATGAGCACAGCGAGGGAGCCGCCCCGGAGGAGGAACTGATCCAGGTAGTAGAGCTCCTTGTCCGAGAGCTCACCGGTCGTTCCGGCCAACACCAGCGCGTTGACATCCTCGGGGATGCCCTCCTTACGCTCCTTCAGGTCGAGCTGGACATACCGATAGATGTCCAAATTGTTCCGAATAGTCTGATACTCCCCGGGGTTTTGCTGCTGCTGCATCATCGGGTTGTCGGGGGCGCTCCCCTCGATTGAGGGCTCTCCGTGTCCCGTGACGAAGCCGATCTGCCGCTTGTCGCCTATGATCTTCTTGAGCGTGGTCGTGATCTCGTACTCCAGGCCGATGGGGGTCTCCACCGCCCGGATGGCCTCGGTCTTCTCGCCGTAGCTGAACGAGATGCCCCGGTACCCCTCCTTGACCGTGGCCTGATCCTTCTCAATGTCCGGATTCGGCATCTTATTGATGCCGAGGCTCTGGGCCACCTTCTCCTCCTCCTCGTCCCCCGCGGGATCGATGAACTCCAGATCCATGTGACCGTTCGAGTTCTGCTTGTACTCCTCGAGCACGTCCCGCACCTGCTGCTCCAGCGTCGCATACCGCCCCGGCAGGTTCTTGGTGAAGTAGGCCTTGACGAGGAGCTTGTCGTCCAGGGACTTCATGAGGGAGAGGGAGGCGTTCGACAGCGTGAACTGGCGGTTCTTCGTCAGATCGCCCCGGGTGAAGAACTTGACCGAGATGAGGTTCGCGAAGACAAGGATACCCACCAGGATGATGATGAAGAGGGTGGACTCGTTTCTGATTTTGCTCTTGGTTTTCATTGCGCTACCTCCATCGCCTGGCTTCGAGTGCTCGGAACGCCATGACCAGCGCGAGCCCGGTGAAAGACAGGAAGAACACGATGTCCCTCGAGTCGATGAGCCCGCGGGCGGCGTTCCGGATATGGGCGCCGAAGCTGATGTACTCGACAAACGGCGCGACCGTGTTGGGCAGGAACGCCACGAATCGGTCCACCATGAGGAAGAACATGGAGAGGAACATCGCGATGACGAAGGCGATGATTTGATTCTCGGACCAGCTCGACGCCAGGAGCCCCAGGGCCAGGTAGGCGGCCCCCAGGAAGAGCAGGCCGACGTAGCCGCCGATCACGGGCCCCCAGTCCAGCTCTCCGAGGTTAGAGATGGAGATGGCATAGGGCAGCGTCAGGACGAGGGCCACGACGAAGAGGCCGAGCGCGGCCAGGAACTTGCCCAGAATGACATCCATGTCCCGGACCGGCATGGTGATGAGCATCTCGATGGTACCGGATCGTCGCTCCTCGGCGATGAGGCGCATCGTGATGGCCGGCCCGAAGAAGATGAGCAGGAACGGCACCAGGGAGAAGAACTGCCGCATAGAGACCTGATCCTGGTTGAAGAACGGAACGAAGAAGAAAATACCCACCATCACGAGGAAGATGGCGATGACGAAATAAGCCACCGGAGAGTTGAAGTACGCCTTGAACTCCCGTTGACAGATAGTCATTGTCGTGCGCATTGCTGAACGCCCTCCTATTTGTTACCCGAGGCCCGGGTATCGTTTTTCGATGTGAGCTTCCGGAAGATCGACTCGAGGTCCACCTGCCGGCGCTCCAGGCCGAGCAGGACCCACTTCTGATCCACCACCTTGCGGAAGATATCGGCGCGCAGGTCGGACTCCCCCTTGGTGCGGATGATGATATCCAGCTCGTCCGCCTTGGCGCCGCCGGGCAGCTCCACGTCCCGGACCCCGTTGATGGCTCCGAACGCCTTCTCGATGTCCTTCGGGGAGGCGTCGGTTTTGGCCAGCTGCACGTTGTACCGGGCGCCGCCCCGATCCGCCTCGAGCTCCTCGGGGCTGCCGTTCGCGACGATCTTCCCCGAGTTGATGATGAGCACCCGCTTGGCCGTGGCCTGCACCTCCGAGAGGTTGTGGGTGGAGAGGATCACCGTGCGCTCCTCCCCGAGGGACTTGATGAGCTCGCGGATCTCCACGATCTGGTTGGGATCGAGGCCGGAGGTGGGCTCGTCCAGGATCAGGATCTTGGGATCGTGGATCATGGCCTGGGCCAGCCCCACCCGTTGTCGGTACCCCTTGGAGAGCGTCCGGATCTCCTGGGAGACCACGGCCTCGAGGCCGCAGGTCTCGATGACCCGGCCGAGCGCCTTCTCCCGCCCGCTCGACGGGATCCCCCGGACATCCGCCACGAACTCGAGGTACTCCCGAACCCGCATGTCCACATAGAGAGGGGCACTCTCCGGCAAATACCCGACGTTCCTTCTGATTTCGAGGGAATCCTCCACAATGGAGGTCCCCGCGACGCTGGCTGTTCCGGTGGTGGGGGCGATGAAACAGGTCAGGATTTTCATCGTCGTGGTCTTGCCCGCACCATTGGGTCCCAGAAAGCCGAGCACCTCACCGCTGCGAACCTCGAAAGTGACGTCGTCCAAAGCGCGAACACTGCCGTAGATCTTGGTGAGATTTTTGACATCAATCATGGTTTCTTGTGCTGCCATCATCAACCTCTCGATTTATGAAGCCACCGCAAATGCATTTTGCGGAAGTAGCCGTTTATACGGTGTCACAAAAAAGTGTCAAGTTTTAGTGCCTTACGAGCACCCATCGCCACTTCTTTGGTCAGGGGAACATGTGCGCACGAAGTTTATTCCCACTTTTTTAAAAGAAAGCCCGAGAAACGATGGGGTCACCGCACCGTGTATAAGCGGCCCTGGACGAGCGGCTCGATCTCGCTGGCGGCGGTGTCGAAATCATCGGTGAAGTGGATGAGACGCATCTTTCGTGTCAGGGCGGCGGGGAGCGCGGTGAGCTTTTTATACGGGGTGTGGATGCCCTCGTTGGTTTCGTGGATGATGAGGTCGGCCTCCGACAACCAGTCGATGAGCTCGGGGTCGAAACCGGTATCCGCGCTGTATCCGAGGCACCCCCCGTCAGCGCGGATCTTGAGCGCGAAGGTGGGGATGTGATGCCGGGTTCTTCGATACTCGATGTGAAACGGACCGATGGCGGTGGGGCCCTCCTCCTCGAAGGGGATGGTATCCGCATACTCCTCTAGGGACATGTCCCTGAACTCCCCGTCGATTTTGAGTCGATCCATCCCCGCTGCGAGGTGACCGCTCCAGAGCCGGTCCAGCACCTCGCGGTGCCCGGCGATGATACCGTGTGTCCCCAGACGGAATCTGGAGAAGAACAGGTACCCCTCCACTCCGGACACGTGATCCGCGTGGAGGTGGGTCAGGACCACGGCATCGAAATCTCCCACGTCCCGGTCGCCGACCGCTTCTCGGGCCTCGTACAACAGCTTCCGGATCGGGTGAGGACAATCCACGAGGAGGGCCCCCCCGTCCGACAGGATCGCGAGGCATGAGGAGTAGTATTTTCTCGAGAACGCATCACCGACACCGAGGGGAATGAACTGCAGGCTCATCACATACCTCCGAGTCCTTCGTTTCAATGGTTTTGCCACCTCATGGGTCTCAGATCAACTTGACAATTCCCCGACACATCTTTGTTAGCTTGGCGGGAGAAGCGTGCTATAAATGAACGCCAAATGATTTTAGCTCAACATACACACCTGAAATCCAGAACACCTCTAGGAGAACGCAGTGAAAGAGACGATGCTCATCATGATCTCCGGCGCCATGGGATCCCTCTGCCGCTTCGGCATTGGGCGTGGTACTAAACACCTGTTCGGCGGAACATTTCCCCTGGATACCTTGATTGTCAATGTTTTCGGCTGCCTGCTCATCGGCTTCGCCATGCAGCTGGCGAGCTCCGGCCTCAAAATGCCCCAGACCGTCCATACAGCGTTGACCGTCGGATTTCTCGGCGCGTTCACCACGTTCTCGACGTTCGGATACGCCACCTTCGATTTTATTCGACAAGGGGCCTGGGGCCACGCCGCCTTCAACAGCACGGCCAACCTGGTGCTCGGGCTTCTGGCGGTGTGGCTCGGTATGACCGGCGCCCGAATGATCGCCGCGGCGGCATGAACGAAACACCAGCCTCGAACGATAGCGGGCCGACAACTGGACCAATCTACCCTCCGAATGATAGAATTCCATTATGAGTAAACAATCGGACATTGAGGTCACCCGGCCCCGTGCCGCGTTGATGACCAATCATGGTTACGCAGGGGGGGATATTCCGGTGGGAGGCGCACCGGATACAGGGGGGCAGAATTTCTATGTCAACGCTCTGGCGGAGGCGCTGGAGCAAGTGGGATTCGAGGTTACGATTTTTACCCGGGGAGGATTCCCGTTTTTCGAGAGCGACCGTATCCGGGAGGGGATCGAGCGATACTCAAATCACATCCGGTATGTCTACATTCCCGGCGGCGGTAACAATTTCATCCGCAAGGAGGATATCGCCATCGCCCTCGACGAGGAGGTGGCCTGGCTCGGACGGTTCATCACCCGTGAGGCCGAAGAGGCCGGGGTGGCGCCTTGGGAGTACTACGATATCCTCAACACCCATTACTGGGACGCGGCTATTATCGGGGTCAAGCTGGTGGAGCACTGGAAGGATCACGCCGCACTGGACTTCCTCAGGCGCGCCTCCGGGGGGGCGTTCGCGCCCTTCCTCGGCCGTTATCGGGGGGACTACCTCCACAAGCTCGGGCTCTCTCGGGAGATCAACTGGCACCTCGGAGAGCTGGCCAAGGCCGCGACGAAAAAGAAAGATCCCAAGGAGATCGTCCGGATCCTCACCACCAAGGAGCTCGGCCTGGAGTTCGCGTTCGAGCTGGAGTCCATCGGAAAACGGCAGTTCGGCGAATCCATCTGCATCGGGAAGGCCCTCGGGCTGCTGCTTCGGGTCGACGGCGTGGATTTGATGTCCAAGCTCATCGACGTGGACACCCACGTCTGGACCCCCCACTCCCTCGGGGTCATCAAGGAGCGGAACTACTGGGGCAAGGACCTCGAGACCATCCGCTCCCTCAAGCTCAGGGAGCGGGAGTCCCACGAGGAGGTGGCTTGCCGCCGCACCCCGCTCTTCTGCTCCACCTCCCCCGAGATCTGGCGGGCGCTGGTCTCCTACCACGCCCTGGATCCCAAGCAGGTGTTCGACTTTCCCCCTTGCATCGACAGCCGCTCGTTCCACCCCCGGACCGACGATGAGCTCACGGAGGTTTACGCCTACCTCTCGAGCAAGACGGGGCTGCCGGCGGGCAAGCTCAGAAACAGCCTCATGGTGTTCGAGACCAGCCGGATGGACCGCACCAAGCGGAAGGACCTCCTCATCGGCGCCTTCGCGGAGGTGGCCAAGAAACGGGACGATGTCTTTTTGTTCATCGGCGGCGGTCCCGAGGAGAGCCCGGTCTACCGGCGGCTTCAGGAGCAGATCGAGGCGACGCCGGAGCTGAAGGGGCGCGCCTTCCTCCTCGGTTTCGTATCCGAGGAGCTCATCGAGCCCCTGTTCTCCGCGGCGGACCTGTTCGTTTCCGCTTCCGAGATGGAGGGGTTCGGCATGTCCGTCTCTCAGGCGGCGGCGGCCGGCGTGGCCATCGTCTCCTCCGATCTCATTCCCTTCGCCACCCAGTACTCGAAGGACGCCGCGGTGGTGGTCCCGGCGGGGTATCAGCACGGCTTCGCACAGGCCATGGACCGCCTGCTGGCGGACGGGGAGGAGCGGAGCCGGCGGGGCAAGCAGCTCCTGGAGGTCGCCGGGGAGTTCGACTGGGTCGCCACCTCCAAGCGGTTCGTGGACTGGTTCTACAAGAAGCGGGGATGGAACCGGGCCATCTGATCTGACGACTCATTCTCTGTTTGGGTTCAGCGCGTCTCGCTCACGGCAGGAGCTCACCGTCGGCACCGAAGACGGCGAGGTTTCCGGCGAGATCACCGTCAACCGAGGAGAACCACCCGCCGGCGACGAGCCCCCCGTCGACGCCGGTGAGGGCATCGACCGAGGCATAGGCGCCGTCATCGCCGGAGCGCAGCAGGGGAGTCCAGGCGACGAGCCCGCCATCCGTTCCGACCGCGGCCAGATGCCGTCGGGTTTCTCCGGCCAACGCGGTGAACTCCCCCCCGGCGTAGACCACGTCGTTGATGACGGCAAGGGACCGGACGCTGTTGTCGGCGCCGGGGGTCCAGGACGAGAGGGCGCCGGTCCCCTCGATGGCGCCGAGATAGGGTCGCTCCTCGCCCTCGATATGGGTGAACTCGCCCCCGAGGTAGAGCCGCTCGCCGTCATAGGAGAGCGCCTGCACCGAACCGTCCGTCTCCGGATGCCAGGCGGTCACCGCGGCCCCCATGTGGTCGACGGCCGCCAATCCGAGCCTCGCCTCTCCGGCCACCGTGCCGAACTCTCCGCCGATGTAGATCGTGTCATCGGCCGCGACAAGCACGTTCACCGAGCCGCCGTCGGCGCCGGGATTCCAGGCGGTCACCGCGCCTGAAAGATCCACGGCGGCCAGGTGGTCCCGCGGCGCGCCCCCCACCGACGAGAAGGTGCCCCCGAGATATATCGTTCCCCCGTGCTCGGCCATGCCGAGGATCGGGCCGTCGGCGCCGGGATTCCACGGGGTCACCTCGCCCGAAGCGATGTCCGCGGCGGCCAGGCGGTCCCGCGGCGCCTCCCCCGCCTCCGAGAAGTCCCCCCCGAAATAGACGGTATCGTTTGTTGCCGCCAGCGTATACACGGTATCGTTGGCGCCGGGATCCCACGACGTCAGGTGTCCTTCCGCGCTCACCGCGGCCAGGTGGTTGCGCTCCGCCGCCCCCACGGTGTCGAAGGTCCCACCGACATACACCGCCTCACCGGAAGCAGCCAAGGCATAGACCGGGCTTCCGGCGTCGGGATTCCACGGCAGTACGCCGCCCGCCGCGTCGAAGGCGGCCAGGTGATGCCGCATCGCCAGCTCCCCGCTGAACACCTGGGTGAAGAATCCGCCGGCGTAGATCACGCCCTCTCGCACCGTCAGGGCCAGGACCAGATCGTCCGCGCCGGGCGCCCACCCCGTCAGACCGCCGTCGGTGCCGATGGCGGCGAGGTAGTACCGGACCTCTCCCGCGATCTCCGTGAACAGCCCCCCCGCGTAGACGATCCCCTCCGCCACCGTCAGGGATTCCACCGGGCCGTTCGCCCCCGGATCCCAGGATCGGAGGGTTCCGTCGGTGCCGACAGCGGCGAGGAAGGCTCGGGGGTATCCAGAGACGGAGACGAACTCTCCGCCGAGGTAGACAACACCGTCGGCGACGGCCAGTGTCCCAACCCGATTGTCCGCGACGGGCGCCCAGGAGGTGAGCCCGCCGGCGGCGTCCACCGCGGCCAGGGCCTCCCTCGCCTCCCCGTCCACTGTGGTGAAGGCGCCGCCTATGTAGATGATGCCGTCATCAGCGCCCAGCGCCCGGACGTCGTCATCCGCCTCGGGGGCCCAATCCAGGAGCCCCCCGTCCGCGCTGACGGCGGCGAGGTTGGCCCGCGGTACGCCCCCCACGGCGTTGAAGTTGCCCCCGATGTACAGCGTGTCGCCGTCAACGACCATAGCGTGAGGGATACCGTTGAGATTGGGATCCCAGGTCGGATCGACGCTCCCGTCACTCCGGAGGTGGGCCAGGCGGCTCCGATCGGTGTCCCCCACGCGGGTGAAGTAGCCGCCGATGTAGAAGCCCCCATCGCCGTCGGGCACCGCGACCGTGATGTCGTCATTGACTAGTGGAAACCCCGCCATCGGTATCGACAGGCTTCCGCTCAGCGGATCCGTGGGGACCCCGGCGCCGGTCCGCGCCCCCACGCGGGTGAAGTCGCCGCCGAGGTAGGCCGTGTCGCCGAAGGAGGCCAGGGCCCGCACCCGGTCGTTGGTCGCCAGCCGGTCGGGACGCGCCGCAAAGCGCCGGGAGCGGGTGAGGTGCCCGCCGCCGTGATCCGTATCGATGATGAAGTAGCACGGCACGCCATTGACCAAACCGTCGATGTCGACCGGCGGGGCGACCGCTGTGATGGGATCGGCGGCGGTGACCGCCTCGGGATCCGTGGAATATCGGATGGTGTACCCGGAGGCCGAGGCCTCCCCCCAGGTGAGCCTCACGGCGCCGGACAGGGCGCTGATATAGGGGATCATCTCTTCGAAACACGCGACCTCCACATCGATGACGTCCCCGCCGCTCACCACACCGCTGCCGTTCACCACCGAGCATGCGAGCCCCGCGGGAACGGACGCCAGGGTGACCTCGTATCCGCTCCCGTCCAAGAGGGGGGTGGAGAAGCTGAACGCTCCGTCCCCGTTGAGGGAGAGATCGTCGCCGCCGTTGTTCCGGATTACCAGGGGTCCGTCGAGCCCTGTCACCTGTCCCCCGATTTGTCGCAACGCTTCGGTCCCCGTATCCCCGGTGTCCCCACCGGTATCGGTCTCCGTGTCCGCGTCCGTGTCGGCATCCGTATCCACATCAGTGTCAACGTCGACATCCGTATCGCTGTCGGTATCCGCGTCCGCGTCTCCATCCGCGTCTGTATCCGTGTCCCCGTCCGCATCAGCGTCCGCGTCCGTGTCCGCCCCGGCATCCATCCCCCCGTCCACGCCGGCATCGGCGGCGGCATCGGTATCATCGTCGGTGGTATCCGCATCCGCGTCGGTGTCAACGTCCGCATCCCCGTCAGTGTCCCCGTCCGCGTCGCCGTCCATGTCCCCGTCCGCGTCACCGTCCATGTCCCCGTCCGCGTCGCCATCCGTGTCTCCGTCCGCTCCCGCGTCAGAACCGGTGTCATCGCCCTTCGAGGATTTGTCGCATCCCGCGCTAAGAAGCGCCCCGATGAGAAGCAGAGCTCTCACTCCAGTCTCCCATTGAGTCATCACACTGACCTCCTGTTGGTTCCCGTCGATACCCGAATCTATCAGAAAACACGGTAGAAATCATCTTCTTGAGCAGAGCTCGGAGGTGATCAACAAATCAATTCGGAAACGATGTCGCAAATAATAGGGCTTGTCATGGCGTCGAAAGCGGGAGCCGTCGTCGAAGCCCCATCAGACCGTCTGCAAGCTCAGCGGGGAATGAGAATTTCGCCGACGCCGATGTTCCCCCCGCGGTCGAAGGCCCTCACCGCGACGGCGTGGGGACCGCGGTCGAGGTCTTTGGGCAGCGGGAAGGAGAAGGTCTCCTCCTGCTCGTCGAAGACCCCGTCCCGGGGCTCCGCCGGCATCCATGGGCCGCTGTCCACGGAGAACTCCACCGCTCCGATAAAGGAGAAGAGGTCCTTCGCGATGCCGCTCACCTGTCCCTTCTTATAGGCGAGCTTCTGGACCATGGGCTGGTGGTTGTCCACCAGCACCGGCACCGAGATATGCTCGTGGGAGAGGACCGCCTCGGGGGCATTCATCAGGGAGTCGTCGGCCACCAGGCGAATCTGATACCACCCCTCGGGCACGGCGCGGGTCTCCCAGGTGTAGCTCCGGGACTCGAGCACCTTGTCCGCCTTCGTGATCGGACGCCAGAGGGATTCCCCGACGGTCCGATACCAGAGCCGATAACGGAGGTCGTCATCGTCCGGGTTGTCCACCGTCCAGCTCAGGTTGAGCTCCTGTTCATTCTCGTCCTCCGGCTTGGAGTCGATGACCCGGGTGCTGATGTGGGTCTCGGACTTGCTCTTCTTGGACTTGGGGAAGGGGCTGCCGGGGTGGAAGCTCGTGATCAGGGCCCGCAGGTTCTGGGGCTTGTAGGCCACCTGCGCGCTGATGAGCACGGCCTTGGGATCGTCCGCGAAGGAGAAGCCGAGTTGCAGGTAACGTGCCGGCGGGGAGGTGAGCTCCTGGCCGCTCGCCACCGGCTTCGACCACGCGCTCCAGTGGACATCCGGGGTCTCGGTATTCCCCGAACGGGTCTTGACCCTGAGCTTGCCCCGAGAGAGCCAGGTGATCCGCCCCCACTCGGAGAGCCGCTCCGTGTCGAGGAGGGGGCTCAGATACTCGCTCTCCGCCTTCCGCGCCTTCTCGATCCGGTAGAGCCCCCCGGCGTCTCCGGTCCCCAGGAACTGGAGGGTGTCCCCGGCGATGAGCGCCATGACCTGACGCTCGTCCAGGTCCAGCTCGTTCCTAAAAATATAATCGTCATCTATCGAGATGACCTTGCCGTCGGCGCCGAGCCCGGCGTACAGGGTCCCCTTTCGGCTCACGGCGAGGGAGACGACATGCGCCTTCTTCCCCTCCCAGAGCTGCTCGGTCCGCCCCGCGGCGTCAATCCGGTAGAGCTCGCCGTCCCCCTGGGGCACCTTCATCTTACTCGAGGCCTTGGACGACGTGGTCTTGCTGGCGGAGGTGCTGGATTTGGAGGGCACCTTGGGGGGCGAGGAGAAGCTGTTGACGCCGGCGTAGATGGTTTGGCCGCGGGTGACGATCTGCTTCACCTCGGTGGCGTCGAAGTCCGCGAGGGCCACCGCCCGTCCGGGTCCGGTAACCCTGAGGAGCAGGGCCGAAGGGCTGGTGCCCGCGAGCAGGTCCCCCTTGGGGTCGCTGGTCAGCGAGAGCACGTGTTCCTCGTCCACGTCCAGATAGACCTCGGCCCGCCGATCCCGCCCGACGGCCATCACCTTCCCCTCCGGACCGGTGCCCGCGAAGAGGGTCTTCTCGTCCTTTCCGTAGGTGAGCGCCCAGATGTGCTTCACCTCCTCGTCCTTTATCGTGACCCACTCCTTCGCCTTGACCGGCTTGCCCTTGGGGATCCGGTGCGGGTCGGCGATCTTCCAGATTACGGGATCCGGGAGGGTGGCGGCGAACAGGTTCCCCGCCCGGTCAAAGGCGAGGGCCGTGACGATGAGCTGCCCGGTGTCCGCGATATGGCGCACCTCATCTCCGTGTATACGGTAGATCTGTCCGTCGTATCCGGTGCCGACGTAGACGTCTCCCTGCTTGTCCCGCACCGCCGTCCAGACGAGCCCCAGGCCCTCTGCTGTCATCGGCTTCGCCGCGAGCCCCATCCGGACCTCGCCCTCACTCGACACCGTGGTCCCCTCGAGCTCCCCGTTCTCAAGCTCGTAGAAGCCGGCGAGCTCCCATATCCGGGTGCCCGCGGCGAAGACAGTGCCCGGCGTCAGGACCAGCCAAAGGTAAATCAGGATTCTTCGCATTGTCATCTGTTCCTCCGAGCCTCCACATTCAGCTTGAAGCTCTCCTTGCCGTCCACCAGGAAGCTCGTCTCGGTCACCTTGCGGAGCGCGGTTCGATATCTCTCGATTTGATCGACGCCGGTGGCGGGGTTCAGGGTGCTCACCGCGGAGGGCGGCAGCTGCTCGAGGATCCGCCCCTGCATGGCGATCCCCTCCCCCGGGACATTGATGCTCACGACCAGCGACTTGGCCGGATAGAAGCGGTTCAGGTTCGTCAGGGCGTCATCCAGGTTCCTGGGGGGGGGCATCACCGGGGCCACGTACTCCCCCCCGGCCACCTCGATTTTCACTTCCTTTCCCGCAGAGGTGACGGGGATCCGGACGGGAATCGAGAGGAGCTGCTCCTGATCGTCGTATTTTAACAGACGGACGTGGATATTGATGATCTCGCCGGGCTTGGGATTGAGCGCCGTGGCGTAGGCGCTTCGAACCGTCGCGATATCGAGCCCGTAGCGCAGGGTGATGTCGAACTTCAGGGAGTCGATGGAGACGTCCTCGAAGCCGTTGCCGAGCACCGCGTCCACAAGGGCCACGGGCCTGAAGTACCCCGCGAGGCTCGCGAGCCCCCGCCGGGAGGCGCCCGAGTCGGACAGGACGACACGGCGTCCTGTCGAGAGCATCATCTCGCCCTCGATCTCCGCGGTGACGTCCTCCGTGTCCGAGGCGGCATGGGAGATGATATTGACGAGGGCAGCGTTCAAGAACCGCGGCGTGAGCAGCCGGTGGGACGCGATTTCGACTCGGTAGTCATCCCGGCGTTTGCTCCGGGGATCCCGCACGGTGACCGCGACGGGGATCATCGCGGTGGTGATGTCCGTCCGGGCGACGATGCACGCCTCCCGGTCCTGCACCAGGCTGCCCGCCACGTTCAGCGGGCTCCCCAGCTTGTTGGAGCGCATGAGGGAGGCGATCACGGTGTGAATCCGCGCGGTGGTCACCGGGAAGTATCCCTCGCCGATATTGAACATGGGATGTCCGAACGCCGCGACGTTCTTCCCGTCCACCACGGTCACCGTGCCGATGCCGGTGGCGCTCATGTCCCCGCGGATGAGCTGAACGCCGATGGAGCCGCCCGCCTCGAACCGCTTCGGCCCCGCACCGCCCGCGGAGGAGCCCCCGCCGGCCACGGGATCGATGCCGAAGCGCTCCAGGGCCTCCCGCAGGATCCCCTGGGCGGCGGCGGCGAATCCCCCGAGGGTCAGGGGGGTACGCGCGGGGAGCAGCTGGGTGTCCGGGCTCTCGATGAACCGCTCGAAGAAGGTCGCGGTTTTCTCCGGGGCGTCACCCTCGCGGCTGTCCAGTCCCGCGAGAGTTCTCCCCCCGCTCCGCAGGTGCCGGGCCATCCGCCGCGGCTTGCGCCTCATGACCTCGAGCATGTTCGATATCGGGGTGACCCCGGCGAGGGCGTCCTTGCTGAACCGCCAGCCATACGCCAGGGCGCCGGCGAGACGCCCCTCGAAGAAGATGGGCGAGCCGCTCATCCCCCCGATGACCCCGGCCTTGTCGGTCACGGGATGATCGCATCGGATGAGGATGATGTTCTGGCGCAGGAGGAAGTTGGGGACCACGGAGACCACCTCGACGTCGAACCGGACGGGCTTCGTGCCCTCGAAGACGGTGAGCCCGTAGCCCTTCATTCCGGGGCGGAGCTCGTCCTCGCTGATCGTCTCCAAAGCACGTCCGGTTTGCGAGACGAGGCAAAGCAGCAGGGTGATCTGCAGCATACAGAGGGAATGTCGTATCGTACCCATAGCCGAGTAATAATGCAGCCGTAACAAACCTTTGACAAGTAAAGACGTCAGCGGGGGCTTCGCGTCACAGACGGTTTGGCCAAAGGTCGATACGGATCGTCATTTTCCCTTCAGCCGTCTCTTCGGAGGGAGGGTTTGCATCGACCGGGCGCTTCTCTTCACGGGAATCGGCGGGATAGTCGTCTTGACCTTGTTGCGCTTCGGGATCGGCGGCACCTTGCTCTTGATCGGGGGAGGTCCGAGGGAGGGCTTCATCACAGCCGGCTGGAGGGTCGGTGACGCGCCGCCCTGCAGCGCCGTCTCGTTGTCCACCAGCATCTCCGCCAGATTGCCCTCGACCTCGGGCAGCTCGATCCCTTCGATGGCCTCTATGGACTCCGGCGCGGACGAGAGGGCTCCGCGGGGCGGCACGCTGGCGTTGCTCCCGCTGTCCTCGGTGCTCCAGTCGAAGTCGCTGCACCGCACGTTGATGCGCCGGATGCATTGAGAGGGGATGACGATGGGCAGCGGGCGGTAGTATCCGTCAACCGACACGTTTCGCTGCACCAGCTGTCGCGTATCGACATTCGAATGCAGAAAATCCCCCCCGACGTGGATATTGCACTGCCGCTGCTCGGCGCAGACCATGTCATCCTGCAGCAGGTTCTTCCCGACCTTGATCTCGCACTGTTCGACAACTCCCCACTTGGGATCGCGGTTACTGCTCGATTTCAGCCCCGTCACGCCCCGCTTCTGTTTGAATGATCCGTTCGGGATATTGACGTGGTACATGAACTGCCCGGTGCCGATTCTGATACAGGTTTCGTCGATGTCCCCATTTTTGACCAGGACCTCCGACATGAAGTGACCGCGGGCGATTCGGGCGTGGCTCAGGTTGATGCTCCCCTTCCAGATATTGACCCGAATGAGGACGAGGTCACTGAGGACGGCGGTGCTGAGCTTCATCTCATTGATATCACAATGATTCATCCGGAGCCCGAACGGATGGTTCTTCAACGCCAGCACCTTGCACATATAGTTGAAGATAAAGGCGCCGCCCTTGCCTCCGAGGAACCTGCCCTCTTTGAGATGCTTGAAATAGGCGTGGGCATACCGGGCCGCCGTGACCTTGGCGCCGGAGCGCTCGTCCGCGTCCTGCTGTCGCTTGAGCTTGATGAGGAACGTGCGGTCGTTCTTTCCGATGACCCCCTGCGCATAGGCATCATCGACCTCCGCTTCTTCAAAAGGACAAGATCCGCTGCTGCACCTGGAGACAAAGAGCTCGTAGGCGTTCATCGGATTGATGGCCTGTTTTTCGGGGACGTCGATGTTTTCCCCCATGTAGTTGGTGCCCATTCGCTCGAAGCCGGAGTCGATCCCGTCGAAACACTCCTCGCCGTCCGACGCGTCCCCTTCATATGCCGGCACCTCGGGACCGACGAGTTGAAGCTCTCCCGCCGAATCCACCACCTCGATCCCGCCGTCGATCGGAATCACCGAGACCGGCGCCGCCGTGATCTCCTTTACAAGGGGAGTGTCCCCGCCGGAGCGGTTCCCCGAAAAATCCAAACCTTCACTGTAGTCCCGCTGATACCCCAGGATATTCGACGCGTTTTCAATCTTCCCGTCCGCGCCCTCGAGCGTAACTCGACCGATGTCGATAGCCCCCTCGAGCGTGCCCTGGAAATCCGGCTGAAGGGAGTCTGTGTTGTTCGTCTGTGGTTGGAGTCTGTTCCTGTCTCTTATCCTGCGATCCGACATTTCTGCTACTTGCTACTGGTTTCCAACATCGCACCCCCTTCTGCGTCCAGACTCGATAATAGCAGAATTTTCGCAAGAGACTTCATACATTTTAAAGATTCGTCCCAATTCGCCAACCCCTCGCTCAATCAATCAGGGAGACTGTCTCCGCGCCCTTGGAGATCGACTTTCTGAGACGGATGACGGAATCGGCGGCGCCGAGCACGATGAGGGTCGCCTCCTGGGAGAGCACCGTATCCGGCCCCGGGTTGTAGGTGTACTTGCCGTCCTTGTTGCGAACCGCGATGACGAGCACGTCGGTGGATTTCCGGATGTTCGTGTCCGAGAGTTTCTTCCCCTCCAGCGGCGACTCCAGCGGCAGGGTCACCTGCTCGATTCGGGTGTGCTTGTCCATATCCCGCATCATCATGTCGAGGAACTCCACCACCTCGGGCCGCAGCATCTCGGAGGCGATCCGGAGCCCGCCGATCAGGTTCGGGGAGACCACCTGATCCGCCCCGGCGCGGATCATCTTGGGGGGAGCATCCTTCTCCATGGCCCTCGCGATGATCCTAAGCTTCGGGTTGGTATACCGGGCGGAGAGGATAATGTAGATATTGTCCTTGTCGTTCCTGAGGGCGGCGACCAGCCCCCGGGCCCGCTCGATGCCGGCCTCGGCCAGTATCTTGTCGTCAGTGGCGTCCCCGACCACCGAGAGGCCTCGCTGTCCCTGTTCCCCGGCGACCGCGTCCAGCCGGTCGAGACGTTCCTGATCGGTGTCAATCATGACGAAGGGGGTCCTCGTGGCGATGAGCTCCCGGACGACATGCCCGCCGGTGGCCCCCACCCCGCAGACGATGACATGGTTATCAAGCGAGTTGATGGTCTTCTGCATTTTTCTCCTCCGGCGGACCTCCGTCATGTCGAGCTCCACCCAGAACGCCACCACCGTGGAGGCGAAGTACAGCAAAGTGCCCATGCCGAAGATAATGAGAAATGAGGCGAATCCCCGGCCGAGGGCGCTCATCGGGATCACCTCGCCGTAGCCCACGGTGGAAAGGGTGATGATGGTCATATAAAGACAGTCACCGACTGACGCCTTCCCGCCCTCGATAATCCAAAAACCGATAGTTCCCACGGTAATAGCGATGAGGAGGGCGCTGAGCGCCTTGATGATTCGGTTCTTTATGCTTTGTTCCATGAGCGAGGGGACATATTAGAAATAAAGATCATCTCTTGACAACCGCAATCGCATGGGTCAGAAGACATTTCGTGATTTTGGCGAGTTGATGCCGGAAATCACCTGTGCGCTGCTTTTTGACATTTTGGGCCATTAGCTCAGTTGGTAGAGCGACGGACTTTTAATCCGCAGGTCGAAGGTTCGATTCCTTCATGGCTCACTGCTGCGGGTCCCAAGGACGGAATAGGCCCCGTCGGGCGCGGCAAACAGATCCTGACCCCATCGTCTAGAGGCCTAGGACACCGGCCTTTCACGCCGGCGACACGGGTTCAACTCCCGTTGGGGTCGCTGAGCCCCGAGGATACTCCTCGGGGTTTTTTTTTACTTTCGAGCGGTTTGTTGCATTTCGCCGATACATGTTTATGATTGCACAAACCCGAACCGAATGAGGATGTGATGGCATCGGCTGGAATTTTCTTGAAGGGCAACTACGCACATATCGTCACGCTGGAGGGCACACGCTCAAAGCACGATTTCGTCAACGAGGACTTCTGCAAGCTGGAGCTCGGCAAGAACCCCACGCAGAAGGACGTGGCGGTGCTCATGGGACTGCTCGCCAAGCATATCGAAAAGAACAAGATTAAACAGATCGTGTTGAATCGTCGGGTCACGGCCGGGCAGATGGCCGGCGCCGCCGGAACCTTCATCTGGGAGGGGATCCTGCTCGCCACGAGCCCGGTGCCGCTGAAGTTCGTTCACGTGGCCACCATCCGGGCCACAGACAAGAAATGCGGTGAGCTCAAGACGAAGCGGCCCCCCGAGGAAAACGTCGCCTTGAACAAGGCCTACGACTTTGCCTTCGAGGGGTTGAAGTAACTCACCCCTACTCTCGATGATTGGAGCGGGCGCGTGAACGGGGGCCTTCAATCTTCTCGAGGCCACGGCCGGGTTGCGCTGGATTCAGCAGATATCAGAAGAGGAGTTCGAGCACCCGGAGGGGTCCCCCGGGGGACGCCGCGGCGCGGCACTGACATCCGCTGACGGCGCGGTACTCGGTGTCAACGGGTCGGGACAGGGGAACCGAGGGGGGCGGCTCTTCCCTGGAGTCCTCCTGTTCGGCCTTCCTGTCGACGGTTACGGGCGGGGGCTCAGGGGCTCCCGTGTCCGCCTCCCCCGTATCCTGCTCCGGCGCCTCCGGGCCCGCGCACTGAACGATGAGCTTGGGGTGGTGTCTCTCGGATTCCCATCCGGAGGTATAGAACGAGAGCGGGTCGTCCCCCTCCCCGAGCAGGACCCAGCCGTGGTTGTCGTCCGGCGCCGCCTGCCAGGTGAGGACCGACTCGGTGACGTCGAACCAGTGGAACCCGGCGCCTTCGACAGGGGCGTCGATGACCAGGGGATCCCGGGCGGCCTCGGTGTCGTCCGCGCTGACGCCGCCGTCCAGTGATTTCCATGTATCATCGACGGACCAGCCGTCGAGCATCTGATGGACGGCCACCCCGTCCGCCGATCCCTCCTTCACCCAGACCCGGAGACTCGCGCGGGTCACCTCGCACCACGCGGGCACCTGCTGGTTGGCCTCGCCGAAGATATCGTCGAACCGGATGAGGACCTGTCGCGTCTCCCCCTGATCGGAGCGGACCACGGTGACCTCGGCGCCTGCGTCGGCGTCCCCGGCATCGGGATCGACCCCGGCGTCCGCCTCGTCGAGCTCGACCTCGATCTGTCGGTCGTAGCCGTTCACCGCCTGCTGGAAGGTGTATCCCTCGAGCTCCCGCAGCAGCGGATAGGTGACGGCGGGCTCCCCGCCGGGCAAATCGGCGAGGACCAGGTTCTCGGGCAGGGCGAACACGTCCGCCTCGCTGTTCTCGCCCACCGCGCTCACCTGCTCCGAGTATTGGCCGTCCTCCATCGTTCCCGTGACAACGGTGTAGATCTCCATCCAACCGGGGGTCTCCCCGTTCGACGGGTAGACGTGCACCCACTTGACCTGGTTGAACTCTCCGCTCGCGAGGGTCCAGGGTTTCACATCGTCCGGCGGCCGGGTCTGGGCCCCCCAGCTCCCCTCCCCGAGGTACATGGTGCCGAAGAGGTCGTCCCGAATGAAGCCTTCGTCGTTCCCCTCCTCGTCCGTAGGGCGGATGGGGTAGGTGATGGCGTGGAGGTGGGTGTCCCCCTCGAACGCGAGATCCACGCCGAAGTCGTAGAAGAGCCCCGCCCACTCATCGTACTGGCGGACCTGATCCGCCTTGCCGGTGTAGTGGGGCCTGAGGGGCTTGTGGTAGGCCACCGCCGAGAACTGGGCGCGGCCGTGGTTCTGCAGATCGGCCTCGAGCCAGACCCGTTGGCGGCCGCCGACCTCGACCTCGGAGTTGAGGAGGACGAGGTGGAACAGGTCGCTGCCGACATCGAGGCTGTAATAGATGGCGGTCGCGTCGTCCCCCTGGTAGGGGGCGTCGAACAGCTTGTGCAACACCGTGGGATCGCCGGCCTCGTGGTTTCCCATCACCGGGACGATGGGGATCAGCCGTCCGTCAGAGGTCCGGGTGTGCTCGAACCAGTCCGCGAGCCAGAGCCGCCAATAGGCATCACTGGTGCCGGTGTCCGAGCAGAAGTCCCCGTTGAACACGGCGAACAGGGGCCGGAGCTTGGCCACCGCCCGGTGGGTCCAGCGGGACCGCTCTACCAGGTCCTCGGTGGTCTTGGTGTCGCCCCCCGCCACGAATGTGAAGGGACGGTTCAGGCCGGGGGCGGTGCGAAACCAGAACCGCTCGCTCACCCCTTCGGAGTCCTCGATGACGAAATAGTACGCGGTATCCGAGCGGAGATCCGTGAGCGCGGCGAAGTGGTTGTTCATCCCCCGGTAGGGCTCCACCCGGGTGGGCGCCTTGGCGAACCGGTAGTCGGCGCCGTCCCCGCCGCGATTCGTCGTGTCGAACCGCACCACCGGGGCCTCCCCCGAGACCTGGTCCCACGCCACCACCGCCGCGGTGGCCGGGCTGTCGGTCCACACAATCCGGATCCGTTCCGCCCCGGCCAGGGCGACGCCGTTCGAGAATAAAATGCACAAGGCCGCGAGGTAACTGACTTTCATCGTGCGGTCAGTATAACCAATGAAAGCGCATAATAAAGTATTTTGGAGCGGGCTCTTTCCCTTTCTCGCCTGGGGGATCGAGCGCTTCACCGGGAAACGAGATCCGCAGGCTAATGAACGCCGCGAAACGCGAAGGGCGGAACACCGCGCGGGTCATCGGCCTGCCCGTGTCCTGAAACCTCGATCTCCTACACGACCGCTGTCCTCATCAAGTGTGGAGCTCGGGCGCTATACGACGCGAAGGCCGGCGACCCGATCCCGAATGTGGCGCTCCTTCTGGACGAGATCGGACAGGGTGATCTGGTCGAGGGTTCGGGTGACGGCGGTCTGGAGGTGCTCCCAGATGGGTCTGAGGGTGCAATCGGAGAGGTGCGGGCATTGGGTGGCGGCGTCGGACGCCGAGTAACACCCCTCGAAGAGGGGGCGACCGAGGGCGCGGATGACCGCTGCGACGGAGACCGCCGCCGGGGACTCCATGAGCTCGTAGCCGCCGGCGCGTCCCCGGGCGGCGTGGACGATGCCGCCGCGACGCAGCCGCCCCATGATTTTGGCGATGAGGGCCTCGGAGAGCTTCTCCTGATCGGAGAGCTCGGAGAGGGTCATCTGCCCCTCCCGCTTGGCCAGGGCCACGGCGAGTCGGATGCTCTGCTCTTCCAGCTTGGTAATCTTCACGACAGCCTCTCCTCTCCGCCCTCCATGGACGCGACGGCGTCGAGGGCGGTGGCGATGGGAAGCATAGCGCACTTCACCCGCACCGGAAACCGGCTCACCCCGAGGAGCGCCTCGAGATCGCCGAGATCGATCCCCGCTGGGATCGATCCGGTGGTCAGCATCTGCCGCACGGCGGCCGCCAGAGACCGGACCTCCTCCGTGGTCATGCCCGCGAGCCGGTCCGCGAACATGGACCCCGCGGCGGTGGAGATGGCGCAGCCCCGGCCCGCGACCTGAACCCCCCGGACGGCGTCCTCCCGGATGTCGAGGTGGATCGTCACCTCATCGCCGCAGGAGGGGTTCATCCCGGACGAGTGGGCGTTCGCGTGGGCGATCGGATCGGTGCAACGGGGATGGTGGTGGTGGTCGAGGATCACCTCCCGGTATAGATCGTCGAAGCTCATCTCGTGAAGACCTTTCTCGCCTCGAGGATTCCGTCCACGAGGGCGTCCACGTCCGCCGGCTCCGAGTAGATGCCGAAGGACGCGCGGGTGCTGGCGCTCAGGCCGAGCCGTCGATGGAGCGGCTGGGCGCAGTGGTGACCGGCCCGCACCGCGATGCCGTTCTGATCGAGGAGGGTGGCCAGATCGTGGGGGTGGACCTGGGGGTCGACGAAGGCGACCAGGGCGCCCCGACGTCTCGCATCGAGGGGGCCGAGGAGCCGCAGTCCCGGGACGGTGGAGAGCCGCTCGAGGGCGTACGAGGTGAGCCGCCGGCCGTGGTCCTCGATGGCCCCGAGGCCGAACCCCTCCATGAAATCGATGGCCCTCGAGAAGGCCGCGGCGGCCGCGGCGTTGGGGGTACCCGCCTCGAACCTTTGGGGCACGGGAGCCCAGGTGGCCTCCTCATAGGAGACATACTCGATCATATCACCCCCGGTCTCGAGGGGGTCGAGCCGCTCCAGGGCCTCCGGCGTCCCCGCCAGCACCCCGAGCCCGGTGGGGCCGTAGCACTTGTGGGCGGAGAAGGCCAGGAGATCGGCCCCCGTCTTTGAGAAGCTCACCGGCATGTGCCCGACGGACTGGGCCGCGTCCACCACCATCAGCGCGCCCGCGCGGTGGGCGGCGGCGGCGATCTCCCGAATGGGGGTGATGGTGCCGAGGACGTTCGATACATGGACGACCGACACCACCCGGGTTCGGGGACCGATGATTTCGTTCAGCTGATCCAGTAAGAGCTCTCCCCTGTCGTCCACCGGGATATACCGGATCCTCAGGTGCTTGGACTTGGCCAGGGTCAGCCACGGCACCAGGTTGGCGTGGTGCTCCATCTCGGTGAGGACGATCTCGTCGCCGGGGTCCAGGCTGTGCTCGAGTCCGCGGGCCACCAGGTTGAGGGCGGCGGTGGCGTTTCGGGTGAAGACCACCGCCTCGGGCGACGGGGCCTCGAGCCACCGGGCGGTCTTGGCCCGGGTTTCCTCCAGGACTTCGGTGGCCTCCTGGGAAAGCATGTGGAGCCCCCGGTGGGGGTTGCCGTCGTGCATACGGCAGAAGTGACAGCCCGCGTCGATGACCACCCGGGGGCGGAGTGAGGTGGCCGCGTTGTCCAGATAGACGAGGGGGCGGCCGGTGTGTCCTCTCCTGTCGAGGGCGGGAAAGTCGAGCCGGGGGCGGGAGCGGAAGAGATCGCTTGCGGTCGCGGCGTCCATCACTCCTCCACCTCCACTTCGACCCACCCGTCCTCGGTGACCCGGATGGGGAACACCTCGAGCGGCGCCACCGCGGGCATGGAGAGGGCCCGGCCGTCCGCAACATTGAACCGGGCGCCGTGTCTGGGGCAGGTCAGGGTCTCCCCGTGGAGCGGGCCGTCCTCGAAGCTCGCGCCGTCATGGCTGCAGCGGTCCTCCAGGGCGAAGAGTCGCCGCCCTTCGGTCCGGCAGATCAGGATGTCTTCGTCCTCGAGGGGTACGGAGACGGTCCCGCCGACCGGGAGGTCCGCCGCTCGAATCGCTCGCCGCCACGTCATCTCCTGCCTCCGCTCAGCTGGTCCGCGAGTCGACGGGTCACCGATTGCCTGACCTCCGGTCTGAGGGACTCCGGCACCGCGCCGAGGGCCGCCTCGAAGAACCCTTCTACGATGATGCCCACCGCTTCCGCCTCGGGGATCCCCCGGCTGCGGAGGTAGAAGAGCTGATCCGCGTCGATGGGGGCGGCGGTGGCCGCGTGGGTGCACTGCACCTCATTGGTCTCTATCTCCAGCTCGGGGATGGAGTCCGCCTGGCACCGATCCGAGAGGAGCAGGTTGCGATTCTCCTGGAACGCCTCGGAGAGCTCGGCGCTCTCCGCCACCCGGATCAGCCCGGTGTAGGCGGAGGTGGATCGGCCGAGCAGGGCGGCCTTGTACTCGATCCGCGAGCGGGTCCGCTCTCCCCGGTGATCGTGCACCGTGTGGAGGTCGATGTGTCGCCGCCCGTCCACCAGGGAGACCCCGGAGAGCTCGCTCTCGGCCCCGACCCCGTCGAGCACCGCGCCGACGTCGGCCTTGTAGCGGGTGCCTCCGAGGGAGATCACCTGAGATCGGACGAGGGCGTCCCTGGCGAGCCGGGCGCGACTCGTCACGTGGCCGGTGGTCCCCTTGTCCCACTGCTGCAGGAGGGTGTGGCTCACCCGCGCGTCCTCTCCGGCGAAGAGCTCCGTCACCGCGACGACGGTGACCTCGCCGCCACCGGTGTGATCCTCGACGACCGCGACCTCCGCCCCCGGAGCCACCGAGATCACCAACCGGGTGACTGCGAAAGGAGACGAGGCGATCCGCCGGATTCGGAGGGGACGATCGATCCGGACCCCCTCGCTGATGTGGATGAAAATCCCCTGGGACCACAGGGCCCCGTTCAGCGACTCTAGGATCCCGTGGTCGAGGGAGACGGCGCCGCCGATGAGGCGCGCCCCCTCGAGGGAGGTCGAGAGGGGGGCGACGACGACCCCCTTCGGGATCACCGGCCGGATCCGGGGGGGGCGATCGGCAAAGAGGGAGATGTCCGTTCCTCCGTCCGAGACGGATCGCGTCGGCGAGGCGTCGGGGAGCATGCGAGGAAGGAATCTCGCGGGATCGCTGTAGCGCCACAGGTGCTCCGCGCGATTCGGCACGGGGGTGTCCAGGTAGTGACCCATCGCCTGGAACCGGGACTGGATCACCCCCAGGCTGTCGTTCCCCGCCTCCGAGACCGCGAGGACCTGATCCTTGGTGATTCGAGGTTTCGACTCTATCTTCCTTGCGATTTCAGCCAACGGATCCCTCCATTTCCAGCGCAATGAGCCGGTTGAGCTCCACCGCGTACTCCATGGGCAGCTCCTTGACGAAGGGCTCGATGAAGCCGTTCACGATCATCAGCCGCGCCTTCTCCAGGGACATGCCCCGGCTCTGCAGGTAGAAGAGCTGCTCGTCGGCGAGCTTCGAGACCCGCGCCTCGTGCTCCACCTCCACCAGCCGGCTGTCCACCTCCATGGTGGGGTACGTATCCGATCGGGACGATTTGTCGATGAGCAACGCGTCGCACTCCACGTGGGTCTTGCAGTGGTCCGAGCCCTTGTGGGTCTTCACGAGCCCCCGATAGCTGGCCCGTCCCTCCCCCTTCGAGATGGACTTCGAGATAATCCGCGAGGTGGTGTTCGGCGCCACGTGGATCATCTTGGCGCCGGTGTCCTGGTGCTGTCCGTCCCCGGCGTAGGCGATGGAGAGCACCTCCCCGTGGGCCCGCTCCCCCTTGAGGATGACGCAGGGGTACTTCATAGTGAGCTTGGAGCCCAGGTTGCCGTCCACCCACTCCACCACCGCGTCCTTGTTGGCCACGGCGCGCTTGGTCACCAGGTTGAGCACATTGGTGGACCAGTTCTGGATGGTGGTGTAGCGGATATGGGCGCCGTCGAGGGCGATGAGCTCCACCACCGCCGAGTGGAGCGAATCCGTCGAGTAGATGGGGGCTGTGCACCCCTCGATGTAGTGCACCTTCGATCCCCTGTCAGCGATGATGAGGGTGCGCTCGAACTGGCCCATGTTCTTGGCGTTGATGCGGAAATAGGCCTGCAGCGGGACGGTCACCTCGGTGTCGGGGGGCACGTAGATAAAGGAGCCGCCGGACCAGACCGCGCTGTTGAGGGACGCGAACTTGTTGTCCGTGGGGGGGATGACCGTGGCGAAATGCTCCCGGACGATCTCCTCGTGCTCCCGGAGCCCCGAGTCCATGTCCAAAAAGATCACCCCCTGCTCCTCCAGCTTCTTCTGCACCGAGTGGTAGACCACCTCGGAGTCGTACTGGGCGGAGACCCCGGCCAGGAATTTCCTCTCCGCCTCGGGCACCCCCAGCCGGTCGAAGGTGTTCTTGATGTTGTCCGGGACCTCGTCCCAGGATCGCTTCTGAGCGTCCGTCGGGCGGATGTAGTAACAAATGTTGCCGAAATCTATCGACTGGAGAATCGCCTGATTGCCCCACGTGGGCATGGGCTTCGAGAGGAAGATGTCCAACGCGTCGTGCCGGAACCGGCGCATCCACTCCCCCTCGTTCTTGAACCGGGAGATCTCCTCCACCACATCGTGGCTGAGCCCCATGGGGGTCCGTCCGCCGCTCTCCTCGGGGTAGTGGAAGCCGTACTTCTCCGCGTAATCGTTGTTGAGCTGTGAGAGGTTCTCGGGATGTGTCATCACGCACCTCCCATGGCCGCCGCATCCTTGAGGCCCTCGTACCCCTTGGCCTCCAGCTCCAACGCGAGCTTGGGGCCGCCGGTCCTGGCGATGCGGCCTCCCTTGAAGACGTGGACCACGTCCGGGGTCACGTAGTCGAGGATGCGCTGGTAGTGGGTGATGAGCACCACGCCGAGCCCCCTGGAGCGCCCCTGCCGGATGCCCTCCGCCACCACCTTCAGGGCGTCGATGTCCAGGCCCGAGTCGATCTCGTCGAGCAGGGCCACCTTGGGCTCCAGCAGCAGCATCTGGAGGATCTCCAGCCGCTTCTTCTCGCCGCCGGAGAAGCCGTCGTTGATGTACCGGGACGCGAAGTTGTCCGGGATGCCGATGAGCGCCTGGGCCGCCTGGAGCCGCTTTCGGAACTCGAAGACCGAGAGGGGCGCCGCTGTCCGCGCCTCCAGGGCGGCCTTGATGAAGTTCGCCACCGTCACGCCGGGCACCGCCACGGGGTACTGGAACCCCAGGAAGAGCCCCCGCCGGGATCGCTCGTCCGGCTCGGCCTCGTGTAGGGGCTCTCCGTCCAGCAGGATCTCCCCCTCGCTTCGATAGAAGGGGTGCCCCATGAGGGCCGACGCCAGGGTGGACTTCCCCGATCCGTTGGGGCCCATGACGGCGTGTACTTCTCCGGGGCGGACCTTCAGATCAACCCCCTTGACGATCTCCTTGTCGTCGATGAATACCTTAAACGCCTTGCACTCGAGGCCCGCTTCTCTCGTGGTGTTCATGACATCCTCTCTAACCATTGGTCCTCTGATAAGGAACCTGCCGCAGTGATTCCATCCACTCCGCCCACTCCGCGCACTCGGGGCAGATGGTCTGCCCGTCACCGACACATTCGATGCGGCAGGATTCCCCGACGAAAGATACCCGAAGCCCTGTGTTGTTTTTTCGTTTCGCCTTGTTCTTTTTTTTCATCGCTCCTCGCCCTTTCGTTCTCTTATAGTTGATATTTATGTCAAGATTTATGGCGGCGCAAACGACCGGGTGAGCTTTTCCGTCGCATTTTCAGCGTTGGGATTGAAAACGGTATTGTTCACGACCAGTTATTGTTGAAAAAAAGTTCAACAAAAATTTTTCAAAAGAAGAACGACGACGAAGTCTGCAGAGGCGCGCAGAGGTCTACTCCGTCCGCCTCCAGGGACTACGGCGGGATTCTACAGGGGTTATGGATTCGCGATGGACTCGATTACTTGCCGATCCCGTGGGATTTGGCCCTGTCGCACGATGGATCGACTCCGGTGGACCGGCCGCCCACCGACATTACCTTGAATTCGACCCGCCGGTTCTTCTCCCAGGCGGCCTCATTGGAGGCGAAGTCCACGGGGCAGTACTCGCCGTAACCGACCGATTCGAGCTTGTTGGGATCGACCATCTTGTTGATGAGGTAGGTCCTCACCGCGGCGGCCCGCTCGTCCGTGAGCTTGAGGTTGTAGTCGTCGTTGCCCCGCTCGTCCGCGTGGCCCTGGATCTGCACCTTCTCGATCTGCGGGTTGTTGTTGATGGTCGCCGCCACCGCGTCCAGGATGTTGTAGGACACCTTCTTGATGACGGCGGAGTCATACTCGAAGTACACCTTCTTGAGGATCATGATGTCCGTGTTGGTGAGGATGACATCCCCCTTGTCCGGGCAGCCGTCCTGGTCGTCCTTGCCGTTGTAGGTCTCGGGATCGTTGGGGCACTCGTCCGCCGTATCCAGGATGCGGTCCGCGTCGTTGTCGTGATCGGGGCAACCGTCCTCGTCCTGGAAGCCGTCCGGATCCTCGGGATCGTTGGGGCACATGTCGTCCTTGTCCGGGATACCGTCCTTGTCGTTGTCCGGATCGGGGCAGCCGTCCGAATCCTCGAAGCCGTCCATGTCCTCCGGATCGTCAGGGCACTGGTCCCGCTCGTCCACGATGCCGTCGCCGTCCCGGTCGTTGATACCGCTCTCGGGGCAGCCGTCCTCGTCTTCGTCCCCGTCCATGTCCTCGGGGATGAGCGGGCAGTCGTCTTCCTTGTCCAGGATGCCGTCCCGATCGTTGTCCGGATCGGGGCAGCCGTCCGAGTCTTCGAAGTCATCCATGTCCTCGGGCTCGTCTGGGCACTGATCCAGGTCATCCTTAATCCCGTCTGCGTCCCGGTCGCCGATGGAGGGTTCGAAAGCGAACCCGATGAACGCCCGATGCTCCATGGCCTGGAAGCCGTACCCCGAGCCGGTCCCGGACACCGGGAGCCCGTGGGAGTACCCGGCCATCAGGTAGGAGTTGCGCTCGATGTAGAGCTTGAAGCCCGCGTCCGCCTCCAGCGAGAAGTAGGCCATGTTGCCGAACTGGGACATGAGCTGGGTGCCGTACACCTCGATGACGAAGTCCATGAGGTCCGGCCAGATGGTGAAGCTCTGACCGAGCCCGAAGGTCATCATCGGGCCGTACTTGAACAGCTCCACGTTCTGTCCGAGGGCCTGCTCGCCCTCGAAACCGAAATTGAACCCCGGAATCCGCTGACCCTCGTAGGACGATTCCGTACCGTACCGGGCGCATCCGTCGTCCTGGCTGTTGTCCCGCTTGCAGTCGTTGTTCAGGTAATTTCGCGTGGAGGCGGCGATGGGGATGTGAACCCCCACGTTGAGGGCGAGCCGGTACCACCGGACGGGCTCCACATCGAACACCAGCTTCGCGGCGAAGGCGCCGCCGCCGCCGTCGCCCATCAGCCACTCGTTCTGTCCCACCGGCGCCTGGTATTTGATGACGGTGCCGAGCCCCACAGGGTGGCGATCCGCTCTGAGCCACCGCAGCTTGGCGTGCAGCACGAGGTCGCCGATGCCCCCCTTGGTGGACCAACCCTGATTGGACACCCGGTCGGAGACGTCGCCGGTGTCCGGATCCTGGACCCCGTACTGTACACCGAACGCCTCGCCGGAGGTGATGGCCAGGGGAATCTGAAACCCGATAACGAGGAAGTCCAACAGACCTAAATTGAAAACAAGTCGTGAATCAATATACGTATTAATCAGGGTATTATCGTAACGTTTGTTGTCGTAATCATCGCCGCGATCGCCGTCCTGCTCGACGGCGATCCAGTCGTGGAAACCGAAATCCAGTGTCAGACCGAGGGAGATGGCCAGATGGGGGAGGATGGGCGTGGTGTCCACCGTGAAATGCCCCTTGGTGTCCACCGCAGTGCGGAAAATATGCGCCTCCATTCCCTGATCGTCTCTCACGAGTTGCTTCTTTTTCGCGTGCGCCGAAAGCGGAAGCAAAAGGCTGAAACAGACGATGCAACTCACTGCCAAGCGGGCCCGTGACATATTCATTTCATCCTCCAACATTGGTCGAATCAGCAATTTTCTAAAGTAAAATCAAAATGTTTTTCGAGCCGATAACATCTAAGTGGTCGCAGTTCAAAAATAGGTGAAATTGAGAATATAGTCTATTTTGAATAGTTTCAATGCATTCTCGGTCAAATCATTTAACTTAATCAGACCTGAACCAACAATAGGTCCAAAGACGATCATAAATATGTGGTGTGAATGGAAAATCCTTTCTTTGATCTAAATGGGGTGTTAGCGCTTGAAGCCCCCATATTTTAGGGATATATATGGTTCCGTATATTTTTTCACGACCATAGGAAAGGACATTTTTCGGGAAACCCCTGAAAATCATCCCTCGGAAAACCGCGAGGGAGAAAGACAAAGGAGAATTTAGAATGAAGAACAACAGAATACGGGTACTGACACTAATCCTCACGATGGGGACGGCCAGCCTCCTGATGATGGGCGGCGCTTGTGACGAGGTGAAGGATGCCTGCGGTCTGAACTGTCCGGACGTGGGCATCGCCGGCGGGAATGCCTCTATCACGGGTGTGGCATCCATCGACGGCTTCTTCGGGGCCGTAGTGAACTACAGCACCCAGGCCAACCTGGTCGCCGGTAAAATCGACGCCGAGCTGGCCGCCATCGCCGCTTCCGCCGGTCTCGAGGGCGGCGCCGGCGCAAACTTCAGCGGCGAATTACAGGCGGCCCTGCGGGCCGAGTTCGGTCTGGCCGGGGACATCTCCGTCGACTTCCAGCCCCCCCGCTGCGAAGTGTCGGCGAAGGCCACCGTCGAGGCCACGGCGCGGTGCGACGCGTCCGTGGATCCCGGTTCGGTGGAGGCCTCCTGCGAGGGCAAGTGTGAAGTGGATCCCGGCGAGGTCGACCTCGAAGCCTCCTGCGAGGGCGAGGCCCAGGCCGAGCTGACCTGCACGGGCACGGCCCCCAACCTGCAGTGCGACGGCCAGTGCACGGGGACCTGCGAGCTGACCGCCGCGGCCTCCTGCGAGGGGACCTGTAACGGCACCTGCAACGGCACCTGCTCCGTCGAGAACACCGACGGCTCCTGCGCCGGCGAGTGTGACGGCACCTGCGAGGGCAAGTGCGAGCTCGAGGCCGGCGGCAGCTGCAGCGGCTCCTGCACCGGTTCCTGCGAGTACACCCCCGGCGAAGCCGGCTGCGAGGCCGGCGCCAAGGCCGAGGTCGAGTGCAAGGTCGAGGGCAGCGCCGAGCCTCCCAAGGTCAACTGCTCGGGCAGCTGCTCCGGTGAGGTCACCCCGCCGAGCGCCTCCGCCGAGTGCGAGGCCAACGCCAAGGCCGAGGCCGAGGTCAACGCCGAGTGCTATCCCCCGTCCGTGGGCGTCTCCTACGAGCTCGTCGCCACGGGCAACGCCCAGGCGGATCTCGAGGCCCGGCTGGCCTTCGAGGCGTGGCTCTCCGGCTTCAAGGCCCACATCGGCGCGATTGCCGCCGCCGCTGCCCAGGCCGACATCGTCATCAAGGCCGGTGAGGGCATCATCGACGCCTCCGTCAACGTCATCGAGAACGCCGCCGGCGAAATCGATCTCGAAGGCGATCCCATCGGCGCCTATCGTGTGGGTGCCTGTCTCCCTGCCGAGTTGGGTGACGTACAGACCGTCATCGGCGACGCGACCACGAGCCTGACCGCCAGTGTACAGGCCTCCGCGTCCCTCATGTCCTCCTTCGGCAAGTAGCCGTGCCGATTTCCCCCCTTTCGGATTCCCTTGGAAAAAGTTAGATTTCCTTTCTCGTAAGGCAAATTTTCGATCTATGAGTCGAAAGCGGGGTACAATGGCGAAGGTGAGAATCGACAGGCTTCTGGTGGACAAAGGGCTCACCCCCTCGCGGGAGCGGGCCCGGGCGCTGATCATGTCGGGGGCGGTGCTGGTGGACGACGTGGCGGTCACCAAGGCGGGGACGCCGGTCGATCCGGACGCCGTCGTTCGCGTCAAGGGGAACGACTGTCCCTATGTCTCACGGGGGGGGCTCAAGCTGGCGGGGGCTCTTGATGATCTCAACATCAATGTTTCCGGATTGACGGTGCTCGACGTGGGCGCCTCCACCGGCGGGTTCACGGATGTGTGCCTCCAGCGGGGGGCCGCCCGGGTGTTCGCCGTGGACGTGGGCACCAACCAGCTCGACTACTCCCTCCGCCGGGACCCCCGGGTGCTCAGCATGGAGAAGACCAACGCCCGGCACCTCACGCCGGACATGCTCCCCGGGGCCGCGGATCTGGCGGTGATCGATGTCTCCTTCATCTCCATCGTCAAGCTGCTGCCGGCGGTGGTCACCTGCCTCGCGGCGGCGGGGTCGGTGGTGGCCATGGTCAAGCCCCAGTTCGAGGTCGGGAGGGATAAAGTGGGGAAGGGCGGCGTGGTGCGGGATCCAGCGGTTCGGGAGGAGGCCGTGGACCAGGTCGTCGCGGCGGCGGCGGAGATGGGACTGGCGTTGGCGGGGAAGCGCGACGCGAGGATTCAGGGGCCCAAGGGGAACCAGGAGACGTTCGTCTATTTGAAGCACGAAAAATCTCTACAACACTGACGGTAAGCTTCGTCTCATGTGGCCCGGCCGGGGCGCTGCCGCGCGACCTGTGCCGATTCAAAGACACTTCGGAAAAATCTGTATCTCAATTTCACACCTCGTCCGGTCGTCCCGGAGCTGTAGCCCTTTGCCGCCGAGCGGGCGGCGCCGGGAGAACCGCCTCCGAGACGCCGAGCACGGGTGGCATTCTTCTTGCTCCTGAAAGAAACCCGTAAACGGCGCGATGTCTGTTTCGCCGCTCAGGGTGAGTGGTCAGACCCGTAGCGTCGAACGGGAAGGAGCGGTTCACGGAATGGTCAGGCAGGCAGTGATACCGGCGGCGGGACGCGGCGCGCGTCTGGATCGCCCCGGCACCCCGAAACCCCTCGTGGATGTCGGCGGCCAACCGATGATCGTGCGACTGATCCGGCAGTTCTGCGCTGTCGGCGTCGAGAAGATCGTCATCATCGTCGGCTTCGAAGGTAGGAAAGTCAAACGCGTCCTCGGGAAGTACGATTTCAGCGCTCGGATGGTTTTTGTCGAAAACACCGTGTGGGAGAGGGGGATCGCCTCTTCGGTGGCGGCCGCCGCCGCGCACGTCTCGGAGCGCTTTCTCCTCGCCATGGCCGATCATGTTTTCGACACCGGTCATGTGGAGACCGTCACCCGAGCGGACGTGGGAGCCGACGAGGGGGTCGCCCTCGTCGAGACGCGGAAGGAGGCGGTCTTTTCACTCGACACCGCCGTGAAGGTCTCCCGGCAGGACGACCGCATTGTCCGGATGGCGCGCGCGCTGATCGGCTTCGACGCCGTGGACGCTGGGCTCTTCAGCCTCCCCGCATCGGTGTTCGATGCCATGGCTCGCTGCGCACCCGCCGACGACCTCGCGGACGGCCTGGCGCCCCTGATAGCGCACAAGAGACTGGTCGCCCGCCCCATTACGGAAGGCGCCGTCGACGACGTGGACACCCCCGCCGCGCTGGTCCACGCGGAGATGCGGTTGCGCAAAGCGCATCGAATCCGCAACGTGGCCCGTCCCGTCGCCGCGCCGACGGCGCCCCGCTCTCGGGTCAGGACATTCGACTACACCCCCCGCTGCCCGACGACGGCGAAGATGGTGATGGGAAGGGGGGTGGTCTCCGATCCCTCCCGGCTTCAGCTCATCCCGGATGACGCCGCGTCCTCGCCGGTGTTTGTCTTCACCGATGAGACCGTCGCCGGTCTGTACGGACGCCCGTTCACCGCCGAACTGAGGAAGAGGGGATACGACGTTCATCTCATCGTGCTGCCGGTGGGGGAGACCGCCAAAAGCCTGACGAGCTACGCCTTCTGGGTGGAGCGGGTCCTCAGCCTGGGGGTGGACGAGCGCTCCCGGTTCATCTCCCTCGGGGGCGGTGTGGTCTGCAACGTCTGCGGGTTCGTCGCGTCGACGATCTATCGCGGCTTGGCTCTGGTTCATATCCCCACCACCCTCATGTCCCAGTGCGACGCCGCCATCAGTCACAAACAGGGGATCAACGGGCACCAGGGGAAGAACCTCGTGGGGACCTACTACACACCGGAGCTGGTGGCCGTGGACGTCGAGACGCTGGGGACGCTGCCCGAACGCCTCATCAACGACGGGATGGCCGAGGTGGTCAAGCACGCCATCGGGCGGGACGCCGGGTATGTGGATTTTCTCCTCTCCAACCCCTGGGACCCTCGGGATCTCGATTTCATGGAACAGGTCGTCGAATACAATATCCGACACAAGTGTGCTCTCGCGGCCGCTGACCCCAAGGAGCTGCGGGAGGGGATGATCCTCCAATACGGACACACGGTGGGGCACGCGATCGAGCACCTGAGCGGATACCGGCTCTACCACGGAGAGTCGGTCGCGGTGGGCATGGCCGTGGCCGCCCGGGTGGCGCGCGTCATGGGGGCCTGCGACGAGACCCTCGTGGCCCTGCATCATACGCTCCTCGAGAAGTACAGCCTGCCGCGCGGCGTGCCGGCGTCGATCCGCGTCGGCGATGTCCTCGACGCGCTCCGCTTCAGCAAGAAGTATCTGACCGAGGGGACCCGCATGGCACTGCTCTCCGGCGTGGGGGAGCTCTGGTCCGTGGACGGCGACTTCGCCATCCCCGTCTCCTGCGGTGTGCTCGCCGAGGCCCTCGCCCTGACCCGGGAGGAGTGAGAATGGAAAGGCGAATCGCCCTGGTCACCGGCGCCGGCGCCGGCATCGGCGCGGCGTGTGTCAGGATGCTGCTCGAAGGCGACTGCCGGGTGGTCGCGGTGGGCAGGGACCGCTCGCGGCTCGAAGCCCTGAGTGACCCCTCGAATAGCGGGAGATTGATCGAGGTCGTCGCCGATGTCCGGGAGAAGGCCCGGCTGGACGCGGCGCTGGCCGGGATCGACCGCCTCGACTATCTCGTGGCCAACGCGGGGGTCTGCCGGCGCACGCCCGTCGACGCGCCCGGCGCGGACGCCGTCTTCGACGACGTCATCACCACCAACATCACCGGGGTGTGGAACACCTTCCGGGCCGCCATCGGAAAGCTGCGCCGGGGGAGCGCGGCGGTGGCCGTCTCCTCCGGTCTCGGGAAGCTGGGACGCCCGGGATACAGCGCCTACGCCGCGTCGAAGCACGCGGTGCTCGGCATGGTCAAATGCCTCGCCCCGGAGCTCGCGCCGAGGGGGGTGCGGGTCAACGCCGTCTGCCCCGGGTGGGTGGACACAACGATGGCCGAAAGGGATCTGGCCGTTACCGCGCGGGAGGAAAACATCCCCGTCGAAGCGGCCCGCCGCGATGCGGAGAAGGGAATCCCCCTCGGGCGATTCGTCTCCGCGGAGGAGACCGCCGCGCTCATCCGCTTCCTACTTTTGAACGACGCGAGCGCCATCACGGGCCAGGGCTACAACATCTCCTGCGGCGAGTTCACCGTATGATCGCCCCGCGACCCATCCGCGCGCTGGCGGTCGGACACGTCACCCTCGATCGATTCGGTACGGACTTCCATCCGGGCGGCTCGGCCCTCTACGCGTCGCTGGTGTTCCATCACCTCGGGGCCCGAACGACGCTCATCACCGCCCACGGCGACGATTTCTCCCCCGGCCGTATCCTTGAAGGAATCGAGACGTGGGTCCTCCCCGGCCGAACCACCACCACCTTCGAGAATACCTACCCCGTTTCAGGCCCGAGAGTCATGCGGGTCGCCCATCCCGCGCCGCCCCTCCGCCCGGCCGATTTCCCGCCCCCGCCCGAGACCACCGTCGCGTTCCTGGCCCCGGTGGCGGGGGAGGTGCCTCTCACGGCCTGGGTGAACCGGCTGCGCGGCGTGACGGTCATCGGCCTCGGGCTGCAGGGATTCCTGAAACGGGCGGGGGCGCCGGCTGCGGCCGCGATGTGTGAGCTGGCGCCCCGTCCTTTCCTCCCTTCCGACGAGGTGTTGAAGAAGATCGACGCGGTGTTCTGCAGCCAGGAGGATCTCTCGGGGTACGGCTCCGACGCCCTCTTCGACCGCTTGCGCCGCGCCGTGCCCCTCGTCGCTGTGACGAACGGAGACGCGGGGGCCGCCGTCTTCGAGCGCGGCCGCCCCTTCCGGGTGGGGGTGCTCCCCGCCGACGTCATCGATCCCACCGGCGCGGGGGATTCCTTCGCGGCGGGATTCCTGTTCGGTCTCGGCATGGGGGCATCGCCCCGGGAGGCGGCCAGAATCGGCACCGCCGTCGCCGCGAATGTGATCGGAAAAAAGGGTGTCGCGGGGACCCGCGAAAGCGCCGAGGCCCTCGAAAGCGCGACCCGTGTCCCCGTCTTTCCCGCTTGAACGGGTGATGCGAACCGACGAAGGGCCGCCCATTGCGGTTGGACTTGAACGGTTTTTTCGGGTATCTCCCCTGCGTCGCCTCGGCGACTGCGCGGAGAGAAATATTGTCCCCAACGGCCACCGACCGAATACCGCAGCTTCGCCTGTACTACGGCATCACGTTTTTCTCCTTCGGCATGTTCCTGCCCTACCTCCCCGAATGGCTCGCGGCGCGGGGCATCGACGGCGTGGGGCTCGGGATTATCGCGGCCCTCCGTCCCTTCGCTTCGGTCTTCTCGCCGGTGCTTTTCGGTGTCGCCGCGGATCGCTTCGGGCTCCGGGCCTCGTTGCTGCGCATCGCGTGTCTGGGGGCGACCATCGCCATGGCCGTCTCGGCCGCGCTCGGTCTCGCGATCGACGCGGTCCCGGTTCCGGTCATCTTTGTCTCGATGATTGTCTTCTCCTTTTTTCGTGCGCCCATGGTCAGCATCGCGGACGTCTCGAGCCTGGAGGGCCGGCAGACGGGCTACGGCACGGTCCGTCTCTTCGGCTCCATCGGCTTCATGGTCAGCGCCCTGGTCGGCGGCTTCTGGCTGAACCCCGCTTCCCCCTGGGCGTTTCCGGCCTTCATCGCCGGCGCCATGCTGGCGTCGTTCTTCACGGCCTTCACCCTGCCGGCGCGGCTTCCGACGCCGATCACGCGGATGCCGGGAGAGGCCCGCAGGTTTCTGCGCGATCCGGGCTTCGCCGTGCTGCTCGTCGTCGCGTTCGTGTGGTATGCCGCTCACGCATCGTACGATGTGTGCTTCACCCTGCACCTCCGCCGTCTCGGCGCGTCCGGACCGGTCATCGGGGCGTTCTGGACCGTGGGGGTCATCTTCGAGATATGGCTGATGGCCCGGAGT
>JBNLED010000105.1:0-14313 GCA_050304755.1 Polyangia bacterium | reverse complement strand
TGAAAATATTTCAGCAGACATTTTATATGGATTTATATGAGGTTACCTATGAAGAGTACAAGCAATGCGTTAAAGACAAGAAATGCCGCAACGCCGGTCCCAGCTATCGGGATTTCGACAATCCCAAGCAGCCGATCCACGGCGTGAACTGGTTCGACTCGGTGCAGTACTGCGAAGCGCACGGCAAACACCTCCCCACCGAGTCGGAGTGGGAGAAGGCCGCGCGGGGGCCGAACGGGGACAAGTACAGCTGGGGAAACGAGCCGGCCTCGTGCGAGCGGATGGTCTACAAGGATCACAAGGGGCGTTCCTGCGGTATCCCCCAGAAGAGCAACCACCCGGAGAAGGGGCGTCCCGAGGTGGTGGGCACCCGTCCGCCGGGGCACTACGGCCTCTATGACATGTCGGGGAACGCCTACGAATGGGTGTACGACTGGTACTCCAAGAGCTATGAGAAATGTGGAGACGCTTGCAACGGACCGAGTCCCAAGGGCCCCTGTGACGGGAAGGATCCCTGTCATGATACGATGAGGCGCCGGGTGGTCCGGGGGGGATCATGGTACTGGGAGGCGGATCGCGCCACGGGATACTACCGCCGCTCCCATGTTCCCGACAACAAACCCTTCCACCACTTCGGCTTCCGCTGCGCCGCGAGCGTCGAGGAGGCCAGGGCGCTGACGAAATAGACGACCGCCGGAGGGGTCACTCCACCTCGAACGGTATCTCCTGAATTCTGCTTTTGTTGACGAAAATCACAGCCTTGTGAGGTCCCGGGGTCAGCTTTCCCCCAGTCCTCCAGGTCACCCCAACGGTGGTGACCCCGCCGTTCGTGACGGTCGCCCCGGTGCTCTGGAGGGGGGCCTCGCTGCCGCCGGTGAGGGAGATCCACTCCACATCGACGGTCGCATCATCCGGTACGGAGAGGAACTTGATGCCGCAGCTGATGGTGCTGACCCCCCGCTTGAACCGCTTCATCGCCTTCTTCGGCATCCGCCCCTTGCCGAGCTTGGTCCCGAGGATCGCCTTCTCGATGACGGGATAGCCGCTGTTGTCCCCGACATAGAAGGACCGCCCGCCGTAGACCTCGCCGTCGATGTCAATCTCAACACTCCAATCGCCCGTTTTCATTCCCTTATTTGAAGTGTACGGGACAGCATAGTACTTCTCTCCTTCGCACTCGAAGTCGATCTCATCAATGACCTGTCCATCCCTCGACCAGGTCACCCGGATGGTGTTCCCCTGCTCCACGCCGCCGACGAAGAAGCTGGCGTACACCTGTTTCACCCCCCGCGGGAAGGAGGTCATCTTCTTGATGGGCTTGTTGGTGCTCACCTCGACCGCCGTGGATACGGAGAGCTCCTTGACTCGGGTCATCCCGCCGCTCCGCCGATCGACCACCTGGAACCCCGTGTCCCCGACTTTCGTGCCGTTGACATAGACATCGACGCGGTAGTTTCCCGAGTCGAACCGATCCGCGTGAGGCTGGAGCTTGCTGAAGAACGTGTGGGTATCCGAACCCCCGGTTCGCGAGGCGTGGATCGGCGTCGCGGAGGTGGTCTTGAACCAGCGGACCTCTATCTGTGCCTGGGCCGGGAGCTTCTCGATGGTGCCGAGGAAATAGATGTTCTCCGTCTCCGGAATAAACTCGTTGCTCGCCGGTGAGTTCGGTGTCAGCGAGCTCTCATCGAGGGCCGAGCAGAACTCGTAGCTCACCAGCTCGGCCGGGCTCCCGCCGACACTGGCGTAGGGGTCGGATATCTTCGAGGTCGAAGAGTCGATGGGCTCGTGTCCCCCACATCCCGCCGCGAGGATGGTCATCAGGAGCGCAATCCAGCAGATCGTGCGATATGTCATGAAACACCTCCTTTGAAGCATGGGGCATGGTACCACTAATGATGCGGTAAGACAAAAGGATGCCGCCCGACCCGAACCGATGATACGCTGGTGAACGGGGACGGACCCGGGTCGCTGGGCGGCTACTCGATCGCGACAATCTCCAAGCTTCCGATGATATTGATGATTTTGAAGAAGGCGGCGGGGGCGCCGTCGGAGACGGCCAGCGCCAGGTGGCCGGTGTCGAAGCCGTTTGTCGCGTCCAGGCTCACCCATTCACCGTTCAGGTACACGGTGGTCCAGGCATGACCGCCGAAGAGGTCGGTTTCGTCCTCGAACCGGTCGACATAGACCAGACCGGCGACCACCTTCGCGGGGATACCGGCGGCCCGACACAGGGCGGCGGTGAGCAGGGCGTGCTCGGTGCAGTCCCCCTCTCGGCTCCGGGCCACCTCCAGCGCGGAGGCGTAACCGACGGAGAAGTTCTTCTCCAGGATGTAGTCCGCGACGAACTGTTCGATGTTGAGCGCCGCAGTCTTCGGGTCGGTCGCCCCCCGGATCGCGGTGACCGCCAGCGATCGAATCTCCTCCGCGTCGCTCTGAATCCAGCGGTTGGGCTCGAGGGCCAGCCTGGCCTCCGCGTCGTCACCGCGGTAGGGCATCTCCCCGCCGGGGGGAGGGGTGCGCGAGGAAACCGTCACTTCGGAGGGGACGCCCGCCGTCACCGTCTGCTCTCCGGTGGTCGGGATATCGAGGGAACCGTCTTCGTCCGACAGGCGGAGCGTGTAGGTCAGGGGCTTCTGCCGTCGGCGGGCCGTGAGGGGCTTCGGGGACTTCACGAAGGTGGCCCGGATCAACTCCAGGACGTCATTGTCACTGAGCGCGTACTGCTCGGTGCACGCGATCATTTCAACCGTCATTCCCATCATTTGAGAAGCGGTCTTGAGGGTATTAATTTCGTCGTCCACATACATCACGAGCTCGGCGGGGTTTCCCCGAATCACCATCTTCAGCCTGACCTCGTGGACCGTCACGACGCGCCCGAAGAGATCGAGGGGGCCCGCCGCGCCCACGCGAACCTCGACTTCCAGGGGTTCCAGCAGATCGGGATCGAAGTACCGGGAGGTATAGGCCACCCCCTCCTCCAGACCGTGGCGAAGGGTCTCCAGCCGTTGCCCTTCATTCATCAGGGTTCCCACCGGCCACGGCATGGTGCGGGTGGAGAAGTGCCCCGCCGCCTCGGTGGACACTCGGAGCTCCCCCTCCGGCGTGATTTCGCCGGATATCTCTTGGTGCATCCCCGCCCCCCCCGTCACTTTCTTGAAGCTCAACGGCGCGCCGTCCGCGGTCTCCGTCATCGTGGAGACAGATAGAATCTCGATGGTCTCCATCCCTCGACGCAACTCCATGGCGGTGGTCACCTCTGTGATGACTCTATCGCCGTCGAGATCCCGCCGCGACTTGACATAGCCGGCCTTGTGACCATCCAGCAGGATCGCGAGCCACTCGGTTTCGGTCCGCCGCGATACCTCCGGCGCTTTCGGCGGGACCCTCTCCGATTCTGGGGGCGCGTCGATATCCACGGTGCGGTGCCCCCCGCAGGCGACCAGCAGACAACCGAGACAGTAGATTGGGAGTGTTCGGGGCGGCTTATTGAGGGTGAGGTCGGTCATCGCTGTCTCCTCGCATCGCGGTCTGATCCCTAACCGTTCTTCTGTCGTAGCATAGTCGGTGTACCGCTGCACCGCACATATTGGATTGCCTTTACTTTCTTGTTTTTTGGAGGGTTATCGTCCAGAATAAGTGACATACTTTGTACCGTAGGGCATCCGAAGAAGCAAAGGCAGAGGTTTATGAAGTTTTTAATAATACTGTTACTGACATTGTCCTTCGGCTGTTGGCCGACCACCGAACCTTTTGATAACCCCTATCCATATCGCGCCGACGCCGGCGCTGACGGTGATGCGGACGGCGACGGCGACACCGACACGGACGGCGACACCGACACCGATGGTGATGGCGATACCGATACCGATACGGATGCCGACGCGGATATGGATTCCGATACGGATATGGACGCCGACGCGGATATGGATGCCGATACGGATACGGACGCCGACGCGGACATGGATGCCGATACGGATACGGACGCCGACGCGGACATGGATGCCGATACCGATACCGATACGGACACCGACGCGGATATGGATACCGACTCTGACGCCGATACGGACACAGACACCGACGTGGATACGGACGCCGACACCGATACGGACGCCGATGTCCGCTGCTACTGGGAGGAGACCGGCCTCGATTGGCTGGACATCGCCTCATCAGGGAATCGTTTCTATTTATCGGATGACGATGTCAGCGGCGCGCTGGATGTGGGGTTCGACTTTCCCTTCTTCGGCGAGAGCTATGACAGCGTATATGTGAGCTCCAACGGCTTTCTGACCCTGTCCCCGAACAACGACAGTGGTTGCTGCTCCGGCGGGGTCTTCGGCAACACGACGAGTATGGACAACATCATCGCCCCGCTGTGGACCGATCTCAATCCGTCCTCCAACGGTGCGCTGTACTACGAGACACGGGGCACCTCTCCCGACCGGCAGTTCGTGGTCCAGTGGGACGATGTGCCGTTTTTTCCCAACAACCCGATGCTATCCCTCGAGGTCATCCTCACCGAGGGGGGAGGGGTTCTCTACCAGTATCAATCGTGCAGCAATCCGAATCACCGCTCCGCCATGGGAACGGACGCCTCCATCGGTCTCGAGTATGGCCGGGAGCCGAATGATGTCCCGATACCCTACTCGGTTCACGAATCGGTCCTGGACGGCGATCCCCTCGCCTGGGGGGAGTCGGGCCTCGAGCTCCGTTGCGCGTCGGACGGAGACGCGGATTCCGACACGGACGCCGACACGGACGCCGACACGGACGCAGACACGGACGCAGACACGGACGCCGATTGTCGATGGGAAGAGGGCGGGCTGTCATGGGCGGACATCTCGACCACCGGTCTCCTCTTGTCCATGAGCGACGACAGTGTCGCCAGCGGTATCGAGATCGGATTCGACTTCCCCTTCTTCGGCGAAACCTTCAGCGCCGTACACGTCAGCTCCAACGGGTTCATCACCCTCTCCAGTAACTATGAACACGGCTGCTGTGAGGGGGGGTACTTCGGGAACACGGATATGCAGAACATCATCGCCCCCTTCTGGACCGACCTCATCCCGAACGATGGCGGGGTGTACGTCCAGTCATTGGGGGGCGCGCCGAACCGCTGGTTCGTGGTTCAATGGAATAACGTGTCGATTTTCCCGGATTATCCCGATATCTCAATGGAAGTCATCCTCTACGAGAGCGGGGAGATCCAGTTCCAGTATGGGGACTGCTCGTATTCCATGGACTCTCGTGCACAGGGGAGCGACGCATCGATCGGCCTCGAATACGGAATCGCTCCCAACGATGTCGGGCTGCCTTACGCCGAGCATCAGACCGTCCTGGACGGATCGCCGCTGGCCTGGGGGGAATCGAGCCTCACCCTCGTGTGTGATTCGCCCCCATACACCTTCCTTACACGATAATGATGGGAGTAAAACAGTCGATGGAGGTCTGCAACCTGAAGACACTCACCGGGTAACACCGCTCAGCGTGGAACATATCGATGGTGTAGGTCTCCCCCTGCACGAGCCCCAGCTCGTCCAGGTTGACTGAGCCGGTCTCCTCATTGTGCAGCCCGCCCACATCGACCACGAGACGGTTGTCGATGAACACCCATACGTCGTCGTCACCGGAAAACGAGAAGGTCTGCCCCTCCTTATATACGAACTCAGAGTGAATTTCCGTCGTGAAAGCCCCTTCACCGGGCACGATCGTGTGGTCTTCGCTCTCGTAGACGAAGATGCCGGAGCCCGGGGGCTCCTCGGTCAGATCGAGGACCCCTTCCAGCTCCACGTTGACCCCCGGCACCTCGTGAAACCACTCGTAGAAGGTCTCCTCCGAGGTGATCATGGGATCTGAATTCCCCGGCAGCGGCGTGGGCGTATCGGGGTTGTATTGCGGTTTCCGATCGGCGTCCAGGGTGTCCAGAACGAGCCCCGGGGTGATGGATTGCCCCGCCATACTGCAGCCGAAATCCGGATGGTCCGACTCGAAATCGTGATAGACGACCTGGATCTCGGACGGACAGTCGTCGATGTCGCCAGTGTCCGGAATTGAATCCGCATCCGCGTCCGTGTCGGTGTCCGTGTCCACGTCCGTATCCACATCCATGTCGGCATCCGTGTCCGCGTCCATGTCCATGTCCGCGTCCATGTCGGTATCGGCATCCGTGTCCACGTCCGTGTCGGCATCCGTGTCCACGTCCGTGTCGGCATCCGTGTCCGCGTCGGTGTCCATATCGGTATCCGCGTCGGTGTCCACATCGGTATCCGCGTCAGCATCGGTGTCCGCGTCCGTGTCCGCGTCGGCATCCGTGTCCGTGTCCGCGTCCGTGTCGGCATCCGTGTCCGTGTCCGTGTCTGCGTCGGTGTCTGTATCGGTGTCCGAATCCAGGTCGCCGCTCGGTGGATTGCTGTCACCCAATATCGTGTCCGAACCATCTGTCGACGCACAGCCCGAGGTCACGCCGTACAGAATCAATACCAGGGTCGAGAGTGTTGCCTTCACAAAAACCTCCATCGCTAATGTATAACATCTTCGTCCATGATGTTAATAGTCCTCAATGTTGTATTGGGGACCCGCCGTGCACCGACAGCTCTCACTGCCGACGGCGCACTCCGAGTCCGTCGCCTCCTCGGTCCCGAGTGTGTCCTTGCCGCAGGCGGACAGGATACCCGGAACAAGAATGATTCCGAGAAGCTGCGGCAGTCGAGCCGGGCTCCGGTCGCGGTAAGTCCATCGGATTTCAGGTATCATCGACTGCTCCCCGTTCCGCTGTTTAGCGCTCTGTTGTCCTATGATACAATACCGGTTCGCTTCATCGCGACAAAAAGTTTCCTCTGGTCTGGGAGACATAACGAAGGGGCAGGGATCCGAAGGACGATTTCGCCATCCGGGGACGAGACTTCGCCGGCGACAACGGCGCCCGAGAGGCCCGGATTCACTTTCCGCAGAGATCGCTGATCTGCTTCAACCGCCGCTCGAGCTCGAATATCTTCTCGTCTGCCTCCAGCAGCCGCTCGCCGAGGGCCTTGGCGAACAGCCCCAGCCAGAAGTTCATCCCGAGGTCCTCCTCGAAGTTGGCCTGGGTGATCACCTTGACGGTGACCGGCTCGATGGCCTCCACCGTGGCGGTCCGATGACGGCGGGTGAAGACCGCGATCTCGCCGAAGACATCCCCGACGCCCATCTCCTCGAGCAGCTTCGGGTGGCCGTCCACCATCTTGGTGACCCGGCAGCGCCCCGCCGTGATCACGAAGGCCTCGTTCCCCGGCTCCTCCTCCCGGACGATGACGCTGCCGGCGGGGAAGATCCTGCGCTCGAACTGCCACCCGCTCTGTAGAAACCCCTCGATGTCGTTCTTCAGATCCGCCGCGGTGGGGTACCGATCCGCGGGGTCCACCGCCATCGCCTTCCTCACGATGCCGCAGAGCCTCGGCGGCAGGTCGTGGTCGACCACCCGCTCGGGCGGGGGAAAGCGTCCCTCCAGGGCCGCGTGGATGGCGTCGTTCAGCAGCTCTTGCGTATAGGGCGGCCGGTGCGTCAGGATTTCGTACAGGATGACCCCCAGGCCGAACACGTCCGTGTGCTCGCCCAACATCCGGATATCCCCGTGGGCCTGCTCGGGGGCCATGTATTTGATTGTCGCGTTGATCACGCCGTGCTCGTTCAACAGCCCGTAGTGATCGCGGCTCTCGTCCATGGGGGTCGGTTGTCGCTTCGGCGCGGGACGCTTGCCGTCCGTCAGGAGCGCGATGCCCCAGTCCATCAGGTAGACCTGACCGAAGCTCCCCACCATGATGTTCTCGGGTTTCAGATCGCGATGGATCACCCCACGGCTGTGGGCGAACGAGACCGCGTCACAAACCTTCAGGAGCACCTGCAGCTGAAAGAACAGGTCCTTCTCC
Source organism: Polyangia bacterium (assembly GCA_050304755.1). Taxonomy (GTDB): domain Bacteria; phylum Myxococcota_A; class Polyangia; order JAAYKL01; family JAAYKL01; genus CAYWLQ01. The sequence goes on along the minus strand of JBNLED010000105.1, from coordinate 6,412 downwards.
GTCGTATCCGCGCAGCTCTTCTGATGGAGCAGGTCGCTCAACGTCGTCCCCTGGACCATCTTCATGGTGAAGCAGAGTCGGTCGTCCTTGTCGATGAGCAGCTCGTGGACCGGGACGATGTGGGGATGATCGAGCTGGGCGGTGATCTGGGCCTCCTCGACCACGCGCCCGCACGCGACCTTGTCGGATCGTTTGTCGGTTTGCACCGATTTCTTCGCGAGTGTTCTGAGGAGGTTGGTGTCGAAGGCCTCCTCGATCAGGCTCAGCTCGCCGGAGCTGATCTCTCTTCCGGTCACGAAGCGTTTCCGGACATCCGTCCGCGGCGATTTGAGCTCCACCCTCACCGGCGACGTGCCGCTCGAGTCCGGCCGGTAGACCTTGTCCCGCTCGGCTTGGGGAACAATCGAATGCGGGAATATTTTCCGTACCATAAAGGGGACTCCTAATACGGTCTGTCTGACGGACGTTATCAGAGCTCGACGGATATGAGAAGGTCAATTCGCCTGGATCGCTCCGTGAGGCGGACGGCCCGGCCCCAGGGGGTGCCTTCGCTGTCTGGCAGATCGCGGCGGCCATCGAACGAACCGGCCAGGGCCAGCGGACGTTCGTCCGCCTCCGCAAGGCCTACGGCGTGATCTTTCGATATCGAGATTGTCGCTTTGCTGATTTCTTTCGAATCTGCAATATTACCACGGAGTGTGTGATTTGAACTTCATCGAGGACGGTTCTGATGACTGAGATTGTCTGCGTGAGACGCGCCCATCTCAGGTCCCTGCACCGGACCTTCCAGGCGATCGCCGGGGAGCGGTGCTACTTTGTGCGGCCGTCGGCTCCCCGCCCGGGAGTGCTGAAGCGCGACATCCGGGAGGCCCTTCGGCGTGGCCTTCCGTTCTACGTCGCCGTCGAAGGCGAGGCCGCGGTGGGCTGGATCCGTATCGCGTTCCCCGAGATGGAGGCCCTCGCCCACTGCGGCACGCTGACGATGGGGATCCGTCGCTCCCATCGACGGCGGGGCATCGGCGCGCGCCTCCTGAGGACCGCGCTGGCGCGGGCCTTCGAAGACCCCGAGAGACACCGGGTCCAGCTCGAGGTGCTCGACGACAACGCCGCCGCCATCGCGCTCTATTCGTCACACGGGTTCCGCGTCGAGGGCACCGCCGAGAAGGCGATCCGGCTGAACGGCGCGCTCAGGAACATTGTCCACATGGCCTTGATACGATGAGCTCGGTCATGCTCTATAACCTCCGCGCCCAAACCTGTTGGATCGTCTCGGGACTCTGATCTCGATCCGGCCTGTCTGAAATCGAACGGATCAGGGGAGGGTCTTCTGCTCCCGCTCCCGCTCGGTGTGAGCGTTCAGGAGGCCCATGAGCTCGTCCACCCGTTCGGGGTGGGTCTCCGCGATGCTCTGGCGCTCCTTGGGATCCGCCCTGAGGTTGAAGAGCTCGACCGTCTGGTCCTTCCGGTTGTTGATGAGCTTGAAGCGGCCGACCCTCACGGCCCGCACGTCCGCGGTTCGCCGCCCGAGGTGGGAGAAGTAGTGGAAGACCTCCGAGAAGACGGGGCGCTGCCTGAGCTCCCGGGGGGGCTGCTTCCGATAGGCGAGCAGGTTGATGCCGGTCATCGTGGCGGCGTCCCCGCCGGTGGCCGCGAGCAGGGTGGTGGCCACGTCGATGCCGGAGACCGGCGCGGTCACCCGCTTCGGCTTCACCGTGGGCATATTGAGGATGATGGGGATATGGATGAGCTCCTGGTGGAGCGAGGCCCCGTGCCCGAAGCGCCCGTGCTCCCCGAAGCCCTCCCCGTGGTCCGCGGTTACTGCGATGATGGTATCCTTCAACAGATCCCGCCGGCTCATGAACTCCAGGAGCTCTCCGAAGGCCACGTCGAACTCTTTGCAGAGCTTCCGGTACTTGGACTTCTTCCGTCGCGAGTCATGGGGATCGTAGAAGTGGAGCCACCCGAACCACGGCGATCGCTGCTCCCCCATCACCTCCTTGACGATTTTGAGTTGCTTCTGCGAGGTGGGGCGCTTCCATCGCGTGGGCGTCAGGTCGACGAAACGATCGAACCCCCGGTCGAACCCGACCCCCTTCGCGAAGAAACGGTTTCCGCCGCCGAAGGGGACGGCGAAGGTCGAGTACCCGTTCTCCCGGAATCGCTCGGCGATGTTCTTGTAGCGACCGAAGCGGGGGAGGACGGTGTGAAGGGTTCCCCGCTTGAGCGCCAGGCGCTCTTTCGGGGAGAAGGCCGAGCGGGGTTTCACCCGGTCTTTCAGCAAGACCCACAGATCCCATTTGAGCTGGGCGGCGTACCGGCCGAGGAGCAGCGTGTTGACGCCGATGACCGTCCTGGGGCCGGCCGCCCAGGCGTTGCTGAACCGGAGGGAGCGTTTGGCGAACTGCTTCAACACGGGCATCCGCGAAACGGCGTCGTGTCGCAGGGCGTCCACGCTGATGAGCAGGACGTTGTATGGTCCGCCTTTGAGCCGCTGATCGAGGTATCGGGGGTAGTGGATTCTGACGGCCCGGTTGGGGGCGGCGCTTTCCGGCGTGGGGAATGCGCTGAGCAGTGTCCCGCCGAGGCTCGATCTGCGGATGGCCGCTCGCGTGGTGAGATTTCCTCGCGCCGTGATGAAGAGGCTCATCGTCGACAGCAGGAGAAGCGCGCCGATGGCAATGGCGAGATTCCGCCGGATCCTCGCGGGGATTCCGAACAGGGGCCAGGCCGCCGCGATCCCGACGCCCACCATCGCGAAGGCGGAGACGGCGAGCCAGGCGTGTATCGCCGGATACTGCCCCACGAAGAAGCGCCGGTCCGCTTCCCCGAGTATCCCCCCCGCGACGACGATGGCCCCCGCGATCGCCGCCGTCTTCACCCTGCCCGTGACGACGGCGCCGGCCATGGGCGCCGCGGCGAGCGCCGCCGAGGCGAACCAGGTGCCGAGAAACATGGCGACGTGGAGCGCCTCTGTTCCGGGCCGCACCGCGGCCATGGTGCCGACATCGTAGTGGACCCAGCCGAAGAGCAGGCAGCAGACGGTCGCCCAGAGGACGCCGGGGAGGCTGAAACCCGAGGGAAGATATCGATAGAGAAGCCCCCCCAGGGCCGCCGTGCAGGCCATCCCCCCGGCGACGGCGCCTAGGTAGCCCGCCGTGAGAGCGCCGGCGAGGACTGCCTGGAAACCGTAGAGGCCCGGCGCGACGATGAGGACGGCCCATCCGAACCAGGCGTCCCGGCGCGGGCCGATGCGCCGTCGCAACCAGAGGGCGCCGAGGTACAACCCCATGATCGCGAGGGAGAGGGCCGAGAGGCTCCCCGCGAGAAAGGCGAGCGCCGGGAGGCTCGTCCGACCGCCGTCCCGGACCAGGGCGAACAGGATGGACACGAGGAGACCCGCGACAATCCCGGGGATCGCGTCTTTCACCGGATGCGCGGTGTCTTCGGGAGCGGTCCGTATCTTGCGATTCAGTGACATGGACTGACGACTCTCCTTTTAAGACGAAGGACTCTATAACAAAAAAACTCGCCGGGGAATCCAAACTTTTGGACGGACAGTGTCGGAGGAGCGCCCCATAATTGGGGCGAGCCCGCGGCGGCGGATTGAATCTCACGCGTCGATTGAGCTATTCGAAAAACGCACGGAACGGTCGGCTGGACGGGGGGGCCTGGTCTCCTCCTATCAGCCCCCCCTTAGCCCCCTAGACGAGGCGTTCGCGAGGTCGGAAAGACCGCCTTCTTCGTATCATTGTCCGTAACCGGCCGCGACGATATTAGCCTGCACCGCATCATCGATGTCATCCGACGGGTTGCCGAAGGTGATGCATCCCTCGAAGAAGGTCCCTTCGCCGGTGTGGCTGTTGTCGCCGCCGGTTCCGAGGATGATGGCCCCCTCCTTCTTCATGGGGCTGTAGCCGTCCGGCCGCGGGCCGTCGTACTTGACCTCCAGGGCCCCGGACTGGGCGTCGCCGCCCTTGAGCGCGAAACGATCTCCGGAGGGCCCCTTGAGCATCGCCGTGACGTAATCGGCAATCATGGGCGTGTTGGTGGGGGTCACCGCGTTGGGATCCCCCCCGTGAAAGACCCCGTTCTCGAGATCCGCCAGGACCCAGGGGCCGTCGCCGTTGCCCACCGCCCACTGCGTGCTGGCCCCGAAGTAGACGGTCTCCATAGTGGCGTCGCCGTTGTCCAGGTTGTTCGTCTCGGCGTTCCCGTAGTCGAAGCAGCACCATTCGTTGTAGTGATTCCCGTCCACCACCATGTACATCGACTCGGCCTCGTCGTCGACCGCGACGCCGGTGGTCTCGTTGTTTCGATACCCCACAGCGCCGATGTCGTCGTCCCAGTTCATCGTCGTATATACGCCGTAGACCGTGTGGCCGTTCATGGTTATTCTCGCCGCGGTCGCGTCCGCTTCGAGGCCGCCGTTATTCAGCCAGCCCCCGGGGGGCGACTTGGTGAGGTGGTTTCCGTTCGGCGACTGATCGTAGATGATTGAAATGGTACACGTCGTGCCCTCACAGAACTCGTCCTGTACCGAGGCGTCGGCATAGCCGTCGGGGGGGAGGACGGGGATGTCCATGAGGGTGTTGTCCGCGCGCCTGACCTGATACAGGCTTCCGACATAGGCGCCGTAGAGTGCGCGGACAGTGCTGTGCGCCGCGACACAGGGGGTCTCTGCGGATTCATAGATGTCGCAGGGGCCGACGAGGTCTGAATCGGCGTCGGTATCGGCGTCGGTGTCGGCATCGGTGTCGGCGTCGGTGTCGGCATCGGTGTCGGCATCCGTATCCGCATCGGTGTCGGCATCTGAATCGGCGTCCGAATCAGCATCCGTGTCCGAATCAGCATCCGTGTCCGCATCGGCATCGGTGTCCGCATCTGTATCCGTGTCCGCGTCTGCGTCCGTGTCCGCATCGGCATCGGTGTCCGCGTCTGTATCCGTGTCCGCGTCTGCGTCCGTGTCGGTGTCCGTGTCCGCGTCTGCGTCCGTGTCCGTGTCCGTGTCGGTGTCCGTGTCGGTGTCTGTATCGGCGTCCGCGTCCGTGTCGGTGTCGGTGTCCGCGTCCGTGTCGGTGTCTGTATCGGTCTCCCCCGGTACCGTATCCGAGCCTGAGTCGTGCTCCTCTTGCTCGTCTGCAGCGCAGGCGATAATAGTCGTCAGACATAGACCCATCAATATATGCCCATAGCGGTTCCGGTCGTCTTTGTTGAGCCTATCCCTTAATGATGTCATGAATGAAATCCTCCTTTTACATGCCTCCATTGGAGTAGTGGACCGTCGCGCACTTATGTGAGTGGATGAATTCACCGATTCCTTGCCTTTACGATTTTTATTCGCAGAACCCCGCGACGGACCGAAATATTACATGCCGGAACGATCCCGGATGGCCTGGGGACACGCCACGGGGGCGTAGAGGACGTTCGGGTTGTCCGCGGTCTGCATCCAGTCGACGTACCAGAGGCACCCCGCCAACATGTCGGGAGAGGAGGAGAAGGCGTCGTTGCACATGTTGCGCGTGCAGCCGGGATCGTACTGACAGGAGAGGGCGAACCCGCCGTAGCGCTCTCCCCAGTTGGATACCTGCGGGAACTGGGCGCTGCAACCGTCGAAATCCCCGACCCCGCCCCCGGGGATGAGGATGTCGAACTGGTTGCCGCCGATGCCGCCGGTGTTGACCTTCTGGACGATCATGATCTTGCCGTCGAGGCCGCCCCCCTTGAAGTCGAGCTGGAAGCAGTCACCGCAGGCCCCGTCATTGTGGGCGACGAACCCGTACGATACATTGGGGCCCACCTGCCAGGGGGCCAGGTGCCAGCACTGGAAGGTCGACCCCCCCGAGCAGACGCTGCCCTGGGGCTCCTGGATGACGTTGCCATTGACATCACAGACATCGACCGGATTTCCCCCCGCGTTCTCGGCCCAGCCGCAGTGGGGCATGCAGCAGTCCCAGTACCGCGTGGTGACGCCGTTGTTGCCGTTGCTCAACGGGGTCACCTGCACATCCCCGTCGGCGTCGGAATCCGAATCGCTATCGGTGTCGGCGTCGGCGTCCGAGTCGGCGTCGCTGTCGGCGTCGCTGTCCGTGTCGCTGTCCGAATCGGCGTCCGCGTCGGAGACCGCGCTGAGGTCGCAACAGGCCCCCGCGCCGCCGCCGCACTCCGCGTGGAATTCCCAGTAGACCTTGGCGGCGGGCTCGTGGACGCCGCATTCGGACCAGTAGTCCGAGACACAGGTATAGGGACAGCCGTTGTCCGAGTCGGCGTCCGAGTCGGCATCGGCGTCCGCGTCACCGTCGGCGTCGGCGTCCGCATCCGAATCCGCATCGGCGTCCGCGTCACCGTCCGCATCCGCATCCGCATCGGCGTCCGCATCACCGTCCGCATCCGAATCCGCATCGGCGTCCGCGTC
>JBNLED010000104.1:0-11467 GCA_050304755.1 Polyangia bacterium | reverse complement strand
CTCCTGCTCGGCATCTTTTAATGGTGAAGAAGGGAGGCCGAGCTGGAGCTCGGCGTTCCCAGGGGAAGAACCGGAATGAAATTTACTGACGCGTTTCCAGGAGAAGAGCGCTTCCCTCAAGGCCACGATACCGCCCCTTGTTTCGTTTCTGGACTGGACCACAAAAGCGGGCGCCCAGCAGGACAGTTTGAAGCGTGCAGGGATAGTTTGGTTTATGCGGGCCCAAAAGGTCTTCCTTCGTCAGACGCCGCCGACAACTTTTTTGGAAGGGATCTTCTTTCATCAGACGCCACCGACAACTTTTTTGGAAGAGGTCATCCTTCGTCAGACGGCGCTGACAACTTTTTTGGAAGAGGTCATCCTTCGCCAGAAGCCATCGACAACTTTTTTAGAAGGGATCTTCTTTTACCAAACCAGATATGCAACTTTTGCCAATAGATTGTTCCTTCGCTAAACCACGTTTGCAACTTATACCAATAGGTTGGTCCTTCGCCAAACCACGTTTGCAACTTATACCAATAGGTCGGTCCTTCCTCCTTTCGGTCATATGGTTCATCGTCAACAGCTATGCCTAATGTCCCGTCTCAATAATGATGCCAGTTTTAGGGCGGGCCTCATGTGTGTGCTATTGGCCCGCCATTTTTGGAGGTCGACCTCGGAAAGGGGGTACTCAGGCCAATCCACGCCGCCCGACGGCGCGTTCATCCGATTCCCCCTAGCTCCAGCAGGAATGCGAGCCTCTGTAAAAGCCATCAGTCGCCCAGCGACAGATCCTCGCTCTCGGTCGTGAAGGAGGGCGCCGGGAGGCCCGCCGCGTTGTAGAGGCTCAATATCGGATTGTCGCCCCACGCGTAGCGGACCCGCGTCGGATTCGGCACGGCGGCGCTGCTCACGACCACCGTGTCGCCGCGGATCTCCGCGTCCCCCCAGACCCAGTCGCCGGACGCCGCCGCGATGGCGAACCCGGTGAGGGCGCCCCCATCGGCCGAGGTCAGCCCGCCGCCGACGTGGTCGAAGTGGAGCGTGACCTCGTCTCCGTCGATGGTCTTGTGGAGATAGAGAGGGCCGGCGTAGACGAGATCCGACTCTCCATAGAGCAGCGCCCGGGCCGGCAGGGCGAGTCGCCTCCCCGCCTCGGGCTTTTCGGGGAAGTGCCAGTCGCCGGCCGACCCGATATCCATGTTCACGCTCATCGCCGTGCCGGGCAGGCTCAGCGCCATCCGCTGCCCCTCGCGCACCGTCGCGACGTCACTCACGTTGTTCGGATCGGTCTGGAGCGAGTGGATGTTGGAGAGCTGGCCGTAGTAGAACGGGAACGCCCCCTGTCCCCAGGCGTCCCGCCAGCCGTTGATGAGGAGCGCGAAGAGATCCCCGTAGCCGGGCGCGTCGGTGGCGTTGCAGTTCTGCTCGCCCTGTAGCCAGATCGTCCCGCGGATCCCATAGCCCACGACCGGGGAGACCCATTCGTTCCACATGGTGCCCCGATCGTCATTGGTGATGCCCGGGTTCGCCGCGAGGGTTCCCGGATCCAGCCAGGACGCGATCGTCGTCCCCCCCACCGCCGTTACGACGAGCCCCACCGCTACCCCGGTGGCGGCCTGGATATCCTTCCCGACGAAGTAGGCGAGCGCCGAGAGATCGCCCGCCGTGGCGGGGGAGACCACCTCCCAGGTGGTCGGCGGATTGCCCGGCTGGCGCACGGTGAAATAGCGCATCATCGGATGGTTGGCGGCGGCGATCTCGCCGCTGAGATTGGGGTAGTAGCTCAGCCGCGTGTCCATGTTGGACTGGCCCGCGGCCTGCCACACCTCGCCCACGTAGACATCGTCCAGGGTGACGGTGTTGCTGCCCTGGATGGTCACGGTGAACGGACCGCCCGCGGTCATCGGCTCGAGCGCCACGCGCCACGTTCCGTCCGCCAGGGCTATCGCGGACTTCGTCTGGTCGCCGACGGTTACGGATACGCGGCCCGCGCCCGAGGCCGTCCCCCAGATGGGATTGACATGGTCCCGCTGCAGGACCATGTGAGAGGCAAACGGAGGCCTTACGGCGACATCGTCCGCGGGATCGGCGTCCGAATCCGTGTCCGCGTCGGTATCGGCGTCGGTATCGGCGTCGGTGTCACCGTCCGCATCCGCATCACCGTCCGCATCGGCGTCGGTATCGGCGTCGGTATCGGCGTCAGTGTCACCGTCCGCATCCGCGTCACCGTCCGCGTCGGTATCCGTGTCCGCGTCGGAATCGCCGTCCGTGTCGGTATCGCCGTCCGTGTCGGTATCACCGTCCGTGTCGGTATCGCTGTCCGTGTCGGTATCGCTATCGACATCGCTGTCGGTGTCCGCGTCGGCGTCGGTGTCCGCATCGGTGTCCGCATCGGCGTCGGTGTCGACGTCTGTGTCTGTGTCTGTGTCGGTGTCGGTGTCGGCGTCGGCGTCGGTGTCCGCGTCGGCATCGCTGTCCGCGTCGGCATCACTGTCCGCGTCCCCATCCGAGCTTCCGGTCTCGAGATCGCCTGAATCATCGGCTGAGGTCCCCTCGGAGCAGCCCAGGGCAGCGGCAGCGATGAGCATCAATGTCAATCTTATACAAACCATGGCGTCGGGTCCCTTTCTCTCTGGCGGCTGTGATCGCGTCCCGGTTCCCCGGATCCTTTTTCTGACTCAGTTTATTAGTGCTTTCTGAGATATAAAGAAAGCAGTTTGACCTGCCGACGGACGTCCCAGTCGATCCGGCGCCATGCCCAGCGCCGGCGAGCGGGTGGATCTCACAATCGTTCAGGTGTTGACGTCACCCGCGGCCTGCTGGACAACGGCGCTGGAGATCTGCCGGGATTTGTCCGAGGCGCTACTTCTTCTTCCTGGCCTTCTTCTCCAGCTCCGAGATGACCCGCCGGGCCTCCCGCGCGATGACCTTGTTGTCGCCTTGGGCGAGGGAGAGGAGGGTCGGCGTGACCTCCGGATCCACGTCCCCGATGGCGCTGATGGCCGCGAGGGCGTTCTTCCGAAGCTCGATGTCCTCCTCCGAGTCGGCGATCTCGATCAGCTCGCGGATGGCCTCCCCCGCGTCCCTCCCGATGTTGCCGAGGATGGTGGCGACGCTCTTGCGCACCTCCAGGTTCTCGTTCGGGAGCACCTTCTTCAGGGCGGGGACCGCGGGCTTGCCGATGGCGGTCAGGCAGTCGACCAGGCGCTCGCGGATGCTGTGCTGTTCATCGATCGCGTCGGTGTAGCTCAAGGTGCGCAGCGGGGACTCGCTGGAGAGGTGCTGGATGAGGAGCGGGATGGATCGGTTTTTAGCGCGTACCAGCCCCTTGAACGCCCACAGCCGGACCTTGTAGTCGTCGTCCACCAGCGCTCTGATCAGGGCATCGAGGGCGGCGGTGGTGCCGATTTCGGCCAGCGCGGAAGCGACCTCGATGCGGACGTAGCGGTGGGTGTCGTTGAGGGCTTCGGCCAGCTTCTCCACCTCGTCGTTATTGGAGACCTTGAGCTCGCCGAAGCGCCGGGCGGCCCGCCGGCGGACGCGGTGATCCCGGTGGTCGAGCATCTTCAAGGTGAGGTGGATGTCCCCGGTCTCGAGGCGCTTGAGCGCGGTCTTGACCTCCTTGAGTCGCCGGTTTCGCTCCGCCAGGTGGGTCTTGGGGAGCGGCGGCTCCTCATAAGCCGTACACGCGCACGCCGTCCCGCAGATGACGAGGAGAGCGGTGAGGGGGAGGTGACGCGGCATGATGCTCATTTGGCGATACAGATGACTCCGCCGATGATCAGCGCGAATCCGAGCCACTGGAGCCAGCTGATCTCCTCCTTGAAGAGGATCATGGAGCCCGAGATGACGATGACCCCCGTCAGGGAGACCATGATGGGGTAGGCCACCGACAAGGGGATCTTGGACAGGGCCTGGGTGTACGCGATGACGTTCAGCCCGAAGAGCACGAGCCCGACCATGACCGGCCACGAGTGGAGGTAGTGTTTGATCATCCCGCCGGCCCCGGGGACCTCCGGGACGTCGCGCATCCCCGCCTTCATGAGGACATTGGCCACCCCGTTGAAGATGACGGCGACCGCTAGAAGTGTATACCAGATAGCCATGAATTGCCTCGTACCAGATCGCTTCGTTCAGAACAAGAAACCAAAGAAGTTTCTACCGAAGAAAATCACCAGCATACAGAGCACCCCCCACACCACGCCGGTGACGAGGATGGGAACGTCGGTAAACACCGTGCGGGTGGGATCGCCGCCGGACTCCGTGTGGTACACCAGGTAGAGGTATCGGAATATCCCGTAGAGGACCAGCGGGACGCTCAGGATCATGGCCCGGGAGCCCACCAGGTCGACCGTCCGCTCGTCCACCGTATAGAGGACGTACCCGACCACCGTGGCCGCGGTGACGATGGAGATCGCCTGATCGAGGAAGGCCGGCGAATAGTGGGCCAGCACCCTGCGGTGCTCCTGGGCGCGATCCCCGAGGAGCACGACCTCCGCCCGCCGCTTGGTGAACCCCAGAAACAGGGAGATGGTCACGCCGCAGAGCACGAGCCAGGTCGAGGGGAGGACCGTCAGGGTCGCCGCACCGGCGAGGATTCTCAACACGAAACCGGAGGCGAGGACGATGACGTCGATGATAACGAGGTGCTTCAATCCCAGGGAGTATCCGATGTTGAGCACGATATAGGTGGCGACGACGACAGTGGTCATCTTGTTGACGAAGTACAGGGGGACCACCAGCGAGACCGCGAGGAAGACCATGAAACCGACGATTCCGACCCAAGGGGGGATCGCGCCGGAGGCGAGGGGGCGCGATCGCTTGACCGGATGCTTCCGGTCTTCATCGAGGTCCCGGTAGTCGTTGAGAAAATATATGGCGCTGGAGGCCAAACAGAAGGCCCCGAAGGTCAGGAGGGTCAGCTTGATAGACTCCCAGTCCCCGGCCTTCCCCGCGAAAATGAGCGCCGTGAAGACAAAGATGTTCTTCACCCACTGCTGCGGTCGTGCCAACTTGAATGTTGCTTTGAGTTGTTTCATCTGTGAACCGTCATATCATAGAGTCAATCGCGGGGTAAGCTCTTGGAGTAAGAAAATAATAATGTATTACGGTAGCTTGACGAATCCCTGCTCCTGTCTGACCTCCATCTCCTTTCGGGCCCGCCGGATCGTGGCCTCCGCTTTTTCGAACGCCTCCTCGGGGGTCAGCTTGAGCTGGGCCACGCCCTGCTCGATGGCCTTCTGCCCCACGGCCACCGCTTCCCTCGGGAACACCTCCCACTCATCCATCGTCGGAATCAGGTAGTCCTCCCGCAGTCCCTTGTCCTCGGCCACCTTGGCGAGCTCCCGGGCGGCCGCGATGCACATCTCATCGGTGATGGTGGTGGCCATCACATCGAGGGTCCCCCGGAAGATGCCCGGGAACCCCAGCGAGTTGTTGACCTGGTTCGGGAAGTCGCTGCGACCGGTGGCGACGATTCTCGCGCCCGCCTCCTGGGCCTCCCATGGCCAGATTTCCGGCACCGGGTTGGCGCAGACAAAGACAATCGAGTCCTTCGCCATGGAACGGATCCACTCGGGCTTCACGGTATCGGGGCCCGGTTTCGAGAGCGCGATCATCACATCGACCCCTTCGAAGGCCACCTCCGGACCTCCGGTCCGGTGCTCGCCGTTGGTGATGTTGGCGAGGTGAGCCTTGTAAGGATCGTCTTTCATGTCTTCTCTATCCTTATGGACGATCCCCTTCGAGTCACACATATACGTCAGGGCGGGATCCACCCCGGCCTTCGCCAGCATGATGGCGATGCGCTGGTTCGAGGCCCCCACGCCCAGCATTCCGATTTTGACCTTATCGAGGGGCTTGCCCACGATCTTGACCGCGTTGATGAGTCCGGCGAGGGTGACCGCCGCCGTGCCCTGCTGATCGTCGTGCCAGACCGGGATCCGCGCTTCCTCCCGCAATGTATCCAACACTTTGAAGCACTTGGGCTTCTCGATGTCCTCCAGGTTGATCCCGCCGAAGGTCGGTTGGATCTGTTTGACAAAGGTGATGATCTCTTCGGCGGACTTCGTATCGATACACAGGGGGACGGCATCCACGCCACCGAGATACTTGAACAGAATGGCCTTCCCTTCCATGACCGGCAGCCCCGCCTCGGGGCCGATGTTGCCGAGCCCGAGCACCCGGGTGCCGTCCGAAACCACCGCGACGAAATTGGATTTCGATGTGTGCCGGAGGACCTCTTCTGGGTCGGCGTGGATCGCCTTGCAAGGGGCGGCGACACCGGGCGTGTACCAGATGGCGAAATCATTGATGTCACGGATGCAGCATTTCGGGACGACTTCGACTTTTCCCCGGTAGAACGGGTGCAGCTTCATTGCATCTTCCGAAGGTTGCTGAGCCTTGGCAATGAGCTCTTCTTTTGTCATTTTCGATTGACTCAAGGTAGGCCTCCTTACTTCTGTTCAGTTCTTTTTAAATTCGACGGGCAGAGTATACGCCAAACCCCCCTGAAGGGGAATCGCGTTTTTGTTTTTTCAGGCTGGGAAGAACGGACAAGAGTGGGGAGAAATCGGCCGGGGGAGACTAGCTGTCACTCACCCGCGTCGTCGCCGGCGTCGGAGATCATGGTATCGGTCTCGGTGTCCATGGTGGCGGAGTCGGAATCCGCGTCGGTGTCGGTGTCACCGTCACCACCGTCGCCGGCGTCATCGACCATCGTCTCGCTGTCGGTGTCGCCGTCCGTGTCGGCATCGGTGTCCGTATCGGTATCGCCATCGGTATCCGTGTCGGTATCGGTGTCGCCATCCGTGTCGGCGTCGGTGTCGGCGTCGGTGTCGCCATCGGTATCAGCGTCGGTGTCGGCGTCGGTGTCGCCATCGGTATCGGCGTCGGTATCGGCGTCGGTGTCGGCGTCGGTGTCAACATCGGTGTCGCCATCCGCGTCACCGTCCGCGTCACCATCGACATCGCCATCCGCGTCGCCATCGGCGTCACCGTCGGCATCGCCATCCGCGCTGGCGGTGTCACCGGCATCTGATGATGAACCATCATCATCTCCGCAACCCATTGCGAACAGTGAGAGCGTCAGCATATAAATCAGTAATTGAGCAAAACGATTCAGCATTTTTCTTACCTCCCTGAAATAAGCCCGGTGTTTTCCGAGCTATGAAAAAAGTACACTTCCCTGCACTCACAAACCGTGCCAGAGTCGAGAGAAAAACCGATATGAGGGGAAAAGTCAATTATTTTAATTTTTTGTGTGTATGATTGTTAAAACCGCGGTTTCATTGTCGATGAATTTGGCGTCAATAATGTGTGAAAAAAATTCACAATCGTATTGCAGCGGTATGATCGAAATGTCTACTTCCCAGATATATATTTCTGAGGATTCTTTTTGAACTCGAGAAAATGGTCCTCGATATAGAAATGGTATTCTTTCCCTAAGTAGTTGTAGCTTTTCGCTTTTTTGTCTTTTGGAAAAGAAAGGCCGCAGACGGGACACTGAACGGCCTCCAGGGAGACCTCATTTGGGGCCTTTCTTGTCCGGGGGGCGGTGCGGTTCGACGGCTTCTCTCCGCAGGCGGACAGCATCAAGATGATGACAATGTACGTCTTCAAGGCGTTCCACGCTTTGAGACGACATCTCTTATCGGATTGTTTTGTCTTGTTGCCCATCACACCCTTGAATCCCTCAGCTTTTTATAAGAAGTATGATACCAGGCAGTATACACCGGAATGTCGTTGTGTGAGGCGATGAAAAACAAACTCTTGGCACAGGTACAGCACCTACTGAAAACTCGACCCGTTCGACCCGACAGCAAACCCTTCGCCCGTCAGGACATCGTGCTTTTTTTCGTCATCGCGTGCTTGGGAATGCTCTCCTCTATCATTATTCTGGAACCGTGGCAGACGCCCGCTTCGGCGGTCCCCAAAGTGCTTATCGATGATATCGAGATTTCCACCGGCGCCCCACGGCCCGAATCACTCCTGCGGGCGGCGAGGAGCCGCCTTCAGGCCAATGTGAAGCTGATCGGTCCCGGGTTTTCGCTGATGACGAAATGGTCCGACCTCGGCGCGACCGTCGACCTTCGATCTCTGGGAGAGCTCCTGGCGGATCTGGGAAAGCCGGACAGCGCGTCTTCGAGGTTTCACGAAGCGGAGCAGGGGGAGGGACATACCCCCTCCATCTCTCTGCCGATTACGGTCGGCTCCGCCGCCGCCGTGGAATCTTTGGTGGCGTTGAAGGACACCATCGACCGGTTGCCCGTGGACGCGAAGTTCGATTTCAAGAGGAAGGAGGTCGTTCCGGAGAAGGACGGGGTGTCTCTGGACATCTACGGGACCCTGGCGAGATTGAGTGATGCGATCGCGGCGGGGGATGAGGAGGTGGAGATGGCCGTGGAGAAGGTTCCCGCCGCCATTACGAGGAAGAAGCTGAGAGAGATCGATATCTCCTCCGCGCTCGGGTACTTCGAGACCCCCTACTCCCGAATGAAGAAGGATCAGGATCGGACCTACAACGTCCGGCTGGGCGCCAGCCGCCTGGATGGGCAGGTCATCCTCCCGGGAGAGACCTTTTCGTTCAACGACGTTCTCGGGGAGCGGAGCGAGGCCAAAGGGTTCCGGTACGCCCCGGTGATCGCCGGAGGGGTCCTGGTCGAGGGGATGGGGGGAGGGACATGTCAGGTGGCGTCCACCCTCTACGCCGCCGCCTTCTTCTCGGGGCTCATCGTCCTGGAACGGCAGACGCACTCGAGGCCGAGCTCTTATATCAAGCTCGGCCTCGACGCCACGGTCAGTTACCCGGATCTGGATCTCAAATTGAAGAATCCCTTCGAATTTCCCATTGTCATTCATTTCGACTTGAAGGACGGCACCCTCCGCGCCGAGATTCGAGGCCGAGAGCGTTCGTACACCGTGACCCTGCTGCGCAAAGTGGTCGGTCAGAGTCCCTTTCCGGTGAGAACGGTTGATGATCCCGACCTCCGCGCCGGCAAGGAGGTGGTGACCCAGAACGGCATCCCGGGGTATACCGTAAGGCGGTATCAGATCGTGGAGTCGGCCAAGGTGAGCTATCGATTCCAGACCGTGGACAAGTATCCGCCGACAGCACAATACATCCATCGGGGCACCGCCGCTTCAGAGGGGGATATCGACATCGGAAAGGCGCCGAAGGCCGACACCCACAAACCCTACCGCGCCGTAACGTACCTCAGGATGGTTCAGGGGGCGGACGGTTTGTGGTATGAGCGATCCCACGAATAACCTGTCGCTCTTCTCACAGGCCTTCAACCGATCAAAGCCGTGGGGGGCCTGGCGCGGGATTCTCATCGTGAGTGTTGGGCAGACCCCTCAGAGTGTGGGGTGTAGCATACATTTCGAGCTCCGATATATAAAGGTAGTACAAGACAATTTGTTATCATTTATGCAGTAACGGTGGATAAATGTGGCTATGGTGCGATTGTCGCCCGAGATTTAAGGGGAATTCTGCCATGGTATGCATTTTGCTTATCTATTATATTCGAAAAGTTGTTTTTTTAGCAAAAGAAAGGAATTTGCTATGAAAAATCGAGTTTTATCGCTGAGCGCGTTGGGGGCATTGTCGATCTACTTCATTGCGCGGACCGCGGGCGCCCAGTCCTATGAATGTGACGACAACTACGGTGAGTGCGGTACGCCCGACCAGTCCGGCGGCGGCTGCGGCTGCGGGGGCGGGAGTATCCTCGTCAACAACACCGACCTCGGGGATACCTATCAGTTCGCTGATGACTACGACGACGACGGCCACGAGGATCCCTTCGATAATTGTCCCTTCATTACCAACCGGGATCAGGCCAACGACGACAGTGACGAGGTCGGCACGGCGTGTGACAACTGCCCCAATGTTTCGAACGATGACCAGATGGACATCGACGCGGACGGCGCGGGGGATGCCTGCGACGATGATATGGATGGCGATGGGTTTCCGAATGATGAGGATCTCTGCCCCGCCAATCCGGATCCCATGCAGCGGGATGAGGACGAAGACGGTATAGGGGATGCGTGCGACGATGACATGGACAACGACGGGTTCGACAACCTGGAGGACAACTGTCCGCTGGTGGCCAACCCGGACCAGGCGGACAGCGATCCCGATGTATATGGCGACGCCTGCGATGTCGATGATGACGGAGACGGCATCCGGAATACCTACGACAACTGTCCCGCCATCGCCAACGAGCTTCAGGAAAACACCGACATGGACAGCGAGCTGGAAAAGGGAGAGAAGCCGAAGGGGGATGCCTGCGATCCGGATATCGACAATGACGGTGAGCCGAACATCAAGGACAATTGTCCGATGAAAGCGAACCCGGATCAGACGGATCTGGACCGTGACGGTCGGGGGGAGGCGTGCGACGATCTGTTCTGCTACGTGGTGTACAACGACATGGACAACTGCCTGGATCCTTCCGCGGCGTTCCGCCTGTACTCGCCCAATATCGCCGCCGACACCGGGGATGAGGTGATGCTGCGGATCTTTGCAAACCGGGAGTCCGAGCCGATGCGATACACCTGGCGGATCGAGGGCTCGCCGACCGGCTCCGATACGACGATTTCAAATCCGAAGGGAGCGGTGAACGAGTCTTCCCCCTACGAATACCGCTATGTGAATGGGGAGGAGGCGGTGCTGACTCCGGACGTCGCCGGGGAGTACCGGTTGCAGTTGACCGCGGAGCTCGCCTGGGAGGATCCGGTGACGGGTGAAGAGGAGGTCAAAGCGCAGACTTATGCATCGGTTCAGGTCTCCGGCGATTCCGTGGGCTCCGGTGGCTGCTCGGTGGCTCCGGTGGGGCATCGCGGAAAATGGAGCGCCCTGATTCCATTGCTCCTCCTCGTTTTCGGCGTTTTTCTGAGACGCCGGTAATTTCTCGAAAAACTCCTCACAGTCCAGGATGTGGTGATCCACAGTCAAGACTGCTGCGGATCCCGGGCTTGTCAGCATCGGGCTGATGTGTCCGCCCCCCAAAATGGGGGATGGAGCATACAATCAGGGGAGAATCCGGGCACGGTGGATTGTTTCAGAATGATTGGAAAGTAGGGTAATTAGCTGATGTATTTTAGTAGGTTATGGCGATATCGGATAGAGGGAGCGCGACTTTCTTCAAGACGGCACGGATATTGCTCTAGAGTAACTGCAGGAAGCAAACGCTAAGCAGCGAAAGGAAGGATTTGTTATGAAAAACCGTATGTTACTCATGAGTCTCCTGGGTGCGCTCTCCGTAATTCTGGTCGTTGGTACCGCCAGCGCCCAGTCCTATGAGTGCGACAACAACTTCGGCGAGTGCGGCACGCCCGACCAGTCCGGCGGGGGGTGCGGCTGCGGCGGAGGGAGTATCCTCGTCAACAACACCGATCTCGGGGATACGTATCAGTTCGCGGACGACTATGACGACGACGGTCACGAGGATCCTTTCGACAACTGCCCCTTCGTCACCAACCGGGA
>JBNLED010000103.1:0-30571 GCA_050304755.1 Polyangia bacterium | reverse complement strand
TGATCTTGCCGCCGATGCAATACTCGTCGGTCGCCGCCCCGACGAACAGATTCGACTTGAAGTAGGTGACGGTGTTCTCATAGGTCGGCTCGGTCTCCCCGACGTTCGTACCATAGCTCCCGACGAACATGGTGTTGCGTCTGAACTCGATCTGACGGTTACTGTAATCGGTGCCGTAGGTCATATGACACGTGAAGCCGGAGGTGGAGAGGGTTGCGACGCCGTCCGGTCCGTTCCCGTTGGGCAGGTAGAGGTTGCGCTCGAAGACGACCCGGTTGTTCTCTGTCGGGGTGTCTCCGTCCGGAGAGAACACATCGACATCGCCCTCGGCGCAATCGTTGCTTTCTCCCCTGAGCCAGAAGATATTGTTTCTGAAATAGGTGGCGCCGGTGGACTCCTCCACGGTGATGAAGTGGGGATTGAAGGAGTCCAGATCCTTGATGAAGAGGTTGCCCTCGAGGGTATTCCCATACGACATCTCCATTTGAAACTCCGCATCCTTCCAGACCACCACGTTGCCCTTGAGCGACTTGTACTTGAAGAAGTGTGTGGAATCCGGGGGCACCCATCCGCCCCGTTCCGCGTAGAATCCCTCTTTGAACACCGAGTTCTCGATCACGTAGTAATCGGGAAAATCGAGATGGACCAACTTGTCGAAGCTGCAGCCGACGACGCGGGCCACCACGCTCTCCTCGGCGGGATACTCCACGCCGGTCACGAAGGCATACCCTCCCGAGACGGTGTTCTTCCAGAGACATCGTGCGAACTCCACGTGGCCGTCCCCGGCGATTCCCCCGGACTGTACCCGTCCGCATCTGTCGAAGACCGAGTGAGTCACCGTGATTGTCGCGTCCGCGGTCGCGGAGCGGTAGGTCCAGGCGG
Organism: Polyangia bacterium; assembly: GCA_050304755.1. Lineage (GTDB taxonomy): Bacteria > Myxococcota_A > Polyangia > JAAYKL01 > JAAYKL01 > CAYWLQ01. The sequence continues at coordinate 29,689 of JBNLED010000103.1, read as the reverse complement.
CATTGTCGGAGTCTCCGAGCCCCCTGAACAAGGTGTAGTCTGCGATGATGCGCCCCCCGTTCTCGCACTCACCGGTGGTGATCCTCGCGCGCCCCTCCGGATAGGAGCGAATCTGAGTCTGCTGGTCCCCGTGATCCATGCCGTTCGCCGTGATGAGCGCGTTGAAATCCCCCTCGTCGGGACAAACCTCGATATCGTAGATCCCCCGGGTATTCTGACTCGCATCCATCACCAGACTCGCGCCGCCGCTCAGGGTCAGGTATCCGGGGCGGAGGCGGAGGTCCCCTCGGCACCACAGCTGACGTCCCTGCTCCACCGTGAGGGTGGCGTCGCTGTCGACCAGAATGGCAGCGATACTGTTGCCGGAGCCTGGGCTGTGTCCCACCACGATATCCTGATCGACGGTGACGTCATGGGAGATGATCACGGTATCACCGTTTCCCGGAATCCCCTGTCGGTTCCAGGTGGCCTCATCGGACCAGGCGCCCGCCCGCACCGTTTGGTAGGCCATGTCACCGAGGCCGTCGTCCGGGCCGGTGTCGATACTGGTATCGAGGCCGTCGGTGTTCTCGGTGTACGGATCCCAATCCGTATCGGTGGGAATATCATCGGCGTCCCCGTCCGCATCAGTATCCCCGTCTCCATCCCCGTCCGCATCGGTATCCCCATCCGTGTCGGTGTCGGTATCCGTGTCCCCATCGCTATCGGAGTCTCCGTCCCCGTCCGTATCGGTATCCCCATCCCCGCCGCTATCGCTGTCGCCGTCCCCGTCTCCGTCGCTGTCTCCATCCCCATCGCTGTCCCCGTCCCCATCACTATCTCCATCTCCATCGGTGTCCCCGTCGCTGTCCCCGTCCCCACCGACCGAAACGCTGGCATCGAGGGAGACCTTGAACTTGGCGTTGGTCTCACATCCCAATATCGACAGACAGATGATAATTGTATGAAAAACTACTTTCATGGAAACACCTCGTAACTGAAGAGTGATTAAATATTTATAAAAAAATACATCAAATCGAGGGGTCTGTCCAAGATCGGCGGGTTTTTAAGCGCAAAGGACGAATTGGGCAACCACTTCTACAGCCCGCTCAGGAGAGTCTCTATAATGGTGTCGATATCGCCGGCCCCGGCGGTGAGGAGGACATCCCCCGGCGCGAGGAGCTCGAGCAGGCGGGCGGTGAGGCGGTCCAGATCCCCGGGATGCTCCGCCGAAGCGCCGTGCCGCCGCACCTTGTCCACCAGCGCCTCGGGAGTCACCCGCTCCTTGTCGGCCAGAGTATCCCGCGCGAAGTAGATGTCGGGCACGAGCACCCGATCGGCGCCGGCGAGCGCCTTTGCGAAGTCGTCCATGAGCAGGCGGGTGCGGGAGTACTGGTGGGGTTGAAACGCCAGGACGATCCGCCGTCCGGGGAAGCGGGCGCGGGCGGCGTCGATCAGGGCGATGATCTCCGTGGGGTGGTGGGCGTAGTCGTCGACCACGGTGACCCCGCGGGCCTCCCCCCGAAGCTGGAAGCGCCGCTGGACGCCGGTGAAATCGGCGAGAGCCGGGGCGCTCTTTTCCGGGGGGACCCCGAGGGCCTCGCACGCGGCGATGGCGGCCAGGGCGTTGGCGATATTGTGACGTCCCGGCAGGGAGAGCTCGCAGCGACCCACCGGTCGGCCGCGGACGATCAGGGTGAACGCGGTCCGTTGACCGTCGACCGCGATCCCTCGAGCGGTGTAGTCCGCCTCCCGGTCGGGGGAGAACGATCGCTTCCGGCACGCCAGCGGGGCGATGACCGGTCCGGTGTTGGGACAGTCCGCCGAGTAGACCAGCACCCCCGTCTCGTCCGGGAGGCCGGACGCGAACGCCCCGAAGGCCTCCTTGACCGCCTCGAGATCGCCGTACACGTCCAGGTGGTCGGCCTCGATGTTGGTGATGACCGCGATCCGGGGGCGCAGGTTCAGGAAGGACCGGTTGTATTCACAGGCCTCCGCCACGAAGATGTCGGAGCTCCCGGCGTCCGCGCTGCCGCCGATGCACGGGACGAACCCGCCGATGACGAACCCCGGCTCGAGGGACGCCGCCCGGAGACACCAGGTGACCATGGCGGTTACGGTGGTCTTACCGTGGGTCCCGGCGATGGCGACGCCGGTCTTCTCGGCCATGAGAGCGCCGAGGAACTCGGCATAGGTCACGGTCCGGATGCCGCGGCTCGATGCCGCCAGAAGCTCCGGGTGATTCGCGGGGAGGGCGGCGCTGGCGACGAGGAGCGCCGCGTCCGCGGGGATGCGGCTGCCGTCCTGCTCGGGATAGACGGGGATGCCCGCCGCCCTGAGCCGCTCACATCCGTGGGCGCATTGGGGATCCGTCCCCACGAGATGGAACCCGCGCTGGCGGAGGATCATCGCGAGCCCCCGCATGGCGGATCCGGCGACGCCGGAGAGGTGGATGGGCTGCCGCGGATTCAACTCCGAGATGAGAAGGGAGGGCATGAAACGGGCGGCTATCGGGGACCGCCGTCCGAGCCCCCGTCCGGGATTCCCGCGTCCCCGACGGTCTCGGTGGCGGTCTCGGTGGCGCTGTCCGCCGGCGAACCGGTCGAAGCCGTGTCCCCGCTATCGGAGTCCGAGGCGACCTCACTGTCCCCATCGGTCGCGACGCTCTCCGTCTCGGATTCGGTGCCGGCGGAGACCTCCGAGCCGGATTCGGAGTCCGTGTCGGTGTCGACGCCGGTGCCCGTGTCTTCATCGGTCTCCCCTTCGGACGCGGTCTCTGTTTCACTGTCCGGGGCTCCCGAGCCGGTATCCCAGTAGTAGGAATCGGTGCTGAAGGGGTCGCACTCACACACATCATCGCCCGTGCATTGCCCTTCCCCGAAGCCGAGCTCCTCGCAGTAGGCGGTGCAGTCCTTGGCGACGCACTCCACGGCATTGTCATTCTCCACCGCGCACCCCAAGAGAAGCGCCGACAGGCACAGGATCCGCCAGCGCCACAACGAATGGTGTAAAAGAGGTGTCATCGAAAAATTCCTTTTGTCTTTATCGCTTTGTCCCCTAAAAAAGTAACATAGCAAAAAGCAGATGAAATGGGCACTCAAACTCAAATTGGCTGGTTTTTTTATCGGGTCCCGGATATGGGTAGGGAAGTTGGGAAAGGATACCGATGATCGCCGATGACATACTGATTGCCAAGGTGGCCAAGGCCCGGGAGCGTCTCTCCAAGGAGATCGACCGCCGCATCGTCGGGCAAAGAGAGGTTCTCGAGCAGCTGCTGGTAGCGCTCCTGGCCGGGGGGCACGTGCTCCTCGTGGGGGTTCCGGGGCTCGCCAAGACCACCGTGGTCAAGACTCTGGCGGGCGCCCTCTCCCTCGTCTTTGGGCGGATTCAGTTCACGCCGGATCTGATGCCCACCGATATCACGGGCACCGACATCCTGGAGGATTCCGAGGACGGCCGCCGAGGGTTCCGCTTCATCCCCGGGCCGATCTTCTGCAACCTCCTGCTGGCGGACGAGATCAACCGGACGCCCCCGAAGACCCAGGCCGCGCTGCTGGAGGCCATGCAGGAGCAGGCAGTCACCGTGGGGGGCCGCACCTACCCGCTGGATCGTCCGTTCATGGTGTTCGCCACCCAGAACCCCATCGAACAGTCCGGGACTTACCCGCTGCCCGAGGCCCAGCTCGACCGGTTCATGCTGCAGGTGGACGTGGGCTACCCCTCCCTGGACGAGGAGGTGGAGATCGTCCGCCGGACCACCCGGGGCTCCATCCCGCCGGTGACATCGATGCTGGACACCAAGCAGGTGAGCGCCCTCCAGACCATCGTGCCCAGGGTCCCCGCCGCCGATCACGTCATCGAGTACGCGGTGCGGCTCACCCGGCGCTCCCGCCCCACGGATCCCCTCTCCCTCGAAGAGCTCCGTCCGTATGTCTCGTGGGGGGTCGGTCCCCGCGCGGCGCAGATGCTGGTGCTGGCGGCCAAGGCCCGCACCCTGCTCCGGGGACGATTCGCGGTGGAGATCGAGGATATCGTCGCGCTGGCGCCGGCCGTTCTGCGGCACCGCCTGGTCATGAGCTTCGAGGCGGAGGCCCAGGGGATCCGGCCGGACGACCTGATCCGGCGCCTCATCGAGACGACGGAACGATGACGGAAGACGGGCGTTGGAGGCAGCCGGCGGATCCCGAGACCCTGAAGGCCATCTCCAACCTCCAGCTCAAGGTGCGCAAGGTGGTCGAGGGGATTCAGGGGGGCACCCACCCCTCTCGTCACCTCGGCGCCTCCGTGGAGTTCGCGGAGCACAAGCGGTACCACCCCGGCGACGATATCCGGCATATCGACTGGCGGGCGCTGGCGCGGACGGATCGCTACTTCGTGAAGCAGCACCAGCGGGAGGTGGTCCTGAACTGCCTCCTCGTCCTCGACTGCTCCGCCTCGATGGGATACCGGGGGTCGCGGGCCCGGTCGGACAAGTTGGGCTTCGCGGTGGAGCTCCTCTCGGCCATCGCCTACCTGCTCGTCCGCCAGGGGGACGCGGCGGGGCTGCTCACCTTCGCCGCCAAGCCGGAGATGTTCATCCCCCCGGGACGGCGTCCGGATCAGCTCTCCACCATCCTCAGACACTTCGCGATGGTCCGCTCTCCGGCGGGCGGGGGCACCGCCTTCGGCGACGCCCTGCGGGAGGTGGCGAGCCATGAGGGGCAGCGGGGGATGATCGTCCTCGCCAGCGATCTCTGGGGCGCGGATCGGCGGACCGAGCTCGCCCTCGGACGGCTGGCCTCCCGCGGGCACGATATCGCCATCTTCCATGTGCTCGATCCGGACGAGCTGGACCTCCCCTTCCCGGCGCCCGTCACGCTGGAGGGGATGGAGGGGGAGCCGGCCATCGATGTGGATCCCGTGTTGATTCGGGAGGACTACCGCCTCGCCGTGGGCGAGGCCGTCGAGCGCTGGCGGCGGTTCTCCGGGGAGTCGGGGATCGACTTCATCTCCGCCTCCACCAGCACCCCGCCGGCGGTGGTGCTCTCCGAGTTCGCCTCGCGGCGGATGGGCGCCGGGAGGCCGCGGTGAGCTTCGCCTCCCCCTGGATGCTCCTGGGGCTCGTCGCCGTGGCGGTTCCCGTCTGGCTCCACCTGCGGCGACGCCTCAAGACCCCCGTCCGGTTTCCCGCGCTGCCGATCCTGGAGAAGGTGGCCCGCAACCGCGCCCCGAAGATCCGCCTGCGGCGGGTGATGCTCCTCGTCACCCGGTCGCTCCTGGTGGCGCTGCTCATCCTCTCGGCGGCCAAGCCCGCGGTGACCGTCCGGCGCCCCGGCGGCATCCGGAAGGGCGCCGCCCTCGCGCTGGTGGTGGTGCTGGACAACTCCATGAGCATGCGCCTCAAGGCCGACACCGGCGAGTCCCTGTTCGACCTGGCGAGGGCCCTCGCGGAGACCGAGCTCGGGCGCCTGAGGCCCGGCGACGCGGCCGCCCTCATCACCACCTGTCCCCAGCTGGGGACGGCCAAGCCCGACATCGAGTTCGACCTGGTCCAGGCCCAACAGCGGCTGGAAGCCGCCCGCCCCACCTTCCGGCGGGGGATGCTCAAGGACACGTTGCTCTCGGCGCTCGACATCCTGGAGGATTCCCCCCTCACCCAGCGGGAGGTGCTGCTCATCACCGACCTCTCGGAGGGGGGGGAGATGGAGCAGATGCCGCCCTGGTCGCCGGGAACCGGGATCACCCTCCGCGTCTTGGACGCCGGCCCGGAGGCGCGCCGGGACAATACGGCGGTCGACTTCATCAAGGTGGGCCCCTCGGCGGAGGGCATCGCACGGGAGGTGCAGGTGGAGGTGCCCATCGTCAACTACTCGGCGAGACGGCTGAAAGCCCTGGATGTCGTTCTCGAGGTGGAGGGCGCGGAGGTGGCGAGGGGCACGGTCAACGTGCCCGCCAAGGGCCGGGCGGTCAAACGGTTCACCCACCGGTTCAAGGCGGACGGCCTCTTTCAGGGGGTGGTCCACATCCCGGACGATCCCCTGTCGGAGGACAATGTACGTCGCTTCACGGTCCGCGTGTCCCACTCCATCTCCGCCCTGATTATCGACGGGGACTACCGGCCCGGCTCCTACCACGACGAGGCGTTCTACCTGCTCAGGGCGCTGGAGACCGCGATGCCGAAGGAGGCCCCCATCCATCCGACGGTGCTGGACGTGGACACCGCCCTCAAGACCCCCCTCACGGGCTTCGACGTCGTCTTCCTCGCCGGGGTCGCGAAGCTCCCCCCCACGCTGGCCGGGCGTCTCATCGAATACGTCAAGGGGGGCGGCGGCCTCCTGGTCTCCCCCCACGAGAAGGGGAGCCAGCTCTCCCCCATCGACACGCTGCTCCCGGCCAAGATGCGCTCCCTCCGCCAGACCTCCCGCCACGGCCGGCCCTATCGGATCGGCCCGGTCCATCGATCCCACCCCCTGTTCCAGCCCTTCGAGGGAGAGCCCACCGGCCTGGAGGGCACCGAGGTGTGGTCCCATCTGCTGGTGGAGCCGGATCCGTCGGTGGAGCGGGTCACGCTGATCGAGACCAACGACGCGCTGCCTCTGCTCCTGGAGCGTCAAGTGGAGCGGGGACGGGTGATGCTGCTCGGCGTGACCATCGATCGGGCCTGGAGCGACCTCCCCATCCGGCCCGGGTTCCTCCCCCTGGTGCAGCGGGCCGCCCGCCACCTCTCGGGGCGGCTGGAGGACCGGTCCCCCAAGCGGGTGGAGGTGGGCGACCCGGTCATCATCGAGGTGAGCGCGGGGATGCAGCGGCTCACCGTTCGGGGGCCGGACCAGCGGGACACGGCGTTCACCGCCAAGGAGCTCGCCGGCCGGTCCCACATAGAGTTTCGGAACACGGACGCCCCCGGTTTCTACTCGGTGTGGGCGGAGATCCCCAAGATGGGGGGGGTCCAGGAGCTGGACCACCTGGGGTTCACCGTGGAGACCAATCCCCGGGAGTCGGATCCGTCGCGGCGGATCGCCGCCACCGGCGAGGATCCGGAGGTGAGCTTCGCCCCCCGGGAGGGAAAGCTGCCAATCTGGCCCTACCTCCTCCTGGCGGTCTTCTGCCTCCTCCTCGTCGAGGCCGCGCTGGCCGGGACCGGCCTCCGGCGCTCCCACATGGGGTCGGGGGGGGAAGGCTGAGGTGGAATTCCGGCGTGCCGGCCCGCGTTGTCTGCTCGATATGAACCGCGTGACCCTCGTCCTCCTCTGCACGCTCGTCGCCTGCGTCGCCATGGCCGGGGACAACGTCGTCCTGCACGAGGAGACCTTCGACGGGGTCGAGGCCCTGGTCCGATTCCCGCCGGCGGAGAACCGGGGGTTTTCGATCATCGACGTGCCGGCGGTGCGGGAGGGGGACAACATTCTCTCGTACTGGGACCCGAAACGGCACGACCTCGTCATCAACGGCGCCTACTTCAACCCGGATTTCACCCCCACCGGCTACTGCCGGATCGACCGCCGGGTCATCACCCCTCACGTCTCCCCGGCCCTCTCCGGCTTCGTGGCCATCGACGAGCAGGGCCGGCTCTCCCTCCTCACCGCCGCCGACGACCTCGAGAGATACCCCACCGTGCTCCAGACCGGACCGTATGTCATCGACCCCGGCGGCCGGGTGGGCATCAAGTCCCGCAGCGGCAAGGCGGCCCGCCGCACCCTCCTCGGCCGGACCGTCGACGACCACCTCGTCGTCCTCATCACCGAGCCCCTCTACCTCTTCGAACTGGCGCGAATCGCCAGGCAGCGTTTCCCCGAGCTGGAGCGGCTGCTCAACCTCGACGGCGGCCCCTCCACCGCCATCAAGACCCGCGCCCACGAGGTGATCAACGTGCTCCCGGTCCGGAATTACATCGTCAAGGCGGCGGGCTCCTCTATCTGATCACCAAGGAGCGGAGGTTTGAGTACCGGGAGATGATCCTGATCTATGCCCGGTGCCCGCTCTCACCCCGGACGATGCCCCCGCCGATGAGGTGGGCGGCCCGGAGGGGCTCGGGGAGGTGGGACCTCGTGCAGGTGAGCTCGAGGAGGGCCGCGGTCTCCCCCGGGGTGATGCCCCTGAGCTGGCAGAAGACGGATCCGATGGCGTGGATCTCCCCGGCCCGCTCGATGAGGCGCCACCGCCGCTCGGGGCGGGAGAGGGAAGCGAGGGCTTTCCTGACGGCGCCGAGGTTCGGTCTCTTCCGAATCACGACGACGGTCTTGAGGCCTGTCTCCTTATGAAACCGATCCAGGTCGATGACGTTGAACCCCCCGAAGGCGATGCCGTCCAGGAACGCGCAGTGGAGCTGGGGCAGAAACTTGGAGCGGGTGAGCATCTCCACCACCCGGTCGGTGGCGTTCCACCCGTCCCGCCGGATCGTCGTGCTGAGGAGCCCGTCGAACAGGGCGCCCCCCCGGTACACCGCCCCCACCACCAGCACGTCCCGTCGCTCGTCCCGGTTGAACGGGCTGTCATCGATGCCGATGGAGCGCACCCCCGCCTTGAGCATGACCCGGTCCGTCTACGCCCCGTCCCTTGAGACGAGCTCCTGGGCGAGCCCCGCGGCCGCCGCCATGACCTCCTTGACCGGGACGCCGTGGGCCTCGGCCGCCGCCAGGCAGTCCTCGAACTCCGGGGCGGCGTTCGCGATGCCCCCCGCGTTCTTGGCCACCTTGATTCGGATGGGCCCGAAGCGGGTCTCCACCGTCCGGATCTCCCGCCGAAGCTCGATGCGCCCCACCGGATAGTACCTGAGCCCAATGGTGGAGGACTCCCGAAACAGCACATCGGCGAGCCGGTGGAGGGTGTCATGGCGGCAGAGCATCCCCACCTTGAGGGCGGGGCGCTCCTTCTTCATCTGGATGGGCTCGACCCAGACGTCCAGGGCGCCGGCGGAAAAGAGCGCGGTCTTGGTGTGGGCCGCGATCTCCCCGGTGAGATCGTCGATGTTGGCCTCAACCACATAGGTGCCGGAGGCGGCACAGAGCCCGAAGGGATCGGCGGTCCGGCCGAGCACCGCCCGGAGCAGCCCCGGCCGCGTCTCGTGGGACCGGGCGCCGGCCCCGAAGCCCACCGCCTCCACCACCATGTCCGGGAACCGCCCGAAGGCGCCGGCGGACTGCTTGATGACCGCCGCGCCGGTGGGGGTGGTGAGCTCCGCCTGGATCTCGGTCCCGGTTACGGGGACGTCCTGGAGGATGAACAGGGTGGCGGGGGCCGGAATCGGCAGGGCGCCGTGGGCCGCCTTCATCATCCCGTTCCCGAGGGGCACCGGCGTACAGGTCACCGCGGCGCCGAAGTGCTCGAGGGCGGCGGCGGCCCCCACGATGTCGACAATGGAGTCCACCGCCCCCACCTCGTGGAAGTGGACCTTGTCGATGGTCGACCCGTGCACCCGCGCCTCGGCTGCCGCGATGATCTCGAAGATGCCCACCGCCCGAGTCTTGATGCCGGTGGAGATATCCGCATCTTCGATCATCTTGCGGATGTCGGAGAAGTGGCGGTGGGGTTGGTGGTGCTCCTCCACGTCCACGAAGAAGCGGGTGGCCATGATGGACTGGCGCTTCTCCTTCTCGACGCGGATGCGGTAGTGGCTGATAGGAAGCTTGCCCACCGCCGCCTCCACCACCTCGAGGGGGAGCCCGAGATCGATGAGGGCCGCCAGGATCATGTCCCCGGCGAGACCGCTGAAGCAGTCGAAGTGCAGGATGCGTCGACCCGAAGCCGAGGTGTTCATACGAGCTCCTTTTTCCCGATGCGGCTCATGAGGGCGGCGGAGTACCCGGCGCCGAAGCCGTTGTCGATGTTGACCACCGTGACCCCGGCGGCGCAGCTGTTGAGCATGCCGAGCAGCGCCGCCACCCCGTGGAAGCTGGCGCCGTACCCGATGGAGGTGGGCACCGCGATAACCGGGCAGGGGACGAGCCCTCCCACCACCGAGGCCAGGGCCCCCTCCATGCCCGCCACCACCACGATGACCGCGGCCTTCTTCAGGTCATCCAGCCGGTGGAAGAGGCGATGGATGCCCGCCACCCCCACATCGAAGATGCGCTTCACCGCGCACCCGGCGAGCTCCGCCACCAGGCACGCCTCCTCGGCCACCGGGATGTCCGAGGTGCCCGCGGAGACCACGATGACGGGGCGATCCGTCTGCCGGGGGACCGGCTCCTGCTCCAGCACCAACGATCGGGCGTCCTTCTTGTGGATGAGGTCGGGGAGGCGTCCGCACACCGCGCCCGCCTTGTCGTCACTGACCCGGGTCACCAGCACGTTGCTCCCGTGGCGCTTCATCTCCTCGACGATGGCGACGATCTGCTCCGCGCTCTTCCCCTGGCCCAGCACCACCTCCGGAAACCCGGTCCGAAGCTGCCGGTGGTGATCCACGGTGGCCACCCCGATGTCGGCGAAGGGCAGGGTGGAGAGGGCCTCCACGCCGTCCGCCACGGAGCAGCGCCTCTCTCTGATATCGTTCAGTAATTCGGCTAATTTCTTTGGCGTCATGGTCATCGAGTAGTATCACAGAATCGGACGATACAGGAACTGAAACGAGGCATCCAATGGCAAAACACATCTTTCGAACGCAGGTGAGGTACAACGAGGTGGACAAGATGGGGGTGGTGCACAACAGCATCTACTACATCTACATGGAGCTCGCCCGGTGTGATCTGGTGCGCGCCGAGGGGTACCCCTACAAGCGCATGGAGGAGGACGGTCTGTACATACCGGTTTTGGAGAGCAAGTGCCGCTTCAAGCAGCCCGCCCGGTACGATGACCTTCTGGAGGTGGAGACCTCCCTCCAGTTCATGAAGAACTCCAGCCTCCGGTTCAACTACCGCATCACCCGAGACGGCGCCCCGCTCGCCGAGGGGTACACCCTCCACGCCACGGTGGACACCGCCTTCAATATCGTCAACATCCCCGACCGGTACCGGGAGCTCTTCAGCAAGTACCTGGAGCAGTAGGCGCCCCTTAAAAATCGACAAAATAATGGGCATCGCAGGTTTTCAAGCGGGGCCGCCTGCCGTAAGATGCGCCTCGACTGTTTTGGAATTTAATGAGGAGTCTACAATTATGAAAACAGCGACGAGAATCACGACCCTCCCGGAATACGCGTTCAAAGTGGTGGACGACTCGGTGGAGGCGTTGCGATCCCAGGGGGTCACCCCCATCGACTTCGGCGTCGGCGACCCCACGGTGCCCACGCCGGCGTTGATTCGGGAGGCGTGCAAGGCGGCCCTCGATGAGCGGGCCACCGCCGGATACCCCAGCTACATCGGAGATATAAAATTTCGCGAGGCGGTGTCCTCCTGGACGAAGGGGCGCTTCGGCGTAACGGTCGATCCGGCCTTGGAGGTGAGCTCCACCATCGGCTCCAAGGAGGGTATCTTCAACTTCCACGAGGCGTTCGTGGATCCCGGGGACGTGGTGATTATCCCCTCCCCGGGCTATCCCCCCTACGCCCGGGGCACCCGGTTCGCCGAGGGCAGGCCGTACTTCTATCCTCTTCGGAAGGAGAACGGCTTCCTCCCGGACCTCGACGCCATCCCGGACGACGTGGCCAAGGCCGCCAAAGTGCTGTGGATCAACTACCCGAACTCCCCGGCGGGGGTCTGCCCCGGCCTCGACTTCTACGAGAAGGTCGTCGCCTGGTGCCGGGATCGGGACATCATCCTCGCCTCGGACGAGGCCTACAGCGAATACTACTACGACAGGGAGCCGCCCCCGACCGCCCTCCAGGCCGGTCGGGAGGGGGTCATCGCCTTCAACTCCCTGTCGAAGCGCTCCGCCATGACCACCTATCGGATCGGCTGGGTGGCCGGCGATCCCGAGCTGGTGGGGGCCTTCCGCAAGATGAAGACCAACGTGGACTCCGGCACCCCGACGTTCATCCAGGACGCCGCGGTGGCGGCCCTCGGCGACGAGGCCCACGTGGCGGAGATGCGGAAGGACTACCAAACCAAGCGGGACCTCCTGGTGGGCGCCCTCAAAGGCGCGGGCCTCGAGGACTGCACCCCGGAGGGGACCATCTACATCTGGCAGCGGAGCCCCGCGGGGATGAGCTCCCTGGAGTTCGCGAAGCGCCTCATGGTGCCGGAGGTGGCGGTGGTGACCGTGCCCGGTGCGCTGATATCGGAGGAGACCGCGGACGGCAGCAACCCCGGCGAGGGGTACGTCCGGTTCTCCCTCACGGCGCCCATGGCGGATGTGGAGGAGGCCGCGAGGCGAATCGCGAAAATATCGTTTTAATGAATTGGGCATAACACATGGACTCGAAGCGAACGTTGGGTTAGTTAAGACTCAGAATATGGAGGTAAATCATGGCAATTAGCTACAAAGAACTCGGTTTGGTCAATACGAAGAAGATGTTTCAGAAGGCGTTTGAGGGCAAGTTCGCCATCCCCGCCTACAACTTCAACAACATGGAGCAACTCCAGGCCATCGTCATGGCCTGCGGCGAGTCGGACTCGCCGTTCATCCTGCAGGTGTCGAGCGGCGCACGCAAGTACGCCAACCAGACCCTGCTCATCTACATGGCCCAGGGCGCGGCCAAGATGCTGGAGACCATCAACCCGCACCTCAGGTTCGCGCTCCATCTGGATCACGGCGACACCCTGGAGCTCTGCAAGTCCTGCATCGACAGCGGCTTCTCCTCGGTGATGATCGACGGCTCCCACCACCCGTTCGACAAGAACATCGAGCTGACCAAGCAGGTGGTGGAGTACGCCCACGAGCGGGACGTCACCGTCGAGGGCGAGCTCGGCGTGCTGGCGGGCATCGAGGACGACGTCGTCGCCGCCAAGTCCATCTACACCCAGCCGGACGAGGTCGAGGAGTTCCTCGGGAAGACCGGCGTGGACTCCCTGGCCATCTCCATCGGCACCTCCCACGGCGCCAACAAGTTCACCCCGGCGCAGTGCACCAAGAACGCGGACGGCGTGCTGGTGCCCCCCCCGCTTCGGTTCGACATCCTCGAGGAGATCGAGAAGCGCATCCCCGGGTTCCCCATCGTTCTCCACGGCGCCTCCTCGGTGGTGCCGAAGTACGTGCAGCAGATCAACAGCAACGGCGGCGCCCTCAAGGACGCGGTGGGGATCCCCGCCGAGCAGCTCCGGCAGGCCACCAAGTCGGCGGTGTGCAAGATCAACATCGACTCGGACGGGCGCCTCGCCATGACCGCCACGGTGCGGCAGGTGTTCGCCGACAAGCCCGCGGAGTTCGACCCCCGGAAGTACCTCGGACCGGCCCGCGAGGAGCTCAAGAAGATGATGATCGACAAGAACGAGAACGTGCTCGGCTCCGCCGGCAAGGGCAAGCTGATCTTCGGATAGAATCATTTTTTATATGTTTTTTAAAAATTCCATGTTTTTGTCAGCAGTGGTTCTGACAGGCCTGGTCTCTCTTCTGACGGCGTGCGGGGGCGATGACGGACAAAGCGACGGCAAAGGGATCCGCCGAAGCGGTGCCCCCCAACGTCTCGGGGACGGGAAGCGGGAGGCGGTTTCGCGGGGCACCGGCGCCAGAGTGAAGTCGAGGGCGGGGGAGATGCCCGAGGCCCAGAAGATGGTGATGGTGGTCATCGACACCCTCCGGGCGGACCGGCTGGGGTGCTACGGTTACGAGAAGCCCACCTCGCCGGCGGTGGACGCCCTGGCGGCGGAGGGGGTCCTGTTCGAGACGGTTCACTCGGCCTCTCCGTGGACCGCCCCCTCCTTCGGAACCATCTTCACCGGGGTCTCCCCCACGGTGCACGGGGCGGGCGCCCTGCTGGCCAAGGGGCACCGCAGCGGGGTCCGGACCCACGGGGTCACGGTGGGGGGCATCCGCAAGGACCTGCCCACCATGGCGGGGCTGATGCCGAAGGGGGTGAAGACCGCGGCCTTCATCACCAACTCGTTTGTCTCCGCGGAGCTCGGAATGGATCGGGGGTTTCGCCACTACGACCATCGAAATGCCGGCAACGTCAGCTATCGGAAGGCGGATGTGGTCACCAACAACGCCATCGAGTGGCTCGCGGAGAACGGAGAGGCCCCGTTCTTCCTGCTGCTCCACTACTTCGATCCCCACATGGGCTACGGCCCGCCCAAGCGCTATATCGAGCTCCTCGCGCCGGACAAGCCCCCCCGCATCCCGATCCCCTTCACCGATCACGGCAGCGCCCGGGACGGATCCCTGAACCCGAGCGACGAGGATAAGCGGTTCATCAGCGGCCTCTATGACGGCGAGGTGCGCTTCGTGGACGACCAGATCGCCCGGGTCGTCGAGTTCCTAGGGACGCAGGGGCGCCTAGACGACACCTGGATCGTCGTAGTGTCGGATCACGGCGAGGAGATCTTCGACCACGGCAGCTTCGACCACGGCCACGCCTACTACGAAGAGGTGACCCGGGTGCCCCTGATCCTCAGGGCTCCCGGCGGGCGGTGGCAGGCCGGTCAACGGGTGGAGGCCTCGGTGCGCCACGTGGATCTGCTGCCCACGGTGCTCGCCCTCTACGATCAGCCGCCGCTTCCCCACTTCGAGGGGAAGAGCCTGATCCCGGTTATCGAGGGCGCGGACACCCGAGACCGGCCGGCCTACATCGAGTTCAACCTGTTCGGCGGCCAACAGTGCGCCCTCTTCGACGGGCGCCGCAAGATCGTCTGGGATACCTGGGGAAAGAAGGGGTATTTCTTCGACCTCATGGAGGATCCCGGAGAACAGAACCGTCTCGATTCAAAACATCCCACCTACAGAAAGCTCTACAAGGAGCTCAGGGCCGTCCGAAAGCGCCTCGAAGATGCGTCCCGGGGCAAGGTCTTCGAAAAGGGAGCGCTCTCGGAAGAGGCCGCCGAGGCGCTCAAGTCCCTCGGCTACATCGAGTAGCGATTCCCATTACAAGGAAGAAGGATGATTTGCGGTGCTCGGGTCAGGAGACGATGTCCTTGATCTTCCCGTCGATCTCTTTTTCGACCACCGATTTCATCATCTTGGCCATCATGCCGAGGGTCAGATCGATGGAGACGTCGGTGGCGGTGACGGTAATCTTGCCGTTCTTGAGCCCACCGCCCTTGAGGTCGCAGACATCTCCCTGCCAGGAGTACTTGACCCCCATCTTCTTGGCGATATCGCCGGCGACCTTCTCCACGCGCTTCTTGACCTCTTCGATATCGAGCTGATGGCTCGCTGACTTGCTGATGTCCGCCATTGTCTCTTCCTTTTCTCGGTCCCCTTGAAACCGGTTAGTGTTTGAACGCCCGTTGGCCGGTGAATACCATCGCGACCTTGGGGTCGGCCTCATTGCACGCCGTGATGACCTCTCCGTCCCGGATGGAGCCCCCCGGCTGCACCACCGCGGTGATCCCCTGCCGGATGCCCACATCGACGCCGTCGCGGAACGGGAAGAACCCGTCGGAGACCATCCGGGATCCGATGAGCCCCCCCTTGGCCTCGGCGGTCTCCGCGTCGATGCGATCCTGGTCCGCCTTGTCCCGTTTTCCGTTGAGCACTTCGAGGGCCAGGACGTTGTACGGGATGCCGAACCGCTCGAAGCAGATGCCGTCCGCGTACTTGGTGTACGCTTTGTGCACGGCGATCTCCGCGCACCCCACCCGATCCTGCTCCCCGGTGCCGATGGAGACGGTCACCCCGTCCTTCACGAAGAGCACCGAGTTGGAGGTCACGCCGAGCTCCACGTTCCAGCCGAAAATGAGATCCGCGACCTCCTCGTCGGTGGGGACGCGGTCGCACTTGACCAGGCCGGCCTTCTTGGTCTTGACCTCCGCCGGGAGGAAATCCTCCTTGGAGAGGATCTGGCTGACCTGGGACTGCTGGACGATGAGGCCGCCGTCGATGAGCGATTTGAACTCCGCGAACCGCATCGAGCGATAGTCCGCGAGCCGATCGATCCTCGGAATCTCGACGATCCGCAGGTTCTTCGATTGCTCGAGGAGCTCCACCACCCCCTCCTCGTAGGAGGGCGCCACGACCACCTCGACATAATTCTTTGCCAGGAACTCCGCGCCGGCCTTGTCGAGGGGTCTCGTCACGGCGACGCAGCCGCCCATGGCCGCCAGGCGATCGGTCATGAAGGCCTTCTCCACGGCCTCTCCGGCGGAGCTCCCCTTGGCCACCCCGGAGGGGTTGTTGTGCTTCATCACCGCCGCCGCGGGGCTGTCCATGAGGTACTTGAGGATGTTGAGCGCCGCGTCGATATCCGTCAGATTGATCTTTCCGGGGTGCTTGCCGAACTGTACGAGCATCTTCTCGTCCAGGGCCGACACCAGCCCCCGCTCCGGCGCGATGAACCGACACTCCCCGAGGGAGAGGTTGCCGCCCACGAGCTCGTAGAGCGCCGCCTCCTGCCCCGGATTCTCGCCGTATCGGAGCCCCCGATCGACGGTCTCACCGTTCTCCTCGATGCTCCATGTCCGCTTGCGGTACTGGAGTGTTTGATCGCCGAAGGCGATGGTCATTGTCTCGGGAAAGTGATCCTCGATGATGGTTTTGTATGCCTTTTTGAGATTGGCCATGTAACTCCTCCCTGGGTTCAATCACCTGAAGCAAATGCCAGATTATCCCCAACGGACATCGTGTCAAGGACGGGGATGCGTGAGACCCGGGTTCTACTCATACGGATTTTGAATGTTCTTGTAGGGGTTGTTGATTCCCCGCTCGGAGGACGCGCTCTCCGCTTTCGGCTTTTTCGGGCCTCGGGGCAGCTGGCGGGGAAACCGCTTGTGTCTGCCGAGGTTCAGCTGGCCGGCGTCCAGCCCCTCGACGGTCCGCTTGGTGATGCGCTGCAGCAGCTCCGCCTTGGTTCCGCGACACCGTTCGGGGGCGTTCGGGATCTCTCGAATCTCCACCAGCGCCGCCCTCAAATCCTCCGGGGCGCCGGTCTTCTGTATGAAGGTCGCCTTTTCGAGGAGCTCGTCGCAGAGCTTGCCGGCGATAGCCTTTATCGCCTCCTGATCGTAGTAATGACTCGACGGTGGGATCTTGAGGAACTGGTCCATCGCCTCTTCCCAGCTGTGGTTCTCCTGCGCCGCCAGTCCGGCGTTGAACGCCTGCTGGGCGTCGGCTTCCCGTATCGCGAGGTCCTTCATGCCGCGGGCGGTGCGTCCTGGGTCTTTCTGCTGGGCCAGGGCGAAGAGCTTGGCCGCCTCGCCCCACTCCTCCCCCTGCATCTTGTCCTTTCCCTCCTCCATGAGGGATTTGAAGGTGACCACTGGCTCCTTGAGGTCCTCCGCGCCGGTATCGACGGGGGAATCATCGGCCATGAGGAACCCCATGACGATGATCGCGATGATGACGAGGCCGGCGCCGAGGCCGGCGGGCAGCATCCATCCGCGTTTGGGCTTCTCCATGGACGCGAACGAGGCGCGCTCATCCGTGTTTTTCGGGGGGTTGAAATCGTAGGGCTCCCCAGGGGCGACGTATCGCAGATCCACCGAGCCCAGCCGGATAACGTCCCCCGGCTTGAGAACGTAATCGTCTTTCTTCAGGCCGTTAATCTGGATGCCGTTGATGCTATCCAGATCCGAGATGGTCCACTGACCGGCGTCGAAATCCACCCGCGCGTGGGCCCTCGAGATGGAGGGGTGATCCAGGCGGCAGTTGGCCTCCTCGGACCGGCCGATCACATAGAGCTCCGCGGTCAGATCGATCTCGAGACCGGGGTGCGGGGGAGAGAGCATGACCAGTCGGGCGTGGGGGGTGACCTTGCCGATCCCGGTCTGATCGCCGGGATCCATCTGCCGCCCCATAGGCACCTCCGCGCCGACATCCGATCGGATGGACAGGGAGTAGTCGCCGATGGATATCTTGTCCCCGGAGGCGATGAGGTGCTTCTGGGAGCGCAGCACGGCGTTGTTGACATTGGTTCCGCAATAGCTGCCCAGATCCTCGATGACGAAGGTCTCGTCCTCCTGGCGGATGACCCGGGCGTGAAACCGGGAGACGTTGCGGTCCGTCAACCGGATAGTATTGCCTTCTTTTCGACCGATGGTAATTTCGTCTCGAATGAGCGGAACAACTGTCGTTTTTCCTTCATCATCACTGATGACGAGCTTGTACATCTATCCCCTTTTTCCATCCATAATGTCGAAATCCGGTAACAACATCAATCCCAAGGTATATTTCGGTGTTCATCATGTCAATGAAGCTTTGTACGTCAACGTTCTATTGGCATATCATTTCGCCGTACATCATCTGCCATCGGTTGAGCCCCCGCTTCTCCCAGACCGCCGTCCAACCCTCTTTGTCCCACGCCAGCTCGACCCGACGGGATTCGTTGGGATCGTCGGACAGCATCACCGGGGCGCTGGTGGGCGCTCCGTCTCCACCCAACAGGGCGGCGAAGATCTGGGAGTTGCACTCCTCCCGGACGCAGTCGTTCTCTCCGTTGGCGATCTTGCTGGCCCATGCGATCGCGTAGGAGCTCTCCCCCCACGCCACATCCGCCCAGAAGATATCCGTCGGGGTCCAGGTGGCGCGCTCGGGCTCCAGGACGGGCTCCCCCTGATCATCGAGGGGCCTCAGGAAGAGGTCCAGGTCGCTGTCGACCCGGGCGCTCCAGAGCACCATGAACCCCTCGTCCCCGGCCGCGATTCTGGGCTGGAGCAGCTCGTCCCCATCATCACTGACCACCATGATCTCTTCCGACGGGGCGGGCTCGTCGTGAGGCCACACCCGCACGACGACGCTGTTCCGATCCTCCGGCGCCCAGACAATGACGGCCAGCTGATCGTTGGCGGCGACCGCGCTGCCGCCGAACTCGTCCAGCGCCCCCTCATCGGAGAGCTGTGCCGTGGCGAGGAGGGTGCCCGCGTTGTCAACCCGTGCGCTCATGAGCACGAATTGATTGTCGTGAGACTCCGTCCAGGTCACCAGATATCCTTCGGGCACGGGGCCTATCGAGGGCCGGTGCTTCAGATCGGCGCCGGTGGTGAGCCGAGCGGGTTCGGCGCCGTTCGCGAGGGGATCCCCGTTTTCGTCCAACGCCATGAACGCAACCTCGCGGCGGCACTCGGGAAAGCTGTCGAGGTCGCAGTCGGCATCCCAGCGTCCGTCCCGCCACACCAGTCCGAATCCGTCACTCCCCGCGGCCAGCGCGGGATCCTCCGATACGATGCTGGGCGCCACCGGATTTCGAACGGTGCCGACGGTTCTCTCCAGCGCCAGCCCGCCGTCAACCGCCACCTCCGCGACCGCGTAGCGCGCCGCCTGAATCTCCCACCGATCTCCCCCGTTCGGATCATCGAAGTAAGCCCAGGCAACGAGCGCACTCGAGACGCCCGGGTTGTACTGAATGTCCGGCATGCTTCCCGCCCCGGCGCCGGCGAGCTTCTCCCCTTCCCTCGCGGTGGTGAGCTCACAGAGCTCCGGGAGCTCCGGCGGCCGCTCGACGGCGGGCCCCGTGTCCGAGGTGTCCTCCTCGGGCGCCTCCGATGCCGTGGCAGGGGGCTCCTCGGTCTGGGTATCTACCGGTGGCAGCGTCGAAGGGCTCTCGCTGTTGCCGCCGCAAGCCGTCGCCGCCGCACAGAGAAATCCCAAAACCATTGCGTTGCAGAAAGTTGCAGATGTCATCGACTCACCGTTCTTGCTCGCTCTTGCTCGATTCGTAATGGAACTCAGAATCGCATTATAGTTTTTTTATCGAACATTGTCTTTTTTAATTTATTTGGCGTACTTGGAGCAAAATCTAAAATATCTGATGGTGGAAATCCACTCAAAACCATCAAAAATATCCTTGGGACGAAGATCGGACAGGGTTTGTTCAGCTCCGCTGCGCCTTGACGTTTTTTGTCCCGGATCAATAATTTTTTCGTTTGTAGGTTGTTTTAACCCCTTGTCATAAGTTATTGAAAAACAATGGTTGTGGTTGAATTAGCCGGGTGGATGTGATGAACAAGAAAACGCAATTTCTCTCCTTAATTATAGCGTTGGTAGCGGCCGATTTCATCGGGTGTGCGGCCGAACGCTGGACCGGCAGCGTGGACGCCGTGTTCCGCTATCGACCGTCCGAGTCCAGTACGATAGTGCACGAGATCCGCCCCGCCTCCCTGGCAGAGGAGGCCGGCCTTCAGCCGGGCGACATCCTGCTCTCCATCGACGGAACCAACATCGAGAAGGCCGACTTCGAAACGGTTCGCGCGGCGCTCCGGGGACCGGTGGGAACGGATGCCGTCTTGAAAGTGAAGCGCGGCCCGAAGATTCTGGAGCTCACCATCGAGCGCCGCCCCATCACCGAGAACAAGGATTAACGTGACTGAGACACCCATGACCATCGCAGACACTCCCGCGTTTCGCCTGATTGCATGTTGATGCCGTTGAAAAAGTGGACCGGATTCGGGGTCGTTCTCATCGCGTTCGGCCTGTCCGCGTATCTGACGTATTTCAAGTCGGAGCACGGCGGGCTCGAGCTGGCGGCCATCCGGCGGGATGATCCGGATCTGCCCCAGCACCTCGATATCCCCGAGGAGATGGTGTCCCTCACGGATCTCTACCGCACCATCAACTTCATCCAGAAGCGCTACATCGACACCGCGAGAATCGATCCCCGGGCCATGTTCGTGGGCGCGATGCGCGCGATTCAGCTGAACGTGGCGCAGATGCTGGTGCGCGAGGGGGAGGACGAGCTCACCATCAAGGTGGGGTCCACGGAGAAACGGTTCCTGCTGGACGAGCTCAAGAGCGTCTGGGTGTTGCTCCAACGGATGAAAGAGGTGTTCCAGCTGCTCAGCCAGGAGTTCACCGAGGACGAGGTCGACTTCGGTGATGTCGAGTACGCGGCCATCAACGGCATGCTCCGCACCCTCGATCCCCACTCCGTGTTCCTCAACGCCGAGCAGTACCGGGACATGAAGGACAAGACCCAGGGGAACTTCGCAGGCCTCGGCATCGTCATCTCCATCCGCGACGGTGTGCTCACCATCATCTCCCCCATCGACGGGACGCCTGCGGACGAGGCGGGGCTCCAGGCGGGTGACCAGATCATCAAAATCGACGAGGAGTCCACCGTCAACATGTCCCTCAACGATGCGGTGGATCTCCTGCGGGGGGATCCCGGAACCACGGTCACCGTGCATATCCTCAGGAAGGGTTGGGACGAGCCCAAGCCCTTTGTCATCGCCCGGGCCATTGTAAAGGTGGACAGCCTCGAATCTCATCTGCTCTCCGGCAAGGTGGGATATATCAAGATAAAGGACTTCCAGGGGAACACCGCCGAGGATATCAACGCCGAGATGCTCGAATGGGCTCGCTCCCGCATCAAAGGGCTGGTGCTGGATCTGAGAGGGTGCCCCGGGGGCCTGCTGGAGGCGGCGGTCCAGGTGGCGGACCTCTTCCTGAAGAAGGGGGTCATCGTCACCACCGCGGGGCAGGGGCTGGGGGAGCGGGAGATCCGTCGCGCCGAGGCGTCCGGGAACGAACCGGATTACCCCCTGGTGGTGCTGGTGGATCAGGGAAGCGCCTCGGCCTCGGAGATCCTCGCCGGCGCCCTCAAGAACCACAAACGGGCGCTCCTGCTCGGGGAGCGCACCTTCGGCAAGGGGTCGGTGCAGGTACTCTTCGAGTTCCACGGGGATGAGCCCAACAAGACCACCGCGTTGAAGCTCACCACCGCCCAGTACCTCACCCCCGGTGACATCTCGATACAATCCGTCGGCATTGTTCCCCATATCGAGGTGCTCCCCATGCGGGCGGATGACGAGGTGGTGGATCTCGAGGTGATCGGAGGATATCGGGAGAGCGACCTGACGCGGCACTTCAAGGGCGCCGCTTCGGAGGGGAACGCGGACCGGGCCCTCCAGCACCTGAGCTATCTCTGGGAGCCGCCGCCCGCCGATAAGGAGGAGGGGGACGATCCGGACGGGGGGACCCTGCCGAAGCTCGGCAAGGATCGCCCCTTCGAGCCCGATTTCATGGTCAAACTGGCCCGGGACGTGGTCATCAGAACCGCCACCGCCGAGCAGGGCGCTTTGGATTTCGACGTCGTCTCGAAGCTCATTGCGGATCGGAGCGAGAAGGAGGACGGCCGCCTCGAGAGCGCGCTCAGAAAGCTGGGGATCGACTGGCGGCTCGCCAAGGGATCGTCCGACGCCGCCGCATTGAAGGTGTCCGTCGACTTCAAGGACGGAGAGGTCGTGGAGGCGGGACAATCGGCGACCGTCGCGGTGACGGTGACCAACAAGGGACAGGGGACCTTCTACCGGATGGCGGCCACCTCGGACTCAGACTTCAGACCCCTCGATGACCGGGAGCTCGCGTTCGGTCGGATCGGTCCCAAGGCGACCGTATCGCGGGAGCTGAAGTTCAAGATCCCGCAGGACGCCCTAACCGAGGTGAACGACGTCCGCTTCACCTTCAGGGCCGAGAACAGCGATGTCCCCAAGCCCGCGGCGTATCGTTTCGCGGTCAAGGCGCTCCCGGTTCCCCGGTTCGCCTACACCACCCGGATCGACGACACGAAGAAGGGCAACGGCAACGGCCGGCTGGAGCAGGGGGAGACGGTCGACCTGGTCGTCGAGGTTCATAACTCCGGGAAGGGCGCGGCCCTGAACACCTACGTGACCCTGAAGAGCCTCTCGGACAAGGAGCTGTTCATGATCCGGGGGCGGGATCCCCTCGAGCGGATCGAGCCGGATCAGCAGAAGGATGGCGTCTTCACCTTCAAGGTCAAGCCCGGGTTCCGGGAGAAGCAGGCCCGGTTCGAGCTGGCCATCGCGGACGTGGATCTCAAGGCCTATCTCGTGGAGAAGATCTCCATTCCGATCGCGGCGCCGAAGAGCCCGACCCCTACGGCGACCCCAGAAAAGCCGAAGCCGAGCTCCCCGCCGGTGATCCGGATCGACGCCGTCGACATGGTCACCGCTTCGGAGACGATACGCTTTCGCGGTACGGCCACGGACGAGACCGCCGTGAGGGATGTCTACATTTTCGTCGGGGATGACAAGCTCTTCTTCAAGTCCAACCAGACCCGGACTCCGGAAGCGCTCACCTTCGAGGCGGAGCTCCCCCTGAAAAACGGTATCAACTACATCACCGTCGTCGCGGAGGAGACCGCGGAGCTGGAGGCGCGGAAGATCATCGCCGTGAGGCGGGATCGCCAAGACGGCATGCCGTACGTCATGTCCCGCACCCCCGACGCGGATCCGGAGCTCCTCGGAGTGTTTCCCCTGAACGCCCGGGAGACCGATGAACAGTTCAAGAAACTGGATCTCATCGCCGCTCCCGCGTTGGTCGAGGCAAATCAGGGGCCGCGACAGATCCCCGACGTGGCCAAGGGGAGCCCCCCCCCTAGGGCCGCCGAATAGGCCGCCCATGCCCCTCGTGTCTGTCGGTGATTTCGATATCTATTACGAGCTCCACGGCGGCGGTCCCCCGGTGGTGCTGCTCTCCGGCTTCGTGACGGGTGGGAACGCGTGGGAGCCCGTCATCCATCGGCTGGCATCCGCTCACACCTGCCTCGTGATGGATCATCGGGGGGTCGGCCGGACCGGAAGCCCCGTCGGCGCCACCGAATACGATATCTCGACGCTCGCCGGTGATGTGACGGCGATGATTGACCACCTCGGTCTCCGAAGACCCCTGGTGGTGGGCCACTCCATGGGGGGCTTCATCGCCCTCGAGCTGGCGATCAAAAATACCGACGACCTCTCGGGGATCGCGCTGGTCTCCTCCGCGGCCTGCGGCGCGTCGGACAAAGGGGTCTCCCGTGAGGGGTCGGCGGTTCTCTTCCGGACCCGCGGCCGGCGACGGGACATCATTCGCGGGGTGCTGGAGAAGGGGATGGGGGAAGCCATCCGGGAGGCACCGGATCGCATCGATGATTTCGAGCGTCTCCTCCTGTCGACGCCCCCCACGCCGGCGGGGTTTCTGGGACAGAAGCGGGCGATAGAGACGTTCGACCGCCGGGAGCGGCTGCGCGACATCCGCGTGCCCTGCGCCATTGTCCACGGGGCGCAGGACACCCTGATCCCCCCCTCGAGCGCTACATTTCTCAAGGCGGGCATCCCCCACGCGACCCTCGAGATACTGCCCGGCGTGGGCCACTTTCCCCCTATCGAAGCGACGGAGGTCGTCGCCCGCACCGTCGCGCGCCTTTCGAGCGGATAGGCGTCAGAGCCTGGGCTGGTGCCACGGCACCAGGGTGAACCGCTCCTCGGCGTCCTCCGGGAGCTCGAACGCCTCCTCTTTCAACGCCGCCCGGCTCACCTTCCTGAGCTTCAGGATGCCGTCCCAGGGCTGGAGCTCGTCGGTTTGATCCTCCTCGAAGGGGGATGAACCGAACTTCCGTCGGGAGACCAGGAGGCCCGCATCCCGGCCGAGGGCCTCGGCGATGTCGATCACCACTGCGAGCTCCGAGGGGGGACGCCGCAGCCCCCGGATCAATTGATGAAGAGAGAGCAGGGACTCCAGATCCGGCGGATCCAGCCCCATCCGTTCCCAGGACTTGAAGCAGGTCTCCTCTTTCAGGCCCTGCGGGAGATCCCGGGCATACGGGGTGCAGCCCGCGGGGTGGGGGTGCTCCGGGGTCTCCATCAAAATCGGCGTCTGCACCTGATCGCTTGCTTCCGGTGCATCGAAGCGCCCGTTTTCCTCGGCTATCCGTTCTTCGGTGATCCGCGTGAACGCGCCGTCTTCCAAATTGACGATGAGCAGTATCCGGTTCTTGAGATCGAACAGAATGCGCGCTTTCGTGGTCCCCCACCGGAGGCTCGGCACCCCCTCGGATCGCTTCCATTGCTCCTCTATGGCCACGAACTCCCCATCAATACGGATGTCGACGCTCCCCGTGCTGTCCGCGAACCGCAGGTCGTATTCCATGAGCAGCGAGGTCTTGTCGATGAGAGCGCCATGGCTGGGGGGAGGATCAGGCCGATGGGGCGTCGGGATCGGCGTCACCTCGACGGGCTGTCGCCCCCCGCATCCCGCGGCGGTCAGTCCGCAATACAGGAGGACCGAGAGCAGACGCCCGTTCATCGCGATGTTTTCAGATGTTCGATTTCGATGTGGTCTCATGTCACCTTCTATTCCGAGGTTTCCAAGGTCCCCCGCCGTCAGCGAAGTCCCGCAACGAATCCACTGAACAGCAGCGCTGTAGTCGACAATACGACAACGGATTAATTGGATCCATTACTTGTAAACTCTCCTGATAGATCTATTATCTTCATGGAGTCGGGGAATGACTCCCCGATAAGTTTTTGTAGAGATAAATCTGAATGCAAGCGGACGACATGGCCACAGTGGATCGGATTATCGCTGAAAAAGGGCCCTCCTCCGACATGGCCATCCCCATCCTTCAAGCCGTTCAGGACACCTTCCGGTACATCCCCCTCACGGCCATCGAGCGGATCGCGGCGGCGACGGAGATGACCGAGGCCCAGCTCTTCGGCATCGCCACGTTCTACGCCCAGTTCCGGCTCACCCCGGTGGGGGAGCGCCTCGTCAAAGTGTGCCACGGAACCGCGTGCCACGTGAGCGGCGCCGAGGGGATCACCGAGTCCCTCGAGGAGCGCCTCGGCATCCGAGATGGGGAGAACACGCCGGACATGAAGTTCACTTTGACCAAGGTGGCGTGCGTGGGGTGCTGCTCCCTCGCGCCGGTGGTCATGGTGGACCGGAAGACCTACGGCAAGCTGGATCGGAAGAAGTCCGCGGATATCATCGACACCCTTCAGGAACGGGAGAGCTGAGCGAGACCGATGGCGAGCGGGGACAAAAGCGTCGTGATGGTGGGGATGAGCACCTGCAACATCGCGGCGGGCGCGGACGAGGTCTACGATCTGTGCGAGGCCCGCCTCGGCGATCTGGACGTCGGGCTCAAGATGATGGGCTGTTTCGGCATGTGCTACTCGGAGCCCCAGGTACAGGTGATCGACCCCGACGGCGCCCGCTGGTTCTACGCCGGCGTCACCCCGAAGCGAATGGAGAAGATCATCGCGGCGCACCTGGTGGGAGGCGCCCCCGTCGAGAAGTGGCTGGTGCGCTTCGATGAAGGGGCGGCCAAGGCCCTCCAGGGGAAGCAGCACCGCATCGTGCTTGGCAACTCCGGCCGCATCGATCCCGAGTCCCTCGACGACTACCTCGCCCATCACGGTTACGAGGCGCTCAAAACAGTTCTCTCGCAAAACGATCGGGAGGCGCTCATCCAGACGGTGATCGACGCGGGGCTCCGGGGGCGCGGGGGCGCGGGCTTCCCCACCGGGCTCAAGTGGCGGTTCGCGGCGGCGGAGCGAAGCGACGAAAAGTATTTCATCTGTAACGCGGACGAGGGGGATCCGGGGGCGTTCATGGACCGGACCGTCCTGGAGAGCGATCCTCACGCGATGCTGGAGGGGATGGCCATCGGCGGGTTCGCCATCGGCGCCCGCCGGGGTTACATCTACTGCCGGGCCGAGTACCCCATGGCGATCTCCCGCCTGAAGACCGCCATCGCCCAGGCGGAGGAGAGGGGATTCCTCGGTGACGATCTCTTCGGCTCCGGGTTCGGGTTCCGGATCCGGCTGAAGGAGGGCGCCGGGGCCTTCGTATGCGGCGAGGAGACGGCGCTCATCGCCTCCATCGAGGGGAAGCGGGGGATGCCGCGGGTGCGGCCCCCCTTCCCGGCCAAGTCCGGATTGCACGGCAAGCCCACCATCATCAACAACGTGGAGACGCTGGCCAACGTGCCGTGGATCGTACGGCGCGGCGCGGCCCCCTTCGCTGCCCTCGGCACCGAGAAGTCCAAGGGCACCAAGGTGTTCGCCCTGGCCGGCAAGATCGCCCGGGGTGGCCTCGTGGAGGTCCCCATGGGCATCACGGTGCGGGAGGTCATCGAGGATATCGGCGGCGGCACCGGCACCTCCCGGGCGGTCAAGGCGGTCCAGATGGGTGGCCCCTCCGGCGGCTGCATCCCCGAGGCCCTGTTCGACACCCGGATCGACTACGACGAGCTGAACAAGACCGGCGCCATCATGGGCTCCGGGGGCATGGTGGTGATGGACGAGACCACCTGCATGGTGGACGTGGCCCGCTACTTCCTCGACTTCACGCAGAACGAGTCCTGCGGCAAGTGCACCTTCTGCCGGGTGGGCACCAAGCGGATGCTCGAGATCCTGGAGCGGATCTGCGAGGGCAAGGGACGACCCAAGGATCTGGAGATCCTCAAGACGCTGGCCCTCCAGGTCAAGGAGACCAGCCTCTGCGCCCTCGGCCAGACCGCTCCGAACCCGGTGCTCACCACCCTGGAGTATTTCCAGGAGGAGTACTACCAGCACATCTTCGAGCGGCGGTGCAAGGCGGGCAAGTGCCCGAACCTCTGCGATTACGAGATTGTCGACTCGTGCACCGGGTGCCTCCTCTGCAAGAAGAAGTGTCCGGTGGACGCCATCTCCGGGGAGAAGAAGCGGCTTCACGTCATCGACCAGACGCTCTGCATCCGGTGCGGTATCTGTCGGGACGTGTGCAAGTTTGACAGCGTGGTGGTCAAGTAGCAAAGGGTGAATCGTGGCGGAGAAGATCAACATCACTATCGACGGCATCGGCATTGAGGTGGCGGAGGGCGCCACCCTGCTCGAGGCCGCGCGGACCGCCGGGGTGTTCATCCCGACGTTGTGCCATAATGATCTCGTGGAGCCCTTTGCCGCCTGCTTCGTCTGCGCCGTGGAGCTCGAGGGGCGTCCGAATCTCGTCCCCTCCTGCGCCACCCGAGCGGTGGCGGGGATGGCGGTCACCACCGACTCGGCGCGGGTCAGGGCGGCGCGGAAGACCTGCATCGATCTGCTGGTCTCCGACCACATCGGCGATTGCCTCGGACCCTGCATGACCGCCTGCCCCGCCGGCATCGACATCCCCGGGTACATCGAGCATATCTCCAAAGGGGAGCCTGAGGAGGCGCTGAAGCTCATCCTGCGCAACATGCCCTTTCCAGGCATCCTGGGACGGGTCTGCACCCGCCCCTGCGAGGCCGCCTGCCGGCGTCAGTTGGTGGACGAGCCCATCGCCATCTGTCAGCTCAAGCGGTACCCCGCCGACGCGGTCGAGGAGGAGCTCCTCCCGCCGCGGGCGCCCGCCACCGGGAAGCGGATCGCCGTCGTCGGGGCCGGCCCCTCAGGGCTCGCCGCGGCCTACTATCTGCAGATCTTCGGCCACCAGTGCGTGGTCTTCGACGCCCACGAGGCCGCCGGCGGCATGCTCCGCTACGGCATCCCGAGCTACCGCCTGCCGCGGGACGTCATCGACAGGGAGGCGGCGGTGGTGGGGAAGCTCGGGGCCGAGCTCCGGTTCCGGAAGCGGCTCGGGGAGGACTTCACCCTAGCCGATCTCAGGGATCAGTACGACGCGGTGTTCCTCGGGCTCGGCGCCCAGAAGGCCTCCGCCATGCGGGTCCCCGGAGAGGAGACGGAGGGGGTGCTCACCGGCATCGGCTTTCTGGGGGAGGCGTCCCGGAACGAGTCCATGCCGGTCGGCCGGCGGGTGATGGTGGTGGGCGGCGGAAACACGGCCATCGACGCGGCCCGCACCGCGATCCGGCTCGGCGCCGAGGAGGTGACCCTCCTCTACCGCCGCACCCGCAAGGAGATGCCGGCGTGGGAGGAGGAGATCGTCGCGGCGGAGGAGGAGGGGGTCGCCCTCGAGATTCTGGCGGCCCCCATCCGGATCGAGAAAAACGACGACGGATCCCTGAAGGTGACCTGTATCCGCATGGCCCTCGGCGAGCCCGACGCCTCCGGACGGCGGCGGCCCATGCCCGTAGCGGGCAGCGAGCACGTCCGGACGGTGGACAACGCCATCGCCGCCATCGGCCAGGGGGTCTCGGCGGAGATGGCCGACGGGCTCCAGCTGAGCCGTTGGGGCTCCATCAACATCGACCCGCAGACGCTGCAGACGAGCCTGGAGGGGGTCTTCTCCGGCGGTGACTGCGTGACCGGCGCGGACATCGCCGTCACCGCCGTGGCGGCGGGCCGGCGGGCGGCCATCTCCATCGACCAGTACGTCCGGGGGGAGCCGGTGGTAGGGGAACCCGCGCCCTACAACCACACCATGGGCGAGTTGCAAGAGGTGGACCCCAAAGTCTTCGAGAAGTTCGACGCGGCGAAGCGGGTCCCCATGCCCCACCTCGACGCCGCCCCCCGCGCCCGGACCTTCGCCGAGGTGGAGACCGGCTTCGACGAGGAGATGGCGAAGGAAGAGGCGCGCCGTTGTATGAAGTGCGGCTGCCGGGACGCCCACGAGTGCAAGCTGCGGGAGTACGCCACCCGCTTCGACGGCGATCAGAAGCGCTTCCGGGGTGAGCGCCGACACTACGTGATCGATGAATCCCACCCCGAGATCGTGCACGAGGCGAGCAAGTGCATCCAGTGCGGCATCTGCGTGCAGTTCACCGAGCACGTGCTCAAGACCTCCGCCATGGGCTTCGTCAATCGGGGCTTCAAGGCGGGGGTGAGACCCGCCCTCGGCCGCGCCCTGGCCACCCTCGATCACGAGGGCCTCGAGCGGATCGTGGATCTCTGCCCCACCGGTGCCCTCACCCGGAAATCCGATCCCGTCGCCACCCTGAATCCGGAGATCAAGAGACCCGACCGCTCGAATTGAGCTTCTTGGAATGCGCTAGTCTGAAGTTCTTTTAGGGGAAAGGCAGTAACCGACAGATATTAAAGAGAAAAGTACCATTTCTGGGTTTCACGCTACTGGGTACAGCTTACTCCCAAGAGTTTGAAGGCCTCTTTTTGTAGTGGCGTCGGTGCTGTGTATC
>JBNLED010000102.1:0-37958 GCA_050304755.1 Polyangia bacterium | reverse complement strand
TCCGTATCGGTGTCGGAGTCCGTATCGGTGTCGGAGTCCGTATCGGTGTCGGAGTCCGTATCGGCATCGGCGTCGGAGTCGGAGTCGGAGTCGGAGTCGGAGTCGGAGTCGGCGTCGGCGTCGGCGTCGGAGTCGGAGTCGGCGTCGGAGTCGGAGTCGGCGTCGGAGTCGGAGTCGGCGTCGGAGTCGGCGTCGGTGTCGGCGTCGCTGTCCACATCGCCCCAGAGCTCACTGAGCCCGGCATCGCTCATGGGCCACTCCCCGGCCGCGGTTTCTGTGCAGCCCGATAAAGAGACCGCGAAATATCCTATGGTGATGGTAATGGTGGTGATGATGATGATTAAGCGATTCATTGGAATCTCCTACAATAATAGACAGTCCCTTGGACTTTGCCAGCCAGCCCCGTTTTCGGAGCCGCTGTCTTTAGGGGGTGGTCTGCTCAACGACGGAAGCGGACGTACTTTAGTCTTCGGTCTAGCGGAAACATCCGGTTTGATACGCATCCTGATTGGCATAGTATTCCGGACACCGATCATCGAAACTGTTCCCATCAATACAGACATCCTCATAGGATACATCATCCAGCAGCCACACGGCGTCACACGTCGGCAGGCTGTTGAAGGTGATCTTCAATGTCCCGTCGACCTGTTTCAGATTGGGCAACAGGCGATCGCGAGAGAGCCCGCCGGGGGGGACCAATGGATTTCCCTCAATGCGGAAGTCCCCGTCAACACATTGGAGAGACGATAGCGGACCGAGGTCATAGATGACATCCTCCTGCCCGCTGATAACAATGAGGCTTCCCTTGATATGGGTCTTGTGCTCCAGGTTGTAGACATCCCATTGATTCGAAGCGACGACCACGGGGCCGGCCACTGCTTCGGAGCCGCACTCGGGGATGTATCCCTCCTGAGAGCTCGGGCCGGTATCCTGCCCGCTCGCCATCGGCATCTCGGCCTCTTCCGACAACTCGGCGGTGGGGTCTCCCGGGTCTGTCGGCGTGCTGACGCTGCTGAAATCCGCGACCATCTCGACATCCTCACACCCCATCGCCACTACGCCACCGGCGGTGAGCATCAGAACTGCACAACATTGCTTTAAAATTGAAACGGTGGTGTTTTCAGACGCCATAATAGGGCCCAGTATAACACTATCTCGGCATCAATTGGATAAAATCTTCGTCAATCTCGCGCTGGCCTGGGAGGAAAACGGAGCCGCCGGATAGCGGCTGAGAAATCGCTTGAGGCACTGGGTCTCCGGTTCGGTTTGGCCGAGCCGTCTCAGGGCAACACATTCCCCCCACATCGCCTCCTGTCCGAGGCTCCCTTCCGGCCGGGACCTCTGATATCGCCGATAGTACTTCAGCGCCTGCGCCGGCCGGTTGAGGTTGTCGAGCAGAATCTGGGCCACCGGCATCATCGCGGTGGTCGCGTCCGGCCGGTTCGGGTACAGCTGAATGAGGGACTCGTAGTTCTTCACCGCGCAGTCCCAGTTCCTCTGGGCCCTGCAGGTGCTCGCGGACTGTATCGGGGTTGCGAGAGAAGGCCTGTCCTGCGGCTGGCGATCCCGCTTCCGAGGGATGTCGAGCGGGCGGGCTTCCGCTTCCGGCCTTTCGGGGGCGACCGCTTTCGGCTCAGCAGCGGCCACCTCGGAGGAATCCGACATGCCGAGGAGAATGAGCAGTTGATCCGACGGGTCGCTGTTGCGTTCGGATACCGCCTGATTCGTCAGGGAGTAGGTCTCTCCGACGGTCACCGTCTCCGAAGCTCGCTGTCCGTTGAACCCGCGAACCGCGACGGATCCCCGAACCACGGAGACGCTGCTCCGGTTTCGGATCGCTTCGACGATGAACACCGTCCCCGTAACCTCGACCACCCCGTCCGGGAGCTCCACCGAGAGCGCGACGTTCGACCCCGGCACGAGATGAAGGGCCATCCGCCCCGTCTCCAACTTCAGCGTAATCGCGGAGGGGGTCGCCCTCACCACGTGGACTTCGGAGTCGCTCTCGGTCGCGACGAAGAGCGTATCGCGGACCTGAAACAGGGCGTCCTTCTCGATGCGGATCACGGTGTTTTCGTCAAAAGACATTTGTTGTCCCGTCCCGAACTCCCGATTCCCGATCTGCACCCTCCCGTGGGCCAGCTCGAGCCGAACCTGAGGCGCGGGATCTTCGCCGGCAAAGGTCCACCAGACCGCGGCGCCTCCCAGGAGGAACAGCACGCCGGCGGCGACGGCCATCCTCGTGAGCCGTGTCCACCTCCGGTTGAACCGTTTCTCCACGACGTCCCGAATCACGTCGTCCGGCTCCGCCATACCGGAATCATCGAAGTCCTTCAATGAATCGATCATCTCGAAGTAGGACGCGCACTCGGCACACTCCGACAGGTGTCGCAGGATAAATGTATGATCCGCCTCGGACAGGAGGTGCTCATCGGTGATCTCACGCTCGATGGACTCCTGAAACCGTCGGCACTCTTCACTCTCGAGGCTCATTTCATATTCCGTGGTCATATCCTCTCCTCTACTTTGCAAGAAGATAATCCCGCTCGGCAGCCACACTCTTGCGCAGCTCCCGGAGACCGGTCCGCAACCGGCTGCGGACGGTGTTCACCGGAACCTGGGTGAGATCGGCGATCTCCGCGATGGAGTGTCCGAGCACCAACCTGAGGGTCAGGGTCTTTCGGCGTTCCTCGGGGATCTTTTCCAAAGCCTTGGAGACCCTTTCCCGGATATGGCTCTTCGAGGTCTCATGTTCCGGATTGGTCTTCGTCATCCCCGCGTCATGGGTATCGGGAACCATGACCCTCTCTATCATTCCCCGTCGCTTCGTGTGACCGGTCACCGTGTGGAACGCGATCTTTCCGGCCCACGCCTCCAGGGATCCCTTGCCCTTGAAATTGCCTATGCTCTCCAGGATCTCCAACATCGTCTGACTGTAGATATCATCCACATCCCTATCATTTCTCATCAGCATCCGAATGGCGTATCGAACCCTCGGCTGTACCCTCAGTAGCAACTTTTCAGCGGCCGACCTGTCTCGAAGCGCGCGCTCCGCCAACTCCAAATCGGTCGCTGCATTCCAGGTTTCCGCTCTGTCTTTTCTGTCCCCATCCATTATCTAGGCGTCACCCTTGTCTTTCTAGTCCGCTCAGGATCACTTTGGGATCAATATTATCGCCAGACAAAACAAAAAAATTACAAAATTTATGAAGTTCTCCTGTTCCCTTCTCACCGTCCCGTACTGCTGTTTCAAAGATAACCTTTTGTTTTTATTAGTATAAATCTTGCTACGGGTCGGCTTCGACATGGGGGGAAATCCTCTCCGGGGCCGATGCGATCCACGATCTCCAGCTCCCGCCCCGCCAGGGGTCCCGCCCGGCGTATCATCTTTTCGAATTCGAGGTCGCTCACCCGCGACGCGTTGAGACCGGCCAGGAGCCCGCCTCCGGGGGGGATGAGACGGAGGCACTTTCCGGCGAGTCCTGAATATCCGGTCTCCGCGCGGAAACGGCGTCCCCCCGGCCCCTTGGAGATGGGCGGCGGATCGAGGATGACGAGATCGAAGCGGCCCCTTCCCCTGACCGCCCGCCGCAGGTACTGAAAGGCGTTCGCCCTCAGGAAGGTGCGGGTGTCGTGGGGGAGGCCGTTGAGCTGGTAGTTCCGTCGGGCCAGCGCCACCGCGGACCGCTTGTTGTCCACATTGGTGGTGCTGGTGGCGCCGCCCAGCGCCGCCGAGACCCCGAAGGCGCCGGTGTAGGCGAAGAGGTTGAGCACCCGTTTCCCCGCGGCGAGGGCCATTACCCGCTGCCGCGCCGGCCGGGAATCCAGGAAGAGTCCCATGTGCTCCTCATCAACGATCCGCACCTGGTAGAAGCCCCCGTGCTCCTCCACCGTGAAATCGGGATGGCAGATGGGGCCGGCCACCTGCCATCCCCGGACGCCCCCTCGGGCCCAACGCTCCTTGAAAAAGATGGGGACGCGCTCCCCGAGCCGGGCCTCGAGGGCCTGAATCAGGGCGGGGGCGTCCGCTTCCCGCCGGTGGGCTTCGACGAGCACCGCTCTCCCCAGGCGATCCGCGGTGAGACCGGGGAATCCATCGCCCTCGTCATGGACGAGCCTGAAGACATCGGTCCTTGGCAAGACCATGGCCGTCCGTCTCCGGATCGCCTTGTCGAGCCGTTCGATTGTCGCCGGGTCGTTCATCCGTGTGATTTATATCGCAGAAATACAACGGATGTTTGAATTTTCCCGGAGGTTCAGTGTAAAATTTCGAGCAGCGGTGAAACCCATGACAAGGACGATAAGACGAAAATGATGGCCATGCGATGCGCTCTGTTGACGGTGGTGGTCCTGCTCTGGATTCATGGGTGCTCGGAGGACGGTCCCGTCCGGGCGGAGCGGGCGGCCCCCCTCGACACGGGGAGTCCCTCCGGTGACACAGCCGATCCGCGGGACACGAGCCCGAATGGGGACGGGGACACCGATGCCGATACGGATACCGACAACGACACGGACGTCGACACGGACTCGGATTCGGATGCCGACACCGATACGGATGCCGACACCGATGCGGATGCCGACACCGATGCCGATACGGACGCCGACGGCGATACCGACGTGGACGCGGACGGGGACACGGACGTGGATACGGACACCGATGTGGACGCGGACACGGATACCGACGTCGACGCGGACACGGATGTGGACACTGACGTGGACACCGATGTGGACACCGATGTGGACGCGGACGCGGACGGGGACGCGGACACCCGGGGGCCGGTGGTCACCGGCCAGGAGACCGAGTGCAACGGCATTGATGATGACGACAACGGTATCGTCGACGACGTGGACTTGGAGAAGGACGGGGTCTGCGACTGCCTCAACATCGCCACCTACGGCGAGCTCGGTTTCTGGGGCGACGGCACCAATGTCTTCGAGGAGTGGCTCAGGCAGCGGAGCCCCCTCGGGCGGGTCGACAATCTCGACGCGTCCAATCCGGAGAATAATATCTCCGAAGCGCTTCTCGCCCCCTACCAGGTGTTCGTGATCCTCAGCCTCTACTACCAGCGGATCTACCCGCCGGTGGATCCCGCCGAGGGGGAGGCGCTCAAGGCCTGGGTCGAGGCCGGCGGCGGGCTGATGACCACCATCGGGTATACCGGCTCCTACACGGAGGAGCAGACCAATGTCAACACGCTGATGGCGCCCATCGGCATGCAGTACATCCCCGGCCGGGTGTTCGATCCCACCCAGAATGCCGGCGGCGACGCCAGCATCCTGCTGGAGATCCTCCCCACCCACCCCATCACCCTGGAGGTGGACGCCATCGGGATCTACATCGGCCAGGCCATCGAGCCGACGGACGACATCGGCATCGACATCATCACCGGACCGGACAACGTCACCGAATCGGAGGTGGTGATGGGACAGGCCCAGCATATCAGCGAGGGGAGGGTCTTCATGTACGGCGACGAGTGGATCACCTATGACAGCGAGTGGAGCGCCGATCAGCACCCGGAGTACGATGTGGAGCGGTTCTGGCTCAACATCATCAAGTGGCTCACCCCGCCGGACGAGTGCCAGGTGCCCGTCGTCGTGGTGAAGTAGCTGGAGACCTCCGGCGAGCGCCATCGTCGCGGTGAAGCGGTTACTCCGAAATCACCGGGATGCGGAGGGTGAAGTTGCTCCCCTCCCCGAGGTTGCTGGCGATCCCCACGGTCCCGCCGTGGGCCTCCACGAACTGCTTGACCACTGCGAGGCCCAGCCCGGACCCCCCGTGCTCCCGGGTGGAGGAGTCGTCCAGCTGGGTGAACGGCGAGAAGATCATCTCCTGGTTGGCCTTGTCGATCCCCTCGCCGAAGTCCTGCACCGAAATCTCCAGCTGCATGGGCGCCGCCAGCAGCACGAACCCGAGGCCGTCGTCGTCTCCGGAGTCGCTGCCCTCGGCCTCCACCAGCTTGGCCGAGACCTTGACCACCCCCCCCGGCGCTGAGAACTTGATGGCGTTGTCGATGAGGTGCTCGAGGGCGGTCTCTATCTTTTCCGGATCCATCGACACCGGCTCCAGCTCGTCCATCCGCCCGGTGAGCAGCTGGATCCCCCGGCGGTCCGCGATCTCACGGACGTTCGCCGTGGCGCGCTCGACCACGGTCCGCGGATCGGTCTTCTGCTTCCTGATGTTGAGGTGTCCGGTGTCGATCTGGGTGAAATCCAGGATGGAGCTGATCAGCTTGAGGAGCTCCTCCCCCTTGGTCTTGATGGTGTTGATGAACAGCTGCTGCTCGTCGCCGAGCACGCCGGCGATCCCCTCGGCGAGCATATCGCTGTAGCCGATGATGGAGGTCAGCGGCGTCCTCAGCTCGTGACTCACCGTGGAGAGGAAGCTCGACTTGATGCGCTCGAACTCCTTCATCCGCTCGTTCATGGCGGAGAGCTCCCGGTTCTTCTCCATGAGCGCCCGGAACGACTCCGCCTGGGTGGCGATGTGCATCTGGCTGGTGATCAGGGTCTGATAGGAGGAGAACAAGATGGCGTCTATCACGGAGAGCATGGAGTGGGCGATCTTCCGGATGACGGCGGTGGAGGTGGGGCGCATGCCCTCCAGCTGCTGCTCCAGGAGCCGCATGTCGACGGCGGGATCGAGATCCACGGGGGTCGGGTGGCTCTCCCGCTTCCACGGCCGATAGGGGCCGAAGACGATCTTGCCGATGACGTTCCCCTGGAACCAGATGGGGGCCGCCGTGTAGCGAAGCCCCGTGATACAATCGACGGAGAGCAGCTTCCGGCCGCTCAGCCGCGCGCTCTTTACCTTCATCCGGGTGGCGATGCAGACCTTTCGCCCCCCCTCGCACTGGCCGAAGGTACCGCAGAGGGAGAAGGTCCGGGCGGTCTCCGCAATCAGGTTGCCATCGTTGTCGATGACCCGCATGGGGATGTCGAACAGCTTGTAGTAGCTGAGGCACACCTCGGTGAAGCTGGCCCGATCGATGAGCTCCGACAGGGTCGGGTTCAGGGATTTGTTGAACTCATCTTTCATCCCCTCAGCCCCTATCGGAGAGCAGCTGGCGCTTGAGGGTCTGCATGAGCATCTTGCCTTCCACGCCGAACTTCCCTGTCAGATCGTGCCAGCTGTCGAGTTTCTCCCAGGTGATATCGATGAGCCCGAGCAGGGTCTCCACCACGCCGTCTCCCCGGGTCGCGACGGCCTTGAAGACGGGCTCCCGCCCCCTGGCGGCCATGGCGTCGATCTCTTCGTCGGAGCGGATGTTCGGCAGATCCCGTTTGTTGAACTGGATGACGAGGGGCATGGATTTCAGGTTGAGGCCGTTCTCCTTGAGGTTCTGCTTGAGGTTGATGAACGACTCCTGGTTGTGGACGGTCTCCGACACCTGGGAGTCGGCGATGAAGGCCACCGCGTCCGCCCCCTGGAGCACCAGCTTCCGCGTGGCGTTGTGGATGACCTGCCCCGGAACGGTGAAGACCTTGAGCGTAATGGAGAGCCCCGAGGTGCTCTCGAAGTGCATGGGGAGCAGGTCGAAGAACAGGGTGCGATCGTCGCGGGTGTCGAGGGTCATGAGGCGACCGCGGTTCGACGGCGCGCAGACCCGGTGGATGCGGACCAGGTTGGTGGTCTTGCCGCTGAGCCCCGGGCCGTAATAGACGATCTTCAGCTGTATCTCTTTGCGTTCGAAATCAATCTGCAAGAGGAACTGCTCCTTGTGTGGAGGTCGACGGACCCCCGGTGTAACGGTCGCATTGATTCAAATATTATCCCTCGGGCCATACTAACGGTCATCGCCCCACGGGACAATTGCTATTTTAACAATGTCAGGAATGCGGCGAAGAGCCCGCAGGCGAAGAGGAGAAGGAGGAGGATCGCGAAGGCGAAGAGCCGCCGCCTGCCGCGGGAGCCCGCGCCGCCCTTCTTCCGCTCCATGACCTGCGCCATGCTCGCGGCCACGGCCAACAGTCGCGTCCGGATCTGGTCGAGACGCCTCCTGGCCACCGGATCCTCGGGCCGCTGGCGATAACAGCGGGCGGCGTAGTCACCGAGGGACAGGTCCAGCGCTCGCCCGATGAAGCGTTCGTGGGCCTCATCGTCCTGCCACTCGGTGAGGAGCTCACGCCAGAGCGCCTTCATCTCCTCTGGAACGCTGCGATCCAGCACCGCCGGATCGAACTTGGCGAACACGAGGCCGCACCGGGGGCAGGCTTCCCCGGTTCGTTCGGCACCGCATTTGGGACATACCGCTTGCACGACTTGTATTTTTAGCGTTCTTTGATTATTTGAGCGAGGTGTTTTCAGGCCTTTTCGAAAAGGAGGAGCGATGACCGATCTGAAAGCGTTGATGGACGTGCTGGCCTGCCCGAAGTGCAAGGGACCCCTCGAGGCCGTCGAGGAGCCCGAGGGGTTCGGGTGCGACGCCTGCAACCTGCTGTACAAGACAGAAGACGAGATCCCGAATTTCCTCATTGAGGAAGCGGTGACGTGGAAGGCGTAGCGGATTCGCCTCACCCGTGCTCGTAGAAGACCGCCATGAGCGTCAGCCCGTGGGCCGGGGCGGTGCGGCCGGCCCGGGTCCGGTCCCTGACGCGGAGGGCCTCTTCGACGTCATCGGGGGTGAGGCGGCCGAGGCCGACGTCGACCAGAGTGCCGGCGATAATTCGCACCATGTACTTTAAAAAGGCGGTCCCCCGGACATCAACGGTGATGAGGGCATCGTCGCGTTTCACCGTGATATCGGTAATCCTACGGACGGTATTCTCGCGGCCGCAGTCCGCCGCCCGGAACGCAGCGAAGTCGTGCTCTCCGATGAGGCGCGCCGCGGCCGCCGCCATCGCATCGAGATCGAGGGGACGCGGGACGTGATAGGCGGTGCCCCGCCGCAGCGGGGAGGGGGCGCTCCGGTTGAAGATGTGGTAGCGGTAGTGCTTCCCCCTGGCATCGAACCGCGCGTTGAACCCGTCCGCCACGGCCTCCGCTCGCACCACGGCGATGTCCGGACGGCAGAGCGCGGTGAGCCCCTTCCGGATACGATCCTCGGTGATCGGGACGTCGGTCTCAAAGCTGGCCGCCTGCCCCACGGCGTGAACCCCGGCGTCGGTTCGCCCTGCCCCCTGGAGTCGCGTCGGCCCCCTCAGGAGTATCGCGAGGGCGGACTGGAGATCCCCCTGAACCGTCCGCTGATCGGGTTGTGTCTGCCACCCCGAGAAGGGGGCGCCGTTGTACTCTATGGTGAGACGATAGACGGTCACAT
Source organism: Polyangia bacterium (assembly GCA_050304755.1). Taxonomy (GTDB): domain Bacteria; phylum Myxococcota_A; class Polyangia; order JAAYKL01; family JAAYKL01; genus CAYWLQ01. The sequence continues at coordinate 28,701 of JBNLED010000102.1, read as the reverse complement.
GCGTCTAAAACTCCAGGGCCAACCCGGCGAGCACCGTCGCGTTAGCGAAGGTGTTGGTGCTGAGGTTCATGTAGTCCTCGTTGCCGAAGCGATCCACGAATGCCCAGAGAATCTCTACGAAGATATAGGAGTGGTTGACTCCCACCTCGTTGTCGAAGGTCCTGGCGGCGGAGCGGTCGAGGGGATCGAGCTGGAAAGCGAGCCCCGGCGTGACCTGCCAGCCCAGGGTTCCTCCGCGACCCCGCTCGTCGTTGACGGTGGCCACGTCGCCGCCGCCGAGCACCCACCAGAAGTACCAGTTGAACCCGAACTTCAGGTAGGGGACGATGGGGACATTGAGGTACTCCGGCAGAACGTCCACCCGCGCCACCAGGAGCAGGACGAAGGGCATCACGTTGAGCACCGTGTAGTCCGCGTCGGACCTGCCCTCGAGGGTCAGAGATTTCGCGTACGCCTGCATGAACCCTAGGCCGCCCCCGAGCCCCAGGCTGAATCCGGGGGGATGGATGAACTGCCAGTCGACCTCCAGCGCCGTGAGGAACATCGTATCGTCATTGAAGACGTCGTGGTACGGCTGACCGTTCAACGAGGGGTTCTCGTCCACCGCCGGGCGGTAGGGGCCGAACTTGAGCTCGAACGCCCCATACTGACGAGAGGGGACATAGGCCGCGGCATCGATGACCATCGTGCATATCGCGAAGAATATCGTGACGCCCACCGCGCCTCTTAAAGGGAGACGATTCATCGCAGCGGTGTGAAAGGGACCGGCTTGGGGGCTGCGATTCATTTGCGCCTCCTCTTGCGATAGACCGCCGCCCCCGTGAACAGCACCGCCATCAGCAGCGTGCCGAAGGGGCCGAGGAGCGTGAGGGGGATGGTCGCCGCTGCGAAGACGGTGAGCGCGCCGCTCAGTGTGGCCTTCAGCGCCGGGCTCTGCTCCACGACCTGGGCGGCGGCGGGGCCGAATCGATAATACGTGTGAATCAGATGTCTACCTCCGGGCATGGGCTCGAGAAATTCATCACGGAACCCCCTGAGAATGCGGACCGTGGGATGGTCATACGACCCGAACGCGGCGGTGGCGATGAAGCAGAACTTGCCCCCCTTCCCCCCGGCGCTCGAATACTCTTCGAAGAAATCGTCGGTCTCCTGCGGGGTAGCGCACGTCACCGCGGATATCTCCGAATAGTTGCCGAAATAGTCCTCGGCCACCACCGCGAACTTGTACGAGACGCCGTTTTCAAGTCCGTCCACGGTGTGCTTGCCCTCGGCGGTGTTCTCTTTCTTCTCGTGATGATAGTCATCTGTCCGATAGGTCTGCCCCTGGCTGAACCCCCCGGACGGGCATTCGGTATTCGTGGATCGAAGGACCCATCGCGGCTCGAGAGGGATATCCGTGTTCATGACGCCGGCGTCCCGGGGCCCGGCCTCGGTGTCGATCGTATCGGTGTCGAGCATATTGGTGTCGCTGTCCGCGTCCGTGTCGGCGTCCGAGTCCGCGTCGGTATCGCCGTCTCCGGCGCCTCCGGCGTCCCCTTCCCGGTACCAGATGATGATGTAATCGATGTCATTCTCGTCATCATCGGATGACGTCTTGTTATCATCGTTTTCATCACTGTCGTCTTTCTCCGTATCCCACTTCACCACCACTTTCTTCTCGCCCGCGCTCGCCTCGATGCCCGTCGGTGTGTCCGGCGCGTCCATCCGCCACTTGATGGTGATACGGGCGGAGTCCAGGTAGGTGGTGCTCTCGGAGCGATCGTCCCAATCCTCCACACGGGAGACCCACACCTCCTCGGAGCCCTCTCCGGTGCAGTCCTCGTCGCTGTCGAACTCGAAATCGAAGAGCTCACTGATCGTGTACGATTTGTTGTCGCCGGCGCCGCCCAGCTCGATGACGTTGCAGTTGTCCCCGTCGGGCGTCGAGTCACAGGCGGAACCCGCGTAAATCACCAGATCCCGATCGGTCTCCCGATCATCGTCCGAGACGCTGAACGTGAACGTGGCGTCGTCCCGGTCGAGGCAGTCCTGCCGGTTGAACCTCCCCACGTTGTCGTCTTCGCTGAAGGGGGCATCCCCCGAGGCCGCGGTGAGCTTCATCGTCAGCCCCAGGGCGGTGGACGGCACCATCCCCGCGAGAACCATTGAAATGATTGTTTTGATGTAGGTCTTCATAACAGGAAGGCACTATTAGCAAGAACCGAACCAAATAGCGAGTTCCGATTTCAACCAGCTTTTTCCACTCTTCCGCTGTGTGATTTGCCATTTTGACAATTCACGCGGGGGATGTTCGTCTTTTCGTCTGCCGGAATTTCGACCTCCCCCGTCCTCCCCCCTTGATCCATGGGGGCTTTGCAGTTAAAGGTGCTTATGATTTTGTTCATCGGAGAGGTGGCATGAAAGAATCCAAAGAGCGAGTTTTTTCCGGCATTCAACCCACGGGGGATATTCACGTCGGCAACTACCTGGGGGCCATCAAGAAGTGGGTGGAGATAGGAAAGACCCATGACGCGATCTTCTGCATCGTCGACGATCACGCCATCACCATCGATTACGACCCGTCGATGTTGCCGCGGCGCACCTTCGAGGCGGCCCTCACGGCCATGGCCTGCGGGCTCGATCCGGACGAGTGCACCCTGTTCATCCAGTCCCACGTTCCCGAGCACACCGAGCTCACCTGGCTCTTCAACACGGTGACCCCCCTCGGCTCCCTCTTTCGGATGCACCAGTTCAAGGACAAGAGCCGCGCGGCGTTTCGAAGGGCCCTGAGCCGGAAGGGGGGCGGGGCCAAGGCCTCGATGCTCCACCAGCTGCGGGACGTGGGGGAGACCGCTATCGCCCTGTCGGCGAAGCTCCGGTCCGGTGTGGACCGGCTCGACCCCGAGGGGGAGATGGACGAGGACCTGGTGACCCGGCTCAACGAGGGGCTCGGCGAGCTCATGCAGCACCTGCAGGTGGGGCTCGGGGTCTCCGAGGCCCTCACCGGGCTCTTCGACTACCCGGTGCTCCAGGCGGCGGACATCCTGCTGTACAAGGCCTCCCTCGTCCCCGTGGGAGAGGACCAGGAGCAGCACCTCGAGCTCTGCCGGGAGGTCGCCACCCGGTTCAACCGGAAGTTCGGGGAGGTGTTCCCCATGGCCAAGCGGCTGCCCGGGGAGGCGACCAAGATCCTGGGGCTGGACGGCAAACAGAAGATGTCGAAGAGCATCGGCAACCACATCGGGATTTTGGAGACGCCGGAGGAGATCCAGAAGAAGCTCGGGGGCGCCTACACCGATCCCCAGCGCGTCCGGAAGAGCGATCCCGGACGACCGGAGATCTGTAATATCTTTTCGCTGCACGGTTTCTTCACGGACGAGGCCGCCCGCGGGGAGATCGCCGAGGGGTGCCGAAAGGCCGACATCGGCTGCTTCGAGTGCAAGAAGCGGCTGGCCGCGGGGATCGACGCCGAGCTCGCCCCCATCCGTGAGCGCGCCGCGGTCCTGAGGGACAACCCGGGCCCGGTGCTCGACGCGCTGCAACAGGGCGCCGAGCGGTGTCGCGTCCTCGCCCGGGAGACCATGGACGAGGTCCGCGCCGCCATGGGCATCGGCCCGAAGGTGACCGCCGATTACGCCAAATAGTTGAGAAGACGCGGATCGAGACTATAATTCTGAGGTGCTCGATATCAGCACAACGGGATTCCACGGGAGGAGAGGCGATACCATGAGGAGTTTCATTACAAGACTCACCGTCGGGGCATGTCTCCTGGTTATGTCATCGTGTGAGCAGGAGGCGGCGGAAACCTGGGTGTGGGGCACATTCGTTCCGGACTCCAACGGCGCGTCGGAGACGCCGATCGACGGTTCGGAGGAGCGGCCCCTCTCCGGCACGCTGGCGGCCAAGAGCGCGGATTATATCGGCTCCTGCGTCTATGCCGAGAAGCGCTTCAGCTTCACGGTGGCCTCGAAGAACCGGAACAATCTCGGGCCGGCCGATTTCTACTTCGAGATCAATAATATCAACGGCCCCCCCTCGAAGAACCCCTACACCGCTCAGGGGGCGCCGCGGGAGGACGAGGAGCGCGCCTTCCGGTCCGGATACATCTGGACAGCGGTGGGGGGCTGGACCATTCAGCCGGATGACATCATCGAAAACCGCTGTCGCGTCGTCCTCTTTTCCGAAGCGGGGTCCGGCGATCTCACCCCCGTCAAGTTCGGAAAGAAGAGCTTCCAATATCTCGTAAAGATCGAGTGCCCGGCCGGGCTGGACTCCATCGAGAGCTCGATGCCGGACAGGTGGGAGCTCAACGGGCTCAACGCCGAGCTCTGGTTCGACAACTGCGAGTAGACGCCCTCGTTCGAACCGTGATACCCCTCGGAGCATGGATCTCTTCTCCCATTCGGCGAACCGGGATCCGGAGCTGACGCCTCTGGCGGACCGGATGCGTCCGCGGGATCTCTCGGAGTTCGTCGGTCAGGATCATATCCTCGGCGAGGGCAAGTTCCTCAGGGAGGCCATCCGCTCGGATCGGGTGCCCTCCGCCATCCTCTGGGGGCCGCCGGGGAGCGGCAAGACCACGCTGGCCCGGCTCCTGGCCAACCATACCGGCGCGGAGTTCATGCCATTCTCTGCGGTGTCGGGCACCCTCAAGGAGGTTCGCGCCATCATCGACCGCGCCCGGGAGACGCGGAGCGCGTTCCGACGCCGCACGATTCTGTTCATCGACGAGATCCACCGGTTCAACAAAGCCCAGCAGGACGCGCTGCTCCCGAGCGTGGAGTCCGGGGTGGTGACCCTGATCGGCGCGACCACGGAGAACCCCTCCTTCTCGGTGATCGCGGCGCTGCTCTCCCGGTGCAAGGTGTTTCGCCTCGAGGCCCTCGACGAGGCGGCCGTCGTCACGATACTCCGCCGCGCCCTCGCCGACGGGGAGCGGGGGCTCGCCGGGCTCGACACCCCGGTGGAGGACGCGGCGCTGACGCTCATCGCCGAGGCGGCCCGCGGGGACGCCCGGTTCGCCCTCACCACCTTGGAGCTCTCGGTGAAGCACGCGAAGGGCCAGAACAAGCCGGTCGACGTGGCCTGCGTCGAGGAGGCGGCCCAGGCCAAGGCGCTCCTCTACGACAAGTCCGGCGAGGAGCACTACAACATCGTCTCCGCGTTCATCAAGAGCATGCGCGGCTCGGATCCGGACGCGGCCCTATACTGGATGTTCCGCATGTTGGATGCCGGCGAGGACCCCCTGTTCGTGCTCCGCCGCATGATCATCTTCGCGTCCGAGGACATCGGCAACGCCGATCCCCACGCCCTCCAGGTGGTGGTGGCGGCGGACGCCGCGTTTCAGCGGATCGGCCTGCCCGAGGGGGCCTTCCCCATGGCCCAGGCCTGCACCTACCTCGCCTGCGCGCCCAAGTCCAACGCTCAGGTGGACGCCATCTCGAGACCCCGCCGGGACATCGAGCGGTTCGGCCCCCTGCCCGTGCCCATGAAGCTCCGGAACGCCCCCACCCAACAGATGAAGGCGTGGGGTTACGGGAAGGGCTACCGCTACCCGCCGAGCGAAGGGGGCCACGCTGAAGGGGAGACCTACCTGCCGGACAAGCTCGTTGGGCGGCGCTACTACGAGCCGAGGGAGTCCGGCATCGAGGAGCGGATCAAGGCGCGGTTGGAGCGGCTACGGAATGGGGAGCACTAAACCAGCACCCGCCCGGCCGCGTCCGCGAGGGTCACGGGCTCCAGGCCGCGATCGAGGAGGGTCCTGACGGCGCGCTCCAGGGCGGCGCGGCGCTTGGGCAGGGACACCCGGAGATCCGGCTGGTGCTCCTTCAGGTACGCCACCCCGTCGCCGTCCGCGTCGATGAAGTCGATGCCGTGCAGCTCCAGGTTGACGAACGGGAGCGCCGCCGCCTTGCGCGCGAAGAGCGCCGCCGGCAGCTTCCCCATCACGCTGATGGCGGTGCCGATGAACGGGAGCCGCGCCCGGGTCACGACGGTGATGGGCAGCTCCACGAGCCCCTCCCCGCGGGTCCAGATGCCGTCGTCGCCGATGCGGTAGGGGAGCGGCGGCGCGCGGAGCACCCCCGGATCCCCGATGATCGAAGAGGAGGAACGCCCCTGGAACGACTTGAGCGCGATGGCCCCCATCTTGGCGGCGAAGTACGCCGGACAGGGGAACACCGAGGAGTCATAGCCGTAGTTCCGCTTCTCGAGGAGCTCGACGACCCCGTAGGTGAGGTTGTAGCCGGGCGCCCTGAATCCGGTCGGCGGATGACCGACGATCCGTTGGATCTCCCGGCTGGCGGCGTCGATCTCCTCCGCCTGGGACTCCAGGGGGAGGATGGTGAAGTCGTATTTGTGGTGCATGGTGTGGTTGGCGATCTCGTGTCCCTCATCGAAGAGGGCCTTGACCTGTCTCGCCGACGTCGCGTCCGACAGGTCCTGCCCCACCACGAACCAGGTGGCCTTGACGCCGAGCTCCCGGAACAGCTCGCGGGCCCTCGGCAGGGCGCGTTCGAAGACGAGGCGCGCCTTGTCGGGGGAGGGCGCATCGAGCCCGTGGATGCCGTGGTAGCAATATATCTCGTCGAGATCGATGGTTATCGAAACGAATCCCATGCTCATCTCCCCAGTCGAATGGCGACGAAGAGCCTCCCGAGCCCCTTGAGCACCGCCGGGACTCTCCGAACGAGGTCGATGGACGGCGCCCGCTTCTCGACGATGCAGACCGGGATCTCCCGGATCTCGATGCCGTCGAGGCCGGCCCGGATGACGAACTCCGACGCGAACAGATCCCGATCGACGACGCACTTTTCGGCCACCGGGAGGAGGTGCTCCCGGTGAAACGCCTTGAGCCCGTGGGTGTCGGTCCCCTTGAACTCCAGCGTCAGCCGCAGCAGGTTGTTGATCACCGAGGTGGCCACCCTGCGGGAGAACGGGCGCTTGTCATTGGCCCCCTCCATGGCCTTGGAGCCCACCACCAGGTGGACCTGCCCCCCCTCGAGGATCGCGAGGGCCCGGGAATAGAAGTCCACATCGCAGATGTCTATCTCGTCGCAGAGCACATACTCGCCCCGGGCGCGCCGGATCCCCTCCTTGAGGGCCGCTCCGTAGTTGGGGGTGTCCGACGAGAACGTGGTGACGGCCCCGTAGGTCTCCGTGAGCATCTGGGCGATCTCCACGGTGCAGTCCGTGCTGCCGTTCTCCGCGAGGATGATCTCGTAGCGCTTGTCGAGGACGGGCAGCCGGACAATCAGGTCGTTGACCGCGGAGACCAGGATGCCCTCTTCGTTGTGGATCGGGATGACGATGCTAATTTCTGGTCCTTCCGATGACATTTATATCAGTTCCTTTGCCTTTCTCGCGGCGTCGAACCCCTGAATCAGGGCGTCCTCCATGGACGCATACTCCCAGTTGGCGTACCGACCGGCGGACAGGATCCCCTGCCGTGACAACCATTCGATCACCCCGGGGACGGTCTTCGAGTAGTCGTGATTGTATACCACATAGGCGTATCCGATGCGCCGCGGCCGGACAAACCGGATATCCGCCTCGCGCCGAATAATGCCCATGTCCGCAAGCCCGCGGGAGACCTCGGGCATTAGGGTATCCAGGGAGATCGGGCGGCGGGAAGCGAGCTCCACGTAGAGGTTGCTCTTGCGTTTCGGGGCCATCCGATCCGAGAAGTTGGAGTAGCACCCCACCCGATAGAAGGGGTACCCCTTCTCCGGGACGTAGCTCCAGTGGTAGTCCGTACCCGCGGGCCGGTCCAGGGCGATGTCCAGATAGCGGAGGCTGGTGCAGCGCAGCGACGCTGCGGCGTCGCGGACGAATTTCGGCGGATCGACGAGCCGCTTCATCAGCTCCGTCAGGGGAATGGTCGTGATGAGGGCGCGGTAGGGGAGCCATTCGCCGCCCACGTAGACCCGTCGCCGTCGATGATCCACGGCGCGGGGAGCGGAACGAAACCGGACGTTCGATACCCGCCTCGCCAGCGCGTCGGGGAGGGTCTGTATCCCCTCTTCGGGATAGAAGAACCGCGCGTTGTATCCCATATCGTCCCGGTGGATCCCCAGCGCGCCGCTCACGACCTCGTCCACCGAGGGGACGGGGACGAAGCGCGCGCACCAGTCCGGCGTAATCTCCCGGGGATGAACCCCCCACAGCTTGGTGTTGTAGGGGATCATGAAATGCCGGGCGATGCCCTCCCCGAAGTGGCGATAGATGAACTCCTCGAAGGTTTCGGCGGCCCCCTTGGAGACCTCGATTCGGGCGTTGATGAATGACGTCAGACACTCCGCCACCACCGTATTGGGGAGACCGAACGTATGGGCCTGGAACGGATAATGGGTGTAGGTACCATGGGAGAAGATCCGCGCCCGGCGCTCGATGAGGAGCGGCTCCTCGTCGAGCAGACCGAGGACCGTCCGTTTGATGCGGCCCGCCCGCAGGTGCAGGAGGTGGCCGGTCCGGTCGAAGCGGTATCCCTGCTCCTCGGCGGTGTCGCACAGGCCGCCCAGGCGAGCCGTTTTCTCGAGCAGGAGGTAGCGCCGTTTCAGGCGATACGCCGCGGCCAATCCCGCCAGGCCGCCTCCCAGGACGATGACTTCGACGTTCTGTTTCACGGAGCAAGAATCGCCAACGATTCCCCCGAAGTCAAGGAGGAAAGGCCCCTCAGGGGAGGTTCGTGGGCGGGAATTCGTTAGTCCTCGAGGCGGTCGATGATGGCTTTAATGGTCTGCTCGGAGAGGCTGGAGAAGTCGCGGGAGCCGTCGTGAACGAGGGTGAGCGAGCACCGGAGCTGGAACAGCTCGAAGTAGGTGTTCTCGAGCACCATGTCGTCATCGCTGGCGATGGTCACGCTGTTGATCTCGCCGATGGAGAGGATCTCCTTGAGACCGGAGGCGATGCGCGCCGCGAGGGTGGAGGCCGCCGCCAGGCTCTCCGCTTCCACGTTTTCATGGGAAGTCTCCACCACCAGCCCGAAGTCATCGGCGACGATGGCCATCTGTACCCCATCGAGCTTCGTAATGTTCTCCAAAACGTCCTTGATGGTCCCCCCCTCGGTGGCGACCTTGAGCTCCGCCCGCTCCGACGACTCCTCGCGACTGGTCTTCAGCCGCTCGATTTCGTTCTTCGCCTCTTCGGCCTCGGTCTGGGCGATGGCGATATCGGTCATCAGGTCGACGATGCGCTGCTTGCGTGCCGTCAGATCGCTTTGAAGCTGGTCGTGCTTCTTCTCCAGCAGGGCCTTTTCCTTCTCTATCTTCTCGAGGAGCTCCGCGTTGGCTTTGTTCTCCTCCTCGTTATCGCTCTTCTGTACGTCGGTGAGCTTGTCCTTCAGCCCGACCACCGACTGCTTGGTGTCGTAGAGCTCCCGCTCCAGCCGGATGCGCTCGCTCCTTTCGAAGGCCAGCGCGTTTCGAAACTGGGTTCGGGTCTTTCGGCTGATCAGCCAACGGGCGGTGGGGTTCCGGTAGAAATATCCGAGGAAGATGCCGAAGATGAAGAGCGCGGCCACGATGGCCACGACGACACCCGGAAGCAAAATGAGCACGCTGGGCTCCCGAACGGCGATCGTCGGAAGGACCCGATACATCAGGAATCCCAAGCCGATGATCGACGAGAGCCCGAAGATCAGCAGGGCGATGGTATACGATTTCTTCATGTTCCTCGATGTCGTCATGTTCTCACTACATTCTTATATCGATATAAATCTTTGATCGCAGCTCCTTGAGCCAGATGTTCGACTGCCGCTGCATCTCTTGCTCCTGCAGTTGCTGGATGATTCTGTCCTTGACCTGCGCGAAGGGCATAACCCCGAGCGAGTCCCGGGCGTTCAATCGGATGACGTGAAAGCCGGCCGGGGTGCGAATCGGTCCCGCGAACTCGCCCACCTCCAGATCAACGAAGGATCGTTCCAGGACCGCCGGAATGACGCCGGGGCGATGCTCCCCCAGGCTTCCGCCGTAGGGCGCGGTGGCGCCGTCCTCGGACTCGGCCTTCGCGATGGCCGCGAAGTCCTCGCCCTTTTTCAGGCGCTCGATGACGGCTTCAGCCCGCTTCTTTGCCTTGGCCGCGATCTGGGCCGAGGCGCCGGGGGGAGCGCGGAAGAGGATGTGCGCGCCCTCGTAGTTTCCGGTGGCGCGGATCCCCCGGACCTGATCGTTGTAGTGCTGCCTCGCCTCCGCCTCCGAAATCTTGACCCGGCTGCGCACCCGCATGTTGAGCACCTTGAACTTCATGAGCTGTGTCCGGAGCTTGTTGCGATAGCTCAGGTAGTCCATGCCCTGGGATTTAATGGCCTGTTTGAACGCCGGCAGGTCGAGGCCGTTCTCCCGCGCCATGTTCTCGACCGCCTGATCAAGCTCGTCCTGGCTGACCGCCACGTCCATCTCGCGGGCCTCTTTTTCGAAAATGGCGTCATCGATCATCCCGTTGAGGATCTCCTTTATTTGGGCTTCGAGACGACCCTTCATCAGATCCGGCCCCTGGGCATTCCCGGCCTGTTCGAGCTGCTCGATGATGGGCTTCGCCTGTTCCATCACCTCGCTGAGCAGGATGATCTGATCTCCCACCACGGCCGCGATCTTGTCCACCGTCTGGCGGCTCGTCTGGGCCGCCGCTGGGATCGATGAGAGCATCGCGGCAAGACAGAGCGCTCCGAACGCGAGAAACGTTATCGCTTCGGATCGGGCGCTGTGGGCAAGGCCCGGGATGACGCCACTTCGAGGAGCGGTGCCGGTGCCCGGCGTTCGGGACGAGGGAAACGGGCCCTTGTTTCGGGGAAGCTGTACCAAGGGGAGCGGGAGGTAGTGATGGTAGCGGGCCATGGCGTTCCTATTCTGCTGCTTTCTTTGCGCCCTTCGCAGGCTTCTTCGCCTTCGGTGCCTTCGCGGTCTTGGAAGCGCCGATCTTCGGCTGCATCCCCGGAGGACCGGGCCGTAAAGGGCCCACGGGAGACGCCGGCGGCTCGGGCAATTTGATCTTCGCCAGGTTGTCCTCGAAAATTTCGACCTTGGCCTTGGCCTTGAGATCCGCCACGAACTTCTCAAGGGCCTCTGTCCGCGCCTGTCGCAGCAGGCGTCCCTCGATCATCTTCTTGACGGTGTCGAAGGATCGGTTGAGCTCGGGGCGTCGGTTGGTGAGCTTGACAATGTGAAAGCCCGCCCCGGTCTCAACGGGGGCCTCGGCCACCTCGCCGGTCTTCGTGAGCTTCCACGCCGCCTTGCGCACCGCGTCATCCACCTCGGGCTCCCCCTCCCGTCCCCCGGTCTCGGAGAAGTATCCGATGTCTCCTCCCCGCTTCTGGGTCACCTCATCGATGGAGTGCTTCCGGGCCAGCTCCCGAAACAGGCGGTTGTCCTTGGGTTTCGCCTTGATTTCGGCGAGCAGCTTATCGGCTTCCGCCTTGGTCTTTACCAGGATGTGGCTCGCCCGAAGCTGAGGCGGCCGCTGGTACTTGCTCTTCTCTTTCTCGTACTCGGCCTTCAGGACATCGTCTTCGATTTTCGACGGAATGAGCTCCTTCTCCAAATCGTTCTTCATCATCAGACGGATCATCGTCTGATTGACCGTACGGGTGATCTCCGGGTTGTCCTTACCTATCCCGAGCTTTTCCGCCTCCTGAGAGAGGAGCTCCACGTTGATCAGGTTTTCAAGGAACTCCTTGCGCTTCTCCGGAGCGGACCAGCGCCGCCGGATATAAGGCGAGAGGCGATTGATCTGTCGAGTGATCTCTCCTACGGTGATGGTGCGATCGCCCACCTTGGCCACCACCTTCGCGGCCTGTTCCGGGGACAGCCCGGAGGGCCCGTCATCCTTCTTGTCGGTTTCTTCAGAGGCTTTTTCATCCGTTTTTCCGTCACTCCCGCCGCCGCAACCCGCGAGACACCAGGCGACGATGACAACAAAAGTGATTTTGATGAGTTGGAACACTGTGCGATTCATAGATGAGCTCCTTAATATGATTTCATTTATGATATCGAACAGTTGTTATCATACGCTTCTAAGCGATGCAAGAAGCGAATCGCGCTTTTCGTCGTATCCTCCACCGGACCTTCGAATCTGACCTTGATTTTCAGGTCTTCCGTGAGCTGAACAAGTCCCCGGTCTTCCCGAATAATCTCAAGCACGCGGTCGGGGTTGACCCTCGAGTCCACGGAGAGGTGGCCGATCATCCCCCTTCCGGTCACCTCGAGCCCGCGAATATTCAGCTGGCGACAGATCGCCTTGGCGACCATCCCCGCCACCAGCGCCTCGACCTCCCCGGGCAGGGGACCGAGGCGATCCACCATGGTGGCGGCGATGCGCTCCACCTCCGACTCGTCCTCCGCGGAGGCCAGCTGCTTATAGAGCTGGAGCCGTTGCCCCACATCGGGGACGTACTCCTCAGGGATATATCCCGGGCTCTCGAGGGAGAGCTCCGGCTCCACCTCCGAGGCCCGGGGCTCCCCGCGGAGATCCGAGCTCGCCTCTTCGAGGAGCTCCATGAACATTTCGATGCCCACCGCGGCGACGTTGCCGGACTGCTCCTCGCCGATGAGATTCCCGGCCCCCCTAAGCTCCATGTCCATGGTCGCCACGGAGAACCCCGAGCCCAGCTCCGTATACCTGGCCAGGGTCTCCACCCGCTCCTTGGCGTCGTCGCTCAGCAGGGTGAGGGGAGGGACCACCAGGTAGGCGTAGGCCTGCTCGCTCGAACGCCCCACCCGGCCCCTGAGCTGATAGAGCTGGGCCATCCCGAACGTGTCCGCCCGGTCGATGATGATGGTGTTCGCCCTCGGGATGTCCAGACCGGATTCGATGATGGTGGTGCACACCAGGATGTCGTATCGACCCGAGACGAAGTCGAGCATCACCGCCTCGAGCTCGCTCTCCTTCATCTGTCCGTGGCCCACCGCAACCCGCGCCTCCGGCGCCATCCGCTGCACCCTCGCCACAACCTTCAGGATGTCCCGCACCCGGTTGTGGACGAAGAACACCTGACCCCCGCGGCCGAGCTCCTTCTCGATGGCCCGAGTGAGGATCTTGGGGTCATCGTTGCAGACCATGGTCTTGATGGGCCGCCGGAGGGCCGGGGCGGTGCCGATGAGGGAGAGGTCCCGGATGCCGCTGAACGCCATCTGAAGGGTCCGCGGGATAGGCGTGGCGGTGAGCACGAGGGTGTCCACGGCGGTCCGCAGCGCCCGGATCCGCTCCTTGTGGGCCACGCCGAACCGGTGCTCCTCGTCGACAATCAGGAGGCCCAGATCCTTGAAGTGGACATCCTTGGAGAGGAGCCGGTGGGTCCCGATCACGATATCCACCGTCCCCTCCTTGACGCGCCGCACGATCTCCCGGTTCCGGGCGGGGGAGGCGAAGCGGCTCAACATCTCGATCCTTACAGGGTACGGGTCGAAGCGCTTTTCAAAGGTCTGGAAATGCTGCTGGGCGAGCACGGTGGTGGGCACCAGCACGGCGGTCTGCGTACCGCTCATCGCCGCGCGGAACGCCGCCCGCAGGGCCACCTCGGTCTTGCCGAAGCCCACGTCGCCGCACACCAGCCGATCCATCGGGCGCTCCCGTCCCATATCGGCCATGGTTTCGTCGATGGCCCGGGCCTGGTCGTCGGTCTCCTCGAAGGGGAAGCCCGCCTCGAACGCCTGGAACAGGTCGTCCGGGGCGGCGAACGGCGTCCTGACGGCCCGGCTCCGGGCGGCGTAGAGCGTCAGGAGCTTGCCCGCCATCTCGCTGGTGGCCTTCTTGGCCTTGGCGATGCTGACGGCGAAGGTCTGACCGCCGAGTTTGTCGAGGAGCTGGTTCGGCGCGCCGCCGCGGTACTTCTGCACTTGGTTGAGGCGGTACACCGGCAGGTAGAGCTTATCCCCCCCCCGATAGGCGATGAGCAGGAAGTCCATGTCCGCGTCCCGTATCCGCTGCCGGACCAACCCGTCGTAGCGCCCGATACCGTGTTCCAGGTGGACCACCAGATCCCCGGGCCGCAGGGATTTCAAATCGTCAAAGGAGGTCTTGGGGGTCCGGGCGCGGTGCTTCCCGCGGCGGGTCCGGCGGCCGAAGATCTCCTCCTCGGCGATCCAGGCCAGGGCGTCCCCCGGGAGAAGGCAGCCCCGCGCGAGCTCTCCGTGATCCACCGATATCCCCGGCCGCCTCAGCGCCTCGGCGCCGCCGGGATGGATGGTGAGACCGCGGGAGGAGAGCATCGCTGCGATTCGATCCGCCTGACCGGTAGTGTGGGCGACGACGGTCGTTCGATACCCGGACTCCGTGAGCGCTTGGAGGTATCTGCTAAGGGGGGAGATCAGGTCCGTCTGGCCCACCGGCAGGAGGGAGCGGAGCCGATCGCTCAGCCGGTTGAAGGACTCGGCCCTAAGATCGGTGATCGCGCTCTCCCGCGTGGGGGCCTCCGTCATGGGCAGGGGGAGGATCTCGACGCGGGGGTATTCCCCGAGCCTCGGCATGAGGTCCTCCGCGGTGAGCGCGTAGCGCTCGGGAGGAAAGCAGGGGCGGTTCTCTCCCTGCGCTCTGTCGTACTCCCGAAGGAGCGCGGCGTGTTGTCTGGCGATGCCGTGGCTGATGAGGGCCCCGTCCTCGATACAGAGCGCCACCCCGCGGGGGAGGTAGTCGAAGAGGGTTCCCAAGCGGTCGTGATAGCATGGGGCGAAGCGCTCCCCGCCGAATATGGGGCGGCCCTGATTCATATCGGCGATGAGGGCCTCTGTCTTGCGGGTGGGCTGGTTTACCGCATCACAGACGGACCGCATGCGCTCCGCGACCCGGGGACGCGTTTCTTCGTCAGGAATCAGATGGCTCACCTTCAGGGGGTGAATCCACACCTCCGCCAGGATCGCTCCTCCGGTCTGGCTCTCGGGATCGAACTCTCGAATCCGCTCTATCTCGGAACCGAAGAAATCGATCCGGACCGGCGCTCCCAGATACGACGGGAAAAGATCCACCAGGCTCCCCCGGACCGCATAGGTTCCGGGCTCCTCGACCAGCGGTGTTCTGTAGTAGCCGCCGGTCTCGAGTCCCCCGATCAGGCGGTCGCGATCCATTCGTTCCCCCGCGACGATCGGGAGGCAACGCTCCTCGAACGCCGAGAGCGGGGCCACCCGCCTGGACAGGCTGTCGGCGGAGATGACCAGAAATCGCCAGCGGGACTCCCTCAGCAGGCGAAAGAGCACCCCGGCCCTTTGCAGGGTGGACCGCCGGTCGGGGGTCAGCTCGTCATACGGGCCGAGGCTGTAGGCGGGGAACAGCAGAACGCCGTCCTCTCCCGAGTGGTAGGAGAGGTCCGAAGCGACGGACCGCGCGCTCTTGGGATCAGCGGTGAGCACGACGACCGGGGTCGAACGGCGCCGCTGCAGCCGCACGAGGAAGGGCGCCAGACCGCCGCCCTGCGCTCCCGTGAGCTCGAACCGCTCTGCCGAGAGGGCCTCCTGAACGGCGGTGTCGAGGGGGATGCCCGTTGCGAGCTCGGGGACGAGGAGTGAGTGTGTTTCATTCATTTCGGATAGTGAATCCGAAGGGGGCCTAAAACGGATTATCTTCGATCTTTGATTTGGGTTTGACCTCGGGCTCGGGTTTCGGCTCGGGCTTGACCTCGGGCTCGGGCTCGGGTTTCGGCTCGGGCTTGACCTCGGGCTCGGGCTTGACCTCGGGCTCGGGCTTGGCCTCGGGCTCGGGCTTGGCCTCGGGCTCGGGCTTGGCCTCGGGCTTGGCCTCGGGCTCGGGCTTGGCCTCGGGCTCGGGCTCGGCCTTGGCCTCGGGCTCGGCCTTGGCCTCGGGCTCCGCCTCGGGGTCCAGTTCGGGCTTGGCCTCCGGCTCGGGCCCGGGTTTCGGCTCGGGTTTCGGCTCGGGCTTGACCTCGGAAACCTCTTTTTTCGGTGGAGGTGTCGCGGCGGGCTTCGGCCCGGTTTCCGGAGCCCCTTCAGACTCAGATTGCTCTTCCAGCACAGCCTCTACCTCGAGGACATACCCGTCATCCTTCTCCGTCCAATCCTGCAGGGTAATCCTTCGAGACAGGGGCTTGTACCCCGCGGTTTCGATGACCAGATCGAACTCCGGCTCGAAAGCCCGGGTCACCATTATCCTCGGTGTAAAACCGTACTTCTTGCGATCAATGAGTATCTGGGCCTTCTTCGGCTCACTTAAAAACGTCATTCGGAGGGGCCGCTTCTTCAGATCGAACGGGAGCTTCCCGGGTTTCTCTATGGGGGTGATGGTCTTGCTCTTTGATTGGTACCCGAACAGGGACGCCTTGATGGTCACTTCCTTTCCCGTCGGCACATTGAGGACGAGGGGGGTAACCCCGTCCTGGCGCTCTCCGTTGACCTCGATCGTCGCCCCGGTGGGTTTCGTGGCGACCTTGACTACCGAAAGCGGAACATCCGCCGCAGGTTCGGTCGGCGGGGGCTCGGTCGCCTCGGGCGCTTTCGATGTCGGGGGGGCGGATCTGGTGACCGCCGATACCTTCAAGGGCGGTGTCGGCTGCTCTTCAGGAATTATCTTGTCCCGTAGTAACCAGATCGAGGCTCCGCCCGCCGCGAAGATCGCCAGGACAATCCACAACACCGGGGAGATCCCCCGCCGCTTCGATGGCTCTCTGTTTAAAGAGAGGTCGACAATATCCACAGGAGGGGGCTCCTCCTCGGGCATCTCCGACGACTCGACCGGTGTTTCTTCAATGGGGATGTCGTCGTACAGCGCCTCTTCGAGAGGTTCCTCATCGATGGGGACCTCTTTGCCTTCGGGCGCTGTATCATTGGGCGCTTCGTCAGCGGGAGTTTTGTCGCTCCCCTTGTCGCGCTTGCCCTCGTCCTTCCCGTCCATCGCCGGTATCTCTGCGAACGGCGTCACCACCGTCTCTGCTTCATCCAGCGCATTGTCGAGGGCCGAGGAGATGTCCGCCACGAACTCTTCCGAAGATCCGGCGAGGAGGTCGAAATTCGGTGCGGGCGCCTCCTCTTTGGACTCCCTGGCGGTTGAGGGGACGGGAGGGGGCGGCGTCGCTGCCTCTTCTCTGGGGGCCTCCGTGACTTGTGATTTTGTGGGCTTCGGGACTTTGAGACCTCCGGGAGGGAGCCCCATCCCGATCATGGTCCGCTTCGGTTTTCTCGAAGCGCTCGGCGGCGGCGCCTTGGAGATGAGTTGCGCCGAGGGAATGGGACCGTCGAAGCGGGATTCATCCCGATCCTCTGTCGGGAGGGCGCTCTTCTCCGTGAGGATCGCCTCCAGCACCGGGCGGCTGTTGTCTTCGATTTTAATGAACTTGACCCCCATGCCCGCGGGGTCCTCGATCTTCTCCCGGGTACGCGTCCAGACCACCCGCCCGACCCCGTGAATCATCGATCCTTCTGCTACTTGTATATCGAATTTAATCAGCGTTCCCGGCGGGAACGGGGCTTTCATCTTGATGAAGATTCCCCCGCGGCTGATGTCTCGCGAGTGTTTCTCCACGAACTCCGTAATGGTCGCGCTCTTGAACCGGATTTTCAGGACGGTGGGTCTTCTCGGATCTCTACGCCCGTCAGCTGTCATAGTCCCCTCCACCGACGCACGAGATGCCCCGATCGAATGGTCGGCATCCCTCCTGTCCGTCGTATCGATGGCACCCGCAACACCCCCGTCCAGCGGCTACTGCCGCGTCATCGTCAGCGTGTATCCAAACTGCTCGGACTTGTCGTCATTGAACCGGCCCCGGCCCCGGCCGACGTATTTGCCGGCACCCTTGAGCTTCATCCGGGCCTTGATGGCCATCTTGTTGCCGGCGATAGTGTAGTTGCCGGTGATGAAGAAGCCCACTGCTGTCGAATCCTTGATATTGCCCTTCATCGAGCCGGCGCCGTCGGAGGTCGACGAGACCTTCAGGGAGCCGTCCCCGGCCTTGTAGATCTTGCACCCGAAGGGCGGTGCCTTGAAGGGACCGATTTTCAGCTGCTTGGCATCCAGCTTACACTGGTAGTTGCCGATGAGCTCATCGCCGGGGGTCTTCTGTCCGGGGAGGGGGGCATCGATTCCAGCCCTACCCTTTCGGGGGGTGGGCTCGGATTCAGTGGGCTCATCCACCGGAATCAAAGGCGTCGCGGGGGGCGCTGCCGGTGCGGAGGCGACGGGAGGTTGCGCTGTCGGCATCCCCGGGACCGCGCCCGGCGCCGTGGGAATCGCCGCGCCCGGCGCTCCGGGGATCGCACCTGGCGCCCCGGGGATCGCACCCGGCGCCCCGGGGATCGCGGGAGGCGGCACGGGCGTGGGGATCGGCGCGGGGGCGCTCTGCTGCTCGTTGCATCCACTGACACCAATTGCCAACATTACGACCGCGAGGGCCGACACCAAAGCTTTGCCGTTCTTTTTTGACACGATGTTCCTCCTCTTTGTTATCGAGACTTTTAGTACCATATAACAAAGAAATTGTCCCGTAGAGTAAATTTACCGGATATCCGTTATAAATCCAAAAAAAGTGGCCCGGGTTCAGATATTCAGATGCCGGCGGATTGTATCAGTAAGCGCCACCGGTGTGATCGATGGGAGTCTGACCGGATGGGAAGCTCCGGCCGCCGCCAGCGCCGACAGGGTGGTCCCCCCGAGGGAAATCCACACGCTCGGTCCGCGGATGCTCGAGAGCGGCGCGGGCGCCACGGCGCGGTGAAGCCCCTCCACCCCCGAGGGGCTCCCCATGACCACCACATCGGCCACCGCGCCGATGCGTCGAGCGATCTCGTGCGCCCGTGCGTCAGGGACCGCCATCGTGATATAAACCTCGATCTCTTCGACATCGATCCCCGCCCCGCGGAGCCGGTCGGGCAGCGTCCGTCTCGCCCGATTTCCTCTGACGAAGAGCACCGGTTTGGCGGGGGAGGTGTCGATAATCGACTCGGCGAGGGAGGCGGCGCTCTGGGCCGGGGCGACGAGGTCCGGCGGGGAACCGCACGCGGTCAGCCGAGCCGCCGTGGCGGGGCCCACTGCGGCGCAAGCGCTGCCTCGCGGAAGCCAGCGGGCTGACGACCGCACGGCTTCGGCACTGGTGAAGACGATCCGGGAGAATCGATCCGTCTCGGAGAAGACCCTTCGAACAGCGGAGGGGTTCGCCGGCGGCCCGTGCGCGATAAGGGGGAGCCGCTCGATCACAGCCCCTTTGGCTCGGACATCTGAAAACAACGCGTCGCCGCTGCCGGGGGAGCCGGTCCAGACGATGGTCACGCCGGCAAGAGGCGCCCCGCCGTCACCGGTCAATGCCAGTATCCTCCGCCGGGGGGATCTTTTCGCCGCTGCCCGCCTTCGAGCACCTTGAGCTTTCGCCGCAGCATCCAGTAGCGGATCTGGCGCCTCGCCTTGTCGGGACGCCAGTAGCCGGTGACGAGCAGCGCGCCGATGATCATCCCCCCGAGGTGCGCGGAGTGGCTGACCCCCGCCGATCGGGTCAGGAACTCCAGCACGGCGAAGCCGATGGGGATGAGCACGAAGTGCTTGCCCTTCATGGGAAAGACGCCGAAGAAATAGATGACCTTGTTGGGGAACGCGATGGCCCACGCCACCACGAGCCCGTAGATGGCGCCCGAGGCGCCGAGCACGGAGACCTCCGGAGAGAAGATACTGCCGACGGCGAGCACCACGAACCCCGCCCCCACCCCGCAGTACATATAGAATCGGAGAAACCCCTTGGCGCCCCAGGCCTGCTCGAGGGTGCCGCCGAACATCCACAGGAAGAGCATGTTGAAAATGATGTGCATGTATTCCGTCGGGGAGTGGAGCCACATGTAGGTGAACGGTTGCCACAGCTCGAGCCCTGGATAGACCCGCTCCGGCGTGATGGCGAGATGGGTGACGAGGAAGCCGGAGTTCGCCCAGAGGGCAATGAGCTCCGCCAGCCAGATCACCGAATTGATGATGACAATCCGTTTCACCATGGGGGTGAAGGGCCATCCGATTTGCGCGTAGGTTCTCATTTCATAGAGGAGTTTACAGGCAGGAGCAGGGGGATCAACCCGTTATCGGCATTCCCACCCGACCCACATGTCGTAGCTGCTCTTGTATTCGGCCTTCCGCTTCGCCTTGTTCTTGGCCCGCGTGAAGGTTTTGTCGTCCGGGAAGTTACCTCTGGCGAGCAGCCCCTTCTGGCTCCAGAAGCGCTTCTTCTTCAGGCAGGACATCCGCGCGGCGGTCTTGGCCACCCGCGCCGGCGCATACTTGCCGCTGCTCAGCTCTTCCGCTGAGGTGGAGAACTCCTTGTCCGTGGGATCGAGCTCGGCGGCCTTCCTGAACAGCAGCTCCGCGGACATCACGTCGCCGGAGTAGAGGGCGATCACCGCGTGGAGCCCGTGGGCTCCGGCCTTGGCGCGATCGTCGGTGCTGTTCTCCACCACCTTGTCCGCGGCCTGGGCCGCCTTCTCGAACTCCTCGACCTGTATCCAGGTGATGCCCTCGAAGACATAGGCGGCCCCCATGCTCGGGATGGCCTTCACGGCCTTCTTGAACTGCCCCACCGCCCGCTTGGTCTGTTTCTGGGTGAAGTACTCCATTCCACGTTCGAAGGCCACGATGGCCTTTTCCCGTTGGGTGAGCTCCTCTCTGAGCTGCTCCGTGACGGGCCGGCTCCTGAAGATGATGTCGTTGAACTCCCGATCATAGGCGTCCACTTTCTTGTAGTGAATGATCGCCAAATCGCCGTCCTGGTAGCGCGCCACTTCCCGGTCCAGCGTATCCTTCTTGTCCATGACGGGCTTGCCGAGCAGGGACTTGAAGATGTCCCTCTTGATCTTCTTCGCGGCCTCCATCTTGTACTTGAGATGAATCTCGAAGAGCCGGCCGTCGGAGAACAGGAACTCCATCGTCGGCGCGCGGCGCTTGGCCTCCCCCAGGGGGAAGACCTCGTAGAGGGTGCCCTTGGGGATCAGGTCGTATCCCGTGGGACCGTAATGGGGCTCCGAAGTGAGCCCTCCGGCGATGCTCTCCTGCGACATCCCGAACAGCCCGCAGATGCTGTCGGTTTTTGCTGACGCCGCCGCCTTCTTGATTTTGTCGAACCAGGGGAAATCGGGATAGGCGGAGATCGGCTTGCACTTGTGATCGGGCCCGCTCTTCTGTTCCTTCGCGAGCTCGGGGGTGGCGCCGCCGAGCATCTCCTGAAGGCTCTTCTTATCGTCGGCTTTCTGATCCGGCGTCTCACCGGGGGTCTTCTCGGGGGCCGTCGCCACAGAGTCGTCGCCGGCGTCATCGGATTCCCCTACCAGGGCGAAGATGACGAGAACCACGGCCGCCAGGACGCCACCGATGATGCCACCGAGCAGCATGGGGGACAGCCGGGGCCGCTTCGGTCCGCTCATCCGCACCCCGGCGGGTTGGGTCTCCATCGGCTGAACGGCGGGCATGGTCTCCGGCAGGTTCTCTTCGA
Organism: Polyangia bacterium; assembly: GCA_050304755.1. Taxonomy (GTDB): domain Bacteria; phylum Myxococcota_A; class Polyangia; order JAAYKL01; family JAAYKL01; genus CAYWLQ01. The sequence goes on along the minus strand of JBNLED010000102.1, from coordinate 7,334 downwards.
GGGCCACGGAGGGGAGGGCCTCGATTTCGTTCAGCAGGTCCGCCGGGAGCTCGTCATCCATATCGCCCATCGCCACGGAGGAGAGCGCGAGGTTCGAGACATCGGTGATGGCCGTCGCCTCGTTGAATTGGGAAATCTCGTCTTCTTCGAACTCGTCGTCCATCCCGTCGTCACCGAGGTCGAAGGCGTTGAAGGACTCCTCGGCAATCGCCCCCGGGAAGGGGGTGCCTTCCATCTCACCGAGGTTCGTCATGTCTCCGTCACCGACCTCGAACGCGGCGACCGCCGCTTCCTCGAAGCTGGGGGCCTCAAGGTCTTCGTAGTCGGCATCGTCCGGGACTTCGAAACTCGTATCCTCTGTGGTCTCCGGGGGGGGCTCCACCACGCCGGGGATCTGTACCGGGGCCATACCGAGCACGGTCTGCTTGAGGGATCGTTTCGACGCGAGGGGGGGGACGGAGGCCGGCGGCGGCGGCGGCGGCGCTGATATCGCCGCCGGGGGGGGCGGCGATACAGGAGGCGCCATCGGGGGCGGCGGCGGGGTCTCCTCCGTCTCCGGGGGGAGTACCGCGTCTATCGGGGTATACTCCTCTTCGAAGTCCGGCTCGATGGGAGCGGGGGACATGGGCGGAGCGCTGGGTTTGGGGAGCGACTGCGCCGCCGGAGGGGGGACGGATGAGCCAGCGGGAGGGGGAGGTACCGATCGATTGGAGGCCGGCGGCGGCGCCGACACCCGATCGGTCATGACGGGGGGGGTCGTGTTCTTCCTGGCGGGGGGCGGCGCCGAGACGCGCCTCTCCACCGGAGCACTGATCCCCCCCAGCTCCGGAACGCTGGTCGGCGGTGAGAGCCGAATTCCGCAATACTTGCAGCGAACCGCTAAAACAGGCACCTCTTGGTTGCAAGCTGGGCAAATTTTTGTATCGCTCATTGTAATCCTTCCCCTGTCATCCCCTCTCTTCTAGTCTCTAGCCGGCTTCGGTTCCCTCTCCTTCACGGCTTTCTTTTGCGGCATCATCTGGAGCATCATCAAACCGATTCCTATGACAATTGCTGCATCCGCTATATTGAAGGTCGGCCATTGTTTCACTTCGCCGCCGATTCTGATATACCATTCGATGAAATCAATGACATAGCGAAATATTAGTCGATCCAGAAGGTTCCCGACAGCACCGCCTAGAATAAACGGAAGACCGTACAGCATCAAGCGCTGATCGGCGGGGGTTTTTACATACAGATACGGGATGAACCCGAGGGCCAGCAGCGATACCACCAGGAAGAAGGGAAACCGCACCGACTCCGGGACGCTGTTCATCAGGCCGAACGCGCTGGCGCAGTTCTCGACATACCGAAAACGAAAGAACCCGTCGATGACCGAGAGGACCCGGCGATGCCGCTGGATGAAGATCCCCCGATCGGGAGACTCATTGCCTTTACAGACCGGATAGTCATCGGTCCGTTCGTGAAATTCGTCATCGAGGAGCGCATGGTGCGCCCACTGTTTGGTGCCCTGGTCGATCGCGATACTGAGCACGAAGATGATGATGAGGGGGACGAGCGGCTTTTTCGTGTTCTTCGGTGTCATCGGCTTACTCTTCCGCCGCGATCTCACCGCGCTCGATGAGATCCTTCACTACCTCGGCGCAGCGGGCGCAGAGCTCGGGGGTCTCCGCGCTCTCACCGACACCGTGACCGTGGCGCCAGCACCGGGGACACTTCGGCTGCTCGGACTTCACCGCCGTGACCGCGCCCTCCCCCTCTTCGATGGTCACGTGGGAGACCAGGAACAAATCCGAGAGCGCCGCCTCGCCGAGGTCCCGGAGCAATTCCAGGGTCTGCTGCTTCGCCCGGACCGTGACGCCGGCCTGGAGCGCGTTGCCGATCTCCCCCTTGGCGCGGAGATCCTCGAGCACCTTGGTGACCTCCCGCCGGACCTCCCGGAGCAGGCTCCACCGCTCCATGAGGGCGTCGTCCTGCCACGCGGGATCCGCGACGGGGAATCCGGCCAGGAACACCGACTCCGGCCGGTCTCCGGGGAGGTGACGCCACACCTCCTCGCAGGTGAAGCTGAGCACCGGCGCCAGCACGCGGGCCATGTCCCGGATGACGGTGTAGAGCACGGTCTGGGCCGATCGCCTGGATCGCCCCTCGGGGGGATCGCAGTAGAGGCGGTCCTTGATGATGTCCGCATAAAAGGACGAGAGCTCCACCGTGACGAGATCGATGGTATCGTGAAACACGTGGTGAAAGTTGTAGGTGTCGTACGCCCGGTCGAGCCGCTCCAGGTATCGGCCGAACCGCCCGAGCATCCAGCGATCGAGCTCCGGCATCTCGGCCAACGGCACGGTGTGCAGCGCCGGATCGAAGCCGTCCAGGTTCCCCAGCATGAACCGGAAGGTGTTCCGGATCTTGCGGTAGGAGTCCACCAGGGACTTGATGATCGCCGGCGAGAACTTGATGTCCGAACGATAATCCTCGTAGGCGACCCATAACCGAAGGATCTCGGCCCCCTCCTTGTTGATGGTCTTGGCGGGGGGGATGAAGTTCTTCTGGCTCTTCGACAGGATCTCCCCCTTCTCGTTGCAGATGAAGCCGTGGGTCAGCACGGACTTGTAGGGGGCCTTGCCGGTGGTGCCCACCGAGGTGAGCAGGGACGTGTGGAACCAGCCCCGGTGTTGATCCGACCCCTCGAGGTAGAGATCCACGGGGACGCCGAGCCCCTCCTTGTCCCGGCAGACGGCGGCCCAGCTCACGCCGGACTCGAACCACACGTCGATGATGTTCTCCTCCTTTACGAACTCCGTGGCGCCGCAGGCGCACGTCGTGCCCTCGGGGAGGAGCCCCGCCGCCTCCCGCTTGAACCACTCGTCGGTGCCGTGCTTCCCGAAGATATCGGCCACGTGCCGGATGACCCCGGCGTCCACCAGCGTCTCGTCGCACGCCTTGCAGAAGAAGAAGGGGAGGGGGACGCCCCAGAGCCGCTGCCGGGAGATGCACCAGTCCGGGCGGTTCTCCACCATTCCGAAGATGCGGTCCCGTCCCCAGGGGGGGATCCAGCGGGTGTCGTCGATCTCCTTCAAGGCCGCGTCCCTGAGACCGGTCTTGTTCATGGAGATGAACCACTGGGGGGTGGCGCGGAAGATCACCGGCTTCTTGCATCGCCAGCAGCAGGGGTACTGATGCTCGAGGCTCTGACCCGGCGGGTTGAACAGCACCCCCTCGTCCGCCAGGAACTGAACGATCTTGGGGTTGGCGTTCCACACGGTCTCCCCGGCCCAGCGCTCCACGTCGCTCTCGAAGCGGCCGTTCGCGTCAACCGGGGCGTAGACGTCGATACCGTGCTGGGCGCAGAGTACGTAGTCCTCCTGGCCGTGCCCCGGCGCGGTGTGAACGCAGCCGGTGCCCGCGTCCAGGGTGACGTAGTCGGCGAGCAGGATCGGGATCTCCCGGTCGATGAACGGGTGGCGGCACCGGAGCTTCTCGAGCCGCTCCCCCGGGACGGCGTTCCCCACTGGGGTGCCGGCGCGCTTCGCGGCCTCGAAGGTCGCGGCGGCCATCTCCTCGGCCAGGATCACCCGCTTCCCGTCCACTTCGTACATCCGGTATTGGTATTTGGGGTGAACGGCGATGACCAGGGACGCCGGCAGGGTCCAGGGGGTGGTGGTCCAGATCATCACGAAGACCGGCGTACCGTTGTCCTCGACACCGAAGGCCGAGAGGAGCTCGTCTTTATCGATGGCGGGGTAGGTCACAAAGACTGACGGGGACGCGTGGTCGTGGTACTCCACCTCGGCCTCGGCCAGGGCGGTGACACAAGTGGCGCACCAGTAGACGGGCTTGTGGCCGCGGTAGACCATCCCCTTCTCGACGAAGTCCGCCAGGGTGCTGGCGATGGTCCGCTCATAGTCTTTCTGGATCGTGCGATAGGGGGTGTCCCAGGTCGAGAAGACGCCCATCCGCCGGAACTCCTCCATCTGGAGGCTCGACCACTTGAGGGCGAAGTCGTGGCACCGCTTTCGGATGGCGAGCTTGTCCGAAACGTCCCCGGGCTTGCCCATCTCCCGCTCCGCGTTGAGCTCGATGGGGAGCCCGTGGCAGTCCCAACCCGGGATGTATTTGATGTAACTGCCTTTTTGAGAGCGATACTTCACGATGATATCTTTCAATACTTTATTGAGCACGTGGCCGTGGTGGATATTGCCGTTGGCGTAGGGCGGCCCGTCGTGAAACACGAACAGCTCGTTATCTTTGTTCTTTTCGAGGAGCTTGGGGTAGATTTCGGCCGATTCCCAGAACGCCAGCATTTCGGGCTCGCGCTGGGCCAGGGAGGCCTTCATGGGGAACGCCGTCTTGGGCAGTCGAATTGTCTTCTTGTAATCAATCACAGTGCTATTCCTTCTACTTACAGCAAATCGTCATCGCGTCGGAATGACGTTTTTATTAATCGAAAGGCGATGATACCGCTCGATTGACACCGGAAGATAGCACGCTCAAAAAATTTCGGTAGGGGCTTTTCTTATAGAAATCAGTATAAAATCTTGAATGTACTGTGATCCCCGGAGGGTTCCCGCCGGCTGATATCCACGTGGGCCACCCGGGCGAGGGGGGGGCCGTGCCCGAGCCAGATCGCGAGCTGATCCAGGGACGCCTCCTCCCCCTCGGCGAGGAGCTCCACGTCCCCGCCCGGGAGGTTTCGGACCCAACCCGAAAGCCCCAGCTCCAGCGCGGTGTCCCGAGTATGATATCGAAACGCGACCCCCTGGACGACCCCTTTTATTCGTGCGTGGAATGCGCTCTGCCCCATGACCGGAGAGTACACCAATCCCATCTGAAGGGAAAGGACCCGCCGGGCGAGGGTCATATCCAAATAGGCGCTCTCCGGTGAAAAGGAGAGTTGATCTCCATTCGGTCCACTACTAATATGTGGGCGGCAAAAGAGGAGAAGGAAGGTAAGCAATGTCTCAGAAAACAATCGTGGTTTTGATGGTCGGGTTGCTTGGGCTGGTCAGCTTGACGGGGTGTGGTCCGAAGTGCACGGAAACGTTGAGCAAGAAGACACCGGATGCGATGGCGCGGGATGATGTCGAACGAGTCAATGCCTATGTCGAGGCCCGGAAGGCGGCCATCGCTACGGCCAAGGAGGGCAGCTCGCTCGACATCGAGAAGGCCAAGTTCACGGTGACGGCGTGCGAGCTGGCCATCCAGATCCAGATGCAGATCATCAACCTGGCCAAGGAAGGCGGCGATGTCTACGACGAGAGCCTCAAGCAGATCAACGACGCCCGCTGCTTCCTCGACGAGGTGCTCGACAAGAAGGGCACGGTCGTCGGGCTCAAGATCGGCAAGGGGGTCTATATCAAAAAGGGCAAGGGCCAGGAGATCCGGGACCTCCAGGCCTCGTTCGAGGAGCAGTTCGGCAAGGAGGGGAGACCCCGGAGCCGCGAGCTGGAGGACGCGTACAACAACGGCCTGAAGCCGCCGAAGGTCAAGAAGAAGGGGGAGAAGGACGACGACGACGACGACGAGGACGTGGGCGGACCGGACGAGTCCGGAGACGACGTCAGCGGTGGCGGTGACGAGGGTCTCGATGACGACCTCGGTGACGAGGGCGAAGACGAAGGCGAAGGCGAAGGCGAAGGCGCGGGCGCCATGGACGACTTCTGATTCGGGGGGTCTCCCGTTGACACGAAGCTGTCTGGTATGATCGGCTTTTAACTTCATTGATTGCGCTATCAACACGGACGATCACGGATCGCTCCCAAGACGCTTGACTCATCGAGTTGCGCTGGCCAGTTTCCATCCCGAAATAGGGCTGCGCTTGATTCTCGGACGGATGGGAATACGTTGACCGGCGACCGACCATTCGGAGGATGCGGTGTGCAAGCAGTCTGCGGCGCCCGGTTCTGCCTGAACGGTCTCGAGGGAGTGCGCGCGTCAGCCGTTTCGGGAATTGGGGCCTACAGCTCGAAATAGCCGATATCCGGGCCGTCGCCGTTGTAGCTTCCAGCCTGATCCCCGTTCACATCGATCCCCAGATCCACGCCGCTGTCAACTGCAGGGCTGTCCGTAGTGAGGGTGAAGTCGAAACCGATGGGATCTGTAAACAGCGGATCATCGAAGATCGCGTTGGGGCCTGTCGTGCAACCGTCGCACGGCGTGACCGCGATTTCAAAATAGAGGTTGTAGTCCAGGGGGGTGAGCTGAGCGTCAGACGCCTGAATCGCCCTGTCCCCCATATAAGCGAAGATGTTGTTCTCTATAGCGGCGCCGGCGCTGGCGCTGAATTGTATCCCACTGCTCGACGCGTTGACGAACGTGTTGTGCCAGATGGTATTGTTGGAGGCACCAGTCGAAAGCAACACGCTGTACCGGCTCCCGATGACGAGATTGCCCTGTATCAGGGCGTCCGTCGTGTCGATCAGAATATTGGAGTCTGTCGAATCGCGGACAATACTGTCGATAACCTGGTCGCCGGCTTCGAACACCTCGATATTGATACTCCCGTTTTGGTAGACCTGGTTTCCCGGACCGAACACGTTCCCGCCGCCACTGCCGTTCTCTGAGAGCAGGGAGTCCCCGTTGTCGTGAAGCAGGCAATCTCTGACCTGACAGCTTCGGCCGGGGTCGCGAACCACGATGGGATGCGCGGCACATCCGAAGATCTCGAAGCGTGAGACGAGGATATCGGCGCCGGACAGTACCATACAGATAGACCGTCCGGTCAGATTGGATCCGTCCACCGGCGCACCGTTACCGTCGATGACGGCCGTGTCGGTTACGTAGGGGAGGGCGCTGTCGAGCACCACCGTGAGCCCCGGCTCCACGGTGATGGTCTGTACGCCGGGGGTGTCATTGGACAGGATGATAGCCTCCGCAAGGGAGAGCCCTGTGCCCAGCGGATCTTCGACAGTCGCCCCCGGGTCCCGCTCGTCCACGCCGGTGGTGACGTGGAAATCGCCAACTGAAACGGTGTCTGTGCCGGTATCTATGTCGGTGTCAACGCCACTGTCCGTATCCGTTTCGGTGTCGGCACCCGTAGTCATATCACTGTCTGTGCTCGTGCCTGTATCCATATAAGTGCTTGTGTCCGTATTCGTGCCAGTATCGGCGGCCGAATCGGTATCCGTATCGGGAATCGTGTCAGTATTGGTATCCGTATCGGGAGTCGTGTCAGTGTCGGCATCCGCGTCGGTGTCCCCGTCGGTGTCGGTATCCGCGTCGGTGTCCCCGTCGGTGTCGGTATCCGCGTCGGTGTCCCCGTCGGTGTCGGTATCCGCGTCGGTGTCCCCGTCAGTGTCGGTATCCGCGTCGGTGTCCCCGTCAGTGTCGGTATC
>JBNLED010000101.1:0-25577 GCA_050304755.1 Polyangia bacterium | reverse complement strand
GGGGAAGGGGGTCGTCAGGAGCACCTCCATCGCCTCCTCGGTGATGCTGCTGATCTTGTGCCCCATACGCTGATTGAGCTTGTTGATGAAGTGCTCCACGAAGAGGGGGATATCCTCCCGCCGCTCCTCCAGATCGGGGATATGGATGAGGATTACGTTGAGGCGGTAGAAGAGATCCTCCCGGAAAAGCCCCTCGCTGACCAGCGCCCCCAGGTCCCGGTGGGTCGCGGCCACCACCCGGACGTCGACCTTCCGGGTCTCCTCCGAGCCCAGGGGCTGGAGCTCCCGGTTCTCGAGCACCCGGAGCAGCTTGACCTGCACCGGCATGGGGGTGTCGCCGATCTCGTCGAGGAAGATGGTGCCCCCCTCCGCGGCCTGGAAGCGCCCCACCCGATCGTTCTTGGCGTCGGTGAAGGCCCCCTTGACGTGACCGAAGAGCTCCGACTCCAGAAGGGTCTCGGAGAGGGCGCCGCAGTTCACGGTGATCATCGGTCCCCCGGACCGGGGGCTCAGGTTGTGGATCGCGTTGGCGAAGAGCTCCTTGCCGGTGCCGCTCCGGCCGAGCAGCAGCACGGTCGCGTCGGACTCGGCGATATTGGGCAGGGTCTGGAAGATCTGCAGCATCTTGGGGTTCTGGGAGATGATGTCCTGAAACGTGTACTTCTGGGAGACCTCCGGCTCGAAGGACTTGACGGCCGCGAGATCCCGGAAGCTCTCCACCCCGCCGAGGAACCGCCCCTGCCGGTCGAGGAGCGGGGCCGTGCTGACGCTGATGGTCTGCCGACGGCCCTGCCGGGTGAGGATATCGATCTCGAAATTTCTGACGGGGCGACCGGTCCTTAGGGCGCGCTTGAGGGGGCAGTCCTCGTTGCAGATCCCGGCGCGGAAGACATCGCAGCAGGGCGCGCCGATGGCCTCGGCCGCGGAGAACCCGGTGATCTCCTCGGCGGATCGGTTGAACGACGTGATTCGGAGTCGGCGATCCACGGTGAAGACCCCGTCCGCCAGACTGTCCAGGACAATCTCTTGCAGGTTGGAAGCTTTTTCCGAGTCGTTCATCTGCTGGTTTCCCGATACCGACCGAAATCGTTGAGCGCCGATACTTAACGGGGTTCTAACCCGTCCGCTGTCGCGCCGCAACCGCCTGTTGCGCGGTTATCTTCCGGGAAGCTGTTCCGAATGTCGCTTCAACCGCGGCGGGGGGCCAGCCGCTCCCAGGCGAGCCCGGCCAGCTTCTCCGCCATCGCCTCGAGGTTCTCTCGGAGGAGCGCCCGCTCGCCGTCACCGGCGGTGTCGCTGATACACTTGATCATGGCGAGGGGAACCGCTCCTGCCCGGCAGACCCGCGCCACCTCGACCCCCTCCATGTCCACCATGTCCCCCAGCGCGCTCAGCCTCCGTCGCAACCCGTCATCGAAGACGGGCCTGGGGGCGGTGACGAGCCGCGCGACCGGAATATCGTCGAACCCCGGCAGCGGATGATCGAGGGTGATCCCCTCCGCCTCGGGCCACCCGGTGACCTTCGCCACCCGCCGCACGCCGCCGATGGGGATGGACGTCAGGGCGCCGGCGATGCCCAGGTTGAGGATGCCCTCGGGGCGGTATCGGTCGATGAGCCGCCGCGTCCCCTCGGCGGCGGCGGCGCGGCCCATCCCGCACACCGCCGCGACCGTGTCGCCCCATTCGTAGCCCCCGGGGGACGGCGAGGCGGCGGGATCGATGGCCGGTTCGAAGCGCCGGAGGAACGGGGCGGCCTCCAGGGTGGTGGCGAAGAGGACGCCGATCACGGGATGACCCCCGCCCGCCGGGCCAGCCGCTCCAGCTCGGCGACGGCCTTTCGTCCCTCCGCGCCAAGCGCCGTGCTGCGGTCGTTCACGAACGCGGCGATGTGCTGCGCGATCACCCGGGGGTGCAGCTGCTGCGCGTGGGACAGGATATAGGGCATGGCCGCCTCCGGGTCCCGTCGCGCCCGCCGGATGCTCCGCCTGACGAGGGCGTCGAAGGGATCGCCGTACGCCGCGGCCAGCTCCCGCCGCATGGCGATCCCCCCGAGGGGGATGGGGGCGCCGGTCTCCGCCTCCCACCACTCCCCGAGATCCGCCACCTTCGCGAGCCCGGCCGCCTCGTACACGAAGCGATCCTCGTGGATGATCACGCCGCAGTCCGCCGCGCCGGACCGGACCATGTCGATGATGCTGTCGTATCGCGCGAAGACCTTGTCCGCGGCCTCCGGGGCGAAGAGCCGGAGCAGCAGGTGGGCCGTGGTCAGCTCTCCGGGTACGGCGATCCGACAGGTCCTCAGCGCCGCCGGGGACAGGGGCGTCAGCGCCACGATCAGGGGACCGCACCCGTACCCCAGGGCCGCGCCGGCGCTCAGCAGGTGATAGCGCTCCCGCACCAGCAGGTAGGCGTGGAACGAGAGCTTGGTGATATCGAAGGTGGCCGCGAGGGCCGCCCGGTTGAGGGTCTCCACGTCCTCGTGCACCACCTCGAGGGCCGCCCCGTCCAGGGTCAGCGCGCCGGAGGCGATGCCGTGAAAGATGAAGGTGTCGTTGGGACACGGCGAATAAGCGAGGGAGAGGCGGACGCCGCCCTTCTGGGGTCTCGGGCTCACCCCTTTTCTCCATCAGTGATTTCCCCCGTTGTCAACCCAAAGGTTCCCGATAAACGGGTGATCGGGTTTCTCAGCGGTCTGGCGGTACTGTCTAACGTCTCTGACGGTCCGCGGCCAGGACCCGGGAGGCCCGGTCCAGCGTGACCCCGAGGAGCTCGGTGGGGGGGAGCATGGGGACGACGTCAAGGACGACCCCCTCCTCCCCCACGAGCCAGACCGCGGCGAGGTTGTCGTCGCGCCCCCTGAAACACTCGTGGAGGGCGAAACGTTCGTCGGCGATCAGGATGAACGGGGCGTCTTTCTCCTCCCGGTGGTCCCCGAGATGGTCCGCGCTCTCACCGAGCACAGCGATGGGGCTGAGATTGAGGGAGAAGAACCGCGAGACGTTCTTCGAGATCAAATCGAGCAGCCGCTCTACCGTGGGGGTGAAGGCCGACCCGAGCAGAAAGAGACAGAGGGCCCGCCCCTTCAGATCGGCGAGGGAGAGGGGGGTGCCCTCGTCGGTTCGCAACTCTATATCCGGTACGGTATCGCCTGTGGTGATCATTCTGGGTTACTCCTCGGATAAAGATACGGTAGGCTCCGGGGAGATGCAACCGCGCCCGGCGTTCCCTCGAGCCTCGGGCGGATACAGGAGCGGACGGATGAAGCCGAGAATTCTGGTCACGAGATCCCTCCCGGGGACGGCCCTCGCGCGGCTCGACGCCGAGTGCGCACTGACGCTCTTCGAGGAGGATACCCCGATCCCCCGGGGCATGCTGCTCGAGATGGTCGCGGGGGTGAACGGCCTCCTGGCGATGCTCACCGATCCCGTCGATGACGCCGCGCTGGCGGCCGCGGGGGATTCCCTGCGGGTGGTGAGCAACTACGCCGTGGGGTTCGACAACATCGATGTCGCGGCGGCGACGGCGCGGGGCATCCCCGTGGGCAACACCCCGGGGGTGCTGACGGAGACCACCGCGGATCTCGCCTTCGCCCTGCTCATGGCCGCGGCCCGCCGCGTCGTCGAGGGGGCCCACGTCTGCCGGCGGGGGGAGTTCACGGCCTGGTCGCCGAGCATGCTCCTCGGATGGGACGTGCACGGCGCCACCCTGGGTATCCTGGGGATGGGGCGCATCGGGCGCGCCGTGGCCCGGCGGGCCCGCGGCTTCGACATGCGGGTCATCTTCACCGGCGGGAGCAAGGTGCCGCCGGAGGGCGCGGAGCGGGTCTCTTTCGATACCCTCCTCGAACAATCGGATTTCCTGAGCCTCCACGTCCCCCTCACCCCCGATACGGAGCGCCTCATCGACCAGCGGGCGCTCGATAGGATGAAGCCGTCCGCGGTGCTGATCAACACCGCCCGGGGCCCGATCATCGACCAGGAGGCGCTGGTGGCGGTCCTCTCCGAGGGGCGTATCGCCTGCGCCGCCCTGGACGTCACCACCCCGGAGCCCCTCCCGGCGGGCCATCCCCTCTTCGGGCTCGAGAACTGCATCGTCGTCCCCCACCTGGGGAGCGCCAGCCGCGCCACCCGCGCCCGCATGGCCGACATGGCCGCGGACAACCTCCTCGCCGGGGTGCGCGGGGAGCGCCTGCCCCACTGCGTCAACCCGACGGTGTACGAGCGATGAGCCGCGGCGCGGTGTTCCTCGATCGGGACGGGACGCTCATCGAGGATGTGGGATACCTGAAACGCCCCGGGGATATCGTCTGGTACGACTGGACCCTCCCGGCCCTCGAGATGCTGCACCGACAGTTTGACCTGTTCGTGGTCTCCAACCAGTCCGGCGTGGCCCTGGGCCGCCTCACCGAGGCCGAGGTGGCGGCGGTCAACGCCGCGGTCCATGATCGGCTCCTCCGGGCGAGCGTCCGAATCCGGAGGTGGTATGTCTGCCCCCACACCCGGGACGACGGCTGCGACTGCATCAAACCGAAGCCCCGGTTTCTGTACGAAGCAGCAGAAGAATTCGGGGTCTCCCTCTCGGGCTCGTATACCATCGGCGACCACCCCCACGACGTGACGTTCGCCGACAGTGTCGGCGCGAAGGGGCTCTACGTGCTCACCGGACACGGGGAGAAGCACCGGGCCGGGCTGCCGCCGGGGACGCCGGTGTATTCGGATCTGCTGGCGGCCGCACGGGAGATTACCGGACGGGGATGATTGTCTTTAGACGCCTGCGACCGCAGCCTACGCGTCCCCCATGGTGGAGACCAGCTGGGTCGGGTTGATGCCGAGCCGCCCCAGGGCCTTGGCCCATATCTCCTCGAGAGAGGTCTCGAAGATGAGCTCCGGAAAGAACGGGACGGTGATCCACGCACCGCTCTTTATCTCCTCGACGAGCTGATGAGGCCCCCAGCCCGCGTACCCCAGGCAGAAACGATACTTCTCCGGGCCCGCGGCGGAGGCGATGGCCTCGAGGATATCCTTCGAGGCCGTGACGCTGAGCGTTTCGTCCACCGCTCGGGTACCCGGCCCGGTCCAATCCGGGGTGTGGATGATCCACCCCCGCTCCGGGGAGACGGGGCCGCCATACAACAAGGGAGGGTGGTCCTTGAGGTCTATGGGATCGGGGGTGGCGATCCGCATCTCGCCGAGCACCGCCTCCAGCTTGACCACTGCAGGCCGGTTGATCACCAGGCCGAGAGACCCGTCGTCATCCTCGTGCTCGATCATCAGAATGACCGTGCTGTCGAAATGGGGATCCTTCAGCTGCGGTGCGGCTACCAGAAAGCCGGGGGCTAGTCTCGTCTCACTCATGGGGATGATCATGCACCACTATCGCGTTCGAGTCGAGTGGGAAGTCGCCGGAATCCACGGAAGCCCGGCGGCGGTGCGAGGGGCGCCGCTTCGGGCTCGCACCTCTTATTTTTTTCCGTCGTTTGGATCGCCTTCGGTATCGTGCTAGAGTTCCAGTATCGAACAGACGGCGAACGGTCACAGAAAGATATCCGAAACCATGAGGGAAATTCCCACCCCTGTGAGCTTGAAAGCGAATTACTCTGATAGAGATGGCATGGATTCGCGGGAGCCGCCCCCCACACAGGTGCTCGTCGTCGACGACGAAGCCGAGCTGGTGCGGGCCATGGCCCGTATTCTCAAGGCCCGGGGGTTCGAGGTGGCCACCGCCAACAACGGCATGGAGGCCCTCGAAATCCTGGGGAAACGCACCTTCGACGTCATGCTCGTCGATCTGGTCATGCCGGGGATGAGTGGTCTGGAGCTGCTCAAGCGGGCCAAGACGCTGCAGGAACAGCTCGAGGTCGTGATGATGACGGCCTACGCGGATGTGGACACCGCCGTCACCTCGGTTAAGGCCGGGGCCTATGACTTCCTGACCAAACCGTTCCCCTCCTCCGACACGGTGGCCCTGGCGGTCTCCAAGGCCTCCGAGCACGGCCGGCTCCTCGACAAGACCCGCCGGCTAGAGAAGGAGCTCGAGGTCCGGGAGCGGTACGGCGACATCATCGGATCGTCCCCCCCCATGCTGGAGGTGTACCGGATGATCGACTCGGTGTCTCACTCCTCCTCGACCGTGCTCATCCAGGGGGAGTCGGGGACCGGCAAGGAGCTCGTGGCCCGTGCCATCCACAGCCGGGGCCCCCGAAAGGACAAGTCCTTCATTCCGGTGAACTGCTCGGCCATCCCCGAGTCCCTGGTGGAGTCCGAGCTCTTCGGCCACCTCAAGGGCTCGTTCACCGGCGCCGTTGCGACCCGCACCGGCTTGTTCGAGGCGGCGGACAAGGGCACGATCCTCCTCGACGAGGTGGGGGAGCTGCCCCTCCATGTGCAGGTCAAGCTCCTCCGAACCCTCCAGGAGGGGGAGGTGAAGCCCGTGGGCGCCTCCGAGTCCACGAAGGTGGATGTCCGGGTCATCGCGGCCACCAACGTGAACCTGCACAAGGCGATGTCCGAGGGGGTCTTCCGGGAGGACCTCTACTACCGGCTCAACGTCATCACCATCCCCATCCCCCCCCTCAGGGAGCGGATCGAGGACATCCCGCTCCTCGCGTACCACTTCCTCCGGAAATACGCCCTCCGCTCCGGCCGGGACATCCGACGGATATCACTGGAGGCGATGCGGTCGCTGAGGAGCTACACCTGGCCCGGCAACGTCCGCGAGCTCGAGAACGCCATCGAGCGATCCGTGGTAATGGTGAAGGGGGACGTCATCATGCCGAGCGATCTCCCCCACTCCCTCAGCAACGTGGACGACACGGTGATCTCGAAGAACATGCTGTACGATCTCCCGTTCGCCGAGGCCAAGAAGCGCATCATCGATCGCTTCGAGCGCGACTACATCATGGAAATCCTGCGCCGGGCGGATGGAAACGTCAGTGAGGCGGCCCGGCAGGCCTCCCTCGATCGGAGCAATTTCCGCCGGATCGCCAAGAAGTATTCCATCAAGCCCTAACCTAACCCAACCCTAACCCAACCCAACGAACGGCGCGATCACCGGATGGGCTCGGTGAACTTGGGTTTGAAATGGGGCTCGGACGGCCTGTCCTTCAGGGTGCGGAGGTACTCGATGGTCAGGAGCATCTCGAGGGGGGACATGGTGGCGGCGAGGGGCAGCATGAGCTCGCCCCCCTCTTTGAGGTGGCGGAAGAGCTCATCCGTGCTCTTTCGCTGGATCCTCGGGGCGCGGAGATCCGCGGGCTTCATCTCGTGGCTCTCTCCGACGATGATGCGGCCGTCGCCGTTCGGTCCGTGGCAGTGGTGGCAGTAGCGACGGTAGGTGAGGGCCGCCCTCTCTTTACGCTCATGCAGGGGGAGCGCCTTGAAATCGGCGACCCCTTTCTCGATGCTGAACTCGTCACTAACGGGCACGGTGCCCTCCACCCGGGGGGGCATTGGATCCTCGTAGGGCCTCACCGTCTCGGTGTTCCACATGTCCCAGCCGTTGAAGGCAGCGCGGAGCCCCCGCTCCGTAGGGCCGCCCCAGTCCCCGTCCTCGAGCCGGCACCCCGCGACGCCGATGGAGACGATCACCGCCAGAACGCCCATCGGGAAGAGACGAAATCCCCCTCCCCCCCTTCTCGAGGGGGAATTCATTCCTGGAGTCATCATTCGATGTCTCCTTCCGTTGCGGGCGGCGGGACATAGTAGTCGTTGGCGTAGGTCGAGCTGGCCGGGACAAAGGGAACGCCCCCCATCTCCCACGCCTCCTTCGGGGCGTCCTTCGCCACCGTCAGGGTGAAGAGGAAGAACCCGATGATGAACATCGCCGCCAGCACCACTAGGATCCAGCCGTTCCGGAACGCCTTCTTCAGCTCGTCGGGTTTCATGATCTCACAGCCCCCGTATCCCCGAAAAGACGACGTACGCCGTCGCCCAGATGAAGTAGCCGATGAACACCAGCCAGATGAAAATCGGCACCGGCCGGTTGCCCTCCTTGAGGATCCCGGCGAACTGGTGGACCTCCTCCTCGATCTCCTTGTCCGTGCGCTTCTTAAACGAGAAGCCCCACTTTCGGCTGCCCCGGGCGAGGACGATCGCCGCGGTGACGATCATGCCGCCGGCCAGCACCCAGAAGAGGCTCTCGAGATGAATCCACGAATAGGGGGGCATGTCGTTCTCCTTTGGGTCACATATGCCTGAGCGTGAAAAAGAGCCCGGCGCCGATGGTTGCGATGCCCATGAGCAGCACCACGCAGATCGCCGCGTACTCTGCCTTGAACGCCTTCGCCGGAGCCCGGGTCATCTCGGAGCGCGGCAGGTCGGCGAGGGGCAGGAACCGGGCCCGGTCCTGATCGTCGAACTGACGCGCGCGGATGCCCCACGCCACCGAGAAGACCGCCATGATCAGCCCCGACGCGAGAAATATGATCCAGAAGGGGACGAACATCACTCGCCTCCTTCGTTTTCAACCGGCTCGAAGGCCGCGTCGATGCCTCTGGGCTCCTGGTTGGCGTCGACGACCCCCATGAACTGCTCGGCCACGTAGTTGGACACGTCCCAGATCTTCTCGCTCTCGAGCTCCCGCTTGAAGTAGGGCATGGCCGTACCGGTGATGCCGTTCATGATCTGGTAGTAGAGCATGCCGCCGGTGGCGCCCCCCTCGATGTCGTGCCTCAGCAGTGTGGTGAAGTTGAGGGGCGGCGGGTAGATATACGCCGCGGCGGGTCCCTGCCCGTCCCCCACCGGACCGTGACACCCCAGGCAGTGGCGCTGGTAGATGGTGGCCCCCCGCTTCCGGCTCACCGCGGTGATGGGGTAGGGGTTGGGCACCTCGAGCCACCCGGTGGGCACGTGCTCGTGGAGCCACTCGATGTTCGCGTCGACCCCCTTCTCGTACGCCGCCATGGCCTTCCGGCGCCACTCCCACTGGCGGTCCACCCGGGCATCCGCCAGCTTTCCCCCGAGGCTCTGGACATAGGCGATCATGGCCCGCCGCTCCTGCTCGGTGAAGTAGGAGAACGGCGGCATGAAGGACTCGGGGCGGGTCCACCGGGGGGTGTGGAAGTGGGCCGCGTGCCAGTCGTCCGTGTGCTCCCCGCCCGCCTGGGAGAGATCCGGACCGTTCCGGATGGAGCCCAGCTGGGGCGCCTTGTCCCCGGTGTAGTCCCCGGCCTGGGCGATGCGCTCCGCGCCGAGGCCCCAGTCGTTGTTCCTGATGTATTGTGAGTGGCAGTACTGACACCCGAGGGTCATGTACAGGTGACGCCCCTCGTTCTCGAGAGGCGTTCGCTTGCGATAGTTCTTCGAGTACTCCAGGGACTCCGGGTTGGTGTACTGTGGCGCCACCACCACGAGGGCGAAGATGAGGGCCACCAGGAAGGAGGTGCCGATGCCGATGATCTTGGGGTTCATGTGGATCACGACGGCACCTCTTCAAGCGCGGCCCCCGCGAGGCTCTTCTCGCGCTCGTCCGCGGGGGCTTCCTCTGGCGCCTTCGCGAGGATGGTGCGGGCCACGTTATAGATGAACATGAACGCGCCGGTGATGATCAGCATGCCGGACATCCCCCGGACGATGAAGTAGACCCGGAGCTCGCTCAGCACCCGGTACACGGTCTCACCGTTGGCCCAAGCCTCCCCCTGGAGGAGTCCCGCGATGGTGAGCGAGATGAAGATGCCGATACCGCCGATGAGGGTGAGCCAGAAGTGGGCGTCCGCCATCCGCCTGGAGTACAGCGGCCGCTTCGCCACATGGGGGAGGATGTAATAGACCCCGCCGATGGCGATGGAGCCGGCGAAGCCGAGGAGCGCCATGTGCGCGTGGGCCACCACCCACTGGGTGAAGTGGGTCACCTTTTGCACCGCCGGCAGGGAGTGGAACGGCCCCTGGAGGCAGGTGAGGAAGTACCACACCGTGCCGGTGAACGCGAACTTGGCCCCGGGCTCCTCGAACACCCGATCCAGGTGTCCCCTCACCGTGAGCCACACGTTGGTGAGGAAAGCGAACACCGGGATGAGGAGCGCGATGGAGTTGACGATGGAGATGATCTTGAGCCACTCCGGCACCGGCGCCTGCAACAGGTGGTGGGTGCCCGTGTGGGTGTACATTACGATGAGCGCCCAGAACCCGAGAAGGGAGAGGGTGTGGCTGTAGAGGGGACGCCCGGTGGCCCGGGGCAGGATGTAGTAGGCGAGCCCGATGGCCTGGGGGGTGATCACCAGTCCCACCACGTTGTGCCCGTAGAACCAGAGCAGGATCTGATCGTTCATTCCCTCCCACGAACCGCTCGAGGGCTCCCACACCACGTTGCCCACTGCGTATACGAAGAAGGTCCAGAGCAGCCCTCCGGCGATGTACCAGACGCTGACGTAGAGGAGCTTCTCCTTGCGCCTGGCGATGGTGCCGAACACCAGGATGACCAGCACGGTGACCGCCGCCAGGATGGCGATGTCGAGGATCCACGGCGCCTCCGCGTACTCTCGCCCCTGGGTGAACCCGTGGGGCAGGGAGTAGGTGATGCCGAGGACGGTGAGGTTCCAGAACCAGACCGCGAAGTTGGCGAGCCGCTCCGAGATGAGCTCGGTGCGGAGCACCTTGGGAATGACGTACAGGAACCCGCCGAAGTAGGCGGAGAGCAGGAACCCGAAGATGACGATGTTGATGTGGGTGGGCCTGAGCCGCCCGAAGGTGAGCTTGGCGTTGGCGGGGAGCAGGTCCGGCGCGAGGAGCTCGACGGCCGCGAGGAGCGCCACGAAAATGCCCACGAACAGCCAGAGGGCCGACGACAGGAAGAACCGGCGGGAGGCGCTCCCCGCTTCGTCCGGCATCAGGATGTCCACTATTCTGCTCATTTCACCTCACTGGTGGCACGCCGTGCACTCCACCGACGCCTCTCTCCGGTTGTGACAGTCGATGCAAAACCCCATATAGAACGTCACCTGGTGGAGCGTGTCCACCCGCTCCACCTCGCCGTGACAGTCCTGGCACGCGATGTTCTTCTCTTTCAGGTGCATGAAATGGGGAAAGTAGACGTGGTCCGGGTTGTAGTAGACCCTCACCCACGGCACGTTCTCCCCGCGCTCCTTGAACCCCTTGAGCTTCAGGATCTCCTCGTGCTCCGGAATGATGTGGTCGTGACAGCCGAGGCACTTGTCCGCCGACGGCAGCCCGGCGTTCATCGAACGCTCTCCGTAGGGATGACAGTAGAAGCAGTCGATTTCTTTGTCCGTAACATGCAGCCGGTGGGAGAAGGCGATGGGCTGCCGGATCTGATCGCCGAACATGGCGTGCTCGAACGGGATGTCCTGTCCGTAGCTCCGGGCGCCGCTCGGGTAGACGTAGAGCCCGAACAGCAGCGCCCCCACCGCGACCACGAAGATGAGCCCCCAGTGGGGCCCCACCAGTCCCCCCCTCAGCCGCCGCGGGCTATCCTTCCTGGCACCGCTCATGCCGCCTCCTTCTCGTCGAGGCCCATCTCGCGGACGAAAATATCGTCGCCCACCGGGAGGATGGGAAGGCCGCTCATCACCTTGGAAAGGAGGAGCAGGCCGCCGCCGAGGAGGCCGACGAACACCAGCGCCGCGGAGACCACCGGCACCGCGATACCTTCCGATTCCGTGAGCGCCGGCGCCACCTCGATGAACCGGGCCAGGAAGACCCCGAGCACCGCCACCGAGGCGATGCCGGTGAGGAGCCCGCCGCTCCGCTTGACCTTCCGGAGCAGCAGCGCCAGGAACGGGATGAGGAAGAAGGTCGCGAGGGAGACGAACGAGAGGGAGCGCCACGGTCCGGCCTCGTCCACGCTCCGCTCGATGACGTAGAAGGTTTCCTCCGGGAGGTTGGCGTACCAGATGGTGAGGTACTGGTTCCAGAAGAAGTCCGCGTTGATGAGACAGAACGCGAGCAGCAGGGTGGCCAGGTCGCTCTGCCTCGCCCGGGTCATGAAGCGGTCCATATGGGGGCGCTTCGCGACGGCCACCGCGAGGATGGCGATGAGGGCGAGCCCCGCGAACAGGTTTCCGATGAAGTACCAGGCACCGAACAGGGTGGAGAACCAGTCCGGCTCGAGGGCCATGATGAGGTCGAAACCGATGAGGGAGAAAGCCACACCGTAGACGATGGCCACCACCGGCGCGAGGAGGGTCATCTTCCGCTCGAGGCGTGCGGCCTCCTCCTCCGGCTTGTCGATGCCCTTCTTCAGGAGTCTCGCCAGGGGGCCGTCGAAGGTCTCCGCGACGGCCTTGTTACAGAAATCCCGACGGACGGACAAGCGGACGAACGCGAGCCCCAAGACGTACGCGGCGAGCAGAGAAAGAAGGAGTCGGGCGTCCCAGAATCCCCGGGTGAGCCAGATCGCCTTGCCCCCCAGGTGGGGATGCTCGTGAACCCAGGGGAGATAGGCGTTCCCCCCGGCCATCAGGACGATGACGCCGAGGAGCCCCACCGGCATGAGCGCCGCGGTGGCCTCGGCCAGTCGCCGGTAGGCCCGCCCCCATTTGGAGCCGGTCATCTGAAAGATGGCCGAGAGCAGGGGCCCCACCATGGCGATGCCGATGACGAGCGCCGTGCCTACGAGGAGCGCGCTCCAGCCGGCCCCGGGATCTCCGGCGGCGAAGAAGCCGAGCAGGAGCCCCACGACCCCCGCCATGACCAGGCCGACGGCGATCTTCGGGAGGCCCTTGGGCATCCAGTCGCCGGTCTCCCGGAGAATTTGCGCTACTGTCCTCGAGCCCGTCACGCCGCCACCTCCTTCTGTTCCCCCAACCGGTGCACGGTCTCGGCCCCCGCCTCGATGAGGAGCTCCCGCGCCTCGTCGCAGCCGTCGGTCTTACAGGCGAGCCAGAGGCCGAACCGATCATTGGAGAACTCGGGCCGGTAGGCCGGTCCGGGAAACTTCCGGTAGGGCAGCCTCGCGAAGACGAGCACCGCCAGGAAGGTGGCGAGAGCGCCGAGGAGCACCAGGAGCTCGAAGCCCACCACCACGAACGGGACGAAATTCGTTACCGGCTTGCCCCCCACGATGATGTTCCAGATAGTCACGGTCAGAAGGCAGAGGGCGAACCCGCCCACGACGCCCGCAAAGCCGCCGAAGAAGGTGACGAACCGAACCGGGCTCTTCTTCGGCGAGACCAGCTCCAGCACCTCCTCCACCGGCATCGGGGTAAACACGTCTTGTACCTCGAACCCCCGGTCCTGGGCGGTTCTGATCGCGTCAATGAGCCGGTCGAGGTGGACGAAGGATCCCAGGACCCCGTGATTTTCTGCGGCGCGGCTCATTCGTCACCTCCCTCGCTCACTGGGTGGGGCATAGACTCCTTGACCTCCTGTATGGAGATCGCGGGCAGCACCTTGATGAATGAGAGATAGAGCAGGAAGAACCACGCAAAGGATCCGACGAGGATAGCGATCTCCACCCAGGTGGGGCGGTAGAGCCCCCAGCTGTGGGGCATATACTCGTGGGACAATGACGTCGCGATGATATTGAACCGCTCGAACCACATGCCCACATTGACGAAAAAAGCAACCACGAAAAGCCCGAGTAGGGTCGTCCGGATCTTCTTGAAGAGATAGAAGAGCGGGACCACCACGTTGCAGGTCACCATGGTCCAGAACTGCGCCGCGTAATCCCCGGTGGGCCGGTAGTTGAAGATGGCCACCTCGAAGGGGCTCCCCGAGTACCAGGCGATAAAGAACTCCACGCCGTAGGAGTACCCCACGATCATCGAGGTGACTACGAGGAGCTTGGCCATGCCCTCCAGGTGGTACATGCGGATGATGTGCTCCACCTTGAAGACCTTGCGCAGCGGGATCAGGATGCAGATGACCATGGCCAGCCCCGACAGGATGGCCCCGGCCACGAAGTAGGGGGCGAAGATGGTGGTGTGCCAACCGGGCACCGAGCTCATGGCGAAGTCCCAGGAGACGACAGAGTGAACCGAGACCACCAGCGGCGTGGCCAGCGCGGCGAAAAGCACGTAGGCCGCGGTGTAGTGCTTCCACTGGGGCACGGAGCCGAGCCAGCCGAGGGAGAGGATCTTCAATATAGTCTTCCGAATTCCCGGCTGGGCGCGATCCCGGGCCGCGGCGATATCCGGCATGAGCCCCACGAAGAAGAACACCAGGCTGACGGTGAGGTAGGTAGTGATGGCGATGACATCCCACATGAGGGGAGATCTGAAGTTGGGCCACAGATCCCGCCCGTTCGGGTACGGCAGCATGTAGTAGACCGTCCACAGCCGCCCGAGGTGGATGAGTGGGAAGAGCCCGGCCGTGGCCACCGCGAAGATGGTGGACGCCTCGGCGGCCCGGAAGATGGCGGTCCGCCACGGCACCCGAAGCAGGAACAGCACAGCCGAGATGAGGGTCCCCGCGTGGCCGATGCCTACCCAAAACACGAAGTTGGTGATGAACGTGCCCCAGCCCACCGGGTTGTTGATACCCGTGACCCCCATGCCGTTGAGGACGAGGTACCCCCAGGCCAGCCCGCCCATCCCCACCAGCATCAGGCAGAGGGCGAGGAGGGCCAGGTAGCGCCTGGACGGGATGCCGAGCGTGGAGAGCACATCCCGGTCCACCTTGCCGTAGCTGAAATCTCCGAGCTTGTGCACGTTCGCGCTCATCTCACCCCTTCTCCTTCGTGGTCACCTTCCGGAGGTAGACCACCCCCGGCCGGGTGTTGGTGATGTAGTCGAGGAGCCGGTATCCCCGCGGATCCCTGGCCAGCTGGGTCATCTGCCACTCCGCCTTTGTGAAATCTCCAAAGGAGAGGGCCCCGGCGGGGCACGTCTGGACGCACGCGGGCACGATGTCGCCGTCCTTCAACGGCTTCTTCGTCAGCTTGGTCCGGTTCTGGGCCTCCCGGATGCGCTGGATACAGAACGTGCACTTCTCCATGACCCCCCGGGAGCGGACCGTCACGTCCGGGTTGAGCTGCTCGGCCCCGAGGGCCTCCCGCTCGTAGTCGAAGAAGTTGAACCGCCGCACCTTGTACGGACAGTTGTTGGCGCAGTACCGCGTCCCCACGCAGCGGTTGTAAATCTGGGCGTTGAGGCCGTCCGTCGTATGGGACGACGCGAAGACCGGACAGACCGTCTCGCAGGGGGCGTTGTCGCACTGCTGACACATCACCGGCAGGAACCGCACCGCCTCTTGATCCCCCAGCTTGAAGACATGTTTCTCGATGCGGATCCAGGAGAGCTCCCGCCCCCGGGACACCTCCTTCGGCCCCACTACGGGGATGTTGTTCTCGGCGTAACAGGAGACCACGCAGGCACTGCACCCGGTGCACTTGTCGAGATCCACCACCAAACCCCAGCGGTGCTTCGCGTGCTCCTGTAATGAATATATATTGTCTTTGGGCCGGGTCTTGCCCTTCTCCTGATGGGGCATAGGCACCGGCTCAGCATCCTCATAGTGCTTGTCGCCGGGCGACACCTGGCCGTGTCGGGTGATCTTGGGAATCCGCCCCTTTCGGAAGTCGGTGAGGCCCACGTCGAGGGCGAGGAGTCGCCCCTCGGAGTCCGCGCTGCCCATGACCGAGATGAGCTCCCCCGTCGACTGCCGGCGGACAGTGACCCCCCGGGCCGTCAGGGAGAGCTCCCCGGAGACCGGGGCGAAGGTATCGGCCAGCAGGGCGAAGGGGTTCCCCGTATCCTTCTGATGCCTCGCGTACCGCTTCCCGCCCCCCGGGGCGAGGGCCACGGTCCCCGGGGCGACGTCCTTGGAGACATGGGCCCGGACCGTCACCTCCCCGGCCCCGCTCTTGATGCGGAGGAGATCTCCTGTCTTGATCCCCATCTTGATGCCCGCCCGCCGCGCCACATCCGGGGCCACCTCCGCCGGCATCTCCCACGCGGTCTGGAGCAGCGGCTCGGGGGTCTCCCGGAGCCAGTCGAGCCCCGCGCCCCGGCCGTCGTAGCGCATCGTCGAGAAGGGGATGATGAGCTCGATGGGCGCGCTCTCGACAGGCTTCACCGCGGGGAGCTTCATCAGCGCCGCGGCGTCCAGGCCGGGCGCCCCCTGTGGTCTCACCGGCTTGAAGAATCCCCCACGGACCAGCATCTCCTCCCACTCTGAGTCGTCCATGCTGGGCTCCGGCGGGGGGGCGGGGACTCCGGCGTCCGGATCCCCCGGACCGCCGTCCGGGATCTGCGCCGTGGGCGCCGGGATCGCCCGATCCAGCCGGGTGGCCCAGCGGGCGGTGAGGTACCCCTTGTAGTCCCGATGAGGGAGCTTCTGCCCCGACATCTCCCGGAGGAGGATGAGGAGGTCTCCCATGTGCTGGGTGTCGAAGAGGGGCGCGCGCACCGGCTGCATCAGCCCGGCGATGTCGCCGGTCACGTCGTAGTCCCCCCACGACTCGAGGGGGTGGTGGACCGGGAGCACCACGTCCGCCAGCGCGGTGGTCTCGTCGTGGGTGTGGGCCAGGGAGACCACCAGCTTGGCCTTCTTGAGGAGCTTCTGGACGGACGACCCGCCCGGGAGGGTGTACGCCGGGTTGGCCCCGGCAATAAAGATCACCTCGGGACCGGACCGCCCGGCGGACTCGAGCAGCTTCACCGCCTCCCGCTCCGGCGAGACCCGGGAGAGCGCGTTGCTCCGGTGATAGGAGAGGGACTTCCCGACGGCGCCGAGCAGGTGGTTGGTGAGCAGCGCGGCCGCGTGGACAAAGACGGCGCGCTCGTCCGTGACCCCGGATCCGCCGAACAGCACGAGCCCCGATCTGGCCCTGATCAGCCGACCGACGAGCCCTTCAACCAACGTTTTGGGCAGCTCGGTCTTTCCGGAGAGCCCCTCTAGCCGCTGAATGGCCGCGGCGATTTCCCCCCGGATCTGTATATGAATAGTGTTCTGTTTTTTATCGAAGATGCCTCGAAGAATCGCGAGGGCCAGGGCCCCCGTCTCGCTCCCCCTGAGCGAGTGCCATCGATCCGCCGCCGTGGCCGTCAGGTTCCTGAGCGGTCCGGCATAATCCATCTGAAGCGTCCGGCCCGCGGTGGCGGTGGCCGCGTGGGCCTCGCTCCATTGACGGGTGAGCTCCACCGGCGAGTACCAGGTGTCGAGGAAATCGGCGCCGAGGGAGACGATGTGATCCGCTTTGGAGAGGTCGATTCGCGGCACCTCGCGGACGCCGAACACGAGTCGGGACGCCTCGGCCATCGAGACCAGCGCTGCCGGCTCGGTCACCACATGAGCAAACGAATCGTAGCCCGCGCAGAAATCCCGGACGAGCATATCGAAGGTGACGCTTTCCAGCCCGGTGAGGAACCCCACGGAGCGGGCCGTTTTCAATGACGCCGCCACCGTGTTCGCGGCGGCGCGCCAGGGGGTCTCCTTGGGCTCCCCCCCCTCGATGACCATCGGCTTCCGGATGCGGTTCGGGTTGTACAGGTCCTGGACAAAGGCCTGTCCCCGGGCGCAGAGCCTGCCCCGGTTGACCGGGTGGGCCGGGTTTCCCTCCAGCTTGATGGGGCGCCCCTCCCGGGTCTTGACCAGGATGCCGCACCCCGCCGGACACGCGCGGCACACGGTGGCGTAGTACGCGGCGCGCCCGGGGATCATCTCCGCCGGCGGCGTCAGATAGGCCGCGAGCTTCTCCCGCGGCGCCATGACATCGCATGACACCAGGGTGCTGCTCCCGATAATCCCCAACGACTTCAAAAAGAGACGTCTATCAAATAGCACGGTATACTCCACCTAATCAGAGGACTGTGTGAGTAAATAACGGGGCGTCAGGGGATGTCAAGGCAGACCGGCCATTTGAAGCAAAATCGTGTAAATTTAGTAAGTTGAACTTAAGGTAAGGATTATTCCCCAGCCCCATCGCCCCGAATCCCGACGCCGCCTTGGCAAGCCGTGGAAGTCATTCTTTTTTTGCCCCTTGCGCGGAACGCCTATTCGAAAGATAACGGGAAGACCTGTTCAAGGAGGAAACCATGACGAAATGGGTATGTACGGTCTGCAATTATATTCATGAGGGGGACGAGCCCCCCGATGTCTGCCCGGTCTGCGGCGTCGGAAAGGAGCAGTTCATCGAGGCCGAAGAGGCGGCGGACGACGCCGCGGATGACGCGCCGGCGACCCTCGACGCCGTCCGGGACCGCGCCCGGAAGCGGCTGCTCGGCATCTGCGGGGTCTACCCCGCCTGCGACGGCGCGGGGGATCGCGTCTGTCAGCGAGAGGCCTACGGCGGTCCCATCAGGCTCGGCGGGGCGGGGTCCGGCGCGAGCTTCTCCGCCAACAGCGCCGCCCTCGCCAGGATCCGCCTCAAGATGCGGGTGGTGGGGGACCATATCACCCCGGATACCCGCTGGTCGTTCTTCGATCGGGAGCTCGCCATGCCCATCATGGGCGCCTCCACCGCCGGACAGGGGAAGTACGGAGCCGGACTCACCGAGCGGGAATTCTGCAACGCCGTTATAAAGGGATGTCTCGATGCGGGCACGATCTCCTGGCGGGGGGACACCCACTTCTACACCGAGGCGGAGTTCCCCGGGATCGACGCCCTCGAGGCGGCCGGGGGAGCCGGGGTGCAGATCTTCAAGCCGCGGACCCAGGACGTGCTCAAGCGTCTCATCGAGCGAGCGGAGCGGGCCGGCTGCCTGGCCGTGGGGCTCGATCTGGACGGCTGCGGCTCCACCATCATGGCGAAGCACCAGCAGCCGGTGTTCAAGAAGAGCATCCAAGACATCGAGGAGCTCGTGGCCGCCACCTCCCTCCCCTTCATCGCCAAGGGGATTATGACCGTGGAGGACGCGAAGGCGTGTGTGCTGGCCGGGGCCCGGGTCGTCTCGGTTTCCAATCACGGCGGGCGGGTGCTGGACGGCACCCCCGGCGTGGCGGAGGTGCTCCCCGAGATCGCGAAGTCCGTCGGCGACCGGGCCCTCGTCACGGCGGACGGCGGCGTGCGCACCGGCTACGATGCGCTCAAGATGCTCGCCCTCGGCGCCGACGCGGTGCTCGTCGGCCGGGATGTCATCCGCGCTGCCGTGGGGGGCGGCGCCCGGGGGGTGGCGCTGCAGATGGCCCACCTCGGCAACATTCTCCAGAAGGCCATGTTCATGACCGGTTGCCGCGACCTCAAGTCGATCGGCGGGAAGGTGCTGGTTTAGACCGCTTCGGATTTAGAAGACCTTCCGGGATCTGCAGTCATGACACCGCGTCACTTCGTGTTACAACCCTCCATCAGATGAGCGAGACTAAAAATTCGGAGCGGCCATGCATCCTCTGCCGCACGCCGATCCCCGGCGCCATGGGGGCCGATGCCCGGTTCTGCTGCGCCGGGTGCGAGAAGGTGTATGACGTGCTGGGGCGGCTCGACGCGGCGGCCCGTCCGGCGTATGTCGAGGCCGCGCGGCGGCTCGGGCTCATCCCGGAGGGGAAGAGCCCCGCTGGTTCCCCGACGACTCCGGATCGGGACGACCTCCCCGAGACCGTCGAAGGGTTCCGGCGGGAGCGCCTCGAGATGACCGGTCTGATGTGCCCCTCCTGCGGCTGGGTGGCGGAGCAGGTGCTCACCGCCGCGGACGGGGTCGGCGAGGCGCGGGTCGACTACTTCTCCGCCACCTGTGAGGTCCGGTACGACCTGACCCGAATCAGCCGGGACGATCTGGCGGATCTCCTGAAGCCCCTCGGGTACGGGCTATCTTCGCTGTCCGACAACGAGAAGGGGCACATCAGCCGGAGGTCCACCCACCGGTTCCTCGTGGTGGCGATCCTCGCCATGAACGTCATGTCCCTGTCGTTTCTCCGGTACTTTCAGACGCTGGGCGTCCTGGACCACCTGCCCCGGTTCATCCCCTGGCTCGAGGCGCTCCTCGTGCTCCCGATCCTCACCCTCGGCTGGCTCCCCATCCTACGGCGGGCCGGGGCCTCCCTGAGGCACCGGCGGATGACCATGGATCTCCTCATCGCCATCGGGGTGGGCGCGGCCGCGATCCTCTCCGCGGTCTCCCTCGTCACCGGGCGGGAGGATATGTACTTCGAGACCTGCGCGGGCCTCGTGACCATCTCCCTGCTCAGCCAGATGATCGAGTCCCGGCTCCGGGAGCGGGCCTTCTCCGCCCTGGCGCCCCTCATGCGGATGCGGGTCGTCCACGCCCGCGTCGCCGACGCCGAGGGAGAGGCGCGCTTCGTCGACATCGGCACCGTCCGCTCCGGCGATCGGGTGATCTTCGAGCAGGGGGAGATAGTGCCCTTCGACGGGGTTGTCGAAAACGACCGTGCCGTGGTCTCCGAGGCCGTGCTCACCGGCGAGCCGGTGCCGGTGGCGAAGGTTCGAGGTGACGCCGTGGCCGCGGGATCGACCGTCGTGGAGGGGCGGCTGCGCCTGACGGTGCGCCGGCTTTTCGAGGAGACCCTCCTCGCCCGGATCGCCGCGAGCGTGGGAGAGACCCTCTCTCGGCAGGAGCAGCGGATGCGGCAGAGCGATCGCATCGCGTCCCGCTTCATCCCCGTGGTGGTGGCGATCGCCCTCGGGGCCTGGTTCACACGGATGGCGATGTACGGCATGCCCTTCGCCCTGACCCCGGACGGCTGGTTCCCCTCCATCTCGGTGCTCGCGGTGGCCTGCCCCTGCGCCTTCAGCCTGGCGGGCATCTCCGCGGTCACGGCGGTGGTCGGCGGCCTCCTCAGGAAGGGCTTCCTGGTCAAGGAGCTGGAGCAGCTGGACACCCTGGCCGCGACGGATCACGTGATCTTCGACAAGACCGGGACGGTCACCCGGGGGGCCATGACGGTCACCCGGATCGCCTGGGCCGGGGCGCCGGATCAGGACCTGCTCCGACAGGTGCGCCGCGCCGAACAGAGCTCCGGACACCCCGTGGCCGAGGCCATCCGGGCCCGCCTCTCGAATCAGGAGACGGAGGAGACGGACACCGACGAGCCCGTCATCCGGGAGCTCCCCGGCAGCGGGCGCATCGTCGAGCTCGGCGGCCGGACGCTCACCATCGGGAACGCGTCCCTCTTCGACGACCCGTTTCTTCCCGAGGAGACGGGGAGCCACCAGACCGCGGTGTGGTTCGGCTATGACCGCCGGGCCGCGGGCTGCTTCCTCCTCACCGACGAGATCCGGCCGAGCGCCGAGGCGGCTGTCCGGGGGCTCTCGGAGCTGGGGATCTCCACCGAGCTGGTATCCGGGGACCGCGCGGCGGTGACGGAGCGGGTGGCCGCCGCCGTCGGCATCCCCTCCGCCCGAGGAGACGCGTCCATCGAGGACAAGGTCGCGGCGGTCCGATCCCACCTCGCCGCCGGTCGCACGGTGGCCTTCGTCGGAGACGGCACCAATGACGCAATCGCCATGAGCGAGTCCCATGTCTCCATCGCCCTCGCCAGGTCCACCGACGAGGCCCTCTCCGCGAGCGGCCTCGTCGCGGTGCACGGCGATCTCGAGCACCTCCATGACGTTTTCCGCGCCGGCCGCCGGCTCGCCGCCGTGGTGAAGCAGAACTACCTGTGGGCCTTCGGGTTCAACACCCTCTTCATCCCCGTCGCTGCCATGGGAGAGCTGGTCCCCCTCGCGGCCATGGGCCTCATGTTCCTGAGCTCCGTCACCGTCCTGCTCAACTCCCTCCGCCTTCGATGATGTTCTGCTGAAAGAAATCCGGTTACGACGCGATGGGGAGCAGCGCCCGGGCGGCCGCGATGCGGACCGCCTCCCGATCGTCAGCGAGGAGCGACACGAAGGTCTTCCGAAGCTCGTCCACCCCCCGGACGCGATTCAAGCTGGCGAGGACCTCCGGCGTCTCGTCCGAGAGCAGCGACTCCTCCACCGCGGACAGCGCCTGGGCGTTCCCCAGGCCGGCGAGGGTATCGCGGGCGATCCGGGATAGGTCATGGTCCGATCCGCTGATTTCTTGGAGGGCCTTCGTGACCTTCCCTCGGGCTTTGGTGTTCTTCCGAAGTAGCTGGGCCGCGAGGAGCACCACGTCCGGTGCGTCGTCTTCGAGGTGTCCAACGAGAATCTTGCCGCGTCGCGGCACCTCGGCCCGCTCCAGGCGAAGCAGCGCGGCCTTCCGTATCTCCGGCCGCTTGTCCGCGAGCGCCGCCGCCAGCCGATCCTTCCCGGCTTTGTCGCCGCGCCTCGCCAGCTCCGCCGCCGCCGCGACGGTCTCCTCGCTCATGGGGCGCCGGACCACATCGCCGACGACGGCGAGGGCCTCGGCGGTTCCGAGGGTGGCGAGCCCCTGCACGGCCGCCAGGCGCAGCCCCAGGTTCGGATGCGAGAGGAGGTCCTTCAACAATGAGAGCGCCGCCTCCCCGAGCTGCGGACCGAAACGGGCGGCCTCCGCCCTCACCCTCGGCACCGGATCCAGCCGCAACACCTCGCTCAATAGCGCGGCGTTCTCATCGGAGCGCGGCCGGAGCCCCACCCCCCGGACCGCGTACACCCGCACCGCGGGCGAGTGATCCAGGACGAGCCGCTGGAGCATGTGAATCTCCAGGGTCCCGTGCCACGCCTTGGCACAGGCGGTGCGGACATCCGCGTGATCGTGATGGATCCACCGCACCAGATCCGGCGCGTCGGGCAGGTCGTGCTTTTGGAGGGCGATGCGCGCCAGCTCCGCGACCGCATCGTCCTCGGCCTTGACGAGCCGCTTGAGCGCCCGCTTCCCCGGCTTGCCGGCCCGGGACAGCTCCTCGATGAGGTCGAGGCTCCCGATTCCCCGCGCCGCGGCGTCCTCGACGAGCAGCGCCGCCAGCTCACGCTCCATGGTCACGTCCCCCGAGACCTCCTTCAGCGCCTTGTCGAACGCGCCGTCCCGGATGTGTGCCTTCAGGGGCCCCACCGCCGGAGCGCACCCGACGAACAGCGCCGAGACGATGAGCCCCGGGAGCCATCGGATGATCTCCGAAGGGTCCCCCGAAGCACTCCCCGGTCTCCGTGCGGAGGCCTCCGAAACCGCTTTGTCTTGAAGGAGGGGTACCATAAGGCTCAGATGTTAGTCGGCTCGCCCCGGCAGAGGTAGCACCCCACGGCCCGGCCGTCGGCGCCGTACTGGAGATTGAAGCGGTGGACCTCCAGGCCGCACACCGGGCAGCGCATGGTGTCCCCCGTGACGGGCTCGGGCGCGGGGGGCGTCTCCGGTTCCGCCTCCTTGAAGACGGGCACGGGGGGACGCACCGAATAGATCCGGAGGTTGTCCTGCCGGATGCGCTGATGGGATCCTAGGGCGATCAGCGCCTTGATCACCCCGAGGCGCTTCTGGTCGAGCTCCTTGAACCGAAGGCCGCCCTCGAACCGCTGGCCCGCGATCCAGTCCTTCTTTCCGATGGGACATAGCTCGGGCACGGATGCCTCTTCCGGCGACTCTTCCGCCGCGTTCCGGGTCGCGTCCCGCAATGTCTGCTCGGCCTTTACGCCGATGAAAATATCAATTGATTTCATCCCGTTCTCCAGTGCATAGGTCTAGCTAAAAGTCACTCATCATGCAACTTCGGAAAGCAATTACTTAATGGAGAACAACAGTTTGAAATAAAAACGCGTAGATGAGCTTCCCGCCCGTCCGGCCTGCAATGACGAAAAGAGAGCTACCCTTGGACCGCGGCACCGAAGCGCCGCATCCAATCCGACTCCTCGGCGGAGAGCGGGCCCCGATCGCGTGCGGGCCAATGCATCCAGGGTCTCCACGTCACCCGTCTCGATGGCATGAAGGGCGTCGGGTTGAGGATTCATCCCACTGCTCCTTGTAATATTACAGTCTTTATCACAAACAGATGAGAGTGACCAACCGCCAGCCGCGGTTCTGTGAACCGTCTCTGAAATGGGACTCCGCGCCTCGGACGAGCGCCGGCGAGTACTGAATTCAAACGACGATTCGCTCCCGCTCACTCAGGATTCCGGCGATTCGAGTTCCGATGATGCTCCCGCCGACCGAGGGGGCTTTGAATTAATTTCAAAAATAGTCCATAATGGGCCAGGGCATTATCAGAGGATTGGACAAAAAATGACCAGAAGCAATGAATACATTTCCAAAGGGGGAACGTTCGAGAAGCTTTCCGATGCGATCAGCTCGATCGATCAATTGCTCCAGGATGTCAAACGCGCCGATGAGGAACGGGGGGACGTCCCCAAAAATCTGCGGACCTTCCGTCATGTCATCGCGGAGCTGCAGAGTGAGGTCGATCAATGCATCGCGGGGCTGAGAAAGAGCTTCACGGAGCTCGATCTGGACCCGCTCTACATTTACACGACGGAGGAGATCTCGGTGACCTCCTACACCCGGCACATCAAGTTCCTCCACCCCGACTACGAGCACGTCTGGCTCACCGAAGGGACGAATCAGAACGTCGCGTCCCAGCTGGTCCCGTTTATCAACTACGGTATCGAATACGAATACCCAAGGCAACGCATCACGGTGACCAACCTGCTGATGGAGACCCGGTTGAACCTGCCTGATTTCAAAACCTCTCTCCAAGCGGCCCATATGAATCTCGAGATCCTCAAGCAGGACGCGCAGCGGGTGGCGTTGGTCTGCGAAAACGGTGAGGCCGCTCACAAGAGCCTGAGCCAGACGTTGACCGCGTACTGCGAGACCCACAATATCGCGCTCGAGATCACCGAGGAGGTCGTCACCGTTATGGAGTCGGACGAGGAGCGCGCCGATCGGCTGCGGAGGAAGGCAGAGGCCGCCCGGAAAGCGGAACGGGAAGCCAAGAAGAAAGCCGAAACCAAAGCGGCGAAGAAGAAGGCGGAGGAGGAGCGCGCCGCGAAGAAGAAGGCGGAGGAGGAGGAGCGCGTCGCCAAGAAACGGGCGGAGGAGGAGCGCGCCGCCAAGAAAAAGGCGGAAGAGGAGCGCGCAGCCAAGAAAAAGGCGGAAGAGGAGCGCGCAGCCAAAAAGAGGGCGGAAGAGGAGGAGCGCGCTGTAAGGAGAAGGGCCGAGGAAGAGGCGCGGAAACAACAGGAGCAAGCCGCGATTAAAACGAGACGATCGAGTATTCCCGTTCCCCGCCCCTCGACGCCGCCGCGACCGAGCGCGCCGACGCCGCCGATGGTCTCCGCCGCGCCGCCGTTGCCCCCCAACGCGCCGCCGCTGCCCTCCAACGCGCCGCCGCTGCCCTCTAACGCGCCGCCGCTGCCCCCTAACGCGCTGCCGTTGCCCCCGAAGGCGAAAAGAGGTTTCTGACAGTCCCGGTAGCCGAACACCGGTCGGGTATTAGGCAGGCCCGATCTCGTTTTGACAGCGAGCACGTCACTTGATTACACCTTCACCCGCAGGCGAAGACCGACCGCCGTCGCAATTGTGCCGACGGCCGCGGCGGCCGCGAAGACGACGTTGCCGCCGAGGGCGGTGTAGAGGGGCGCCCAGACCAGCATGAACAGACCGCCCCCCACGGAGACCGCGGCGGTGAGCAGTCCCTGCGCGGTGGCCAAGAGGCTTGGGGGGGCGAGCCGGCGGACCAGCTCCAGCCCCGCCAGCCAGACGGCGGCGAAGCTGAGGGCATGGAGGGGTTGCAGCAACATCAGGAGGCGGACGTCGGTGAGGAGCGCCGTCGCGGCCCAGCGCACGACCATGGCCGCTAGGCTGAACCGCAGCACGTGCAGCGGATGAAACCGCGCGAACAGGGCGCGACTCCGGGCCATCA
>JBNLED010000100.1:0-19708 GCA_050304755.1 Polyangia bacterium | reverse complement strand
TCAGGATGAGGATCGAGTTCGGGCACTCCTGTTGGGCGATCTCGAACACCTTGGTGATCCAGTCATTCCCGTAGGCCGCCTGGGCATACTGGGCCGGCGCGTGACCCGGGGTCGACTCGTTGACCACGTCGATCATCTCCGTGTCCGGAAACTTGGTGCAGAAATCGTGGATCCACTCCTCGATCTCCCCCGCCGCTTCGGTGCCGCCCATCCCGTTGAGCCAGGACGGGGACTGGTTGTTCCAGACAAAGGTGTGCTGCTTGAAGGGGATGTTGTTCTCCTTGGCGAAGTCGTACACCCGCTCGACGCCGCCCCAGCTGTAGTTGTCCCGGTTGCTCTCGCACGACGACCACTTGCCCTCGTTCTCCGGGGTGATCTGATCCCAGAATTGCATATAGTCCGACCGGACGGAGCCCCGGGTGGTGATGTTGCCCACGAACATGCCGTCGGCATCCCCATCTGAATCCGAATCCGCATCGGCGTCAGTGTCCGCATCCGTGTCCACATCCGTGTCCGCGTCCGTATCCGCGTCCGTATCCGCGTCCGTATCCGCATCCGTGTCCGCGTCGCCCTCCCCCAAATCACAACACTGCTGCCAGAATTGCTCGCAGGTTCCGGCGACCTCCGTCCCCCCCTGTCCGGTGCAGTTCGCCATACACTCATACTCACAAGGCCCGTCCGTGTCCGCGTCCGTGTCCGCGTCCGTATCCGCGTCCGTGTCCACATCCGTGTCCGCGTCCGTATCCGCATCCGTGTCCGAATCCGTATCCGCGTCCGTATCCGCGTCCGTATCCGTATCCGCGTCCGTATCCGTGTCCGCGTCCGTATCCGTATCCGCATCCGTATCCGTGTCCGTATCCGTATCGGCGTCCGTGTCCGTATCGGCGTCCGAATCCGTATCCGCATCCGTGTCCGTATCGGCGTCCGTGTCCGTGTCCGCGTCCGCATCGGTATCTGCGTCGGCATATCCATACCCGGTGTCCATTCCTGGGCCCCTATTCCCCCCGGTGTCATCCGCACACCCCATCGCGAGGGAGATCATCGAAATGAAAACGCCCAATAAAACCAATCTTTTCCGTTTCATGTTTTCCTCCACAATTGCCCTGCTCAAAACAGGGATCCTTTAAAATCGCAAAAACTCCAAACCTTCAAACGACAGGTTTCGCTATCTGGGCCGAAGGATGTGCACGCGATAGGCTTGTCGCAACCCACCGCGCCATTTTCATTGCTTCTCCCGTTGTCGACTCAGGCATTGAACACCCACCAGTTGAAATTGAACAGGTAGTCTCCACCACCGGTGAATCTGAAATACACATCATGAATCCCGGTGACATCTTCCACATCACAGGTCACGGTCTCCCACGACTGCCAGTCGCCGGTTCCCGCGACGGCGCAGGTACCGATCAGGGTTCCGGACTCGCCGTCCAGGTGAATCTCGATATTCCCGCCGCTTCCGCCCGAGGCGACTCTGGCCTCGAACGAGCTGGCGCCGTTCGCGAAGTTCACCCCCAGGACCTTGATCCAGTCGCCGTTGTTGATGTCCGCGACGTTCATCCCGCCCTCGTTGCACCGTTCGGTCTCGATGCCGGACTGCCAGGCGATGGTCTCGGCCTCCTGCTGGATGTAGGGATTCAAGCTGCCGACGCCCCGACGGCTCGCGCTGTCCATACTGAGCTCCGGGATGGAGCCGTCGCCGTTGTACTCGAACTCGGTAGCGCACACGGAGCGGTGGTACCCGCCGCCATCCGGCAGCGCGCCGTTGTGGTAGAACAGGTACGATTTCCCCTTGTAGTCCACGACCCCCGGATGGTTGGTGAAGCTGCTCCCCGCCGGGGGCATCACTACCCCGCCGTAGGTCCACGGTCCGGTCGGCCCCGGGCTCGTGGAGTACCCGATGTGCTCGGAGATGGGGCCGCCGGCGAAGACCATGTAATAGAGATCGTTCCGCTTGTAGAACCACGGCCCCTCTTCGTAGGTGGTGGGACGCTCGGGATCACCGCTTCGCGCTCCGAAGCTCTCCGGCGTCAGGTTGATCTCCTCGACGCCGCCGGAGTAGGAAATCATGTCCTCGTTCAACCGCACATACTTCAGGCCGGGATTTCCCCAATACAGATAGGCCTGGCCGTCATCATCAATAAACACCGTGGGATCGATATTGTCCCACCCCCCTGGATCGACGAGGGGCGCGTTGAGGGGGTCGGTGAAGGGTCCCTCCGGTGTATCCGATACCCCGACACCGATGGATTTTCCCCGGCCGCCGATGACCGGCACATACAGGAAATAGGTTCCGTCCCGCTCGATGGCCTGAGCCGCCCACGCGTCCCCCGTGGCCCAGCTGAAGTCGTTGTAGTGCATCGGCGAGCCGTGGTCGGTCCAGTTGACGACGTCCGTGGTGGAATACACCCGCCAGTCGTACATCGTGAAGAAATTGTCCACCAGGTTGTCCTCGTCGTGGGTGGTGTAGACGTATAGCCGGCCGTCGAAGACCACCGGCGCCGGATCGGCGGTATAGAGGGTCTGCACGATGGGGTTGTCCCCCGACGCCCCCGAGTTCTCCTCGAAGTCGCCGTCGGCGTCCGAATCGGCATCCGTGTCCGCGTCCGTATCGGCGTCCGTATCCCCATCCGTGTCGGTGTCCGAGTCGGCGTCCGTGTCCGCGTCCGCATCCCCGTCCGTATCGGTGTCCGTATCCCCGTCGGTATCCGTATCGGTATCCGTATCAGTGTCCATGTCGGAATCCACATCGGTATCCCCGTCGGCATCCGTATCAGTGTCCGAATCGCTGTCAGAGTCGGTATCCGAATCCGAATCGCTGTCAGAATCGGTATCCGAATCACTGTCCGTGTCTGCGTCGCTATCCGTATCGGTGTCGGAATCGGTATCAGAATCGGAATCCGAATCCGCGTCTGAGTCGGTGTCCGCATCAGTGTCACTGTCTGTATCGGTATCGGAATCCGCGTCGGTATCGGAATCCGCGTCCGTATCGGAATCTGCGTCCCCCGTGCCGCTGGTGTCGACGCCGCCGTCCAGCGCCGGGGTCTCGTCGCTCGCGCAGCCCGTAGCAAGGGCCGTCCATGTAAGCCACAGTCCAATCCAGAGGTTCCATCCCCATTTTTGTGCCATTTTTATTTCTGCTCCGATTCTTTTAAGTCTTTATGACTTGTGATTAATGCATACGTCGGTGTCACCACCGATCCGCATGCTCATATTACTGTCCCCGAGCACAATCGCATCGGACCTGTATCCCTTAACATTCGAATCACCCTCGGCAGCGCGTCTGATTTCCCTATCGTCGCCCCGGGCGAATAGAACCCGCCGTCTCCTAACACCGGAGATTTCTTTCTCTTCTGTAGAATTATTACCTGAACAGATAAACATCGGAGAATCAGCGTCTTTGGGTTTCTTTGGACGGGGATGAATCCATTTTCGACGCATGAATCTATTGCTCACTTATTTAAAGCTTTTCCAATATTTGTGAGGGGTAAACCTGTAATTCTCGTACTTGAAATCCGAGGCAAGATGGAGATGGTTTCCCTACAATAATGTTTTTTCTAATAAAACCTCCTATATGAATGTAGACTTCGACAAGGGAAATGGGGTGGAGAGAAATGTCTTTTTTGCGCGGTCATCTCGTCAGCGGATTGAAACCCGCAGCGATGCGAAAGTGATCGGACCGCGCTGTTGGGAGGACCATCGCTCCCATCGGATTCTGCCGGGAGCTACCCGAGCTTGGAGCGTCCGGTCTCGTATCCCAGGGTGAGGGCCTTGATGTTGAAGGCCTCGGTCCCCTTGGGGACAGAATCGGCGACGGCCTCTTTCATGGCCTCGAAGTCGATGAGCCCGGTGACGCCGGTGAAGAACCCCACCATCACCATGTTGAAGACGATACGCCGCCCCATCTCCTCCTCGGCGAGGCGGGTGCCGGGGATACCGTAGGTCTTGACGCCCTCGGGCAGCTTGTCGTCCGGGACTACGAGCTCGTCCTCGTAGACCAGGATGGAGCTCTCCCGCATCTCGCCGACGAACTTGTCATAGGCCCCCTGGCCGAAGGCCATGAGGATATCGGAGTGGCGAATGTAGGGGTAGGGGATAGGATCGTCCGACACCATGACCTGGGCCGACACCGTGCTGCCCCGCGCCTCCGGCCCGAAGGCCTGCACCAGCGTGGCGTGTCTGTCCTCATAGATGGCGGCGCCCTTCCCGATGATGATACCGGTCATGATCACCCCCTGGCCGCCCAGCCCGCATATCCGTATATCGTGCTTGCTCATTGCGCTCCCTCATATGGCTTGAACCTGTCACCGAGGACCTTTTTCATCTGCGCCTCGTAGCTCTCCCGAAGCGTCCTGGCCTCCCGCTCCACGAACTCGCCGCAGACGATCTCCCCGTCGAAGTCGAGGCTCACCTCGGCGGTGGGCACGTCCTCCTTGATGACCGCCCGATCCTTCAGCTCCTGCATCATCGCGGCCCCGTCCCCCAGCTTGTTGCGCCGTCCGAAGAGGGTGGGGCAGGGGGCAATGATCTCGATGAAGCTGAACCCCTTGGAGCTGAGCGCCTTGGTCATGGTCTTGGTGAGCTTCCGCACGTGGAACGCGGTCCAGCGGGCCACGAAGGAGGCACCGCAGGCATCCATCAGGTTGGGCAGGTTGAAGGTGCTCTCGAAGGCACCGTAGGGGGTAGTGCTGGCCTTGGCCTCGCAGGGCGTGGTGGGGGTCACCTGGCCGCCGGTCATCCCGTAGGTGAAGTTGTTGACGCACACCACCATCATATCGATGTTCCGCCGGGCCGCGTGGATGAGGTGGTTGCCGCCGATGGCGGAGAGATCGCCGTCGCCGGAGTAAACCACCACCTTGGATTTCGGCATCGACAGGGAGAGCCCGGTGGCGAAAGCGATGGCCCGCCCGTGGGTGGTGTGGAAGGAGTCCACTGCCATGTAGCCCGCCACCCGGCCGCTGCAGCCGATGCCGGAGACAACGTGGAGGTGATCCAGATCAATCCCCGCCTTGTCGATGGCGCGGGCGAAGCAGTTTACGGTGGTGCCGATGCCGCACCCCGGACACCAGATGTGGGGCATCCGCTCGGTTCGAAGGATTGCGTTGACGGGATTCTCGGGTCGCTCGCTCATGACACCACCTCCTCGATCTTCTTCAGCATGGTCTCCGGATCGATGATAGCCCCCCCGGCGTGGCCCAACAGGTGCACCGGCACCTTGCACCGGCTGGCCCGCTCCACCTCGTGAACGAGCTGCCCCAGATTGAGCTCCGCGACGATAATGCTCTTGGTGTTGTCGGCGACGTCCGCGATGAGCTTGTCGTTGAAGGGCCACAGAGTCGTAAGGTGCAGAAGCCCCACCTTGAGGCCCTTGCTCCGCGCCAGCCCCACGGCGTGGGACGCAACGCTGGCGGTAATGCCATAGGCGACGACCGTGACATCGGAGCCTTCAATCTGGTCCGCGTTGTAAATGCAAATATCTTCCACGTGGTCGAGGACTTTGTTGCACAACCGTCGCACCAGCTTGTCCTGGGCCTCGGCATTCATGTCCGGGTAGCCTTGCTCGTTGTGGGTGAGCCCAGTGGTGTGGATGCGGTGTCCCATGCCCGCCCGCACCATCTCCGGCTGGTCCCCTTCGTAAATCTTATACGGCAGGTACTCCCCCACGGGGCGCTGGGTGAAGGCACGCTCCACCAGCTCGATCTCGTCCGCCGGCGGGATGGTCACCTTGCCCAGCATGTGCCCGGTGATCTCGTCCATCATGAACATCACCGGCACCCGGTACCGCTCCGCCAGGTTGAACGCGGTGATGGCGTGGTCGAAGCACTCCTGGGGGGAGCTCGGCGCCAGCGCGATGAGCTCGTAGTCCCCGTGGGAGCCCCAGCGGGCCTGCATCACGTCCCCCTGGGCGGGCAGCGTGGGGAGCCCGGTGGAGGGCCCCGCCCGCTGGACATCCACGATCACGCAGGGGGTCTCCAGCATGGCGGCCAGGCCAATGTGCTCCATCATCAGGGAGAGGCCCGGACCGGAGGTGACGGTCATGGCCTTGACGCCGGCCCACACCGCCCCCTGGAAGCAGATCGACGACGCGACCTCATCCTCCATCTGGATGAACATGCCGCCGATGAGGGGGAATCGCTTGGCCAGGTGCTCCACGACTTCGGTTGACGGGGTGATGGGATACCCCGCCGCGAATCGACAACCGGCGGCGATGGCGCCCTCGGCGCAGGCATCGTTGCCGTCGATGAAGTGCTTGCCGGTTGCCACGACGAAGGGATCTGCTTTCATGACGATTTGCTCTCTTTTTCTTTTTTTGCTTGTTTTTTGAAGTTCACGCCAAAAATAGCGAAGTCCGGACAGAACAGGCCGCACATGTCACAACCATTGCACTTCTCCGGGTCCACCAGCTCCGGCAGGTGATACCCTTTCCGGTTCATCCGTCCCCCCATGGCGAGCGCCTCGGTGGGGCAGAAGACCACGCAGTAGGAGCACCCCTTACAGTGTTCTTCCGTTAGGTAAACGGTACCTTTGGGCGAGGTTTTGGAGTCTGCCATTTTCTCTTCCTCGGGATTCTGGTCTTCTCGTGTCATTGTTTACAGAGAAGATCTCTTTGTGTTGGTGTGATGAAACGACGGGAGACAAATATGTCTTTTGGTGTACATGAGATCTTGCAAATGAATGTTAGATTGCATTGTACGCCTCGTCAAATAATATTGAACACGATTTTTCTCTCCTCTGATCGGGGCCGCCGGCCCGGCGTCGTCCGAACGATTTTCAAGAAAACAAGACATGCCCTCGATTTGCCCAAACCGGATTGCATCGGTAGACTGGTCCCATCATGAGTCGATCGACCGCATCGAAACACCTCCCAAAACCCGTGATTGCGGCGTGGGACCGCGAGAGCGCGGCGTGGATCGTCCGGGCGCTCGCGACGGTCGACCTCAACCCCTCGGGGTGCGTTTACGGTTCCGACCGGTGGCTCAAAAGAGCCCTCGCGCTCTTCGAAACGCCGGGGCTGCTGATTCTGGTGCCCTCAACGCGACTCGGGAGAGATCCGTTCGAGCTGGTGTCGACCGTCGTCGGGATGGGCGGCCGGGCGCTCGTCTGGACTCCGGGGCACCGACGGGAATCGGTCGATTACCGGGATCGGTGGCTGCTGGAGCGGGGGATCGTCCAGCACGGCGGAAGAAACGAGCCCCGGCTCTCCGTCATCGCCCGCGCCGCCGAAATCTACCCCTCCCTCGTGAATGTCCCGTGGCCGGGGATCTCTGTAGTCGGCAGGGCGAACGCCGTTAAGACACATCTCGTCGGCGCGTTGACAAGGGCCGGCCTCGCGGCCAGACGATCCCCCCTCTCCCTGGCGGCGACCGAGGGCGGCGTGGCGCTCTCCATCAAAAAGAAAACCATCTCCGAAGCGCTCTTTCCTGAGGAGATAATCGATGCCCTCGCCCTGCTTCGGCCCGAGTCCCAGGGGGTGGACGACACCGTGGTGGCGGATCGGGGGGCCATCTCCCTATTTCTCCAGCCGCCGCCGCGACTGCTCTCGGAGACCGGCTCCAAGCAAATCTTCCAGGCCTACGGTCTCGCGCTCCCCCGAGAGCGCCTCTGCCATTCACCGAGCGAGGCCTCGCGGTTCGCCAAGACCCTCGGCGGCAAGGCTGTCTTCAAGCTGGTCAAGCCCAAGCTCGAGGGCAAGGAGGCCCTCGGCGCCGTCATCACCGATGTGGAGGGCCCCTCGGCGGGACGGCAGGCGGCGCACACCCTCATGGGGATCAGCGCCGCCCTCGGTCCCCCCCAGGCCCTCGGGGTGCTGGTGGCGGAGCAGGTCGCCGCGAAGACACACCTCTGGCTCAAGCTGGAGGATCACCCGGTATTCGGGCGTCTCGTGCTCATCGGAGCCGGGAACACCATCGGTCGGGCCGGCGCGGCCCTCTGCGCGCCCGCCTCCACACCGGCGGCCCACCGGGCGATCCTCGACGCCCACCTCGCGCCCGACGAAGGGACCGCTCTCAAGCTCGCGCGAGGCGTCGCCCGGTTCTCCACCCTGGTCACCGAGCTCGCGGCCTACGTCAACCGGGCCGAAATCCACCCTCTGGTGGCGGCTCCCCACCTCCCGGACGCAGTCGTTCTTGACGGCCTGATTTCGATCGGCGTTTAATCTGTTTTCGGGTCTTGACCCTTACCGAAAGAACAGATAAAAACACATCCACCTTGCGGGAGTAACTCAGTGGTAGAGTGCAACCTTGCCAAGGTTGACGTCGCGGGTTCAAATCCCGTCTCCCGCTCTAAACCCCTTGGCCCGAAAGCCGAGGGGTTTTTTTTTCGGGCCATCCGCGGAGCCGTCGGTTTCGCCTCGAGGACATAGCCATGATTGATCATCCGTACGCTGCCTTTCTCAAGAAAGTCGAGAAGCCGGGGCGATACGTGGGCGGCGAGTTCGGCGCCGCGGCGGGAGGCGACGACGCATTTTCCATCGCCCTCTCCTACCCGGACATTTACGAAATCGGGATGAGCCACATCGGGCTGGGGGTCCTGTACGAAACCCTCAACGGGCTCCCCGGGGTCTTCTGCGAACGGGTGTTCATGCCGTGGCCGGATCTGGAGGCCGAGCTCAGGTCCCGGGAGGTGCCCCTTGTCTCCCTCGAGCGCGCCCGTCCGCTTCATGACTTCGACATTCTCGG
Organism: Polyangia bacterium; assembly: GCA_050304755.1. Taxonomy (GTDB): domain Bacteria; phylum Myxococcota_A; class Polyangia; order JAAYKL01; family JAAYKL01; genus CAYWLQ01. The sequence goes on along the minus strand of JBNLED010000100.1, from coordinate 11,036 downwards.
CTTCTCCCTGCAGTACGAGCTCACCTACACGAACCTCATCGCCATGCTGGATCTCGGGAGAATCCCCCGACGCGCCGAGACGCGGGAGGAGTCTCACCCCATCGTCCTCGCGGGTGGGCCGCTGGCGGCACACTGCGAGCCCCTGGCGCCCTTCCTCGACCTCGCCCTCGTGGGGGACGGGGAGGTCGCGTTGCCCGAGCTCATCGAAGCCGCCCGAGAGGCCAAGGCGAAGGGGTTGACCCGCCGGGAGGTCATCGCCCGACTGGCCGAGCGGCCCTCGGTGTTCGCGCCGAGCGCGCTGCCCCGCCGATCCGTCCCCGCCACCAAACGAACCGTCGTCGACACACCGGCCCCGGTGGCCGCCTGGGCGCGTGTGCCCGAGCTGGGACCTCACGCCGCGGGCGGGACGATAGTGCCCAACGTGGAGGCCGTGTTCGACCGGTTCAGCGTGGAGGTGGCCCGCGGGTGCGCCGGCGGCTGCCGGTTCTGCCAGGCTGGGTTCCTCTACCGTCCGGTCCGCGAGCGGACCCGCGACGAGGTGGCGGCGTCCGTGGAGCGGGCGGTCGGCTGCGCCGGCTTCGACGGCGTCTCCCTGGCCTCCCTCTCCACCGCGGACCACAGCCAGATCGCCGCCATGCTCGCCGACCTGGGGGATCGCTACACCCCCCGCCGGGTCTCCTTCTTCGTCCCCTCCCTTCGGGCCTACGGCCTCGACGCGTCGGTGGTGGAGGTGCTGAGCCGGCTGCGGGCCACCGGCGTCACCCTGGCGCCCGAGGCCGGCAGCGAGCGGCTGCGGAACGCCATCAACAAGAACATCACCGAGGCGGATCTGATCACGGCGGCCGCCCGGTTCTTCGACTGGGGGCTCAGCCGCATCAAGCTCTACTTCATGATCGGCCTGCCGGGGGAAACGGATGAAGATCTCGCGGCCATCATCGCCCTGGCCAAGCGGGTCCGGGACTTCGGCCGCCGGCGGCTCCACGGACGCACGCCCACCGTCACCATCTCGGTCTCCACCTTCGTTCCCAAACCCTTCACGCCGTTCGAGCGGGAGGCGATGATCGACGGCGAGGAGATCGACAGACGACAGAAGGTCCTGCTGGCTCTCGGCCGGAGGGAGAAGCTCAAGGTGCAGACCCACTCCGCATCCCTGTCGCTCCTCGAGGGGGTCCTCTGCCGGGGGGACGTCTCCCTCGCCGCAGTGCTGGAGGCGGCGGTGGACAGAGGCGCCCGGTTCGACGGATGGGGAGAGATGTACAACCAAACGGTCTGGGACGCGGTCCTCGAAACCGTCGACCTTCCGGCCCAGCTCGCCGCCATCCCGGATGACGTCCCCCTCCCGTGGGGTCACATCTCGACGGGGGTGGATCCGGGCTTTTTGAGAAGCGAGCGGGACGCCGCGAGGGAGGCGGTGCCCACCGAGCCCTGCGGGCGCTTCATCAAGGAGGGCCACACCGACCGCTTCTCATGCCATCACTGCGGGCTGAAATGCCGGCGGAGCAGCGTCCCCTTACGGGCCCCCCGATCCGAGAGCCGAATCGACCGGCTGCCGCCGCCGCCGGCGCGACAGAAGGGCAAGCCGAGGCCTCGCGCCATGAGCGACACGGGCACGGCCGTCAGGGTGCTGCTCCACCTCTCCAAATGGGGTCGACAGATCTATATCGGCCACCTCGATTCCATGCGCCATGTGATGCGGAGCTTCCGCCGCGCCGGGCTCGAGCTCTACTACACCAAGGGGTTCAACCCGAAGCCCAAGCTGGTGAGCGGGCCGCCGCTGCCGGTGGGGATGGCCGCCCTCCGGGATCCCCTGGAGGTGCGGCTCATCGATCCGCCCCCGGTGGAGGAGATCCTCGTGCGGCTCGAGCGGTCCGTGCCCCCCGACTTCGCCTTCGTGGACGCCGAGATCCTTCCGGACGACAAGCGGAGCCTCAGCAAGAGAATCGAGACGGCCGAGTTCCTCGCGTTCGTGCCCCTGTCCGGAGCGGCCGCCGAGAAGGGAATCCCCGAGATGCTCGCGAGAGAGGCCATCGAGGTGGAACGCACCCGCAAGGGCAGGACCCAAACAGTCGACATCAGACCCTACATCATCGACGTCTCCCTGCCCGCCGACCTCGCCATCGAGCTCCCGTTCGCCGTTCCCACCGGCGCCCTTCCGGTAGTGTTTTCGCTGCACCTGCCCGGGTCCGGAGGGGCGAAGCCTCTGGAGGTGCTGCGCGCGGCGTTCGGCGATGACGCAGCGGACCGTTCCTGGGTGGTTCGGACCCGAATCCGTTTGGAGCCCTGAACAGGCCCTCCGACCAGTTTCTCTTTTTCGCCATGGCACGATCCCTCCGATCCCTATATAATTCCGAAAAACAACCCTTTATTGAAGGAGTCGTCATGAACTACGAAAACAGACCCAACCGTCAGCCCTCGGTAGCTCCGGTCGCCTTTTTCACCTCTCTCGCCACCTCGCTGGTGGTCACCCTCGCCATCCTTATCCTGACCGGCAATTTCAAGCCGCTCGCCAACGAAGATGAAAAGGAGGCGAAGGATGTGCGCAATGTCCCCTCCATCATCGGCGTCACCCCCGAGATTGCCGGGGACGTGGTGCGCGCCAGGGGATTGCGGCTGCTGGTGAGCGGTGAGCGGGAGGACAGCAAGGTCCCCAAAGGGCAGATCGTCGATCAGGATCCCATGGCCGGCTCTGATCTCAACGCCGGCGGGGCCATCAAGGTGGTGGTCTCTTTAGGCGTGAAGGAGATCGAGGTACCGGAGATCATCGGAAAGCCCATCGACGATGCCAAGGAGCTCCTCACCGACAAGGGGCTAGCCGTCGGGGATATCGATGAGACCGGCACTGGGGATCCCGGCACCGTGACCGATGCGGATCCCAAGCCCGGGACCAAGGTCGAGGAGGGTAAGAAGGTGGACATCGTCATGTCGCCGGCGGGGATGCTCGTTCCGGACGTGACCAACAAATATTTCGGCAAGGCGAAGAAGGAGCTGGAAGAGGCGGGCTTCAAGAAGGGGAAAGTCACCTGGAAGTACAACGATTACAAAGACGCCAACATCGTGCTCTCCCAGGAGCCCGAGGCCGGCGCCATCGCCCCGCTGGGAACAGAGATCAATCTGGTGGTCAACGAGGAGGATTGAGCTTCGGCGAATTCTCGGATTGATGTTTCTGAAGTCTGGAGGGTCACTCTTTTTCGTTCAGCTTGTCCGTCATCGTCTTCATCAGATCGTCCCACCCTTTTTTATTGATGTGGCTCGTGAACTGATCGCGATAGTTGCTCACCAGGCTGATGCCGTCGGTGATCATGTCGATGACGATCCAGGTCTTGCCCTGTTTCCGCATCTTGTAGACCACCTCGGTCTCCTCCCTTGAATTCCCCCCCACCCTCACGACCGTGCTCACGGAGGCCTTGTCCTCTTTGACCGTCTCCGTGCCGTAGGTGATGGTGTTGTCCTTGGAGTCCTTGAGCCGCTTGATGAGGTTCTTCTCGATGAGGCCCTTGAGGGTCTTGCTGAACTCCTTTCGCTCCGTCTCGGATCGGGCGTCCCAGTTGGCGCCGAGGGAGTCCTTGCACAGCGTCTCGAAATCAATCATTGAGTTGATGGTCTTGATGATCGTTTTCTTGTTCTTCTCGGTGTTGGTGAGGAGGGGCTTCAGCTTCTCGTCCTTGGCCTTCAGAAACCCGGTGGGGGTCTCCCCGGCGTTGGCCATCGCTTCCATCCCCAAAAAGAAACTTATCAAAATCAATGGAAAAATTTTCATCATCTGGTTCATCTCCTGCTCCTGGTGCAGTGTCATTACAGTCGATCAGACGCTCTTGATTGTACCGGTATTCAATCCCGATGGAAAGGCGCCCCGGTCACCCGTCCGAGCTCGGCCATCCCGACATTGTAGTCGTGGGTCGTCTTGTGCAGGGAGGCCATCACCTTGAAGTACTCCTTGAGCGCGTCCTTGACATCCTTGGCGTCGGCCAGCCCGATGGCGTGGTTCTGGAGCACCGCGGATATCCACCCCTTGACGAGCCGCTTCGACTCGTTGAGCGCCGCCAGGGCATCCCGGGTCGCGGCCACATGGTGATAGGTCTTCTCCACCTCCAGCATGATCCCGTCGAGGGCGGCCCGCTGGTCGGTGGTGAGGGCGGCCAGCTCGGCCTTGGCCTGCTTGAGCTTGAAGATATCGAGGCCGATGTCGAAGGTGTACCTCAGCCCGACACCGACCCCCCATCCGGGACCGTAGTTGTCATTGTCCCGCAGCACCCAGTTGGAGATGTCCGTCCGTCCCGGCGTCCGGCCGAGGGCCATCCCCCCTTTGATGAAGAAGTCGGGCCAGAACTCCGCCTTGCGGAGCGACACCTTGGCCTCCATGGCCCGCACCGCGTGGTTGAGGGCCTTGAGCTCCGGCCGCAGCGATAGGGCCGAGTCCTTGTAGGAGTCGAGGGGGGCCAGCTCCTCCGGATCCCGCTCCAGGGGCTTGTCCTCGATGTCGATTTTCTCTCTGTCGCCCCCCCCCACCAGCATCCGCAGCGCGGCCAGTCCCACGCGTTCGATCTCGACGGCCTGGGCCTCGTATTGAGCGACCTCCCCCTCGAACACCTTGATCTTGATAAGGTCAATCTGGGTGGCCTCACCGGTCTCCTTCTCCAGGTCCTCCTCTATCTTGTCGCGGGCCTGCTTCAGGTATTTCTTTCCCTTTCCGATGGTGTAGAGCATCTCCCGGGCGCCCGCCACCGCGTTGTAGGCCTGGGCCACCTGGAAGCGCACCTTGTGCTCGAACCGCGGGTACTCCGCCTTCTTGGCCTTCTCGGCCGCCTTGAGGGCCTTGACCCCGCTCGACATCTTCCCGAAGGTGTAGAGGGGGAGGGTGAACCCCGCCTTGAACATGAACTTGGGCCCCCAATCCTGGTCTTTGTAATCGAACTCATCGAGATGCGCATCGTCTCCACCACAGGCGGTCACGACCCCCTCCTCCTCGAGCCGCTGCTTATCGATGCACTTATCGGGCACCATGGTGGCGAATCCCTCCACGAACACGTTGGAGAAGGGGGTCCAGTAGAGCTGCTTGATCTCTGCTTCGAAGGACTCGAGCCGGTGGCGCTCGGCGCGGAGGGTGTTGCTGTTTCTGACGGCCCGCTCCACGCACTGGTCGAGGGTGAGCCGTTCGAGCGTCCCGGTGTCCGCGGCGATGGGCCGCGCCCCGAAGACCAGGAGAATAATAAAGACAAGCGTCGGTAGTGTCCTCATGGGTCTGACTATATACCAAGCCGGGGGCGTTTGAGAAAGCGTGATATCGAAGAGTTATCCCCGTTGCCCGTCCGGGACGTCGTGTTATGATGCGCCCATGATTTCTTCCGATCCGCAGGCGCTCGTCGAAAAACACCTCCCCCTTGTGGATAGGGTGGTGGCGATAGAGAAGCGGAAGCTCGGCATCAACGACCCGAACCTCGAGGAGGACATGCGGGCGAACGCCATGGTGGGGCTGGTCTCCGCGGCGAAGAAGTTCGACCCGGAGCGGGAGGCGTCGTTCCGATCCTATGTCGAGCTGAGAATGCGCTACGCCATCTATGACGGCATCGCCGCCGCCGGTTGGTTTCCCCGGAGGCTCCAGCGGAAGATCGCTTTTCTGCGGCGGGCCACCGAGATGATGCACTACCAGTCCCAGAATCCGCCGCCCAGGGACAGCACCGAGGCGGTCCACCGGCTCTCCAATCAACTGAAGGATCTCGCGACGGCCTATGTCACGTCTTATGTGGAGGATACCAAGAACTGCTCATCGGTCCCTCCCGAAGCGGAGGATATCGTCGCGAACCAGGAGATCGCCACCCGAATGAAGATCTATGTTGAGACGCTCCCCGTTAAGCAGCGTTTCGTCATCGAGCACTATTTCTACGAAGATCTCAACCTCCCTGAGATCGCAAGGGAGATGAAGGTGAGCACCTCCTGGGTCTCGAAGCTCCTCAGCGCCGGGTTGCGGCAGCTCCGCGAAATCATGGAGTCCGAGAAAGATCCGGAGAAGCGCTCTCCCTAGATCGTCCCGGTGAAGGGTATCCGACCAGCGATATCTCATAGCTGTCGAAGGCGCTGACGAGCCGCTCCCGCTCGAGAAGAAGAACGCCCCCGGCTTCCACGGCGACGGCGGTGAGGCCGGCGGCGTGAGCGACCCGGGCGGTGTCCGGGCCGACGGCGGGCAGATCGAAGCGGCGGTCCTGACCCGGCTTGACCACCTTGGCGAGCACCGCCCCTTTTCCGGCTCTGGCGATGAGGTCGTTGGTTCCCCGTTTCCCCTCCACGCCGGTCACTCGCCCCCCCCGCGCCGTCGCGGCCTGGCCCCCGTCCCGCCTGCCCACCGCCTTCGCGGCGGTCCAGGCCACCGCGAGATCGGTTAGGGTCGAGGCCGTGGGAGACGGCCCCGCCAACCGCCCCGGCGGTGACAGAAGATCATTGAGGTATGGCCTGGGATCCGCCACCGGGAGGCCGAGAGCGGCGAACGCCGCCGCCACCCCCCGCAGCAGGGTGTCATCGCCGGCGATCAGGGTCTTGAGCAGGAGCCTCACGGCGATCCCATCCGGCCGGAGGTGACGCCACGCCACCGGTCGCCGGACCCCGCCCGCGAGATAGAGCGCCTCGACGCCATCTTCCGTAAAGTAGGCCGCGGTGCGCTTGAGCGCGCCCAGATCGAACGGCGCATAGCGATCCACGTGCTCAATGAGGGAGGGATCGGTCTGACCCCGGAGGCCCGCGGCGATGATCTTCAGGTCCGCGCGGGCGAGGCGGTCCGCCAGAAGCTTCGGGTAGACCCCGTTGCCCGCGAGCAGGCCGACGGGTCGGGTCATCGGGTGAGCCCGCGGGTCGCGGTCTCGAGAAAGCGCGCCATGCGGAGCGCCTCCGGGGTCCTGGCGGCCGCGGGAGTGGCGGTCTGCCACCGTCGAATGATCTCCGGCAACGTGAGCCCGGGGGTCTTGAGCATCCTGAACAGCGCCTTGATCTGCTGCTTGGCCTCCGGGGCTATCCCTCGCCGGTCCAGCCCCACCCGGTTCACCGCGCGGAGCTTCGCACGATCCCCGGCGATGATGCAGAACGGCGGCACCTCCCGCTCCACCATGGACCCGGCGGCCAGCATGGCGGACTCCCCCACCCGGAGAAAGGTTCCCACACCCACCATCCCGCCGAACACGGCGTGGTCTTCGACGGTGACGTGTCCCGCCAGGGTGGCGTGGTTGGCCATGACCACGTGGGAACCGATGGCGCAGTCGTGGGCGACGTGGGTATAGGCCATGAAGAGGTTCCGGTCCTTGATGACGGTCCGGCCGCCGCCGTGAACCGTCCCACGATTGACGGTGACATGTTCCCGGAAGACGTTTCCGTCGCCGATGATGAGGGTCGTGGGCTCGCCGTTGTGGCGCAGATCCTGCGGCGCGCCGCCAATACAACTGAAGGAGCACACCTCGTTTCCGTCGCCGAGCACGGTGGGTCCGCTGATCACCGCGTGGGGATGTATCACGCAGGCGGCGCCGAGCCGTACGTCATCGCCGATAACGGCGAAGGGGCCGACGGTGCACCCCGGGCCCACCGCCGCCGAGGGGGAAATCACCGCCCTCGGATCGACCCCCTCGCCCAGTTGGGGTCTTGTCCCGTCAATCCATTCGACCCGCGCGCTCATCTCGTCTACAGCGTATCGTCCCGATCCACGAGCGAGAGGGAGAGCAGGGCCTCGGCGACGATGAGATCGTCCACGAACACCTCCGAGTGGAACCGCCAGTTGTTGCTGTGGCGCTGACCGATGGCCGCGGTGATGCGGAGGCTCTCGCCCGGCCGGATCATCCGATGGAACTTGGCGTCGCTGAGCCCCACCACCGCCACGACCTTGCTCGCCGGGGGGTAGCTCTCCGTATACATGGCGAGGAGGCAGCTGGTCTGGATCATAATCTCCAGCATCGTAGAGACGGGCATGCTGGGATGGCCGGGGAAGTGTCCCAGAAAACAGGGATCCGAGATGGACACGTTCTTCCGGGCGATGATGCGCTTCCCCGGCTCGAGCTCCTCCACGCTGTCCACCATGGTGGCCGGCGGCTTGTGGGGGAGCATCGTGACGATATCATCGATGGTTATTTGGGTTTTCTTCTTGCTCATGAGGCCCTCCGTGTACGCCGCGTCTCTTGGCTTCACTATACTGCTGTGCGCGAGATTGGCCATGGCCTTTTGCCATTTCACCCGCGGCATCGCCGGATATCCCGCGACCGCCTCCTGGGGCTTCACGCTCCGGGTCACCCCGCTCTTGGCCGCCACTTTCGCCCCTTCCCCGATGGTCAGGTGATCGGCGATGCCCGCCTGGCCCCCCAGAAGCACCCGCCGCTCCACCGTGCAGGATCCCGCGACCCCCGCCTGTCCCGCCATCAACACCTCTTCGCCCACCCGGGTGTTGTGGCCGATCTGCACCAGATTATCGATCTTGGTCCCCCGACCGATGCGGGTGGTGCCGAGGGTGCCCCGGTCGATGCAGGTGTTGGCACCGATCTCGACGTTATCCTCGATGACCACCCGCCCCACCTGGCGGACCTTCACCACGCCGTCCGGCAGGGGCACGAACCCGAACCCCTCGTAGCCGATCACCGCCCCGGGCCCGACCCGAACCCGTTCGCCGAGGCGGCTCCCCCGGCAGATCACCGCCCCCGGCCCGATGACGCTTTCCGCGCCGATGGAGACCTCCTCCTCGATGACCGCGGCCGCCGCCACCCTCGCGGTGGGGTGCAGATTCGCGCTCGGATGCACCACCGCGCGCTCGTGGATCCCCGCCGACACCGGAGGGGGTGGATGGAACCGATCGATCAGCCCGGCCAGGGCCGCCTGGGGTGCCTCGTGGATCAGCCCCCCAGGGACGCCGCGTTGCAGCGCGAATCTCGCGAGGCGCTTCGTCGCCAGCACCGCGGCGGGGAGCATCGGCGCCGAGAGGAGCATCCGCTGTCGGAACAGCGGACAGATCGAGCGGTCGGTGGCATCCTCCATCGCATCGAGGGAACGGATCTCCACCTCCCCGTCACCGAGGACCGATCCGCCGACCTCCCGGGCCAGCTGTTTGAGCGTGACGGACATGCCGGGAGCCTACACCCAAGCCTCCAATCTGAAAAGCCTGTTGACTTTTAGGGGCCGGGGCCATTTAAATGAACTCCGCCTCAGCGCGCTCGGCCGGGCGGCTGGGGTTCGAACCCAATGTCGAATGAGGATGATTACAAATGATTGATACACTCAAGAAGATGGCGATGGAAAAGGGAATGGCCCTGATGCAGTCGGAGACGGTGACCAAGGTGCTGTCGAACGAGCAGGTGGCCTCGATGGTGGAAGGGGCCATGACCATTCCGTTCAAGATATCGAACGCGATCACCAGCCAGAAGGAGAAGCTGGTGAGCCTGCTGGATCTGGCCACCCAGGAGGACATCGACGAGATCCGCCGCTCCATGTCCCGGGTGGAGGGCGCCCTGAACAACCTGAATCAGCCCGCCGGTTCCGACGACAACGCCTCGGATCGATAGATCCCGAAGGTCCGCCTATGCCATCCGACGCATCGGGCGCAGACCCCATCATGGATATGCGGTATCAGCCGTTGGCGTGGTGCCGCCTGTGTCCGAAGCACTGCGGTGTCGATCGACGGCGGGGAGAGCGGGGGGATTGCGGGGCCGGGTATCAGGCCCGGATCGCCAGCGCCGTCATCCACGTCGGCGAGGAGCCCCCCATCTCCGGCACCCGAGGGTCCGGCACCCTGTTCTTCAGCCACTGCCCCTTGAGCTGCGTCTACTGCCAGAACTTTCCCATCAGCCAGATCGGCCACGGCCGGGGCACCCCCGTCGCCGCCATGGCCCGCCGCATGCTCCTCCTCGAGAAGCGGGGCGCCCACAACATCAACATCGTCACCGGAACCCCCTTCGCGCTCCACATCATCCACGCCGTCTCCCTGGCCCGGGAGGAGGGGCTCTCCATCCCCATTGTGTGGAACACATCGGGATTCGAGACGCCGGCCACCATCGATCGGCTCGCCGGGACGGTGGATATCTACCTCACGGATATCAAGTACGGCGATGACGACCTCGCGTGGGAGCTCTCCCGGGCCGAGGACTACTTCGAAACCGCGGTCCGCGCGGCGGAGCGGATGCTGGCGCAGGTGGGGCCCCTCCGGACCGATGATCAGGGGATCGGCGAGCGAGGGGTGATTATCCGCCACCTCGTCCTGCCGAACGGTTGCTCCGGTACCGAGCGGGTCATGCGGACCATCGCGGAACGCCTCGGTGACGTCCATATCAGCCTCATGGGGCAGTACTTTCCGGCACACCGATCCGGCACGGTCGCGCGCATCGCCCGTCCCCTCACCGAGGCGGAGTACGCGGCGGCCCGCAGAACCGTTCGGAAGGCCGGGCTCGAGCTGGGATGGTTCCAGGAGATGGACGACCCCACACTCAAACGGGGTGCCTGATTGAAAAGCGTCATTCGTGCTTGACCTATCACCCAGGGCAAGTAAACCTTCTAATTAAATTTTCAACTCGCAAGGCGAGAAAAGGAGAGGAGCAGAGAATGAGAACCATTCATCTCACGACGATTGTTATCGCGACGGTCCTGGTAGCGGCGTGTGGAATACCGGAGGAGGTGCACAACGCCAAGCTGAAGGAGATCGAAGACCTTCAGGGACAGCTCGCCGCCGCGGGCAACGAGAACAAAAAGCTGAAAGAGGAGATCGCCGTCCTCAAGACTGAGAGTAAAAAGCTGGCGGCCCGACTGGGCGAGCTGGGTGAGAACATCGAGAACCTCCTCGGCGACAAGAACGCGCTGGCCACGGACCTCGAGGAGACCCGGGCGCGGGAGGAGAAGCTTCGCCGCGAGCAGGAGGCCCAGCGGGCCCGTATGGCCAAGTACCGCAAGGTCATCGAGAAGTTCCAGTCCCTCGTGACCTCCGGGAAGCTCAAGATCCGCATCGTCAAGGGGCGGATGGTGGTGGAGATGGCCTCCAACATCTTGTTCCCGTCCGGCAAGGCCAAGCTGCACGACGAGGGTAAGGCGGC
>JBNLED010000099.1:0-15950 GCA_050304755.1 Polyangia bacterium | reverse complement strand
AACGTCCGCGAGCTGGAGAACGCCGTGGAGCACGCGTTCATCATCTCCTCGGGCCCCGAGATCCGCGTCCAGGATCTCCCGGCGGCCCTTCGCAACGACGACCGGCCGCCCCCCGTGACGCCCCGCCCCCTGAGGCCCCGTCGGCAGCAGGGCGAGGCGCGCTTTCAGGGCGAACGGGATCGCCTCATGGCCGTCCTGGCCCGCAACTACTGGCGGGTTCCCCGCGCCGCCCAGGAGCTCGGCGTCCACCGCACCACCCTCTGGCGCCAGATGAAGCGGTTGAAGATCGAGAAGCCGTAGGTTTACTCAGAACCCCGCTCCCCCCGGCCCCGCGCCAGGGACGCGAAGATCCCGAGGAAGCACATCCCGGCGAACACCCCGAACGCTATCCGCATGCCGTCCACGAAGGCGTCCGCGTTCTGGGGACCGACCTCGGCCTCGCCGAGGTGGACGGAGAGGATCATCATGACGATGCCCATGGAGAGGGTCATGCCCACCTGCCGCATGGTCCCCACCACGGCGCTGGCCACGCCGAAGATCCGCCGGTCCACGGCGTTCATGATGGCCTTGGTGTTGGGGGACGAGAAGAAGCCGAACCCGAGCCCGAGAAACACCAGCGCGCCGACGATGAAAGCGATGGGGGTCTCCCGTTGCACGAAGTTGAGCAGGACCAGGCCGACGAAGCAGAGCCCCATGCCGAGGGACGCCACGCTCCTCGGGGCGACCCGGTCGGAGAGCCGCCCCGCGATGGGAGAGAGCACCGCCTGCACCAGGGGCTGGCTGACGAGGATGACCCCGGCCGCCTTCGGAGGGAACCCGCGTGCCTTCTGCAGGTAGAGGCTGAGCAGGAACCCCACCGCGAACGTGGCCGCGTAGTTGATGAGGGCGGCCAGGCTGGAGAAGGCGAACACCCGGTTGCGGTAGAAGAGCCGCACATCGAGGAGGGGCTGATCCTGTTGCCGCTCGAAAGCGATGAATGCGGTGAGTCCCATGAGGCCGGTGGCGAGGAGGGCGATCCCCTCGAGGTCGGGCAACCGCGAGAACGCGAACATGGTGAGCGGCAGGAAGGGGACGAGGAGCGCCGTACCGGCGAGATCAAACCGGGCGCCCCGATCCTCGGCCCATTCCCCCTTCAGCATGAGGAGGCTGGTGGCCAGGAGCGACGTTCCCACGGGGAGGTTGAGCCAGAAGAGCGCGCGCCAGCCCAGGTACTCGGTGATGAGCCCCCCGGCGAAGGGCCCCGAAGAGAGGCCCAGGTACACCGCGCCCACGTTGATGCCCAGCACCCGGCCCCGCTCCTCGGGGGGGTAGACGGAGATCAGGATGGCCATGCCCACCGAGAAGATCATCGATGACCCGAGCCCCTGGGCCGCCCGACCCAGGATGACGACGAGGCCGGTGGGGGCCACGGCGATGACCACCGATGAGGCGGTGAACACCGCGAGCCCCGCCGTGAAGATCCTCTTCCGACCGAAGATGTCTCCCAGCCGGCCGAAGGGGATGGAGAACGCCGCCGCCGCCAGGAGGAACGCCATGTTGACCCACCCGAGCATCACGGCGCTCAGGGCGAGCTCCTCCCCCATGCGGGGCAGGGCCACGTTCACCGACGACCCCATGAACGGGGCGAGAAATGAGGTGAGGGTGGCCACGATCATCGCCCCCTGTTGGGTTTTCCGGAGCTGGGGCTGGGGTTCGGCGGTGCGCATGGGTGGTGTTACCGGGAGCCAGTGTTGCGCCCATGGAGCGCTGACGTCAACTTTGAAATGGAGGAGACGCTACTCGAGCTCGTCCGTGATCGCGATCTCCTCGAAGGTTGGCTGACCGTCGATGATGCTCCCGCTGAGGAGATAGGACGAGTAGATCCCGTCGCAGTCGAGATCGGCCCGGGCCTCGGCCACCAGGGCGGCGCCGTCGCTCTCGTAGCGCCACTGGAAGTGGTGCTTCTGCTCGGGGGTGAAGCCGAGGTCGGACCAGGGCGGTACGCTCCACTCGGCGGGGGTGACCCGGCAGGCCTTGCCCTGGCTGCAGCAGGGCCGCTGGGGGGTCCAGTCCGTCGCCGCCACGGGGAAGCCCGGCGCGGCCTGCTGCCCGGCGAAGGTCGCCGCCCCCTGCTGAATCTCGGACAGGGTGACCTGGGCCTCGCGGGTCTTGGCGCGCTTCATGTAGTTGATGAACGCCGGGATGGCGACCGCGGCCAGGATGCCCTGGATGAAGAAGGCCATGCTGAACCCCACGGGGATGGCGGCGATGGCGAGCCCCTTGCCCCGGGTGGGGGGGCGGATGGTGGACGCGCCGACGATGCCGAGGATGGCGCCGATGAGCGGAATCAACGGCAGGAAGAAGATACAGGAAAAGATGAGCGCGATGACCGCCAGCTTGGACATGCGACCGGGTGTCTGTGATGCGGTTACGGGGGTGGACATATTTTGGGTCTCCTTTACCTAAAACAGCTCCAATGAGGGGCCAGGGCGTCGCGGGTCGCCTCGATGATTTCGAGGCACCCGCTGGATTTCATCAGGGATATCTTGGGCGCCGGATCTCCGGAGAGGGTGCGGATTACCGCCTCGGCGGCCTGGGCGATGCCGTCCAGGTGGTACCCCCCCTCCAGCACCAGGCAGGGCCCCCGCCCGGTGTTCTCCGCGATCCGGGCGATCTGACCCGCCATGTAGGCGAACCCGTCGACGGTAACGCGCATGCCGCCCAGCATGTCCCGCTCGTAGGCGTCGAACCCGGCGCTCACGAGCACGGCGTCCGGGGCGAAGGCGTCCGCCAGGGGCCAGACGATCCGCTCCATCACCGCGGCGTAGTCGCCGTCCTGCGCCCCCGGCGGGAAGGGAACGTTCACCGAGTAGCCGGCGCCCGCCCCCTCGCCGATCTCGTGATAGAGGCCGGAGCCCGGGAAGTGGGGCCACTGGTGAACGGAGATGAAGAGCACCCGCGGGTCATTATAGAAAATGTCCTGGGTGCCGTTGCCGTGGTGGACGTCCCAATCAAAGATCAGAATCCGCTCGGCGCCGGCGTCGAGCAGGGCCGCCGCCGCCACGGAGAGGTTTCCGAAGATGCAGAACCCCATGGCGCGGTGCCGCATCGCGTGGTGTCCCGGGGGGCGCGGCAGGGAGAACCCCCAGTCGATGGACTTCCCGAAGACGGCCCGGGCCAGATCCGCGGTGCCCCCCGCCGAGAACAGCGCGGCGTCCATGGAGCCCGGCGAGTAGTAGGTGTCCCCCCCGTCCAGGTAACCGTACTCCCCCTCGATGCGCTTCATCGTCGTTTCCACATACTGACCCGTATGCACCTTCGCCAGCTCGTCGACGGTGGCGGCCCGCGCCGGGACCCGCCGGAGCGCAGAGACGATCCCCCGGTCGGTCAGCCGACGCCAGATGGAGACCAGCCGGTCGGGGCACTCCGGGTGCCCGTAGGAAGGGATATGGCGCAGAAACCTGTCGTCATACATGAGCCCGCCTGTCATCTCGGCCCTCCTTGTCCAATGCGGATTAGATTGGCTTATTTTTGTATCCCCCGCAATCCGGAATACTAAAAGTGTGCACGGAACCACTGCTTTGAAAAGTAAAAAATGGCCGGTGATCCTCCCGGGAGGGCTCGCCGGTTTTTTTTCGGCTCATTTCGGGGAATCCCAGAAGAAACTCTTGGATTTGCGACAATGAAACGTTAGATTGCTTCCTGTAGAGCCTGGATTCGAGAGACTGTGGTTCAGTTGGATACAGCACGCGCTCACAAGAGGAAAATGAAATGAAAGTGACTGCTCCCGTCAGCGACCGAAAGCGGGTCGCGCTCATCACAAACCATGGCTATGCCGGCCCCAAGCCCCCCATCGGTAACGCCCCGGACACGGGGGGCCAGAATGTGTACGTCAATGATTTGGCCCACGCCCTCGAGGAGGTGGGGTACGAGGTCTTCATCTTTACCCGCGGGGGATTCCCGGAGTACCGGTCCGAGGCGCTCAGGGAGGGCGAGGCCCAGATGGACGAGTTCATCCGCTACGTCTACATCCCCGGCGGGGGGAACGAGTTCATCCCCAAGGAGTCCATCGCCGGGGCCCTCGGCGAGCAGGCGGAGAACCTCTACGCCTACATCAACCGCATGGCCGAGCTCGTGGACACCAAGCCGTGGCAGGTGTTCGACTTCATCAACAGCCACTACTGGGACGGCGGAGTCCTGGGCTACGATCTGGTGGAGCGCTGGCAGGCGGACTTCATCTTCGAGCGGCTCCACGACATCTTCAACGACACCCTGAAGCCGGAGGTGATGGCGAAGTACTACCGGGAGCGCCACGTCCGCGCGGTGCGGCACAACTGGCAGTACCTCTTTGGCCGGCTGGTGCTCAAGAGCTACGACGTGCAGATCGAACTCGACGACACCCCGGTCCAGATCCACGAGAAGGCCATGGGAGCCCTCGAGCAGATCGACGGCCGCTTCTCCAGCTACGCCATGACCTTCCTCTCCCAGCTCCAGCGGACCCACTGGCCGGTGTTCACCATCAACAAGACCACCATCGCGGCGGTGCTCATCGGCCACCTGGTGGCGGACTTCCTGGCGCAGATCGGCGCGCTCAGGTCCGAGGACATCTTCCGCCTGAACCGCCACTTCTGGACCCCCCACTCCCTCGGCCCCATCAAGGAGATCAACTACCTCGATTACGGCTGGGAGAAGAAGCGGGGCCTGAACTTCATGGAGCGGAAGCACGAGGAGCGGGTGGTCTGCGAGCGGACCCCCCTCATCGTCTCCACGTCGAAGGATATCTCCAAGACCCTGGTGGCCAACTACAACGTCCACCCGGATCGCATCATCTACTTCCCCCCGTGCGTCAACGCGGAGTACCGGCCGCGGCCCAAGGAGACCTGCGACACCGGATACCGGTACCTCTCCGAGAAGAGCGGCGTCCCGGTGGAGACCCTGCGGGCGTCCCGCATCATCATCGAGGCCAGCCGCGCGGATCGCACCAAGCGCAAGGACCTGATCCTGCAGGCGTTCAAGGAGGCCCAAGCGTGGTTGGACGACGCCTACCTGTTCATTTTCGGCGGCCCGAAGAACGACATCTTCGACGAGCTGGCCACCTATATCCACGAGACCGGGGAGATCAAGGGGCGGGCCTTCCTCATCCCCGAGACCGTCGAGTTCACCGCCCTGGTGGAGATCTTCTCCCTGGCTTCTTTGTACGTCTCCGCCTCGGAGATGGAGGGGTTCGGCATGTCCGTGCTCCAGGCCGCCGCCTCGGGGGTGCCGGTGGTGAGCTCGAGCTTCATTCCCTTCGCCTCCATGCACCTGAAGGAGATCGCCAACATCGTACCCACCCAGGAACCGGCGGACTACGCCCGGGAGATGAAGGCCGCCCTGGCCGACCCGAAGGCCTACGCCCGGACCCGGGAGGATCTCATCAAGTCGTCGGCCGCCTTCAGCTGGCGGGTGCGGGTCAAGGATCTCCACACCGCGGAGCACGAGCCCACCATCATCTTCGCGGAGCACGCGCTGGACAACTACGTCATCCGTCTGGGGGAGGACACCGGCGCCGAGCTCATGGTCACCGCGGCCCACATCCACCGGGGGGGGCGGTTCATCAAGGACCGGCCCATCAACATCCTCAACGGTACCCTGCGGCGGAACAGCATCAAGTCCACAGGTTGAGAATGCCCGCTGGCGGGAGTACGACCAGCTGTATCCGTAAGGCCTTTGTTGCGGGAAGCTTTGCCAAGGACAACGCATGAGCGGAACGTTCGTTCGTCTCTGGCTGTGCTCCCTGTTTCGCCCCGCGGAGCTGGCCGGGGTCATTGCGGGGGAGCGGCAGTGGTGGCGGCCCGTGATGTTCGCCCTGCGGGCCTCGGTCATCCCCGGGTGGCTGCTCTCGGTGGCCTGGCTGCTCCTCGTCGGCGATCCACCGGCGGCGCAGATCCTCCCCGTCCTCTCCCTCTGGCTGCTGTTCGGGCTGCCGTTCATGATCCTGAACGTGATCCTCCCGGCGCTCCTGCTCCACCTCTCCCTGGCGATCGTCGGCGCCAAGCCCGCCGCCTTCCGGACGACCCTCGGCTGCATCTGCTACGCCCAGTCCCCCATGGTGCTGCTCCTCCCGGCCTTCATGACCTCCGTCGCGTGGGAGATCGATCCTTACTTCCTGGTGCTCCCCCTCAGCCTCTGGGCCTGGCTCGTCGCCACCGTCGCTCTCAACCGGGCCGAGAGGATACGTCTCCCCCGCGCGATCTTTTTTACCGTCGGTGCGGAGATCGTGACGGGCTTTCTGATGAGCCTCGTCAGCCAACACGTCATCGAGTCGTACAAGATTCCGGCGGAGTCCATGGCGCCCACCCTCCAGGTGGGGGATCACTTCCACCTCGACCGGCTCCGTTACCGGTTTTCGCCCGTCGAGAGGGGGGACGTCATTGTCTTCGAAAAGTCGCGGTCCGAAAGCCCCGGCGGGCTGTCCGGCGGGACGGTGTCGTGGGTGAAGCGGATCGTGGGGCTCCCCGGTGACACCGTGGAGATGCGGGTGGATCGCCTTCGGGTCAACGGCCGGCCGCTGCCCAGGTGTCCGGCGGGCGACGTCGAGTTCGCCTCGACCTCCCTGAACGGCGCCCCGGAGGTGATCCGGAAGGACCTCTTCCTCGAACGGAACGGGGCGGCCCTCTACACCATCTTCGAGGATCCGGGCGGCCCGGCGGGCGCCTTCGGCCCGGTGCGGGTGCCGGAGGGGGAGGTCTTCGTCCTCGGGGACAACCGAGATAACTCGAACGACTCCCGCTATTTCGGTTCGATCCCCATCGAACGCGTCAAGGGACGGGTCGCCCACATCTGGTGGTCCAACCGCCGACCCCGCGGGTTTCGCTGGGAGCGGGTGGGCCGCGCCGTCATGGACAGTGAGGAGATCGTGGCCCGGTACGGGACCGCCCTCGCGGCCTGTCCCGGGATGCGGTGAGGGTCGCGAAATTCAGATTCAAGAGTCACAGGCCGTCGTTCCCGCGGAGGCGGGAACCCATTGGGAATTGCAGATCCCCTTATGGTGCCGATGGATCCCCGCCTTCGTGGGGATGACTGTGCTGCTTTTTCCGCAGTGGGTAAAAGGGGCTGATAACAGTGGGGGCCACTGACAATGGACGGAAAGGACAAAAAGGACTCAATGGACGGCTCCTGTCAGGCCTTCACTGCGCTTTTGCGGCTTCGAATGTGGTTAGGTGAACGGGTGAGATCGGCCGAGAGCCCTTTCCCGTCCTTTTCTTCCGTTGCGTCCATTTCCCTAGGCGCCCCTCCTAAATGGCGGCGCTGCCCTCCTCCTCGGTTCGGATGCGGTAGACCTTCTCGAGGGGGACGACGAAAATCTTGCCGTCGCCGATGTGACCCTCCTTGCCGTGCTTGGCGGCTTTCAGGATGGTCTGGACGGCGGTGTCGACGTATTCGTCGTTGCAGGCGATGTCGATGCGCACCTTGGGCATCAGGGTCGGCGCGACGGCCTGGCCCCGGTAGATGTAGCCGTTCTTGTCGCCCACGCCCCGCCCGGTGCAGCGGCTGACGGTGATGCGGGTGATGTCGGCTTGTATCAGCGCCTCCCGGACCTGATTGAGCATGTCCGGTTGGATGATGGCGATTACGAGTTTCATATCTTGACCTCCGTTTCCCTCAATCCAGGTTGAGCATGCCGTAGGCGTGCTCGCCGTGTACATCGTGATCGATTCCCGCCATCTGCTCCGGGTCGTTCATCCGGAGCTTGAACAGCTTGTCAACGACCACCACCAGGATGATGGTCAGGACGGCGGAGTAGCCGATGCTTACGAGGACACCCTCCACCTGATACCAGAGCTGCTCACCCATGGAAACGCGATCCGGCGACGGCCGGAGCAGGAAGGTCAGTCCGATGGCACCGACGATACCGGCCACTCCGTGGATGCCGAACACGTCGAGGGAGTCGTCGTAGCCGAGCTTGTTCTTCATCTGGATGGCGCCGTAGCACGCCAGGGATGCGACGATTCCGAGGATGATGGCCCCGAGGGGCTGCACGTCCCCGGCCGCCGGGGTGATGGCCACGAGACCGGCCAGGATCCCCGAGACCATCCCGAGGCTGGTGGCCTTCTTGTGGTGAACGGCCTCGATGACGAGCCACGCGAGGGCCCCGGTGGCGGCGGCGATCTGCGTGACGGTGAGGGCCTGGGCGGTCTGGACACCGCTGGCCACGGAGCTGCCCGCGTTGAAGCCGAACCAGCCGACCCAGAGCAGCCCGGCGCCCATCATGGTCATCGTGAGGTTGCTCGGGTGCATGGCGGTGGCGGGGTAGCCCCGCCGGGAGCCGAGGTAGAGGGCGCTCACCAGCCCTGCGACGCCCGCGGAGATGTGGATGACCGTCCCGCCGGCGAAGTCGATGGCCTTGCCCGCGAGGAAGCCGCCGTCCGCCCATACCCAGTGGCACAGGGGGTTGTAGACCAGGACGCTCCAGAGGGCGATGAAGATGCAGTAGGCCTTGAACCGGACGCGCTCGGCAAAGGCGCCGGCGATGAGCGCCGGAGTGATGATGGCGAACTTGCCCTGGAACATGGCGTACACCAGGGAGGGGATGCCCCGCTTCTCGCCGTTCACGGTGATCTCCATGATGGTGGAGTCAATTCCTCTTAACAGCACGTAATCCGAGTTCCAGCCGGCCCAGCCCTCCCCGGGGCCGAAGGCCATGGAGTATCCGAAGACGGCCCAGATGACGCCGATGATCGCCATAGCGGCGAAACTGTGCATCATGGTGCCGAGCACGTTCTTGGTCCGCACCAGCCCGCCGTAGAACATGGCGAGCCCGGGGACCATCAGCAGCACCAGCGCGGTGGATATCAGCATCCAGGCGGTGGTTCCGGTGTCGATGGGGATCTCCGCGGCCTCCTCCGCCGAGGCGGCGAGGGGAACGAGAAGGGTTCCGATGAGCCCCAGCAGAAAGAGGCCGCGACGTGATAGATGTCTTTTTTCACTCAAAATCATTTGCACTTCCTTGTCTTTTCCTTTTCCTTTCAACCTCTGCGTCAATACCTTGGGTCCTGACGGGATAGCCCGTAAGCAATTGATGTGCCATCCAGCGGCGGCGAAACTAATTCACCAGATTCGTTACTTTTTTTCTAGATTCAACTGAAAACGATGGCTTGAAGAAAAGTACAAAAGTGTATTCTTAGGCTTTATAAAATACTATATTGTATCACCCCCGAGAGGGCTGCTTTTGAAACAAAGGGGATTGGAAAACAAAACGGTATCGGCCGCGGAGCTCGATTCCTCTAATCCAAATCGTCCTCGCCCCAGACAATGGCGCGGAAGCTCTCTATCCGGGTCTTCGGATCCTTCCAGCAATCCAGGGGGAGGCCGGCCTTGCGGCAGGTGTGAGCGAGGAACTCCTCCCGATCCCAGTTCCACTCGATGGGCACCTGGGGGAGGAGCAGCCCCGAGCGCCCCCCGTTCGACATGATGAGGCCGTCCCTGCCCACCACCACCTCGGCGGGGGTCGTGGGCTCCGGCGCGGTCAGCACGGAGATCTCGTAAGAGAGATCGCCGAGCTCGTCCGGCCGGACCGGGCTGAACCGGGTGTCGTGGATGGCCGCGGCCTGAGCCACGTCCGATACACATTTGTAGAGGGGCACCCGGGCGATGACGTGTCCGATGCATCCCCTCAGGTGTCCGTCCTTCTTCAAAGTGACGAAGGCGGCGCCCTTGGCCTTGAGCAGGTCCACGGCCGGGGGGGGCACGTCGAAGTCCTCCCCCTTTGCCGCCGCGGCGACCGACTGCTTCGCCACCTCCATCAACAGGCGACGCTCCGTCACCCCGTACGGTCCGAAATCTCCGCCGCTCTTGTCTCGCAACCCCTTCTCCACGCTGAACGCCAGCGCCCCATACCCCACGACCCCCCGGCTCTTGTCGCCGGAGGTGTCGCCGCTGTTCCGGTAGTCTATCCGGGTGACCTGTCTCTTCGCCGCATCGTACCCCTTGAAGAGGCTCACCAGGGTCAGCACCGGGCGGTACCCGCACATCCCCTTCTTGGTGGGCCCCACCCGCTTCCAATCTTCCAGCTTCCACGACTCCACGAGGGAGAGGAGTTCGTTGTCGTATTGAACCGCCTCCTCGTAGGGAAAGAAATGGGTCAGATCGGTGCTCGCCACGAAGAGAACGTCCCCCCGCCTGCCCAGCGCGTCGAAGAGCGCCTTCCCGAGATTCTCGACGAGCCCCTCGTCGCGGACCGCGATGATGACGGGAACGATCCGTGCCCGGGGCAGGGCCATCTGGACGAACGGGAGGTGCACCTCCAAGGAGTGCTCCCCTTTGAATATCGATTCGTTGACCTCGAAGTACTCGGGGAGGTCTCCGAGGAGCTTGCGAACCAGCGGGAGATCGATCTCCAAAGAACCGAGGGGGGTGTCGTAGGCCGGGCGATCGAGCAGCGCCGCCCTGGCGGCCGACTGGCGGTGACTGAGGGCCATCACGACGACGGTCTTGTAGTCGCGGCCCCGGACGGCCCGGTAGGCCTCCCCCGCCACCGGACCGGAGTAAGGGTACCCGGCGTGGGGCGCCACGAGGCCGACGATGTCCCGATCCGCCAGCGGGGGGATCGCCTTGCTCTGAGCCTCCTCCAGGAACCCCTGGACCTCCCGGCGGAGCTCCCGCGGATCCGCGGTGTAGAACTGACCCGCCACTTGTGACGGGAACGCCTTTTCGATTCGCTTCATCTTCACACTCTCCCCTCCTCGATTCTCGGTCGTCGACTTCTCCGTCTGGGTCTTGGTGGACGGGGAGGGCCGCCGCTCGCTGCAGCCGAGCGCGGTGACGACTATCCATAGAATGGGCGCGGCGTATCTCATGTCATCCTCCGTCCTCTCTTTGAAAAGCGAAGTTATTGTAGCGTCAATCAGACGGCATGGCCATGATAAGATCGTTCGTTCGGCGGCGTTCAGGTGGCGTCGGCGGGGGCGATTACACCAGGACGATGCACTTCGCGATGAGCCTTGCGATCTCGGACATGGCCTCGCTCCAGTCCGGATTGCAGATAGAGTACACGAACCCCATGCAGTCGAACTCCTGGGCCAGCTCTACATAACGCCTCCCCGGCCGGGCGCTGGTGACCACCACGCCATCCTCCGTGCGTTCGCAGGCGGGGTAGAAATGACGGTATTCGGCGCCGGTCTCCTCGTCGACGAAGTCCGCGACCTCGTAGTCCATGGACTCGTCGGACAGACACCCGCCGATTTCGCTGCCGATGCCCTGACAGGGGGAATCGTCCCCCATGGGGACCCCGACGATGGCGGCGAAGAGCACGGCATACTCCTGCCCGCCCTTCAGGTCGATGAACTGGTCGTGGAGGGCCGAGATATCGAATAGGTTCTCCGCGTTCTCGGGCGGCAGGTTGCAGGCGGTGTTCTTGTCCTGGCTGGCCCACTCCTCGGTCTCGAACAGCGCGCTGTCCTCGACGGAGCAATCCTCCTCGTCGGAGACCACCATGACCGCCAGGAGGTGATCCTCCCGGACGAAGGCCTCCTGATCCGCCCGCGTCAGCGCCCGGACGCCGGCCCGGAGCTGCTGCTCCGCGCCGCACCCGGTGGAGCCGAGTTGGGACATGCAGGCGACGCTCACCGCGAGGGTGTCGTCCGTGGAGGTCTCGGTCCAGTCGCCGTCCACGGCGGGACACTCCGCCGGGCTCTCGTCGACATCGGCGGGCGCGACACAGAGGCCCGCCTCACATATCCAGTCGGCGCCCGGACACTGAAGACCGTCCTCGTCGCAGCGGATCCGGCGGCTGCCGACCATCACTGTGTCGGGGGTCTGGGTTTGGAACAGGCCGTTGTCTCCCTGATCCTCACATCCCGGCACGCCGTTGTCGCCGTCATAGACCATCATATCCGCCCCGTAGGAGAGCCCCAGGTCGCTGGAGGTCACCGCGATTCGAACATCGTCCGCCGGTTCCTGGTCGAGGTCCTCCGTGGGGCTGACGAGGGAGTTGATGAGCGTGAAGAAGCCCGTCGCCAGAATCTCCTGCTCCTCGAGCATGGATTTCGAGTTGTCCACCACCACGAGGATGTCCACCCCCTGGAATCCGGCGCACGCCTCGCACGCCTCGGGAATATCCGAGCCCGTGTCCGCGCCCCCGTCGATCTCCCCGTCCCCCGTGTCGCTCTCGGAGTCGCCGACCCCGGTGTCCCCCGAATCGTCGGGATCCGTCCCGGCATCGGCATCGCCGTGGGTATCGCTGCTGGTATCTCCATCCGTGTCCGCGTCGGTGTCCGCGTCGGTGTCGGTGTCGGTGTCCGCGTCGGTGTCCGCATCGGTGTCCGCATCGGTATCCCCGTCGGCGTCCCCGTCGGCGTCCCCGTCAGTATCCCCGTCTGTATCGCCATCGGTGTCGCCATCGGCGTCCCCGTCGGTGTCCCCGTCACTCCCCGGGGCATCCCCTGAGTCACCGGGGGAATCGCCGTCGTCCGAGCACGAGACCATGACAAAGAGCACAAGTAAGGAAAGTCGCCAGACCAATGTTCTCATTTTCTTTTCCTTTCCCAGTGGGAGGTGTTCCCAGGGACTTGCCCTATTATGAATACAAGATTGAAAGAATCATACAACGCAATGATGAAATTGCGAATTCCAAGCGGTTTTTTTTGGGGCTTCGAATTCACACGGCGTCGGGGAACAGGACGAGCTCACCGAACGCGGACGTATTCTGGTAGTTGTCACCGGTGCCCTGCCACCGGAGCTCACCGTCCCTGGAGGTGGCGCCGCCGTTTGTGCACGGGTCGTCGTCGTCATTGATACCGATATCGAATCCGATGATTGTTCCCGTCCCCGGGCTCACCCCGAGTCCCGACCAGGGAATGAGCGCTTCGATGGTGTAGCCGTCCCCGGTGGCCGTCCCGGTGGCTTCATATTGGATGGCCTGATTCTGGGTGCTGTCACCGAACAGCCGCCACGGGGGAACATCGGTGTGCTTGATGACAATCTGGGCGTCCATGGCGTCGTAGGAGCCGCTCTTGCTGTTGTCGGGATCGAGGTAGATCTCCACTGAGTCGTACCACCAGCTGTTGGTCTCGTCGCCGACGCATACATTGGGGTCGGTCACCGTGACCGCCACATAGAGGTTGCTCTCGTCCCAGACCGCGTCGAAGGCGGCGGTGTTGTCGGGGGAACCGGAGACAACGCCGCTGACGTCCGTGGACAGATCCCACAAGGACTCATCCAGGGCGCCGTCGATGGTGGGCGGCGTGCTGACACGGCGCGCGGAGTCCTGTCCGGGACCGAGCTCCGAGCCGGTGCCGGTATCCGGGGCTCCCGTCTCGATGCCGGCGTCCGAATCGGCGTCCGTGTCCGCATCGGTGTCCACGTCGGTATCACCGTCAGTATCGGTGTCCGCGTCGGTATCACCATCACTGTCCGTATCGGTGTCCGTATCGGTATCGGTGTCCGCGTCGGTGTCAGTGTCCGCGTCGGTGTCGGTGTCCGCGTCGGTGTCGGTGTCCGCGTCGGTGTCGGTGTCGGTGTCGGTGTCGGTGTCGGTGTCTGCGTCGGTGTCCGCATCGGAGTCGGTATCAGTGTCAGTGTCGGTATCCGTATCGGTGTCGGTATCGGTATCGGTGTCCGCGTCGGTGTCGGTGTCCGCGTCGGTACCGGTGTCCATGGCCTCGCCACCGCCGCGGGCCGCCGCGCACACCCGGATCGGCCAGCAGTCCTGATCGCTGCAGTCGATGAAGCTGTCCCCGTCGTTGTCCTCTCCATCCTGACACGACGCCAAGGTGTTCTCGGGATCTTCATCGACACAGGCGACCATCGAGCATCCCACCCAGCCGATGATAATAGCTGTTTTGAAACCCATTAAACGCATTGCATTACTCCATTATAAATAACAATTTTAAAGAGAATATCGATTGGAGACAGTTCGGGTCAATCAATATTCCGAACAATCGCCGACCGCCGCCGGAACCCCGCATCCTTTTCTACATTTTTTGGCGAAATCCGGTAGAATCGTCCGACGACGGCATGCCCGAATAGGAGGTTATCGATGTTCACACCGCATCCCGACGAGTTTAGATTGCATCTTTTCACGATTTTGATGGCGATGGCCTTCGTGGCGATCCCCGCGTGGGCGGAGGAGGAGGCATCCGACGAGGGCGAGGCATCCGACGAGGGCGAGGCATCCGGAGAGGAGACCGGCGAAGATGCATCTGAGGGGGATGTCCTCCTGGATTCCGGCGACGGCGAAGCGGAGGAGGACGCGGCGAACGACGAGGAGTCCGACGACGCTGAAGAGCCGACGGCGGGGGACGCCGAGGACCCGGAGGAGGAGGAGATCGAGGAGGTCGAAGAGGTCGAGGTGGCGGTGGACTCCGGGACGCGAAAGGGCTTCTTCCCGAGCGAGTTCGACGGCGAGAGTTCCGTCCTGAGGGATCGGGGGATCAATATCCTCACCGCCCGGGCCGTGAGGCCCATGTCTCTCCTCTTGGTGGTGGACCATCGCGCCTTCGGCAGCCTCTTCAGCGGCAAGGACGCGTTCTTCGACTACCTGGGCCTGGACGCCGGCTCGCTCAAGCTCGGGCTCGGGCTCCGCTTCGGCATCATCGAAGGGCTGGACGTCGGGATCTATCGCCTCAATGACGGGGGGACGGTGGCCTATGACAGCTACGAGCTGGACGCCCGGTACGCCTTCCTCCGGCAGGAGAGGTTCTACGTGGATGTCTCCACACGGGTGGGGGTCACCTGGTTCGCGCAGCCGGATCACAAGGACGCGGTGGGGGCATACGGTCAGGTGTTCATCGATCGGGTGCTCTTCGACATGCTGCTCATCGGCGCCGGCTTCCAAATCCACTCCGAGTCCTCGTACCGGTCCAAAGCCGATGGGGACGACTCGTTGACCGGGGCCGTCCAGGGGGTCATCGAGTGGCGGCTGTTGAGGATCCTCGCCCTCGACCTCGAGGCCTCCTACCCAGTAGTGGGGTATAAGAACAAGTACCCGGCGCTCACCTTCGCCCTCAAGTTCCTGACCTATCGACACACCTTCGCGCTCATGCTCTCCAACAGCCAGTTCATCAACGCGGACGGGATTGTCAGCGGCTCCGATCGGGAGTTCAACGAGCTCATCTTCGGGTTTCAGATTATCAGGGAGTTCAACTTCGGCGAGTAGTCCTTGGGCGCTGACCATACGTACAGTGGGTGCTTTTCCACACCAAGGGAATGAAATATCCATGTTAAACGTTATTTTCAATTTTCAATAGACAATTTAAGTCACTAGTAAAATCAAGCATTTGTGAACTTTTTTAAGATGACAATGGACATCGATAACTAAAATGTGGATAATCCACCTCCATATAACAGGGAAGACGGTCGTTTGAAAGAAAGGAAGTTTTTATGTCTAGAAATCATGGAATATTTCTAATGCTCCTTTTAGTCGGGGCGTGGGTCGTTGCTTGTGGTGATGGTGGCAAGTCCAAAGGGGACGCCGGTGATGCCGCAACAACAGATGGGGACACGGACGGTGACGGTGATGGTGACGGTGACACCGACGCCGACGGCGACGGCGATACCGATGCCGACACC
Source organism: Polyangia bacterium (assembly GCA_050304755.1). Lineage (GTDB taxonomy): Bacteria > Myxococcota_A > Polyangia > JAAYKL01 > JAAYKL01 > CAYWLQ01. The sequence goes on along the minus strand of JBNLED010000099.1, from coordinate 422 downwards.
GATGCGGATGGTGACACCGATGTGGACACCGACGCCGACGGTGACACCGATGCGGATGGTGATACCGATGTGGACACCGACGCCGATGGCGATACCGATGTGGACACCGACGCTGATGGTGACACCGATGCCGACACCGATGCGGATGGCGATACCGACGCGGACACCGACGCCGACGCGGATGGCGGTGACGATGCCGGCGACACCGAGACCGAATCCGGAGCGCTCCCCGATGGTGGGATGGACACGGGCACCGGTGACAACGACACGGGCACCGGTGACAACGACACGGGCACCGGCGTGGGCGACACGGGCACGGGCGCGGGCGACACGGACACGGGCGTGGGCGACACCGAGTCCGACACGGGCACGGGCGTGGGCGACACCGAGTCCGACACGGGCGCGGGCGACACGGGCACGGG
>JBNLED010000098.1:0-12245 GCA_050304755.1 Polyangia bacterium | reverse complement strand
GGCCGGACTCGTCGGGCTCGGGATGCTCTTCTTGCTCCTCTCCGAGCGGCCCTACCAGCACATGGTGATCTTCCCGCGGCACACGCCGGGGCTCACCGTGGCCGCCGGGATCTCCGCCCTCTGCCTGCTGTTCCTCGCGGTCAGGCCCCCCAAGCCGGCGGTGTCGCTGCTCGTGCTCCTGGCGGCAGGGCTCGCCGTCCGCACCCTGTGGTTCTCCACCTGGGAGATCAACCCCGCCCGGCGGGACATGCTCGCCCTCGTCATCAGCGCCGTCGAGCGGTTCCTCTCCTTCGAGAACCCCTACGGCTTCCACCAGATGCAGCGGGGCTCCGAGGTCCCCCTCACCTATCCCCCGGGGCTCTGGCTGGCCCACCTTCCGGCCTACCTCGTCGGCCTGGACATCCGGTGGACCGCCTGGCTCTCGGACGCGATCATCCCCCTTTGCATCGGCGGCTACGCGGTACGGGCCCGCTCGGCGACCACCGGCCCGGTGTTCGTCGCCATCGCCGTCTACCTCTTCCTGCCGGATATCCACTGGAACGGCATCTACGCGGAGCCCCACGCGGACTGGGCGGTCCTCGCCGCCCTCGTCTTCGCCGTGCTCTCGAGGCGACCGCTCCTGAGCGGCGCGCTCCTCGGCGTGGCCCTCACCACCCGGCCGTTCAACCTGGTGCTGCTCCCCTTCCTGGCGATCTGGCTCTTCAGGGAGTTCGGTTTCCGGACGGCCCGCCGCGCGCTCCTCATCGCCGGGGCCATCGCCGCCGCCGTCTACCTGCCGTTCGTGCTGTGGGATCCCGACGCGTTCTTCGTCGGAACCGTTCGCTGGCTCCTCGAGTACGGCGCAGTCCACCGGACCTGGTTCCATACCAAGATGAGCTTCTCGGGAATCCTCTACATCGCCCACCTCGAGCGCCTCATGGCGCCGGCGCAGATCGCCGCCCTCGTCATCACCACCGGCCTCGCGCTGTGGAGGCTCCGGACGACCCGGGGCCTCCTCGCGTTCTGGACGGTGATGTACGCGCTCTTCGTGTCGTTCAACTCCATCGTGTGGATGAGCTTCTGGATCGGCGTCTGCCTCCTCGCCATGGCGCTCGTCGCCGCCGCGGGGGATCCGTCCACCCGCGCGACGCGTCCATTCGAACCGCCCCCTCCCCTCACCCGGCCCCGCCTGATCGGCGAGATCCTCCTCGGCGCGGGCATCGCAGGGGCGCTCGTCGTGATGATCGTCCTGCTCCACCGTCACTTCGACGAGACCGGGCGGGAGGAGGCCGGAAGGTTCTTGGCCGAGCGGATTGAAGAGGGTGATCTCGTCATCGACAACTCCGGATATCGCGCGGCCATCCTCGAAACCCCCTTCCTGCTCTCGCGAGACGATCTGCCGCGGGGCGCCGAGCTCGGCACCTCCCCGTTCCAGGCGCGGCTGCCGCGGCGACGCTTCCTGATTCCGGGAGACCGGCGTCGCGTGTTCGCGGTGGACCGGTTCGGTCTCTTCGCCGGCCGGGTCTTCTCCGGTCCCCGCGACTCGGGAGACGGACCCTACCGCCGCGACTCCCGTGAGATCGGCCGGTACGCCGTCCACACCTTCAGCCGGCGGGAGGGCGTCTCCCTCCGGCGACTCACCGAAGCGACGTCCGACCTCTCGGTAAACGCCCTCTCGCACGGGGAGTCCGTCCGAGGAACGCTCCGCAATCGGCGATGGACCTTCGCGGGGATCGGCGACGCCCGGCTGGGGATTCTCCCGTGTCGTATCGACAATTCATCGACGGACATGCTCCTCGCGACGCCCCTCGCGAAGACCCGCTACATTGTTGAAGCGATGGCGGAAGACGCGCGCTGGGTGACCGTCTTCGGCGGCTTTCCCGACCGAAAGACCGCCTGGCACCGTTCTCCTGTCCGTCTGACCGCCGACTCCGAAGGCGCCACTCTCGGCGAAATGACCTTTCCGAACGCCTCCGGGATGCGCGGCATCACCTTCCCGCTGGGCGAGGATGTCCGAAAGGTCACGTTCTCCATCGAGACCGATTTCCCCGAGAACCCGCAGTTCTGTTTCGATGCGGTCTTTTTGAACTCACGGTGATTCCCAATTTGTCCAAAAACCAGACAAGTTTGTATCAAATAAAACCATATACTACATTTATGTATCGCAAGCCAGGTTTTGGGACACCCCCGAATCAGAGGCTTTTCTTCATGATTACAACCATTTTCAGATCCACGGAACATTTGGCACGCATATTGAGAAAGCAGCCAACCGTCGCCCCCGAAACAAGGGGTGGCCGATTTGGGTGGTGTAACAACACCGTACCTGCGAAAGGAGAATGGTTGTTATGTTTCGGAAGTTAGCTCTAGTTCTTGTTGTCGCGACGCTCAGCTTCAGCGCGACGTCGGCCTTTGCCGCCGACAACGCCGCTGAAACGCTCCAGTTTAATTTGAATGTGGTGTGGACCCTGGTGGCCGCTGTCCTCGTCTTCTTCATGCAGGCGGGCTTCGCCATGGTCGAGGCGGGCTTCACGCGGGCCAAGAACGCCGTGAACATCATGATGAAGAACCTGATGGACTTCTCCATCGGTTCGGTGGGCTTCCTCCTGGTCGGGTTCGGCCTGATGTTCGGCGCCACCAACGGGCTCTTCGGCACCACCAACTTCGGCCTCTCGGGGGTCACGGGAGATCACTGGAACTACACGTTCTTCATCTTCCAGACCGTGTTCTGCGCCACCGCGGCGACCATCGTCTCCGGCGCCATGGCGGAGCGCACCAAGTTCTCGAGCTACCTCATTTACAGTGCGGTGGTCTCCATGCTCATCTACCCCGTCTTCGGGTCCTGGGCCTGGGGCAGCCTCCTCGACGGTAAGGGATGGCTCGAGGGCATGGGCTTCGTCGACTTCGCCGGCTCCACGGTGGTCCACTCCATCGGCGGCTGGGTCGCCCTGGCCGGCGCCATCGTCCTCGGCCCCCGCATCGGCAAGTACGGCCCGGACAAGAAACCCCGCGCCATTCCGGCCCACAGCATCACCCTGGCGGCCCTTGGTGTCTTCATCCTCTGGTTCGGCTGGTTCGGATTCAACCCGGGCAGCACCACCACCGGCGACGGGTCCATCGGCCGCATCGCCGTCACCACCAACATCGCCGCGGCCGGCGGCGTGATCGGCGCCCTCGCCATCTCGTGGATTCTGTTCAAGAAGCCCGACGCCTCCATGACCCTGAACGGCGCTCTGGCCGGCCTAGTGGGCATCACCGCCCCCTGCGCCACGGTCACCCCATTCGGCGCCCTCGCCATCGGCCTCGTCGCCGGTGTAATCGTGGTCCTCAGTGTGCTCTTCATCGACCGCGTACTGAAGGTGGACGATCCGGTGGGCGCGGTCAGTGTCCACGGCGTCTGCGGTGCCTGGGGTACTCTGGCGGCCGGGCTCTTCAACGCCGAGGCTGCGCTGGGGATCGGCGAGGCCAACACCGGGCTCTTCTACGGCGGCGGCGCCGCCCAGCTCGGCGTGCAGCTCGCGGGGGTCGCTGCCGGCTTCGGATGGGCCTTCTTCACCGGCTTCGCCCTGTTCTTCATCATCAAGAAGACCGTAGGCATCCGGGTCACCGAGACCGAGGAGCTGAAGGGTCTGGATCTCTCCGAGCACGGCACGGAAGCCTACGCCGGGTTCCAGATTTACCTCAATCAGTAGTAGAAAAGAAAAGGAGCGAGGACAATGAAACTCATCATCGCATACATACAGCCCGAGAGGCTCAACTTCGTGAAACAGTCCCTGTTCGCCGCCGACATCAAGAAGATGTCCGTGACCAACGCCCTCGGCTGCGGCGCCCAGGGAGGCTACACAAAGCAGTACCGCGGGGTTCAGACCGAGGTCAACCTCATCAAGAAGGTGCGGCTGGAGATCGCCGTCAACAACGACTTCGTCGACGCCACCGTGGAGGCGATCATCGAAGGCGCCCGGACGGACACCATCGGCGACGGAAAGATATTCATCATGGACCTGCCGGAATGCATCCGCATTCGGACCGGCGAAAAGGGAAACGAAGCAGTAGGGTAACCATGTTTATTTTAATGAGATTGATACAAAGGAGGAACTTCATGTTTTCTAAGAGCACCCACACAAACGGAATTCAACGAATCCTGATTCTGAGTCTGGCGATACTTTTTTGTGCCGCCCCGGTGATGGCCCAGGACGCGGAGACCGCGGGTGGCGAAGAGATGGCTTCTGAGGAGGTCGCCCCCGCGCCCGAACCCGCGCCGGAGCCCGAGGCGGCCCCCGAGCCTGCGCCCGAGCCGGAACCCGAGCCCGCTCCGGAGCCCGTCGCCGAACCGGAGGAGGCGCCCGAAGCCGAGGCGCCGGCCGAGGAGGAGAGCTCGGCGGGGGTCAACGTGGATGTGGGCATCGCCACGATCTACAACTTCCGCGGGTTCAACTCCTTCCAGGAGTCGTCCCAGCAGGACCAGAACGCCGCCTTCTTCCCCAGCGTGACCTGGTCCATCTTCGACACCGGTCTCTCCCTCGGGTACTGGGGCGCCTACCAGCTCACCGGCGACAACAAGTCCGAGTTGGTGGCCGGCGCCCTGGGGCACGAGCAGGACCTCATCTTCGGGTATGAAAAGGGCTTCGCGGACGACCTCTTCGCTCTCTCGTTCGGGTTCACCTACTTCTTCTATCCCTTCGCGGACGAGGACGCGGCCGGGACCGCCAACCCCTCCATCATCGAGCCCCTCGTCGGCTTCTCGGTGGCCACCGTCATCGACATCGGGTTCACCATGTCGTACTTCCACGGCATCCAGGAGGAGATCAAGGGGCTGCGCCACCTCTACTTCAACCTCTCCGTGGGCAAGGGCTTCGAGTTCGACGACACCTTCGGCATGAACCTCGGCATGAGCTTCGGCGCCAAGAAGTGGATCGAGGATGTGGAGGAGAACCGCTTCGACCTGCTCTTCGACTGGTCGGTGCCCATCAGCCTGGCCAAGGGGCTCTACGTCGAGCCGGGGATCCACTTCGGCTGGACCGACCTCGACCAGATCACCGAGGTGGCCGACGACGGTACCGAGACCACCCGCGACGCCCACGGCGGCGACGAGTTCATGGTCTACGGCTCGGTCAACATCGGCGCCGACTTCTAGTTTTCACTTCCGGTAAATCTTCACTTCAACGGCAAAGAAGTCAGGCTCTGCGGGTGTCTACTCGGGCTCGACCGACGGGTATGCCGGTTCTTCAGCCGTGTACGCTTCCAGGTCGATGAAGCACTCCTGCATCATGTCCTCGATCTCCTCCTCGCACTCCTCCTCGTCGCAATCGTTGTACCGCATACACCGGGCAGTGCTGCGCATCTCTTTCTGGCAGTCGTCGCTCAGCTCATCCATCATGTCCTCACACTCGTTCACGCACTGGTCCTCACTCGCGTATCCGTCGTTGTTGCATTCGCACATCCGCTTGCAGGCGGTGTGGTTGCAGGCGACGGCGGACAGGGCGAGGGCCAGGGCGGCTGCGACAGTGACGATTCTCATCTTCGGACTCCTCCTTTTTTATATGTGCCGCGATCGCGGTCGGTGACCCCTAGTCCTTGGAAAGCAGCGCGACCGCCGCTGCGATTTCCCGGACGATGTCATCAAGATCCGCCAACGATACATGATTGAAGTGCGCGCGGCCCGGGTGAATCAGGACGTTCGGCCCCTGCTGGCACAGGCCGAGGCAGCCGGTCTGGGAGATCCGGACCGTCCGGTTCCACCACCCCCGCTCCTTGGCGACGGCCTTGAGCCGCGCTCTGATTTCGGCGGCGTCGCCGTCCGCGCAGGAGCGCTTCTCCCCGTGCCGGTCGTTGACACAGACAAAGACGTGAACCCACCCCGGTAGCTCTTTTCTGTTCATGGTATTCTCTCCTGATTACGAAGCGCCCCCCAGCTCGATGAAGAACCCGGGGGCGACCTCGCAGAGTTCCGATGCCTCGGGCGCCGGCGCGCCCGTCCGGTTGTTTTCCCAGCAGGCCCTTCCGGGGGGCTCGAAGCAGAGCGCGGCGTAGGGGAGACAATCGTCACCGCACGGCACCCGGCAGTCGCTGCAGATTCGGGCGCATCGCTCCTTGTCGACCCGATGCTTCGGACGGTTCGCCTGCGCCGCCTGGATCGCGGCGATCGTGGCCGCGACGGCCACCGTGGCGATCGCGTCCGCCGCGTTCCGGGCGCTATGGCTCCCCTTGCTGCACCCCGCGAGGAGCGCCGGGAGGGTAATCATCACAATGAATCGCATCGACAGTAAGTATAGCAAAAAGCATTCCCGAGACGAACTCTTTTGAAATCGGCGGGTTGGCATTCCGCGGGGGGTTACCCGTGCACCACAGTGTGAAGAAAGTCCCGGGAGTTGGGTTTTGAGCCTTGTTGAGGTAGCATCCGGTGATGACCCGACGGCTCGGCAGGACATTCTGGCTGCTCTGCTCCATGGAGATGTGGGAGCGCCTCGCCTACTACGGGATGCGCGTGGTGGTGCCCATCTACATCGCCCAGGCGGACGAGCCCGGGGGGCTCCACTTCACCCAGATGGAGAAGGGCTCCATCTATGCGTGGTGGTTCGTCTTTCAGTCGGTGCTGCCCACCTTCACGGGGGGGTACGCCGACCGGTACGGCTACAAGCGGACGCTCTTTGGGGCGATCACCCTCAAAGTCATCGGCTACCTATTGATGGCCACCCAGCGATCCTACGCGGGGTTCTTCATCGGCGCCATGGTGCTGGCCACCGGCACCGCCATCTTCAAGCCGGGGATTCAGGGATCCCTCGCCCAGCGTCTCGACCGGGGAAATGCCTCCAAGGGGTGGGGCATTTTCTACTGGTTGGTCAACGTGGGCGCCATGATGGGCCCGCCCCTCGCGGGGGTCCTCCGGAAGCTGAGCTGGGGGTGGGTCTTCTACGGCTGCGCCGCCATCGTCTCCCTCAACTACCTGATGATGCTCACCTACAAGGATCCCCCGTCGGGCTACGAGGCCAAGGACAACCCCCTCCAGGTCATGAAGGTGACCCTGCGGAACATGGCTGACCCGCGGCTCCTCTCTTTTCTCCTCATCATGTCCGGGTTCTGGCTGATGATGTACCAGCTCTGGGATCTGCACCCCAACTTCATCGCCGACTGGGTGGACTCCGGGGGGCTGGCCGCCCGATCCTTCATCCCCGAGGCGTGGACCCACCGGACCGATCGGGGGGTCCAGATGCTGCAGGAGAACCTCCTCAACCTGAACGCGGCGATGATCGTGGCGCTGGTGGTGCCCGTCTCCATCGTCGTGGCGAAGATCCGAACCCTCACCGCCATGCTCGTGGGCATGATGATCGCCACCGGGGGCATCATCGTGGGGGGGATCACCATGAGCGGCTACGTCCTGGTGCTCGGGATCGTGCTCTTCTCCCTCGGGGAGATGCTCACCGGCCCCAAGAAGCAGGAGTACCTGGGGCTCATCGCGCCCGCGGGGAAAAAGGGGCTCTACCTCGGATACGTCAACATCCCCGTCGGCATCGGGGGGTTCGTGGGCTCCAAGATGGCCGGCTATCTTTATGGGACCTTCGGCGAGAAGGCCGTGCTCGCCCAGCGCTACCTGGCCGAGAAGACCGATTTCCTCCAGCGTCGAGGGCTCCCGGCCTGGGACGGCGACGTGAGCTCCCTCTCCGACACATTGGGGGTGGCGCGGGAGGGCGCCTACGCGGTCCTCAAGAGCCACCTGGGCCAGGACGGGCCGGCGGTGACCCGGCTCCTCTGGGACACCTACCACCCCTATACCATCTGGTTCTATTTCGCCGCGGTGGGGGTGGTGTCCATCGCGGCGCTCCTCATCTTCAACCACCGCGCCAAGAGATGGCGGGACATGAATGTGTAGCACGCGCATCCTCTGGGGCTTCGTTCTGATCTTTTCGGCTTGCGGCTACCGCCCGGTCACGGGACGCCTGCCGGACGGCAGCGGATCGGTCCATATCCCCCTGGTCGAAAACCGGACCGCCTTCCCCGGTGTCGCGTCGGCCCTGACGGAGGCGCTCCGGACAAAGACCCGCCAGAGCGGGTTGCGGGTGACGCCGGGGGCCGCGAAGGCCTACCGGTTGCGCGTGCGAATCGTCAATGTCGGGAGCACCCCCGGCATGCTCCGCGTCGCGAACGGACATCTGGATCCGCTGGAGCAGGTGTGGCTGATCCGGGCGGAGGCCACGCTGGAGGATCCCTCGGGCAGGGCGGTCCGGGGGCCGAAGGCCTTCGAGGCCGGCGGCCGATCCCTCGCCTCCGGGAATCCGTCGGCGGACGAGGCCCTGGGACACCGCCGGCGCCTGGCGCTCCAGGAGGATCTGGCCGATCTGATCGTGGGCTTCATGTTTCAGTGAGCGCGCCTTCTCCTCCGCAATCTGTGAATCGCCGGGCACGTCAGCTCCTCGAAGAGCGCCGCTGGAAAGGGGAAAAGCCATCGCACCGCGCCCTTCTATCATGGAGGCGTCATCCGAGACAAACAGCACATCACAAACGCCGACGCCGGGCCACCGCCCGACCACCGGTCTGTTTGCGGAACGAACCGTGGTAGGGCATACTCCTCCTTCTGATGGATCCGGATCCGAGCATCGAGCTAGGCGGCGTCGTGATATGGCTCCCCACCGCGGGCGAGCCGAAGTGCAATATCGTCCAGGACCTCGCCGGCCCCTTCGGCCTCGAGACGAACCACGATGCGATGGTGCGGCTGCGCCGAGCGTGGCGTGAAGGAGCGTACCGGGGTCGCCTCGATCTCGACTGCGAGTCGGACTTCGTGTCTATCTACGCCGGGCGCGATGCTATTGTCGATGCGGCGGTGCTCATCACGCGGCTCGCGATCTCGGGCCGGCTCCGGGCGGTCAGCGATCAGGACGTCTCCCGGGTTCGCGCTGAAGTGAGCGCCTATCGCAGGCCGCCCCGTCGCCCTTGGGAGGTGGGCGACGTATTCGCCGTACCGCTAGACGACGGCAGCTTCGCGTTCGGCCAGGTGCTGTGGGAAGATTGTCGGGAGCCCACCTGCGCCCTCTTCGAGCACCGGTCCGTCGCGCCCGAGACGGATCTGGACGAAGCGCTGACATCCCGGACGCTGGCCATTCTCCACGTCTCCTCCGAGCACCTCGACGCCGGTGAGTGGCAGGTCGTCGGCCGCCATCCGCCGATGAACGATCCGTTTTCAGGGCCCTGCGGCCGTCCCGGAACCGTGGGGTGCACCTCATGGGACGGCCTCGATACCCTCGCCAACGCCTGGTACGGCCTCACGCCCTGGAACGTCGCGTACCGAGACGACTACCTCGAGCAGTTCCTCATGCCCGCCATCGAACGCCCGGCCGCGGCGGTGATGCTGGGGAAAGACGAGCTCCTGAAGCTGGGCGTCCGGCGCCGGGAGTGGGAATAGCTCGCCGAATTCGACGCCCGCTACATCTCGATCTCCCGGGTGATGCCGATGTCCGCCAACAGCTCGCGGTCGTGGGTGGCGATCACCCGCCCCCCCGGCCATGCCTTCAGGGCCGCCGGATTTCTTTCTTTCCTCCGAGGGCGTTTTCCCGCTGGTTTCAGCCGGTACGACTTTCGCTCGAAGCGCGAAGTGGCCCACCTCTGGCCGAGCTGATCGTGGGGGCGACGTTTTGACTCGTCGAGGAGGGAGGTCCCATTTTCCTGAATTCTATTTTCCGACATATCGATACAGTCGGAACCAATCGTAATCCGCCGAGGTCGGTGCGGTCGTGTCATTGACCGGTCCGGCCCAGCTTGCGGAATCCGAAGCCCAGATGGTGAGCAGGATATTCTGCGGAAGGCGCATGTACGAAACGTCCTGAGTCGCCGTGTACAGCACTTCACCGTCTACGAGAAATCGGATTTCATTCGGCACCCACTCAAACCCGTACGTATGAAAATCCGCGGTGGCGTCGAATCCCAGGGTCGTCAGATGGGGGAACTGCAGGTGTCCAGTCTCCGGATCCGCGGGGGGGATGTTGATCATGTGATTAAATTGAACTTCGTTGTTGTTTTGTCCGAGAAACTCGATATCGATTTCGTTCCAATCATCCGGCGGCCACGGCGTGTAGATGGCCACGAGCGCCGATATGACCGCGGACCCTGCGGCAAACCGAATGGAGGCCTCCGCCTTGCCGTAGGTGAACGTGTCAATGGAACGCATCTCCACACCTCTGAACGGCTTCGTCGTATCGGAGGGCTCCTCGGTCAGCAATAGTCGCAGTATCCCGCCGCTGGTCTCGATGTTGTCGGTAAACTGTGCCAGGTTACCGTCCCAGCTGTGGGTCATCAATTCCCAACGGCTTCCATCAAAGCTGTCGAAATTGTCCTCCCAGAGAAGCTCGAATTCCGAGTCCGAGTCAGCATCGGTGTCACTGTCGGTGTCACTGTCAGTGTCCGCGTCGGTGTCCGCGTCAGTGTCACTATCTGTGTCGGCGTCAGTGTCTCCGTCGGTGTCCGCATCGGTGTCGGCGTCGGTGTCGGTGTCTGCGTCCGTATCGGTATCTGCGTCCGTATCGGTGTCGGCGTCCGTATCGGTATCGGTGTCTGCGTCCGTATCGTTATCGGTGTCGGTGTCAGCGTCGGCATCGGTATCCGCGTCCGCATCGGTGTCGGCGTCCGCATCGGTGTCGGCGTCCGCATCGGTGTCGGCGTCCGCATCGGTATCCGCGTCCGCATCGGTGTCGGCGTCCGCATCGGTATCCGCGTCCGCATCAGTGTCGGCGTCCGCATCGGTGTCGGCGTCCGCATCGGTGTCGGCGTCCGCATCGGTGTCGGCGTCTGTGTCTGAATCGCTGTCAGTATCAGCATCACCAGCGGACGCATCGAGGTTCGGGTCTGTCTGCGAATGGGTCTGATTGTCGGCGCACGATAGGGCTACAATGATAAAAATGAAGGATAATAAATAAGACTTCATTAATTAAATGCTCCTTTCAATCCCACTTAAGCCGATAGCCCAAAAATCCCCCCCTCCTCGAAGTCCCCGTCAAAAGCCCGCATAATCTCGTAACATCCATTTTTTACCTTGTGAACTGAATTCCCCTCGCTGGGGTATGTTCCTCGAAGAGCGCCGCGCCGTCTTCGGTGAGGGCAGCGTTGGAGAGAAACCGAGTCGATTTTCGACCAGCCGAAGTCTCAGTCTCTTGAGTACGCTCATGCGGCCGGGATGCGCCCTCGGGCTTTCGGGCGACGTTTGTGACTTGTCGAAGGGGGCCTATTCCGTTTGTTTTTCATAGTTGAGAGCTCTCGAAAGGGGTCCTCGGCATCCCTTTTTCGTAGTTGAGAGCTCTAAAGAGGGGTCCTCGGCATCCCTCTTTTATAGTCGAGACTATCCGGAGGGGGTGGTCGACACTGTAATTCATGGTTGAGACTATCCAAAAGTCATGCGCCGCACCCGTTTTCCCTTTACGAGACCTCTCGAAGCGCAGGGTCGACAGGGGGGAAGCAAGCTTGGAATCTTTCAAAGGAGATGCCCGGAACGGGGCGATCGAGCGCGAGAGTGTCCGGGGAGAGTGGCCGCCGCCGGTCCCGGCTGCTGTGGTTGTTGTGGAAGTGCCGGTCGGCATCGGACCTCATTGGATTGGACTTATGGATTAGAGGCGAAGCGGCTCACATGACCGCATCCGGCATGGGGGCGACGAACCCGGCGGTCTCGCCAGGCTGGTGAGAAGAGCGACGAGGATGCGCAGCTTCTCGCCGTAGGCCCTGTCCAGCGACGCGATCCGCTCCGTGAGCGACTGGAGGAGATCCTCCGCCCCGGAGGACGATACGTGGAGGGCCATGAGGTTGCGGTGGGCCGCCTCGATAGAAGGGACGAGCCCGGCGGTGACCCCCAAACGTTTTGGTTGTGCAGTTATAGCCTGGAATTCACGCCAGATATCCTCTTTGTCTGGCAAATTGGGCGGAAAACGGTTTACTCAGATTGGATTTTAAACCTCGACCTGTTTTGCATTGTAGAGACTTTCAGCACCTATGAGATACTTCCCCTTGGCCGCGAGAGTACCACCCTTTGCCGTTAAAGCGATTCATGCCCGCGCCGCCTGAGGGACCGAGCCCCACTCCAAACACACTCCCCTCCCCCCTGGGAACGCCGAGCTCCTGCTCGGCCTTCCTCCTTCACATCGAGTCAAAGGAATGGGGTCAGGCACTGCCTATTGCGTTTTTAAGGTGATTTTGATACTTTCTCCCCCATGCCGCGTCCCGTAAGAATCGATTTTCCCGGTGCGAAACACCATGTGATGAACCGCGGTTTACGACGTGGCCCAGTGTTCATTGAC
>JBNLED010000097.1:0-55440 GCA_050304755.1 Polyangia bacterium | reverse complement strand
CGGGACGGGGTCGCGCCACCTCGTCGAGGGTCGGTCTCAGCGCCGACAGTAGGCGCCGGAGCGCCCGGGGCAGGGCGAAGACAATTCTCTCGATGGTTTGGGACAGTCGCTTCATTCGTTCGAGGATACGACGTTCGGCTGCGGTTGGCTATTCCGCCGCTCTGCTTTGTCCCTTCGGGCCAGCAGCCGTTGGAGGGGCATGAAGGTCACGGCGGTGAGCACGCAGATGGCGGTGTAGCACGCGCTCGGCACGGCCCCCTGGGCGCCCAGATGGGTGACCGCCAGGACCGAGCCGAGGCCGGCGTTCTGCATCCCCACCTCGATGACGAAGGTCCGGCGGTGCTCCGGGGTCCACTTGAAAAGCGTGGCCGCTAGGAAGGCCAGACCGTACGCTGCGAGGTTGAGGCCCAGCATGGCGAGGACGAGCCCAGGCCCGAGGGTGACGAGCCGATCCCGGTTCAGGGCCACCACCACGAGCACGATGAGGATGATCGCCGCCGACGCCACGCCGGTGGCGATGGCCGGCCACCGCGCGGGGAGCCGGGGGGCGAGGAGCCGGACCGCCGCGCCAACGGCGATGGGCAGTACCACCATCCAGGTGGCGTCCCACACCATCCCCCACAGGGGGGTCTCCAGCCGGGTGTCCGCGAGCAGGGGGAGCCAGAGGGCGAGCACCAGGGGGCAGGCCAAGGTGGCCAGCGCGGTCATGGTCACGGAGAAGACGAGATCGCCCTTGACGAGCACCGTGAGCACGTTGGAGGCCATGGCGCCGGGCATACACCCCACCAGCACGATGCCGGTGCGGATCACCGGGTCCTCGAAGAAGAGGGAGACGGCGAAGGCGGAGAGCGGCATGATGGTGTACTGCCCCGCGAGCCCGAGGAGCGGCCGGAGGGGCGCCGCCCGGAACGCCGCGATCTCCCGGCGCTGCACCAGCGTCCCGACGAAAAGCATGGTGACCGCGAAGGCCGGCTTCAGCCCCGGCTTCATCACGAGGACGGCCTCGGGAAAGACCACGGCGATCACCGCGCCGATCAGAATACCGACAAATACGATCACTAACCGTCTCCTCTTCTCGGTGCCGTTGAGGTGCGCCTTCGGCGGTACCATTTTTTCCCACTCGCCGTCCAGACAAGTGTTGATGAAGCGTTTCGGGATGGATCCCACCGACGGATAATTGTTTTCGTATTTGATTTCGAGGGACAAAAAACATAATAATTGACTAATGAGGATTTATATACACTTCCGATATTTTCAACCCCTTTGCCCTGTTCTCTCCATTCCCCTCATCGTCCTGGGGATAGCGGCTTGTACGGAGGACAGCTCCCCGCTCGAGCAGGAGACCGCATACGCGGATGCCGCCGCCGACACCGACACCGACACGGATGCCGACACCGATACGGATGCCGACGCCGACTCGGATGCCGACGCCGACTCGGATACCGACGCCGATACGGATACGGATACGGATGCGGACGCCGACGCGGATACCGATGCGGATGCGGATACCGATGCGGATGCCGATACTGATGCCGACGCCGACACAGACGCTGACGCCGACACCGATACCGATACGGACACCGATGCGGATACCGACGCGGACACTGACGCGGATACCGATGCGGATACCGACGCGGACACCGACGCGGATACGGATGCGGACACCGACGCGGACGCCGATTTTCCCACAGGGCTCGACGGCGATCTGGTGTTCACGCCCGGGAGCGGCACCTTCGAGGGGAGCCTCGCGGTCACCATCGGGACCGAGATCGCGGATGCGGAGATTCGCTACACCACCGACGGCACACTGCCCGACGCGGACAGCGAGGTGTACGCGGGCGCGATCGATCTCTTAGGCACCACGCAGCTCAGGGCGCAGGCCTTCGTCGACGGATCCCCCGCCGGGGATATGGGGACCGCGGTCTATGTCGCGCGGACCTTCGACTTCACGTCGGATCTGCCGTTGGTGCTGGTGGACGGATACGGTCAGGGTAAACCGACGGATAAGAACGTCTTCGTCGATGCCGCCTTCATGACCTTCGACACGGTGGGGGGCGAGTCTGCGCTCTCCAACGAGCCCTCCCTGGCCACCCGGGCGGGGTGGCACCTCCGGGGGCAGTCCTCGGCCAACTTCCCCAAGGCGCCCTATCGCATCGAGCTTAGGGACAATAACGATGAGGACGCCGATCACATCGTCCTCGGCATGGCGCCGGAGGCGGACTGGGCCCTCATCGGCCCCTACGCCGATCGCACGTTCATCCGGAACGCCTTCATCTACACCCTGAGCAATGACATGGGGCGCGTCTGGGCCCCGCGGCTCGCCTTCGCCGAGGTCTTCATCAACTACGACGAGGGCCCCGTCGAGGCCGGAGACTATCAGGGGATCTACGCCATTACCGAGACCATCAAGAACGCCCGGAACCGGCTGGACCTGAGCCAGCTGCGGGCCGGCGACACCACGGAGCCCGATATCCACGGCGGGTACATCTTCAAGTTCGACCAAGCGGCCTCGGAGGAGCCCCTCATCACCTGCACCGGCGACGACCTCTACTCCACTGGGTTCGGCTGGGACGACGACGAGGGGGGCGGCACCTGCTGGTCCGATCTGGAGCTCGTCGACCCGGTGCCCCCGGAGCCCGAGCAGCTGACCTGGATCGAGGGGTATATCCAGCGCTTTCACGACGAGCTGCACCTGGAACCCATGGGGGATGTCGAGGCCTTCGCCGACCTCGATTCGTTCGTCGATCTGTTCATCCTCAATGAGATCAGCATGGACGTGGATGCCTTCATCCGCAGCGCCTACTATTACAAGGATCGCGACGGCCTCCTGACGGCCGGGCCGGCGTGGGACTATAACTTCTCCCTCGGCTGCATTCAGTCCAACATGGGCGGCTGGCCGAACGGTCAGGACACCGACGCCGAAGAGCTGGAGTCGTATGAGGGGTGGCACTGGGACCTTGTCCGCAAGGGGACCAACGACTGGCACATCCTCCTCGGCCAGGACGCCGGGTTCATGGATCGCTTCGCGATTCGATGGCGGGAGCTTCGGGCGGGGGACGGTGTCCTGTCCGATACACAAATCGACGCGCGCATCGATCGCCTCCTCGCCCCCCTCGTCAACGCCGCTTCACGGGACTTCGAGATCTGGAAGGTCGAGGAGATCTCCGGCGGGATGCTCAACATTCCCGAAGCCCCCACATGGGAGGGCCAGGTCGATATCATGCGGGAGTGGATCCACAACCGGCTCGCCTGGATCGATACCAACCTGTAGCCCGGCGTTCATCGAGGGGCTCGACGTTCAATACGATTGGGGGGTTACAGATTCACGGGAAATCCGCTTCTCGAATGACCGCGGAGATAGTATGTTAAAATATTGTGAATAAGAAAAGAAGGTCTGACACATGAAAACTTATTGGGAATTATTTGGGATTTTATTGTTACCGATCATACTCGCCGCCTGTTCTGACGAAGCTCCGAGCGACCCCGGCGGAAACGGCTCCGGTGACGCGGACAGCGACACGGACACCGACACGGACAGCGACAGCGACACGGATTCCGACGCGGACGCGGACACGGATTCCGATGCAGACACCGACACCGACAGCGACAGCGATACGGACGCGGACACTGACGCGGATGCGGATACGGATTCCGACGCGGACACGGACGCGGACAGCGACAGCGATACGGACGCCGATGCGGATACCGACACGGACGCGGATACGGACGCGGATACGGATACGGATACGGACGGGGACACCGACGGGGACACTGACACGGACTCCGATACAGACACGGATGCGGACACGGACGCGGACACCGATACCGAGCCGGACACCGGCACCGGCATCGAGGTGGACACGGGGTTCGAATCCTACCTGCTCCCGCCCCCCAGCCAGTGCCACAACAAGTTCGATTACCAGGCAGACGGCTGCATCAACGGCGACGCGAGCACCCTTTGCGGCGGTAAGTGCAATGTCATCAACGCCTGCTCGGAGGGCACCGATCAGAAGCCCTACGCCGATATCACCGTCATGTGTCCGCGGGACATGTTGTTCAGCCGGGAGATGATACAGGCGGCGAAGGACGACAGCCTCGAGGCCTTCAACTACGCGGTGGTGGGCCATGACGCGGACGCCGCGGGCATCGACAGCGGCGCCACCAGCACCTGCTGTCAGTGTTACCAGCTCGTCTACGCCTACCCGAGCCCCAACAACGAGCGGCAGTGCCTGGCGGATCCGGACAACCCCTATCCGCCGACCTCGGCGCTGAATATTCCCAAGCCGCTCATCGTGCAGAGCTTCAACACCGCCGCCACCCAGCACACCTTCGACGTCTACATGGCGGCCGGCGGCCTCGGCGCCCACAACGCCTGCGCGGCGATTATGGGCGCGGTCACCCCGACCAACACGTATATGTACAACTCGTATCCGGAGATCGGGCAGACGAGCAACGGCGGGGTCAAGCCGGTCACTCACTTCCTGGAGTGCAAGACCCAGTACCAGTGGGTGACGAACGAGACCTTCTCGTCCGCGGCCTGCCAGAATCGGGTGGCCGAAGAGTGCAATAAGATCGAATCGGATATCCCCGGGTTGACCGAGCAGTCCCGGAACTCCTGCATCCAGGCCAACAGCCCGGAGTCACCGTATCACCTCAACTGGTCGGTCTATGTCATGAAGGTCGAATGTCCCGAGCACCTCACCCGGGTCACCGGCTGCAAGCTGGCCCCCCAGGGGCTGCCGGAGGCGGATCCCGGCGTGACCACCGCGGAGCAGGCCGTAAGCGATCCCCGCTTCGTCGCCCAGACCGGGGACGGCGGCGGCATGTACGAGACCACCACGATGGAGGACTGCTGCCGCCCGTCGTGCACGAACCGGGACTGGGTCGAAGCGCATGGCCTGACGCCGGACGGATTGTACAACGCCTTCTACTCCTGCGATGTGAACGGCGTCCCCATCACCGAACCGTCCGAGTAAATCAGAGGGTATCCATATGGCTGTAGAACGGGTGCCCCTTGTGGGGACCCTACCACCGTCCGTAGGGGTGCCCCTTGTGGGGACCCTATCACGTCAGGGGGCCCCCTATGGGTACCCGGCCCTTCACGACCGCTTGCGCGCGACCGCTACTCGACGATTTCCACCACCAGGGAGGTGATATTGTCCTTGCCCCCCCGTTCGTTGGCGACGCGGATGAAGGCGTCGCAGGCGTCCTCGGGGCTATGCTTCAGGATCTTGGGGATCTCCCCCTTCCGGAGGTAGCCGTGCAGGCCGTCCGAGCAGATCAGAAACTTATCCCCCTTTGAGACCGGGAGGATCTGCGTGTCTACCTGGACGTAGTCCTTGTTGCCGACGGCCCGGGTAATGACATTTTTGTGGGGGGCGTACTTGGCCTGCTCCGGGGTGAGGATCCCCTCCCGGATCTGCCAGTTGATCAGCGTATGGTCCTCGGTGAGCTGGGTCTCCCGCCGCCCGTGGATGCAGTAGATGCGCGTGTCCCCCACCTGCGCGGTCACCGCCCATTTGGAGACGACGAGCAGCGCGGAGATGGTGGTGCCCATGCCGTGATAGTCGGGGCTCTGCTCGGCCATACCGTAGACCATGTAGGTGGCCGACTGCACCGCGCTCTCGAAGAGGCGGCAGACGTCGTTCCGTCCGGTCTCGGATTTGGGATCGTTCTTGAATTTCTCGATGGTCTCCTTGCCGCTGACCATCATGTCGTTGACGGCCTCGACCGTCTCCCAAGCCGCGACCTCGCCGGCCGCGTGGCCCCCCATCCCATCGGCGACGATGTAGAGACCGAGCTCATCATCGACAAAGAAGGCATCCTGGTTTACGCGACGACGCCTCCCCACATCGGTCTTTGCACAAGAAACTATTTTCATCGATACCGATCTCCACTCAACATAGAACAGCGTCCCTTCAAAATTCGACTATTCTATACGGATTTTTCTTTCCTTCAACGGCATATTGACGGCAATCGTCTTTCTTTTTGGCCCAGCCGGCAATTTGGGGCTCTTATTGTGGACCGGAGTTCGTTCGGGTATACCTCTTTTGTGCGTTTAATTCAAAAGGAGGACGCCATGTCGGAAGACGATTGTATTTTCTGTAAAATTGCGAGGGGCGACATTCCGACTGAGAAGCTGTTCGAGGATGACGAGATGGTCGCTTTTAATGATATCAGCCCGCAGGCGCCGGTGCACTTCCTCGTCATCCCCAAGGCCCATATCCCCACCCTCGACGACCTCACCCCGGAACACGCGGGGCTGGTGGGGCGGATGACGGTACAGGCGGCCAAGCTCGCCCGGGAGAAGGGGATCGCCGAGGACGGATACCGGCACGTCGTGAACTGCCGGGAGTCCGGTGGCCAAGAGGTGTTTCACCTGCATCTCCACGTGTTGGGCGGCAGGCCGATGGGCAGGATGGGTTAGTGAATGGAAGAGAACAGAGATCCCAAGACCTGTCCGAGCTGCGAGACCGTCAACGTCTGGAACGCGGAGACCTGCCGGAGCTGCGGCGGCGATCTGACGGAGATCGCCCCTCCACCCCCTCCGATTGACGAGCCGGATATCCCCCCACCACGCGCTTCTCACCCGAGCCTCGATCCCCTGCGCCGGCTGAGCGGTACCTTCAGCCGGCGTCGATGGAACATGTTCTGGATTATCCTCGGAATCGGTCTCCATGTCGTCTCCGTACACCTCGGGGTTTTCGGTATCATCAAGTACCTAATCGATCCGGACCCCGAGCTGAAGGGCCGCCTGGAGCAGACCCTCGAAGAGGCGCAGCGCGGCGGAAACGCCGAGGCCATCGATATCGCCGAGGGAGCCAGCGAGGCCGTGAAGAGCAAGCTGTCGACGATACGGTTCTTCATCGTTCTGCTCCTCGTCTTCATGCCGATACTGATAGGGATGATTATCGGATTCTATGCCGATTGCATTCTAGAAGGCGCCGCCTCCATGGGGGTGTCGGCCGTGCTGATCCCCCTCCTGAGCAACGCTGCGGAATACGCTGTCTTCTGGGGGCCCGTCAATGCCGGCTTCGGCGCCCTCGGCGCCTTCCTGGGGTATCATCTCAGGCGGCGGCTGATGCGGGTCTAGCGCACGACGAAGCCCCCGCCGGATCTCCGGGCGGATCGAGCGCCCATTGACAGGGCAGGGGCTTTAACATAAATCGATTGAGGTAGTCGCTATTACTTTAAACGGTAGCTGAAAGCATTGATTGGAGGCGTGAACGAGCTCAGGACACCGAAAGCGACATCAGACCGTCCGGCTGACCGGCCTCGGACTGGAGATGGGGCTGGCCGTGGCGATCGGTGTTTTTGGCGGACGGTATATCGATAGCTGGCTCGGGACAGCGCCGGTCTTCTTGTTTGTGGGGTTGGGGCTCGGAATCGGCGCCGGCGTAAAGGCGCTGGTGGAGGTGACCCGGAAAGTGAGACGAGAGTGGGAACGAGATGATGGATCGCCTGACGAAGATTGACGTCCACGTCGCGGCGTGGGGCGGGATCGCCACCGCGGCGACGTTCGCCCTCGGCGGCGTCGAGCTGCTCCTCAGCGCGCTGATCGGGGCGGCGCTGGCGAGCGGCAACTGGTTCGTCTTCAGGACCCTCGTCGTGCGAATGGCGGGGGCGTCTCACAAGCTGGGGTTCGGTGTGCTGCTGGGGGTCAAGACTCTGGCCCTTCTGGGGGGCCTCGCATTGCTGCTTACCCTCCTGCCCGTCCACCCCGTCGCCCTCTTGGCCGGCATGTCCGGTCTGTTCCTCGGAATCGTCTCGTCGACCCTGCTGGGCGCCCTCAAGACGGCAGATTCGCCGGTGGAAAGGAAGACCTGATGCCAGAGCACGCCACATGGTTTTCACTGCTCATTCCCGGCTACGAAGAGAAGCTCCTTGAGTTCAGAGAGCTGATGGGGGTCTCCTTCCTCAACCACACCCCCGTGGAGCTGCAGTACGTCATCGGATTCGCCTTCATCGGCCTCCTGATTCTCCTCCTCGTGCTGATGGTCCGAGGCAAATTCTCCAAGACCGAGGAGGCCATTGTTCCGGATGAACGCCTCACCCTCCGGACCTTCTTCGAAGCGATGATCGAAGGCGCCCTGGGCCTGATGGAGGGGGCCATGGACCGCAAGGCGGCGTTCTATTTCCTTCCCCTCATCGGAACCTGCGCGTTCATCATCTTCTTCTCGAACCTCATCGGCCTGGTGCCCGGGTTCCTGCCTCCGACGAGTAACCTCAGCACCACCCTGGCAATGGCGCTCGTTGTTTTCCTGACGACCCACATTTACGGCATCAAGGAGCACGGTCTGGGGTATATCGCGCACTTTTTCGGCCCCATCCGGAAGTGGTACGCGCTG
Source organism: Polyangia bacterium (assembly GCA_050304755.1). Classification (GTDB taxonomy): domain Bacteria; phylum Myxococcota_A; class Polyangia; order JAAYKL01; family JAAYKL01; genus CAYWLQ01. The sequence goes on along the minus strand of JBNLED010000097.1, from coordinate 47,092 downwards.
CCGCTGATGGTGCTGATGTTCCTCATCGAAATTGTCAGTCATCTCGCCCGGCCGGTCTCCCTCTCCATCCGACTGATGGGGAATATGTACGCCGACCACCTGGTCGTGGGGACCTTTATCGGCCTGGTGCCCGGGCTGCCGCTGATTGTTCCGGTGCCGGTGATGCTGCTCGGCGTTATAGTCTGTATTGTTCAGACCTTGGTATTTTGCATATTGTCGACTTTGTACATAGGCATGGCGATCGCTCACGAAGAGCACTGAGCCCGTCTTGTTTCGAAAGGAGAAACGAACGATGAAGATCCGTAAGCTACTGGTTTTCTTGGGTGTGTTGATGACCTCGTTGCTGACGGCGGCCATCGCCTTCGCTGAGGAGGAGGCCGCCGCGGGGGGCGGTGACGACGGCTCGATGAAATACATGGCGGCAGCGTTCGCCATCGGGGTGGCCGCCTTCGGCGGGGCTCTCGGTCAGGCGCGGGCGGCCGCGGCGGCCCTCGAGGGAATCGCTCGGAATCCCCAGGCCGGCGGTCGGCTCTTCACCTCCATGATCCTCTCCCTCGCGTTGATCGAATCCCTGGTGATCTATGCACTGGTCATCGCCTTCAGTATCCTGTAAGAGATGGTCATCATGAGTAAAGCTTTCGGTCTCATCACGGCGATCTGGATTCTGGGATGCGGAGGACAGGTTCAGCAACCCCCTCCGCTGACACAGAAGCCCCAAATACCCGAGATCGTCATCCGGGAGGCACCTCCGAAATTCGAGGTCACCGACCGGGTGGCGATTAAGACCACACAGGGAACCCTCGTCGTCGGGCTCTATGGCAAAGACGCGCCGCAGACCGTTGAGAACTTTCTGAAATACGTCGACAGCGGATTCTATCAGAAAAAGATTTTTCATCGGGTCATCGCGGGGTTCATGATACAGGGGGGCGGCTTCGATGAGAGCTTCGAGCGTGGGGAAGTCGAAGACCGGGTCCGTCTGGAGATTGTTCCCGGGCTGGAGCATGTCCCCGGGGTCATCTCGATGGCGCGGCTGCCCGACGATATTCACAGCGCGTCGAGTCAGTTCTTTCTCTGCGTCACCTCCGCCAGGCAGTTGAACGGCAGCTATTCGGCCTTCGGAAAGATGGAAGCCGGAGAGGAGGTTCTCTACGCAATTTCGGGGACACCGACGCACTCTGTTGAAACCGCCCAGGGCGAGATGGACGATGTGCCGATTCAGCCGGTGGTCATCGAGTCGATAACCCGGCTATGACGTGGTCTACTCCTCTTTTTCGTCGAGGTAGTTCCAATCCACAAATACGTTCAGATCTTCTGCAAATGCCTTGAGGTCACTCTCGATGATCTTTATCGCCAATCCCCCGGTGGTATTGTAGGCTTTGAGCCCATGCTTTCGAATCCATCGACGGATGGTCTCGTTTGATACGCGACACATCTCGGCGACGTCATTTACTGAAAGCACTCTGTCTTGGTTGCCTTTTGTCATACGGTCTCCTTTTATTGAAAATAACCGTTTTGATTAAATATAATATGCAAATTATAACTTTCAACCGATACAAAGCCATATAGGTGGTTCATCAGTGTAAAAACTTGCTGTATCGGGTATGGATATTCAACGCGCCAGGTGCTGCATGGGTTAAGAAAGTTGCCGGATATCCTGATATCCGGAAAACAGGTCCCCTGTTCAGTCTCAATTAATTGTGTGGGAAGCGGAGGAGGTCGGTCAGTCCGAGATCTGCCCCTCGAGATATTCGGAGATAATCTGCCAGTTGTCGATGGTGTGTGAACGCTTGCAGCCCCATACATTACAGAGCGCCAGGACATGGCTGTCCTTGAGCGCCGGCGACAGGAAGATCTTCACCATGTCTCCCTTCTCAGCGCAGGTACAGGAGGCAAGCCTCGGCAAGGCCTCGCCGCACTGGGGACACGAGAGCTTGAGCTTGGCGCCGTGTCTCCAGTCGGTCTTTCCCTTCTTGCTGTGGTCGCCGTGGAAGGGGGAGAGGACCACATCCCCGAACTCTCCGTCGCTCTCCACCTTGAGCTTCAACCCCGGAAAGCCGTCAAAATCGCAATCGAAATCATAATCATCGCCGGAAATATCCACGATGAGATTGTGACCATTGGGGCAGAAGGCCTGGGTAATGACGATGAACACTTCATCGATCTGCTTGAGTGTGGAGTGGCTTGATGGCGTCGCGGATATTCTCACCCGCTTCGCGTCAACGTCTTCTTTGGCCATACTGAATTCTCTCTTCCTGCTTTTCGAAAAACACAACTATCAATAGTAGAGTCAATAGCGTCAAGTCAAGATAAAACAAGGGCGCTTTCCATCTTGGGAATCCCCTTGAAAGGATTTGGATGTGAGGCGAAATGAACCTCCTGATGCGCCCCTGTTCTCGATCTTCAACCCCACAGACAAAGGCGGTTTTCATGGAAACTATGTTTGGCGCAGGGACCCTTCTGGCGCTCCTGGTCCCGCTTGTTACCGGATGCTACGAGACCTATACGGTCAAAGAGCAAATCGAGGCGGCGTCCGGATCCGGAAATCAGAATATCGCCAAAGCGACCCGTCACTGTCTGGAAGATTTTCAGGAGGAGTTCCGCTCTTCAGGAGATGTCGAAATCGTGGAGGCGGCGGTCACCGCGTGCTTCACGATTGATGATCCGACAGCGCTGTACGATGAGGCCACCGGCCTTCCGGTTCTGTTCGAACATGACGAGAGCCTGTACCCCGATATCGAAATCGCCTACATCTGCCTCGCCGACTGTAGGAGCTCCGGGTTCCTCATCCCGCGATACAAAGACACCACCGCCAAAGAATGTCGTACCTATCTGAGGACCATATCCTATGAGACACTGGATGGACGATATCTCGGATGTGTTCACATAGACCTGGCGTGGTTGTTGCCATTCGGTATCTGAAGGCACGCAAAGTCCCCCTCTGGGAAGCAGGGCTACCGGATGAGCGACGAGCGGATGAGCTCCCGGTTGAGCTTGGCGATGAAGTCCATGCTCACCTCCTTGGGGCAGGTGGCCTCGCACTCGCCGTGGTTGGTACAGGTTCCGAAGCCGCCGGTTTCCATGGCCTGCACCATCTTCTTCGCGCGGAGGGCGCGCTCCGGGCGTCCCTGGGGGAGGAGGGCCATCTGGGAGAGCTTGGCCGAGGTGAACAGCATGGCGGACGCGTTGGGGCAGGAGGCCACGCAGGCGCCGCACCCGATGCACGCCGCGGCGTCCATGGCGAGATCGGCGATGTCCTTCGAGATGGGGATGGCGTTGGCGTCCGGGGGGGCGCCGGTGCCTACCGCGATGAAGCCGCCGGCCTGGATGATGTGGTCGAACGCCGATCGGTCGACGATGAGGTCTCTCAGCACGGGGAAGGCCTTGGCCCGCCACGGCTCGATGACAATGGTTTCCTTGTCCTTGAAGCTCCGCATGTGGAGCTGACAAAGCGTGGTACCGGCCTGGTGGCCGTGGGCGAAGCCGTTGACCACGCAACCGCAGGTGCCGCAGATCCCCTCCCGGCAGTCGTGATCGAAGGCGATGGGATCGTCGCCTTTCTCGATGAGGCGCTCGTTGACGATATCGAGCATCTCCAGAAACGAGGTGTCGGCGCTGATGTCCTTGGCGTCGATGGACATGAAGTCGCCCTTGGCCTCCCGATTCGGCTGTCGCCAGACTTTGAGATAGAAATCCATTACTTGTAACTCCTCGTGCTGGGAATGCAGTATTCGAACTTGAGGGGTTCCTTGTGGAGCTCCGGCTTCTCGCCGTCTCCTTTGAATTCCCACGCCGCCGCATAGCTGAAGTTCTCGTCGTCCCGAAGCGCCTCCCCCTCCTCGGTCTGGCTCTCCTCGCGGAAGTGACCGCCGCAGGATTCGGTGCGGTGCAGGGCGTCCTCCACCATCAGCGACGCGAAGTCGATGAAGTCGGACAACCGCCCGGCCTTCTCCAGGGTCTGGTTGATCTCGTGCGCCTCTCCGACGACCTTGAGGTCCTGGTCGAACTCCTCGCGGATCTTCGGTATCTCCTCCAGCGCCTTCTTCAGGCCGGCCTCGTTCCGTCCCATGCCGCAGTGATCCCAGAGGATCTTGCCCAGCTTTCGATGGATGGTGTCCGGGGTCTTCGAGCCCTTGATGCCGAGCAGCTTCTCGGTGCGCTGCCCGACCCCCTCCATCGCGCCCTTGAACTCGGCGTGACTCTCGTCGATATCGCTCCTGCCCGCGCGGGCGAGGAAGTCGCCGATGGTGTAGGGGATGACGAAGTATCCGTCCGCGAGCCCCTGCATGAGCGCGCTGGCGCCGAGCCGGTTGGCCCCGTGATCCGAGAAGTTGGCCTCCCCGAGCACGAAGAGCCCCGGGATGGTGGTCATGAGGTTGTAGTCCACCCAGACCCCGCCCATGGTGTAGTGCACCGCCGGGAAGATGCGCATGGGCACCTCGTAGGGGTTCTCCGCGGTGATCTTCTGGTACATGTGGAACAGGTTGCCGTACTTTTCCCGGATGGCCTGCTCCCCGAGCCGCCCGATGGCGTCCTGGAAGTCGAGGTAGACGCCGAGGCCGGTATCGCCGATGCCCCGCCCCTCGTCGCACACCGCCTTGGCCGCGCGGGAGGCCACGTCCCGGGGCACCAGGTTGCCAAAGCTGGGGTAGCGGCGCTCCAGGTAGTAGTCCCGATCGGCGTCGGCGATCTTCCGCGGATCCGTCTTGGCGTCCTCGGCCTTCACCGGCACCCATATCCGCCCGTCGTTCCGGAGCGACTCGCTCATCAGGGTGAGCTTGGACTGGTGGTCGCCGGTCACCGGGATGCAGGTGGGGTGGATCTGGGTGTAACAGGGATTGGCGAAGGCCGCCCCCTTGCGCCAGGCGCGGTAGACGGCGGTGGCGTTGCACCCCTTGGCGTTGGTGGAGAGGAAGAACACGTTACCGTAGCCGCCGGTGGCGAGCACCACCGCGTCCCCGGACCACGACCGGACCTCGCCGGTGACCATGTCGCGGGTGACGATGCCCCGGGCCCGATCCCCCTGCACCACCAGCTCGAGCATCTCGTGGCGGGTGTGCATCTTCACCTTGCCGAGGCCAATCTGGCGGGAGAGGGCCGAGTAGGCGCCGAGCAGGAGCTGCTGACCGGTCTGCCCCCGGGCGTAGAAGGTCCTGGAGACCTGGGCCCCGCCGAAGGAGCGGTTGGCCAGGGTGCCGCCGTATTCGCGGGCGAAGGGGACCCCCTGGGCCACGCACTGGTCGATGATGGCGTTGCTCACCTCTGCCAGGCGGTAGACGTTGGCCTCCCGGGCGCGGTAGTCGCCCCCCTTCACGGTATCGTAGAAGAGGCGATAGACGCTGTCGCCGTCGTTCTGGTAGTTCTTGGCCGCGTTGATGCCCCCCTGGGCCGCGATGCTGTGGGCCCGCCGCGGGCTGTCCTGGTAGCAGAAGCAGGTGACGTCGTATCCGAGCTCCGCCATGGACGCGGCGGCCGAGGCGCCGGCCAGACCGGAGCCGACGATGATGACGTGGTACTTCCGCTTGTTGGCCGGGTTCACCAGCTTGAGATCGAAGCGGTGCTTCTCCCACTTCTTTTCGATGGGGCCGTCTGGAATTCTGGATTCGAGTTTCATCTGTAACCTCCCGTCAGACCACCGGTTTCACGACGCCGGCGAGGACCATGACGGGCATCGAGATGTTGCCGGCGGCAATGGTGAGTCCGAAGAGGATCGCGAACCCCTTGCGCCAGTGGTTCCACTTCTTGTGGTTGAGCCCCACGCTCTGGAACATGCTCCAGAGGCCGTGGTACAGGTGGAGGCCGAGCAGCACCATCGCGGCGATGTAGACCCCCGATACCCAGGGCACCTGAAAGCCGAGCACCACGTTGTTGTATACATTTTCAGTGAACCCCTGGTGGACGTTGCCGAAGGTGAGGTGCATCAGGTGGTAGACCACGAACAGGGCGATGAGGGGGCCGCCCCACCACATGGTGCGCGCCGCGTAGGTGGTCTTGCGCATGCGGTGCAGGCGGTAGAGCGTGGGGCGCGCGCCCATGCTCTGCAGGGTCACCTGCGTGGCGGCGATGATGTGCCAGAAGATGGCCGCGACCATCACCGCCCTGAAAACCCACAGGAAGGGTCCCAGGTTGTGAAGGAACTCCGCATAATGGTTGAGCTTCTCCGGTCCCTGGAACACCTGCAGGTTTCCGATCATGTGTACAACCAGAAATCCGAAGGCGACAAAGCCGGTGACGGCCATGACCACCTTCTTACCCACTGATGTGCTGTAAAACGTCATACTTTGTGTAGTCATCTTAATTTCGAAAAGTAGCATAAAAATAGAAATAGTTTAGGGGGAAAAAGAAAAAAATTGGGGAGGGATCGGGTTCAATAGGACCGGCAGGACCGATAGGATGGACAGGACTGCTCTGTCTTTTTCTTGGGTAGCAAGCATTTTCAGAGCGTGACCCATAGGTCCGATCCGTCCTGTCGGTCCTATTGTTGAGTGCAGCCCTTTTTAGAGTAAAACCGCTTGCTAACCATACATATGTATGGTTAGCTTCCTAGTGGGACAGGAGGTGAACATGGCGCCGAGAACACCGCCGGGGATGACTCGACAGCAGGTCTACAATTTCGTACGCGACCGCCTCCATCGGGGAATGCCCCCCACGGTGCGGGAGGTTCAGGACGCCTTCGGGTTCCGGTCGGTGCAGACCGCACGGGAACACCTGGAGACCCTGGTGAAAGAGGGGCGGCTGATCAAAGAGGCCGGCGTGGCGCGGGGGTACCGCTTGCCGTCGCATCACCGCGCCCGTCCCGCCGTGCTCGTGCCCCTGCTCGGCCGGGTCCAGGCGGGGGCGCTGACCACGGCGGTGGAGGAGGTGGACGGCTACCTCTCGGTGGAGGAGCGGACCGGGGAGCGGCTCTTCGCGCTCAGGGTGCGGGGGGAGAGCATGGTGGGGGCCGGGATCCTCGAGGGGGACGTGGTGGTGGTGCGCCAGCAGGACGATGCCGACCACGGGGATATCGTGGTGGCGATCGTGGGGGATGAAGCGACGGTCAAACGGCTCTGGAAAAAGAGGGGGCGGCTGGCGCTCTCCCCGGAGAACCCCGATTTCGAGCCCATCCCCTGCGATCCCGAGACCCTGGTGCTGATGGGCAAGGTCGTCGAGGTGAGGCGCTATCTGGACTCGGGGGCTTAGATATGATCGCAAAGCAGCTCAAACCGCTCCAGACCGGTGACGTCCTCCACGCCTCTCCCTCCCGGTGGAGCCTCGCCGGGCTCTCGGGGCGGCTGGTGGAGATCACCGGCGCCGGGGCGTCCGCCGTGCTCACCGCCGCCCTGGGGATGGTGCGGCAGGCCCAGGCCGAGGGGGAGACCACGGCGTGGATTACGTCGACGCAGAGCCTCTTCTTTCCGCCGGACGCGGCCGAGGCCGGGGTGGATCTGGACGCTCTTGTCATTGTCCGGACGCCGGAAGGCGCGGTCATGACGGCCGCGGACAAGCTGGCCCGCTCCGGAGCGTTCGGGCTCATCGCCGTGGACCTGCCGCGATGGCGGATGTCGGAAGGGCGTGGCGCGAGACGGCCCCGGGAGGGATGGCTCTCCAGGCTGCTCGGCCTGGCCAAGCGCCACGACACCGCCATCCTGTTTTTGACCGAGCAGGAGCCCCTCGGTACCCTCGTCTCCCTCCGCGGAGAGGCCCGGCGGACCCGTGTCGCGACCGACCGCTACCAGGTGAGCGTCCGCGTGGTGAAGGACAAGCGCCGATCCCCGGGATGGCGCCATCTGGAGCAGTGCCGTGGACCGGCTGGCCTGTATTGATCTCCACGCCGGCATCCCCATCGTGGCGCCGGCCGCCGATGTGGTCATGGAGCGGCTGCGCGGCTTCTCCCCCCGCGTGGAGCGGGCGCGGGAGCTCGAAGGGGTCTTCTGGCTCGACGCCCGGGGGCTCGGGCGCCTCTACCCCTCCCTCGAGAAGTGGGCGAAGTGCATCCTGGCGGATCTGAAGACCCTCGGTTTCGAGGCCGCGGCGGTGGTGGGCTTCACCCGCTTCGGCACCTTCGCCCTCGCCCGCTCCGGGCGCGGCATCGTGGTCCTCCCAGATGACGAGGCGGAGATCTCGGCCTGCGGGCGGGTGCCCCTCGGTTGTCTCGGCATCTCCGCGTCCGCGCTCCGCAATCTCTCCCGGCTGGGCAAGCGGACCGTCGCGGATCTGCTGAGCCTGCCCGCCGGCGGCCTGACCGAGCGCTTCGGAGAGGAGCTCCGGACCCTGCACCGGCTGGCGTCCCGGGCGGCCTGGGATCCCCTGACGCCGGACGAGGAGATCCCCGCCATCGCGGAGCGCATCGATCTCGATTATCCGGAGGCGGACGCGACGCGGCTCACCTTCTACATCAAGCGCCTGCTGCGGCCGCTCCTCGATCGGGTCGCCGGGAGGTGCCACGCCCTGAAGTCGCTCACCCTCGCGCTCGCTCTCCACCACCACCCCCCGTCGGTGCACCGCATCGCGCCGGCGGAGCCCACCCTCGACGAGATGCAGCTCATCGATCTCGTCCGCCTTCGTCTGGAGAACCTGAGCCTCCCGGTCGGGGCCGTGGCCGTCACCCTCGAGGCCGCCACCGTGCCCGCCACCACCGCTCAGCTCGAGCTGTTCCAGAAGAAGCCGCGTCGGGATATCAAGGCGGCGGATCGCGCCCTCGCCAGGCTGGCGGCCGAGCTGGGCGAGGGGGCGGTGGTCCGCGCCACCCTCACTCGGGGGCATCTCCCCGAGGCCCGCTTCGTCCTCGAGCCCCTCCGCCATGTCCGCTCACCGAAGCGGGATATACCGGGGGAATCCCGGACCTCGGATCCCCCCTTGATCCGGCGCATCTTCACGAAGCCCCGCCCCCTTCAGAAAAGGCCGGTGGTGGGCCCCCGGGGATGCCACCTCAAGGGATTGTCCCACGCCCCCGCCACCCGCGTCACCGGTCCCTATGTCATCTCCGGGGGCTGGTGGATCCGGGAGGTCCACCGGGAGTACTACTTCGCCGAGACCGAGGCCGGCGAGATCCTGTGGGTGTACTACGACAAGCGCCGGAGGAGCTGGTTCCTCCACGGGGAGGTCCAGTGAGGGCTCGGGGGATCACAGCTGAACGCGGGTGGCTTGCTGGAATGACTATGTCCACACCGATATTGGCGCACCGGCAACTTGCGGTGATCGGAATGATCCGAAATTCAACATTTCTATCCTCCAGGTATCTGAGTGTTTTCTGGCACGTGTCGCTTTTTTCGCGGCGGTATACGCTGAGCGTTATCCCGGGGGCCGCTGTGTCTGCCGTCATAGGTGAGATATTTCGGGGGGGTGAAAAAAGACACTTCCTAAAAAAAAAACTTACCATTTGGACGAAAAAGGGCCATATTATCCCCTGCTCCGCCCGGAAGGTTCCGTGCGATGCAGAGTCCGCGCGAACCAGCCCGAGCACTCGCGACGACGCAGGATGATTGCTCGGGAAAAGGATAGAAGGATATGAACATTTATGTCGGAAACATGCCGTTCAGCATGAACGAGGATCAACTCAGGGATCTGTTCGCCGAGTATGGCGATATTGACTCCGTTAAAATTATCACTGATCGCGAGACCAACCGTCCCCGTGGCTTCGGTTTCGTGGAGATGCCCAATGACGAGTCCGCCCGTAAGGCGATCTCCGAGCTCGCCGAGAAGGAAATCGATGGACGCCGCCTGAATGTCAATGAAGCCCGTCCTCGTGAGGATCGGCGCGGCGGACGCGGCGGCGGCGGTCGGCGCGGCGGCGGCGGCGGCGGCGGCGGCAACAGGTGGTAGACTCTCATGGTTCCATGAGGAGCCCCCACCTCTTCACATGCTCAACCCAACATCAACATCTGTAATATGTGACAGATACTCGTGGCGCATTCGCGAGATAGATCCACTTGATATTCACGTATCTTTCACGTATGAAGTCGAACCTTGAAGGAGGTGCTCCATGGCGCGTGTCACTGTTGAAGATTGTCTGGAAAAAATTCCCAGCCGTTTTGCCCTGGTCCTGATCGCGGCGAGACGGACCCGTCAGCTCCTCAAAGGGGCGGATACCAAGATCAAACGCAAGAACCGCGAAGCCGTCACCGCGCTGAGAGAGATCTCCTCGGGGGCGGTCTATGTGGAAGAGAACGTCGCCGAGCTGTTGGAGCAGCACGTCGAGCAGAACCCTCAAGGGTCATCCAACTTCTAGCGCCATCATCCCTCCGCATTTCGGAGGTGCAAAGGGCGAACCGCCGCGCTTGACGACCCCGCAATGCACCATGACCTAGTCTATCGCCGCTACCTGCAAGCCGAGCAACGGATCAACGAGGGATTGATTCGCAGGGCGCGTTCAGAGGCGCGGGAGGGGAAGCGCCCGACGGACGTTGCGGCCAAGACGGCGGAGATGGGGCGGTTCCTCGATGCGCTGGGACACCCCGAGCAGGGGATCCCGACGGTCCATGTGACCGGCACCTCCGGGAAGGGGAGCGTCTGCGCGGCGGTGGCGGGCATCCTGACGGAGGCCGGGCTCACGGTGGGGCTGCATGTCTCTCCCTACCTGCAGGTCGCCACCGAGAAGATATGGCTCGGGGGGCGGCTCGTCTCGGGAGAGATGTTCGCCGATCTGGTGGACTGGGTCATGCCCGTCGCCGGCCCCAGGGTGCATCCCGACACCCCCGCCTCCATCCACGGGATGGCGTCCGTGGCCATCGCCCTGGAGGCGTTCCGACGCCGGAAGGTGGACGTGGCGGTCTTCGAGGCCGGCGCCGGGGGGCGGTTCGATCTCTCCAACATCGTCGACACGACCGTCTCCGTGGTGACCAACGTGGGATACGATCACGTGGTGAGCCTGGGACCGACCCTGGAGCAGATCGCGTGGCACAAGGCCGGCATCGCCCGGCCCGATCGGCCGCTGATCACGGGCGCCTCGGGGGCCGCTCTGGAGGTCATCCGGAGGGAAGCCGCGCGCGTGGGAGCGCCGCTCACGCTGGTGCCGTCGAGCGGGGGGGCCCTCGACCACAACCGGGCCATCGCGGCAGAGGCCGCGACTCAGGCGGCGGTCCGCCTCGGGAAGCCCCTGACGGCGGAACAGATCGCCGCCGGCGTGGGGCGGGTGACCCTTGCGGGGCGTACCGAGATCATGCCCGGTCCGGGACCGCGGGTCGTGATGGACGGGGCGCACAACCCCGAGAAGATTGCGGTGGCCGTAGAGGCCGCCCTCTCCCGCGCCCCGTCGAGGCCCCGGGTGTGCCTCTTCGGACTGCTGGGGGCCAAGGCGAGCCTCGAGACCGTAATGCCCCTAAAAGGGCGATTCGATCACATCGTCGTCACCGAGCCCACGGTCTACGCCAAGAAGAGCTGCCCGGCGGAGGTCACCGCCGCCCTGCTCCGACACATCGGGTATCACCCCCATGTCGAGCCCCTGGAGCGGCCGGCGCTGGCCAGAGCGTTGGCGCTCGCCGCTCCGGACGGCGCGGTCCTCGTAACGGGGTCGTTCTATCTGGTGGGGAGCCTGAGGAGCCGCTGGTATCCCAAGGCCGCCGTGGTGGCGGCGCGGACCTCGTTTCCCGAACCGGCGGTTACACCTTGAAATCCCAATAGATCGACGGCCCAAAGCGCTGACGCTCGCGCCAATGCACGCCATCAGCGTCCGTACTCACCTTTGTCATCACTCATGAACAGTCCAGTTCAACTCCTGATGTCAAAGGCTCCGTTCGGCCACTGCTGGCGCACCTTGACGCGTTTTTCCTCGCCGACCTATTGGGATTTCAAGGTTACAGGAGCTCCTTCGCGTACGCCTTGAGCGTATCGATGAGGTGCTTGTCTTCCAGCGTCCGCAGCTCGCCGCGATCCATCCATGTCCCCATGCAGGAGGCGCAGCGCAGCAGGGCGTGTCGGCGGGTCTGCTCCTCTGTGGTGACGTGGCGGAGCAGCACGCCGTCACAGCGGGGGCAGGGCATGTTGTCATCGCTGTGCTCGCTCGCCGGTACGAAGGACTCGAGCTTCTTCAGCTTGGGACGCATGCCGGTGATTTCGCCGAGCTCGGAGTTGTCGAACCAGAGACCGGCGCAACGGGGGCAACGATCAATCAGCACCTCGTCGAGCTCAATCTCGTCGAGGTCGACGTCGGTGCATCTCGGACACTTGAGGGCCATCTCTCACCTCTGTGCGAAGTCGAATCTCGTCAGGAGATCGCATTTCCGGAATCTATTGTAAGGGGTTATTGGTCTCCCGACAAGAAAAGGGCCGGGCGGCGCGGTCTACTTCAGCTGGATGGGACCGGTATCGTCGTGGCGGATCTGCTTGGGCACGCGGAGGGCGACCATCGTCCGCGCCCAGTCCAACTCCGGGGGAGGCTCCCGGGGCGGGGACTCCGCCCAGATCGTGCCGCCGAACCGCTCGATAATCTTCCGCGCGAGGGCGAGCCCCAGACCGGCGCCGCCGTGCTCCCGCGTGGGGGATCCGTCGATCTGGTAGAAGGTGACGAAGATGGCCCGGATCTCCTCCTCCGGGATCCCCTCGCCGGAGTCATATACCCGAAAGGTGTATTCGTTCTCCAGCGCCTCAGTGGCGACGTGGACCCGCCCCCCGGCCGCGCAGAACTTGGTGGCGTTCTCGAGCAGCTGCACCATCGCCCGCTTGAGCTTGTCCGAGTCGCCGAAGGCGCGGAACTGGGCCAGGGGGATAGACGTCTCCAGCAGGATGTTGCGCATCTCGAACTTCTGGGCGCAGAGGTCCAGGGCCTCCCGCGCGAAGTGATTGAAGTCGTAGTGGCGTGCGAAGAAGGACATCTTGCCGGTGGCGAGGGCCGTCATGTCGAGGAGGTTCTCGATGACCGCCCGGACCGAGTTGAAGCTCCGCTCGATGGACTGCAGCGACCGGCGCTGGACCTCGTTGAGGGGCCCCAGCTCCTCCCGGAGCAGCATGGTGATGTAGCCGATAGCCGGGGTGAGCGGCGTGGAGAGCTCGTGGGAGAGGTTCCGGTAGAAGTCCGCGCGGACCTTCTCCGATTCGATGAGCCGCTTGTTGGTGTCCTCGAGCTCTTCGATCTTGGCCTGGAGCCGCGCGGCGATCTGCTGCCCCTTCTCGGCGAGCAGGATGGGGTTGCCGAAATCGGCGGGCCGCTTCTCCCGCTTCTTTTCGATATAGCCCTTCAGGGTGGCGGGCAGCGCCGCGGTGTCGATGGGCTGGATGATGCAGCCGTCGAAGCCCACCGCCAGGCTCATCTCCCGATCCTCCTCCTGGATCAGCGCGACGATGGGGATCTCCCGATCCTTGAGCTCCCCCCGGAGCTTGAGGGCCACCTCATAACCGTCCATGTCCGACAGGTTTACGTTGGTGAGGATGATGTGGGGGGCGGCATCGAGGACCTTCTTGATCCCGGAGATGCCGTCCGTCGCCTGGGAGAGGACGAAGTCACCGCTGGCGATGAGGGCCTTCTTTACCTGATTCCGAATTTCTTTATCTTCTTCCATGTGAATGACGTTATACATAGTCACTAAATAACATACTCAAATTGAAAACGGTACAACTCTGACCCACAAAACATTTGCGATTAGCAAAGGTTTGTCCTATCAACGAGAAGTACAACGCCATCCGGTGTTCAGGGCCCCCGATTTCGGGGAGATGCCCAGGCGGCTATTCCGGCGGTTGCCGGTGAAGGGGTATCCGATGAACGACTATCTCACCACGCCTGCAGAGGTAATCCAATGGCTCAGGGGCATCGCCGCGGCGCAGCCGATGTTCTTCCCGGTGAAATGGGGCGAGAAGAGCTACCGTTTCCGGCAGGTGGACGCCGACGCTGACATCCAGTTCGACCATTATCAGCCGACGGTGGTGCCCCCGGTCAAGCTCCTGGCGCCGGCGCGGGACGAGCTGCTTCGGTTCACCAGGACCGAGGACGGTCACACCGACGTTCAGGCCACGGTGGACACGAGCCCCCGCGTCATCGCCGGTGTCCGCCCCTGCGACCTGAAGGGGATCTTCCTGATGGATCTCTTCTTCTCGGACGGCGTCGAGGATCCCAACTACATGACCCGTCGGGAGAACACGGTCATCATCGGGCACGCCTGCTCGTCCCCGTGCGACGATCGGGTCTTCTGCGCGGCGGTGGACTCCCTGGACCACCGGACCGGGGCGGATATCTTCCTCACCCCAGTGAAGGGGGGGGATGTCCTGGTGGAGGCGATCTCGAAGCGGGGGGCCGCGCTGCTGGAGGGGGCGGAGTTCACGCCCTGCGCGGACGGCCCGGCCCGCAAGGTGGGGGCGGTCGCCGCCAGGCAGGAACCGTACGGCCGATCGTGGGCGGCGAAGGTGTCGGAGCTCCCGGCCATCATCGAGAGGCAGTGGAAGAGCCCCGTCTGGGAGAAGCACGTGACCCGCTGCTTCTCCTGCGGCACCTGCAACCTGGTCTGCCCCACGTGCTACTGTTTTGACGTGGCGGATGACCTCAACCTCGACGTCCAATCGGGCAACCGGGTCCGCACCTGGGACGCCTGCATGCTGCCCCACTTCGCCCAAGTGGCCGGCGGCCACAACTTCCGGCCGAAGCCGGCGGACCGGCAGCGCCACCGGGTGAAGCGGAAGTTCGAGTACCTCACCAGGAAGTACGATCACGGCGCGGTGTGCGTCGGGTGCGGAAGGTGCGGGAGACAGTGCACCTCCAAAATCGATATCTTTGATATTGTCGACGATCTGACCAAGGAGGGTGCGGAATGACCCGAAACCAAGCCGACAACACCTTTCTGCCCATGTCCGGCAAGATCTTCGAGATCGTGGACATGACCGCCACGGACCGGTACTTCCGGGTGGCGCTGCCGCGGCCCCTCGGGCACCGGCCGGGGCAGTTCGTCATGGTCTCGGTGCTCGGCGTGGGGGAGGCCCCCATCTCCATCAGCTGCGGTCCCCGGGACGACAACGTCCTGGAGATGGTCATCCGCCGCGTGGGCCGGCTGACCCGGGTGCTCCACGAGCTCAAGGTGGGGGACGAGATCGGCATCCGCGGGCCCTACGGCTCCGGCTTCGATCTCCACGATTTCTACGGCCGGGACGTGGTGTTCGTGGCCGGAGGGCTCGGCCTCGTGCCGCTCAGATCCCTCATCATCCCCGTGATGGCGTCGCCGGAGAAGTACGGCCGGATCACCCTCATCACCGGATGTCGGAATCCCGCGGAGGAGCTCTTCCGTAACCAGCTGAAGGGGTGGTCCGACGTGGACTCCGCCGAGGTGATCCGCCTGGTGGACCGGACCGATAACATGCCGTGGAAGTTCGGCGTGGGGCTGGTTACGGAGCCCATCGGCAAGCTGACCATCGATCCGGAGAACACCGTGGCCGCCCTCTGCGGCCCGCCGGTCATGTACAAGTTCGTCATCATGGCGCTGAACGCCAAGCAGCTCGGGCCCGAGCACGTCTTCGTCGACTTGGAGCGCCGGATGAAGTGCGGGGTGGGCAAGTGCGGTCACTGTCAAATCAACAACGTCTACTGCTGCCACGACGGACCGGTGTTCCGGTTCTCCGATATCGTCGGGCTCCCGGAGGCGCTGCAATGAAACCCAAAGTCGCTTTTTTCGATTTCGCCAGCTGCGAGGGATGCCAGCTCGCCATCCTCAACTGCGAGGAGATCCTCCTCGACATCCTCAACCTCATCGAACTCGTGGAGTTCCGCGAGGCCATCAGCGAGAAGGCGCCGCGGTACGACGTGGCCTTCGTCGAGGGGAGCATCCACCGGGATCAGGACGCGACGCGCCTTCGGGACATCCGGGCGCGCGCCACCTACCTGGTGGCCCTCGGGGCGTGCGCCTGTAACGGCAACGTGCAGGCCCGATCCAACTTCGTCGCCCCCGCGGTGAACTACGCCGCGGTCTACGGGGAGGAGGCCCGGAACCGCGCCCAGGTCCACCCGGAGCACTGGGGGCTCTGGGCCCAGACCCGGGTCCGCCCCCTCGACAAGGTGGTGCCGGTGGACGCCTATCTCCGCGGCTGCCCGGTGGTGCCGGACGAGTTCCTCCACCTCGTCAAGTCGCTGCTGCAGGGGACCCAGCCCTTCTTCCCGCCGAACGCGGTGTGCGTGGACTGCAAGAAGCACGAGAACGAATGTGTCTTCGAGCGGGGGGAGACCTGCATGGGGCCGGTCACCTGGGGGGGGTGCCACGCGATCTGTGTCGACCACGGCTACGTGTGCGACGGCTGCCGCGGCATGCTGCCCCACGCGAACATCGAGGCCCACATCGAGCTCATGCGTCAGTTCGGCATCGCGGATTCGGACATCCGGAGCCGGTACCGGCTCTTCTGCGGCGCCGAGCGCATCGGAAAGGGGGTGTAGCGGATGGCCGGCAAAACCTACAACATCGACGTGAGCCACGTGACCCGCGTGGAGGGCCACGGCCGCATCATCGTCAATACCCGGGACGGCAAGGTGGAGGAGGTCAAGCTCTCCATCACCGAGGCCAACCGGTTCTTCGAGAACTTCGTCAAGGGGATGCGCCCGGAGGAGGTGCCCTGGATCGTGAGCCGGATCTGCGGCATCTGCTGCGTGGGGCACCAGCTGACCGCCACCAAGGCGGTGGAGGCGGCCCTCGGCATCGAGGTGAGCCCCCAGACGGTGCTGCTCAGGAAGCTGCTCACCGAGTCCCAGTTCATCCAGAGCCACGTGCTCCACGTCTATTTCCTGGCGGTGCCGGACTTCGTGGGGGCGCCGAGCGTGCTGCCCCTGGCGAGATCTCACCCCGAGGTGGTGAAGCGGGCCCTCAGGCTGAAGAAGCTGGCCAACGACTACACGGCTGTGCTCGGCGGGCGGACCCTCCACCCGATGGCCAATACCCTCAAGGGATGGCGCCGGCTGCCGAGCATGGACGCCATCGAGCAGCTCCGGGACCGGATGGTGGCGGCCGTCGCCGATGTGGAGGAGACCGTGCGGGTGGCCAAGACGTTAAAGGTGCCGGCCTATGAGCGGGAGACCGAGTACGTGTCGCTGACCCACCCCGACGAGTACGCCCTCTACGACGGCGAGATCCTGAGCTCGGACATGAAGCGGGCGGTGGCGGTGGAGACCTACCGCAACGTCACCAACGAGTTCACCGTGGAGCACTCCACCACCAAGTGGTCCAAGTGGCACCGGGACGCCTACGCTGTGGGAGCCCTCGCGCGGGTCAACAACAACTTCGACCAGCTCCGGCCGGACGCCAAGACCGCGGCCATGGATCTCGGCTTCGAGGCGCCCTGCTACAACCCGTACATGAACACCGTGGCCCAGGTCATAGAGGTCGTCCACTGCGTGCACAACAGTATCCACATGCTGGAGGAGGTGCTGGAGAAGGGGCTCGTCGAGGAGGACATCTCGTACACAGCGAAGCCCGGTCGCGGCGTGGGGGCCTGCGAGGTGCCGCGGGGGATCCTCTTCCACGACTACACCTTCGATGAAGACGTCCGTTGCGCCGAGGCCAACGCGGTCATCCCCACCAGCCAGAACATCAACAACGTCGAGCAGGACATGCGGGCCTTCGTGCCGGTGATGCTGCCCAAGATGTCCAAGGAGGATCTCACCCTCCACATGGAGATGCTGCTGAGGGCTTACGACCCCTGCATCTCCTGCTCCGTCCACATGCTGGACGTCGAGTTCGTCGACTGACCTCGATGCCCCCCATCGTCATCGGCGTCGGCACCCGCCTCGGGCGGGACGACGCGGTGGGGCTCCTCCTGGTGGAGCGGCTCGTCGAGGAGGGGACCGTGGATACGGCTGACGCGCTCTTCCTCGAGGGGGTCGACGCCGCCACCGTGGCCGCGCATCTCTTCGAGTTGCGTCGCCCGGTGGTGATCGTCGACTGCGCCGACATGGGGCTCCCGGCCGGGACCTTCCGCGCTTTCGACGAGAGCGCGGCGCGGCTCACCCTGCGCGTCGACGCCACCTCCACCCACGGCCTCGGCCTCCCCGAGGGGCTCGCCCTCGCGAGAGCGCTGGGCTTCGGCGAGGCAGTCAGGGTCTTCGCGGTGCAGCCCTTCGACCTCTCGCCGGGGATGGGGCTCTCGCCGGAGATGGCCGCGCTGATGCCGCGGCTCGTGGAGGCCCTGAAAGCGGACCTCGCGGTTGAGTAAATCGGAATAAAGGGCTAGGATCCCCGAGATTCTTGGAGCCTTTTCCTGTGAGGTGGCGGTGACTGACGACACGCAACATTCGTTGTCCTACAACTGGGGGGAGGTGACCAAGGTCGTCCCGAACATCCGCTCCCACGAGCTGGTGGCCCGGGTCAAGTGGTTCATCACCTGGCGCTGGCTGGCCATCCTGGTCTGCGCCGCGGGTACAGTGGCGATCCTGGCGGACGTGGTGCCGGCACAGCTCAACCCGCTCTTTTTCGGCGCTACTACCGGGTTCCTCGCCATCGCCAACCTCATGTACACGGTCATCGGGCGAAACCTGTTCGGCAAACCCCAGCGCCGCCGGGAGCTGCGGCTGCTGCTCATCTTCCAGATGCTGCTCGATTTCGTGGCCCTCGGCTTTTTAACGTATACCTGCGGCAGCGTGGAGACCCCCCTCGTCACGGTCTTCATGGCCCACATCATCCTGGCCACCCTCTTCTTCCGCCACCGCACGGCCCTCGTCGTCGTGGGATCCGCGTGGTTCTTCGCCGCCCTCCCGCTGGTGCTGGAGTGGGCCCGGGTGATCCCGGTGCTGTCAATCTTCGGCGGGGAGTTCAAGCGCATGGTGACCTCGAGCACCCAGGTGACCTTTGGCTTCGTCATCTGCATCGGCGCCACCTTCTTCTTCTGCTGGTACCTGGTGAACGAGATCAGCCGGAGCCTCAAGCTCCGGGAGCTCCAGCTCGAGGACGCCCACCGGATGCTCCTCAGGATGGACAGGGAGAAGACCCAGGCCACCCTACGGGCCACCCACGAGCTCAAGGCCCCCTTCGCGGCCATCAAGAGCTACGTCTACACCCTCAAGGACGGCTACGCCGGGGAGCTGCCGGAGAAGGCCCACGCGGTGGTCTCCCGGATCGGCGATCGCTGCGATCAGCTGACGGAGAAGATCACGGACATCATCCACCTCTCCAACATCAAGACGCTGGTGGTAACGGACATGAACCTCGCCGCCGTGGACCTCGTGCCCATCGTCGCCGACGAGGCGCGGGAGGGGGCGCTGGCCGGGGAGCCCCGGGAGATCGACGTGATCTTCGCGCCGGAGGAGGGGCGAGCGATCCATGTCATGGGCTCCCCCGTCCACCTCAAGACCCTCTTCTCCAACCTCATCCGGAACGCGGTCAACTATTCGAGGGACAAGGGACGGGTGGACGTCTCGGTGGCGGTGGCCGACAAGCGGGTCTCCGTCGCCGTGGCGGATCAGGGCATCGGCATCCCCGAGAAGAACCTGGACAAGATCTTCGACGAGCACTTCCGCTCCAAGAACGCCGTGGCCCACAACGCCAACGGGACGGGCCTCGGGCTCTCCATGGTCAAGGAGATCGTGCGGCTCCACGGCGCCGATATCCAGGTGGAAAGTACCGTTGGTAAGGGGAGCTGTTTTACAGTAAACTTCGATCTGGTGGAACGTAAACAGGGAGGCGAGCATGGCTAACATACTTTTGGTGGACGACGATCCGGACATCGTGGACAGCCTGACAATGGTCCTGGAGGGCAACGGGCATCAGGTCTCCGTGAAGGGCGACACCGACGACATCGTCGACGATGTCATGAAGGTCAACCCGGACCTCATCATCCTGGACATCATGTTCCCCGAGGATCCCCAGGCGGGCTTCACCGCGGCGCGGGCGCTGGAGGCGAACGAGAAGGTCAGGGACATCCCGGTGCTCCTCCTGAGCGCGGTGAACCAGCGCAGCAACATGTCCTTCGGCTTCTCAGAGGCGGACATCAGCGACGACTTCATGCCCGTGGAGGCCTTCATCGAGAAGCCCGTGGAGCCGTCCGCGCTCCTGGAGAAGGTGGGGGAGCTCCTCCAACCGAAGTAGCGGCGGGAGAAGGTGTCGAACCGCGGGCTCACAGGTGCGGCTCGGGCTTGCCCTCGACCCCCATGTCGACTTCGTATATCCCCTGCGAGAAGCTCATCACATAGAGGTGGTCCTTTTTCCATCCGCCGTACCCCGAGCCGAAGTTCACCGCCGGTATGAAATCCATCGACGTTCCGTCGTCTGAATCGCCGACGAGAACAGCCACCTCGGCTTCGCCCGAGGGGGTGATGCGCGCGATGATGCCGGACATGATCACCACGTAGATATTGCCGCAGATGTCAGCGGTCATCCCGTCGAGGAGGCTCATCGCCAGAAAATCTCCGGTGTCGTCCAACACGTCGAACACGTTGACCAGCACGGTGTCCGGGCCCAGGGTGCCGTCCGGGTTCACGGGCGCCTGGTGGACATCGCCGAGCTCTTCGTTGAAGTAGAGCGTGTCGTAGTCCGGGCTGAACGTGATGCCGTCGAAGGAGTGGTCCGGGGCATCCACGACCACGTCGTAGGTATCCGCCGCCGGGTCGACCCGGTAGACCTTGCCGTCGGCGCTCGTCACATAGAGAATCCCCTGCATATCCACCGCGATCCCGTTGGGGCTCGCGACGCCGGAGGCGAAGGTCTCGTAGCTGCCGTTGGGATAAATCCGTATCAGCTGATGGCTCTCCGCCTGAGTGACGATGAGCTCGCCGTTGGGCAGCAGCCTCGTCCCCTGGGGCCAGTTGTTGCTGATGGGGGTGATGATCTCCGTGCTCCCCTCATAGGTCGTCTTCCTGACGACCGTGCTGCCGTCGCTGGTCACCTGGAGAATGTTTCCCTCTTTGTCGAACACGAAGTCCTCCGACGGCGAGAAGTGCTCGATGAAGGTGTCCGAGCGGGGCAGGGCCGGCAGATCGCCGCATCCGCTGGTGTCCGTGTCGGCGTCCGTATCGGCGTCCGTATCGGCGTCGGAGTCCGCGTCGGTATCGGCATCGGTATCCGCGTCGGAGTCCGCGTCGGTATCGGCATCGGTATCGGCGTCGGAGTCCGCGTCGGTATCGGCATCGGTATCCGCGTCGGTGTCCGCGTCCGTATCCGTATCCGCGTCGGTGTCGGCGTCGGAGTCCGCGTCGGTATCGGAGTCCGCGTCGGCATCGGAGTCCGCGTCGGCATCGGAGTCCGCGTCGGCATCGGAGTCCGCGTCGGCATCGGAGTCCGCGTCGGCATCAGAGTCCGCGTCGGCATCGGAGTCCGCGTCGGCATCGGAGTCCGTGTCCGAATCGGAGTCCGTGTCCGAATCGGTGTCCGTGTCCGAATCACCGCCGCTGGTGCCGGCGTCGGGGTCATTGTTGTCCGAGGTCTTTCCACACGCGCTGACGAGAGCGATCCCGAGCGCCCCCAGGAGGGCCCAGGTCCATTCGGCGTTTCTTTCGTTAGTCATTGACCGGCCTCCATCACCCGGACGGTCGCGCTCAACGCGGAGGTGATCCGGAATTCCACGCACCCGTCCGCCACATCGACAGAATCCACGGTTCTCCGCGTCAGCCGTCCGCTCGGCCTGCCGGAGGTCCCCGTCGCGATCAGCGCGTCGATGAGCGACGTCGGCACCTCGGCTTGGCCGGTGTCGGGGAATTCACAAATCAGCGTCAAGGGCGTATGACCGTGCTGGTCGATATTCATATACAGTTGTATCCGAGATCCCGTGTCCATGGCGGGGGCCTCCCAGGTCACGGCGAGGGGTTGACCGGGCGCGATGGCCCACTCCAGATCCTGATTCACCAGCGGCGCCACGCCCGTCCCCCGCAGGCTCAGGACGCCGAAGTACCCGTCGGTGCTCGTCATCTCGATGGGCGCCCCGGGCGCGAAGGCGGGGTGGGTGAGGTCGACCTTGGAGTAGGTGTTCCCCGGCGGAAGGGGCTCCAGCGACACGGGCTCGGACAGGCCGCTGATGGTGATGACGCCCGCGTCCTGCTGCACCGGGTAGGGGATGCACTGGCCGTTGAAATCACAGGTCTCACCGGAGAGACACGCCGGGCTGCAGGTCGGGTTTTCGCCCCGCCACAACGCGCAATCCCCCGCCTCGAGCTCCCGCGTCAGCACCGATGCCGGCACAACGCCGTCGCTGAACTTCCCGTCGATCAGGGAGAAGTCCGCTGCCGCGCTGATCTCCAGCCCGCCCAGTGCGCGATCCGGCGGACAGGGGCCGCGGAGGGCGCCATTGTCCGTGTCCGGGTCGGTGCCCGAACCGTCGGTGGACGCGCTCCCCGAATCGATCGGGGGGACTTCCGCGGGACCGACACTGTCACCGTCACAGCCCGCAAAGAGCGCACCGAACCACACTAAATACAGAAGATTTGACAACCGTTTCATCGCTAGTACCGCTCCTGAATATAAAGACCTCGCCGTAATGGTCCGGCGAGGCACAGCCATCGTTTCGAGGCGCATTGACTATAAATTTATCATATCCATAGGGCATTGTGTTCAAAAACAACGTCTCGCGATGTCGCTCCCCCTCGCGAAGGCCTCATCGTCATTGCGTTCTCCCTATGGTAGGCTTCGTTGCCTGAAACAGGGCGGTCTGTTCGAGCAAGCGGAGCAGCCGAGGCGCGGAGTGGTGACAAAGTAAACCAGAGCCCGCGGGCCCCTCCTCGCGGTGGTCGTAGCGCTGGTATCGCTTCACGCGTGCACCGAGCCTACATCCGACGAGTCCTTCGGGGCCGCGCTCGAGGCCGCGCGGACAGCGGCCGACCGGCGGTGGTGAGAAAAAATTCTGTGAGGAATCAGATAAAACGGGAGGACCGGTCGTCGTCTATCTGCCGCGAATGGGGCGCCGTTGCCTATTTTCCTCCGCGCTGTTAGAGTTTTCAGTCAGCATATCGTCATTGAAAGGAGCTTTTGTAATGAGATACCTATCAGGTAATTGTCTGGTCTTGACTATCTCGGCGATCGCGGCGTGGGGCTGCAAGGATGCTTCGAGCCCGGCTGAAGGGGATGCCTCTTTGCAGGGTGAGGGGGATACCGCGACCGACGGCGATTCGGACGGTGACGCAGACTCGGACGGTGACGCGGACTCGGATGGTGACGCGGACTCGGACGGCGACGCGGATGGCGATACGGATGCGGATACGGATGCCGACGGCGACACCGACGCGGACAGCGATGGGGATACCGACGCGGACGCCGATACCGACGCGGACGCCGATACCGACACGGACGCGGACACGGATGCGGACGTCGATACCGACGCGGATGGCGACACGGACGCCGATACCGATAGCGATACGGATGGCGACACGGACACCGCTAACGATAGCGACACAGTTCCGGCGATTGATTCGGACTCCTTGTCGGATACCGGACCGATCGATACGGACAACGACTGCAATGACGGGACCCTCGCCGCCGACCTCACCGTCAGCGATCAATCGGAGCTCTCGGCGTTGTCGGGATATCGGACGATCGAGGGAACGGTAACCCTCGAGGGGGAGATAACCAGCCTTTCAAGCCTCCGCTGCCTCGAGCGCATCGACGGCTCCCTGCGCCTCCAGGAGACGGCCGTGACCGATCTGGACGGGCTCCAGAACCTCTCATCGGTGGTCGGCCTGGAAATCACGTACAACACGGACCTCGAGGATCTCACTCTGTTGAGCAGCCTTCGCAACGTGGAGACAATTCGAATCTCGAACAACCCGGCCCTTCGCGAGATGACCCCGTTCGGTGACCTGGACAGTTTCGTGGGGAGCCTCTTCATCGAGTACAACGACTCGCTCCGGACGGTAGCGCTCGAAGGCATCGACACCCTCAACGAGCTCATTATAAGAGACAATCCGGAGCTCCGATCCGTAGCGCTGCCCGATCTGACGGGCACGGTCGGGGAGTGGTCCACCATCGAGATCAGTTACCACGACGCCTTGGAGGGCATCGATCTGAGCGGGCTCTCTGCCGCCGGAACCGTCAGGATCGACAGCAACCCGGCGTTGACCTCGCTGGATCTCTCCGATCTCGAGACCGCCACGGGCGACGTCTACATCTCCTATTGCGATGCCCTCACGGACATGACCAGCCTGGGGAAACTCGCCGAGGCCGGCTCCCTCCAATTCTACAGCACCTACCTCACGGCGCTCGATCTCGGCAGCCTCGTGAGCGTCGACGGCATCTTGAATCTCGCCTACCTGCAACTCCCCGCGCTCGAGCTCCCCCGCCTCGAGACCGTGGGGGGCACCATACACATCTACGTCAACGACCTGCTCGAAACCCTCTCCCTGCCCAACCTGACGTCCGTCGGCGGGGAGCTCAACATCTGGGGCAATCCCCTGCTCACCTGCGACGCCGACGCCATACTGAATCAAGTAGAGGTGGCGGAGACCACCGAAATCTGCCTGAACGCGACAGGGGACGGCTGCGGACCGGACAGCTGTCCTCAGTAGTGGATGGTGAACGCCCTCGCCGGTCTGACTGTCAGGGGCCGTCCCGTTCTACGGCGGGGACGCTACCACGTAATCCCCAGGCATGACCTGTAGAGGGAATAGGATTCGGCGTTGACGGGGGTGATGACGTCCATCCCCGTGTTGAGAAGATCGCGTTCGGCACCGGTGAGGTACGGCGCCAGCAACTCGAGGGTCTCATCCACGCCGAGCGTCGCCATGGCGTAGAGCGACGCGGGGGAGAGCGGAGCGCTATAGGGCCCCGGGCGTGGGCTACTTCAGCTTGACCGGGAAGTTGAAGGTGAATGAGGGGTTGCTGAACTTGGGGAACTTCGCCTTCCGGGCGATCATCGCGACGCAGTTTCCCGCCGTGGCCCCGGCGGTCCCCCCGACTGGCGAGGAGGAGGTGACCCGACCGTTGCTCCCCACGGTGATCTTCAGCTTGACCGTTCCCTTGGAGTATTTCGAGCATTTGGCGGCTTGGGACGCTATCGGGCGCATCGCGTTCTTCACATCCCCCCGGCTCGGGGTCTTGGGAAGAGCGCCGGTGGGAGACTTCTTGCCGCTCGCCACGTCACTGTCGAGGAGCGACCCCAGCTCGGACTCGGGCTCCTTGGTATCCTTCTGTTTTTTTGCTTTCTTCGGGGAGTCGGCTTTCCTGGCTTTGAAGCGCCTTCCCTTTCTGCCTCTCTTGCGGCCGGACGCGGGAGCCTTCTCCGCGGCCTCTTCTTCGGCTTCGGCCTCCTCCGCGGCTTCGGCCTTCTCCGCCTCGGCTTCGACCGGAGCGGCGGCCTCGGACGGTGTCGGCGCTTCAGCGGTCGCCTCAGGCTCGGCCTTGACCGCCCCCTCTGCTTCCGCTTTCGCGGCCTCTTCTTGAACGGCGGCCGCCAGGGCAGCCTTCTCCGCCTCCGCCTTCTCCTTTTTGTCCTTCAGCGCCTCCAGTTGGTTGGACAGGGCCGTCAGCTGCTCGTTGTCCGCGCCTCTACCCTTCTCCCCGCCGAGGAGGATGTAGGCGGAGACGCCCCCGGCGACCACCAGCACGGCGATGGCGGCAAATACGCCGATATTCGTCTTCTTTTTTGCTGGAGGGTCCGCGATGTCGGCGCCCATGGCCATCCCTGTGGAGGCGACTGACGCCGGGGCGGACTGGAAAGATGGCGCCGCGGGCTGCATGCCGCCCATCGCGGGCATCGCCTCGGTCGGTTGCATCGCGCCCATCGCGGGCATCGCCTCGGTGGGTTGCATGACGGGCGACGTCGATCCCGGCGCCGGTTCCGCAGGACTCGCACCGTCCAGCGGCGCCGTCCCGGACGGAACTGCGGGGGAGGGCGCCTCCATCGGGGGCACAGAGGCGGCAGGCGGGACCGAGCCCGCCGGGGGCACCGACGCCACGCCGGGCGCCACCCCCATGGGAGGCGCAGAGGCGGTCGGCGGAACCGATCCCATCGGAGGGACTGACGCCGTACCGGGCGCCGCTCCCACGGGAGGCGAGGACCCCATCGGTGGGATTGACGACCCCCCGACTCCCGGAGGCGGCACCGACGGCCCGATGGAGGGGCGTTTCGCGTCCGCTATCGAGGAGGCCGCCACCATCTGGGCGAGCTTGGCGATGCCCGAACCGGGCTCATCGTCGCGCTCCTGCACTCTCTCGGGTTCCCCCCCCATCGCCAGCAGGTCGGCCAGTGGCATATCTTCGATTTTTTTATCCTCGTCACTCATCCTGTTTCCTTTGTATTGCTTATAAAATATCGATAATTGACCTCTTTTTACAACAACCGGATAGCGATTCTAACCATTCTGCTCTTTGTTTTTCAACCCCTAAAGCGTTTACTTCGCCCCTCCCTTTTTCAATCGCCGATTCGATATCAGATAAACACGATGTCGTCCTCGGAAAATTCTATGTCCTGACCTTCGACGGCTTCGATGCTCCGCCGCTCGGCTTCCAGCTTGAACTGGGTATCCTCGGCGCGGGCATTGGAGAGTCTTCTGAAATATTCCTTTAATTCCGGTATGTTTTCAACGAGCGGCTGGAAGAGCTCCCGCGCGAGGAAGAGGAGGGTCGCCTTCGTCACGGTCTTGACCCGAGCGGAGACCGGTTCCTCATTGACAAGGGACATCTCCCCGACGATGTCCCCGGCGCCGATCTCGGCGACTTTCACCCACTGATCGCCATCCTTCTTTAGCACCTCGGCTTTTCCCTGGAGCATGACATACAACCCGCGTCCCACGTCCCCCTGCTCCAGGAAGATCGTTCCCTCTGGGACCTCGTGCCCCTTGAACCGGGCGAGAAGCTTCTTCTTGTCCTCGTCCTTGAACGGAACAAACAGGGGATTCGTGGCGAACAGATTGGAGATCATCCGCTCCCGCGTGAAGCGGGCCATGGCCCCCGCGACACTGGGCATCCGCTGACCGAGGGTATCGACATCATGCCGGCTCATCTCCAGGGCATCCACCTCGCTGGTGGTCACGACGGAAGCGGATCGGGGCTCATCGCTGAGCAGCGCCATCTCTCCGAACAGCGATCCGGCGCCGAGACGGGCCAGATGCTGCTGCTGGTTCCCCCGGGATTTCACGATGTCCACCTCGCCGCGGGCGATGAAGTAGACGGACTCTCCGGGCTCCCCCTGACGGATGATCGGCGCGCCGGCCGGGTATTGCCTGAGGGTCAGATGCTCGAAGAGCTCCCCGAACGCATCCGGGGAGAGGGTCGAAAAGATAGGCAACGGCGGCACGAGGGCGGGATAGTGTTCGATGGTCGCCGTGTGGGCCGCCATGGCCGCGGTCTGTTTAATGAAGAGGCTCTCCTCGACGGGGTAGTTCAAATCGATATTGTCCTTCACGGTCCGAGTATAATCCGTGGGGGCCAGCTTGATGCTTCGACCGAGCACCGTCGATCCCGCAGCGTACTTCGTCTGCAGGGCCTGAATGAGGGGCGCAGTCGTCCCGGAGCCCTGGGCGATACGCTTGATGGCCACCATGGCTCTCATGGGGTTCCCGGCTTTGATATCGTGCGTTGCCACCGCCATGAACACCGGCATGGACAGCTCCTTGGCGCCTGAGCTGTTCAGCAAATCACCGATCTCGAGGCGCAGATCAAAGTCTAGTGGCGCGACCTCCAGAATAAGACGGTATACCTTCAAGGCGTCCATGGCGCTTCCCGCCGCGCGCCGGTTCCGGGCTTCATCCAACAGATCTTTTAACACCCTAGCCATCTGGTCCTCCCGGTAGCTGTCGAGTTTTTCTCGAAGGCTTTGTATACAACGAATCCGGCAATCTTGGCAGCCTCTAAAGAACGCGGTACAGCAAAAGGGATGAGAATCGTCGCCGGAAACGCCAGAGGGCGAAGGATCGCCGTCCCCAAAGGGCTCGAGGTGCGCCCTACCACCGATCGGGTGCGGGAGGCGCTCTTCTCGTCCCTCGGCCGGCGCGTCATCGGCGCCGGCGTGCTGGATCTCTTCGCCGGCACCGGCGCGCTGGGGCTCGAGTCCCTGAGCCGGGGGGCGACCTTCGCCGTGTTCGTGGAACAGGCGAAGCGGACCCGGGATATCCTGATACAGAACATCGCCCGCTGCGGATTCCAGGCGAGCTCTCGGATCCTGGGCATGGAGGCCGTCTCCGCGCTCCGGAAGCTCCGGAAGCTCCAACAGCAGGAGCCCCGGTTCGACCTCGTATTCCTCGATCCCCCCTATGCCGGTCCGATGATGGACCGGGCCCTCTCCTGCCTCGCGGAATCCCCGCTCCTCGGTGATGATGTCCTCATCGTGGCCGAGCACCCGGCGGACAACCCGCCGACGGCACCCCGGGGATTAGAGATTGCTTCCCATAAGCGCTATGGTAAAACCATCTTATCATTTGTTCAGCGTACCCGGCCCATTCGCTGACAACCGCAGGAGGTCTCCACACATGGCGCTTACCGCTCTCTATCCAGGTTCTTTCGACCCATTTACCAACGCTCACCTCGGCATCACCCAGCGCACCCTGAAGGTGTTCGACCGTCTGGTCATCGGCATCGCCACCAACAGCCGGAAGGAGACCCTCTTCAGCATCCGGGAGAGGAAGGATATGATCCGGGAGGTCTTCGCCGACGAGCCGCGGGTTCAGGTGCGGTCCTTCGAAGGGCTCACCGTCAACTACGCGGCGGAGATGCGCGCCTCGGCCATCATCAGAGGGCTGCGCGCGGTGGCGGACTTCGAATACGAGCTCCAGATGGCCAACATGAACCGGAAGCTCAACTGCGAGATCGAGACCCTGTTCGTCATGACCGCCGAGGAGTACTTCTTCGTCTCGTCCCGCAACGTCAAGGAGGTCGCGGCGCTGGGGTGCGACATCTCGAGCCTGGTGCCCGCGGGGGTGGCCGAGAAGGTCATGGCCAAGTTCGCCGAGCAATAGACCGCTTCATATTGAAATGATCACGGCCCGGCAGAGGATCTGCCTCAGGGATGTTGCGGAATTGTGATGGGTTTTTTGGAGCGTGAATTCGCTCAGTGGTTTGTGACGCCTGCGGCGTCCGGACTCGCCCAGCTGCTTGCCCGCCCCTCAAAGGGAGAAACGACCCATCCGGCGAAAACTTAAGCCTCAAAGCGATCATTTCGAGGTTTTTTGGGGGATGGGGATTCAATACCGGGATCGTACCCACATGGCGCGGACGAGGTCGCTCTCCTGCAGGTCCCGGCGGATATCCTCCAGGAGCGCCAGGCAGAGGCCGGCCTCTCGATCCTCGCCCTTCCAGAAATGCCATCGGGCCATATGCTCCGCCATCGCGAGCAGTCTCGCCCGCAGCGGTCTCGCCTTTTCGGGATCCAGCAGAAAGCGGGCATCCTCGGTCTCCCGCTCCGGAGCCCAGGCCGTTGAAAAACCGTACCGCTTCCAGTCCTCGAGGTCGAAAATCCAGGTCCGCTCGTACTCCGGTCTGGAGAGAAGGGCGTGGATATCCTCGAGCGATGCTGTCGGCGCGGGGGGACAGCATGCATCATCCCCCCACCGGAATCCGGGGTCCACCTGCTTGAACAGCATCATCGCTTGCCGCACCTCCGGCCGGCGGATCAGAACCGCCTCCTGGGTCCGGGTCGCCGCCCCCGCGATCAGCGCGGCGGACTCCCCGAGGGTCGTCTCCACGAACAGGCAGTTGGTGTCGAGCTCGTGGTGTCGGACGATGCCGTCGGAGGAGCGGCGATCAATCCTTCCGTGAACCCCCCCCTCGATAATCCCGCCGCCCGCGCGAATGTAGAGCTCGGAGACGCTGTGCGTGCCGTCCGGGTTTTCGAAGATTCCCAGCACGAGGACCCCCCCCTGACCGTCGCAGTTGCTCACCAGGGCCCGTCCTTTCCCCTCTGACTTGTGCTTGATCGGATCGATCCGGGTGCTCCGCAGTCGAAGCAGGGCGGACTGGAGCAGCCGCCCCTCCTCTTCGTCCGCGGTCTCCTGGCGCATGCGCTCCAGAAGCGCTATCCCCTCCTCGCTCCCCTCCCGAACGAAGTAGTCGAGCAGCTTCCCCCGGAGGCCGCCGAGGGAATTCGATTCGAGGCTCTCGTGATACGCATCGGCGCAGGAGATGCCGAGGGCCTTTCGACAGGCGTCGATACGCCTGAGCAGCCTCGCCGAGTGGGGATCGCGGTGCCACTCGCTCAGGGCCCGGAGGATCGTCCCCCCGACCCTCTCCGGACTCTGGATGGTGATCAGCTCCACCACGGCATTCTCCGCGAGATCCGCCATGCCGCCGGGGCCCAGGTCGTCGATCAGCAACCCCATCATGTTCGGGTCCTTTCCCGCGAGGGCCATGGCCGCCCACATCCGGACGCGGGGGGCACGACGGATATCGAGGGCCAGTTCCATGAGCCTCGGGCGCTCCTCGCCGATGCCGATCTCGTCCAGCACGGCCAGAATCAGCGGGCCGTGACGCTCGGCGAGATCCTGGCTGAACAGATGGTTGACCACCAGCCGGCGCGCGCACGAGAGGTTGATGTTCGCGATCCGCTCCCGGAGCTCGGTGCGGCTTGCGCAGGGGGACGAGAACAGCCCCTTCACGACTTTTTTTGTTTCAGAATCGCCGCTTTCCAATAACAACCCCTTACGCCTGTTGAGTCGTGGTCAGTTTTGTTTCTGCTCGAAAATCCGTTAGTTAGAGTGTAGCTCGATAACCCGGGGACGCACCACATCGGGGTACGATAATTTGGTTTTTCATATGTATTGATCATTGCCCTTTCATTTGAATCGGCTAATATGAGTCCACGGCAATCAAACTGCTCTGACGTAAAAAAAGAGTGAAAGGAGTTCAGCATGAAGGTTAGAACCTTATTCATTGGAATGTTAGTTGCTCTCGCTGCAGCGGGCTGCGGGGTACCTCAGGAACAATATGACAAGGACATCGCCGACCTGAGAGACCAAGTGGCCAATCTCCAGGGCCAGCTCGGCGACGCGAACATGAAGGTCTCGGCGCTGCAGTCCGAGAAGGACGGTCTCGCCGCCAAGCTCGCGGCCTTGAACGAGGAGATCTCCCGCCTGACCGGTGAGAACTCCGCGTACGCCAAGCAGGCGGACCAGGCGAAGAAGCGCATCGAGACCTTCCGGAAGATGCTGGAGCGGTTCAAGAAATTGATGGAGTCCGGGAAGCTGAAGATCAAAATCGTCAACAACAAGATGTTGGTGGAGATGGCCTCGGCCATTCTGTTCGACAGCGGCAAGGCCAAGCTCTCGGACGAGGGTATGGAGGCCCTCACGGAAGTGGCACAGATTCTGGCCACCATCAAGGATCGGAACTTCCAGGTTGCCGGTCACACCGACAACATCCCCATCAAGAATCGCAAGTTCAAATCCAATTGGGATCTCTCCTCTGCCCGCGCAGTGGCCGTGGTCAAGCACCTCATCGCGAACGGCGTGGCGGCGGAGAACGTCTCCGCAGCCGGGTATGCCGAAACCCAGCCGGCGGCCTCGAATGACACCGAGGAAGGCCGCGCGCAGAACCGCCGCATCGAGATCGTGCTCCAGCCCAATCTGGACGAGCTCCCGGACCTCTCCTCTCTGGAGAATATGGTCAAGTAGGGGCCGCCTCGAAATCGGGGGGGCGTTTTCGATCATTCACACCGAAATACGAGTCACCGCGGTGAGAAGGTGAAGGGATAGGTGACGACGGTCACCCCCTCCTGGGGTTTGGGGAAGGTCCAGCGTTGAATGGCGGCGAGGAGGCAGGCCTCGAAGGCTGCGTCCTCCAGCGTCGATTGGGTTATCGCCGCATTCAGGACGGTGCCGGTCGAGGAGATGACGAACCGGACGACCACCCGTCCCTTCAGGTGGGGGTCGGCGCGAAGCGCCTGCGAGTAGCAGGCTCTCGTTTCGTTGGAGTGCCGCTGCACGATACGGCGCACCACCTCCCGGCCGAGCGTCCCTTTGACGACGGCGGCGCCGCTTCGGATCTTCGGCGCCGGGGTCCGCCGCGCGCCCAGTCCGCCGCGCCCATATCCCGACCCGGCGCTCACACCGCCGGCGGCCCGACCGCCATATCCGAAATTCCCGCCGATTTGCTGTCCCATGAGGGCGCCGAGGGCGTTCATGGGATCATGGCCGACGGCCGTGTCCGGGACCCCTGCGGGCATGGCGACGGGCTGCCGGACCCTCACTGCTTTCCCGTTCTTGCGGATGACCGTGTCCGCGGCCACGAACGAGGTGTAGGCGGTCATGAGGCTATATCTCAGGCCGAGCCGGGTGATCCGCCGCTGCTGATCCCGGCCTTGTGTCAGCATCTCGAGATCGGTGAGGGCGCGGATGCGGTTCCTGGCCCAGAGGTGCCGGAGGGGCCGGTTCTGGGCGGCGGGGACGGCGTCGGCCGCGGATATGCGCCGGACGAAGTCGCCGCGGCTGCTGTGCCCCTCGACGACGATGCGCCCCTTGGGCTTCCCCCGGTACTTGCCGAAGACCACCACCGGCCGGTGGGAGAAGAGATCCGCCACCGCCCGGGGTTCCACGTCGTAGGCGTCGAATCCGTCGAAGGAGACCGAGATGCCCTGCAGCACCGGGGAGGAGACGTAGCGTTGGAACCGCCGGGCCGCGGCGGCGGCCGCCGCCTGATCCTCGACCACGAAGGGCTCGCCGGTGCCCGCCCGGGCCAGGACCTCGATGAGCTCCCGGTTGACCGAGCTGCCGATGCCGAAGGCGAAGAGGTTGGCCTCGCCCAGGCTCTTCTTCACCAGTTCGTAGGCCTCCCTCTCCACGGTGACGTAGCCGTCGGTGATAACGGTCACGATGCGGGACGCGCCCTCCCGACGGGGCAGCGCCAGGGCCCGCTCCAGCGCCGGCAGCAGCTCGGTGCCGCCGCCGGAGCCGGCGGCGTCTATCCACTGCTTGGCGGCCTCGACGTTGGCCTCGGTGGCGGTCAGGGAGCGATCGGAGAGCACGTCGCTTCCCCCGGCGAAGAGCATCACGTTGAAGGCATCCCGGGGAGTAAGGTCATCCAGGATGGCCTTCATCAGGGTCTTGGAGACATCGAGGGGGAAGCCGTTCATCGATCCCGAGATGTCGACGATGAAGAGGTGCTCCCGAGGCACCGTCTGATCCGGCGCCATGCGCTTCGGGGGCTCCATCATCATCAGGAAGAAGCGCTCCTTGGCGTTTTCGTAGGTCAGAAGCCCGGTCTCGATCTGCTGACCGAGGAGCTCGTAGCGGACCACGAAATCCCGGTTTGCGGCCGCCGAATCCCGGAGGGCGATCCGCGCCTCCTTCCGGCCGTCGAAGGTCACGTCCACCGCGTGGCTGGGGCAGCTCACCTTCGAGATGGGGATCCCGCTTTTGAGGTGCACGGTGGCCTCGAAATCGAACGGCGGTTCCGCGCCGGCGTGGAGGTGGGGGTTCGCCACCCAACGCTCGCTCTTCGGGGCAGTCGCCGCTGGGGTGTTCGAGTACCGGGGCCCCACCACCGTGGGCAGGACGAACTCGTATTCCCGCTCCCGCGGGACGATGAGCTCCGTGTACGACAGCGCCACCTCCACCCGATCCCCCGGGCGGATGTTGGCCACGCTCATCTGGAACACATTGGCGCGCTGCTGCTCCAGCAGGGAAGCGGTCCGCCCCTCGGCCCGGGCCTTCTCGTAGGTCTTCCGGGCCTTGTCCCGTTCCTTGATCTTGGCCTCGATGACGCGCTTTCCGATGGTCATCTTCATGGCGTGGACCGCGGCGCGGGTGGACGCGGGGAAGACGTAGACCGCCTCGAGGGTGCGCTCCCCCTCGTTCTCGTAGATCTGTTTCAGCTCGACGTCGGCGATGATGCCCGAGACGGTAACCGCCGCGGCGCTCGACTTGAGGGGGAGCCGATCGAGCCGCGGATCGTCGCTCCTTACGTAGAAATAGGGGGAGAGGGTCTTGTCCGCCCCTTCGCCCGCGGCGACTGCTGACGCTGTGGTGAGTGTCACTATAAATGATAAGAGTGAAAGACAAACGAATAGGGGACGATGGATGAGCATCGTATCACCTCCTTGGGATGGGGTTAAGCTGGCGTTCTTCAGGTGCGCGGCACCGGCGCACTCCGGTTTAGTGTGCCGGGGGGAGTGGAAGTTCCCATCCATCGAACCGCGTTCCATTCTGGACAAGGGCCGGCCGGATCGCCCACAATAGCGGAATGTCATACTTGAAAAAACGGCTCATAGGGTGCGCCTCACTGCTCCTTCTCCCGTGTTCCGTGACGGGGTGCGAGGACGCGGACGGCGACGCTGACGATTCGAATGATTCCGGCGTCGACGACACCTCCTCGACCGCCACCGACGGTTCGGACAGCGCCACGACCGCGCAGTGCGCGCCGCCCCTCGAGGCCGAGCCCGTCTTCGAGGACCCCTTCGACCCGGACTGGGCGGAGACCCAGACCGCCTGGCGCCGGGCGAGCTGGTCCCAGAACGGCACCCAGATGTCCCCGGAAAGGTGCGTCACCAACGACGATGGGTTGCTGGAGCAGACGGTGCTCGCCGGAAATCCGCCCCAGGGGGGCTCCATGCAGAGCACGGCGGAGTATCTCTACGGCCGGTGGGTGGCGCGACTCAAGCCCTCGTCGGTGCCGGGGGTGCTCAACAGCATGTTCACCATGGACTGGGACGACCTCACCGACGACACCACGGACAGCGACGGTACCCACCAGGAGATCGATATCGAGTTCCTCACCTACACCTTCGGCGACGACACCGGACAGGTGCACCTGGCGGTCCACCGCCCGGACCACACCAACCACGTGAGCGAGGACATCGAGTTGGACTTCAACCCCTCGGACGACTTCCACGAGTGGGGGTTCGACATCCTCCCGGACCGCATCGACTGGCACGTGGACGGCGAAGTCTTCTTCACCTTCGAGTACGACGACACCATCACCATCGACGGCCCCTACGAGCTCTTCTTCAACTCCTGGACGCGGGAGAGCTGGATCAACGGCCCCCCGGCCGAGGATGCGGTGGTCCAGATCGACTGGGTGCGGTTCTATCCGTTCGACGAGTCGTGTGAGTAGCCCGCTTCAACCGGGCGAGTCGCAACGGACGTCGGGCTTTAAATCACGATGTGATGAGAAAAGAGACGGCCGTCCCCGCGGAATCCGGGATGGCAGGCCAAAACTAGCGGCCATGGGCCGAGAGTTCGGCTCACGGAGGGACTTCTTAAAATGCAGGGCCGGAGTTTATCTCCGGCCGCACAGGTGGGTTATTAGATGTCGATTGTGTATGTCAGGAGGATGGCGATGTCTTCGGCGTCTTCCAGGTCATTCTTGTATATCTTTTGATCTATCGGAAAGACTAAGGGGATTTCCCATTGGTCTTCTCCTGCCTGGTTGCAATTGACCGAGGCGTCGACCAGAAGCGACCCGACCTTGGGCACCAAGTACAGGAGGCTCTCCTCAATTTCGATCTCCTTGCCGGCCAAAAGGTACGGAAAGTGGGTTCGATCGATTTCTAGGGTGACGCCGGGCGAGGACATCGATGTAACCTTATGCCACTCGCTTGGGAACTCGTGCTTCAGGCTGATGAGGCGCACGAGGGGCGTGGTCTCGAGCGCGCCCAGGATATTGTTCAGGTTCTCCTTGGCGCCACTTTTCAATGTCTCGCCCCCCTCACGGGCCGTGTATCTGAGGTGCATGACAACGTCCGAAATGGTGTGAAAGTCGAAGTGGTTGCAGTCCTTGTCCAGCTCGATGCGCCACTCACTGACCGCGCCGGCCCCCTCGAAGGGGAGGTAGCGCTCGTCGCGGAAGTTGAGCTCGAACATGCCCGAGTCGTTCTGGGCGTGGCTCGTGGCAATGGACTGGGTGGCGCCGAACTGTTTGACAAACCTGGCGTCCCCCTCTTCTGCCTCCAGATCCTCTGGATAACCCACGCCGCCGACAGACGGATCGGTACGGATCTGGCTCTTGAGCAAGGTGAGCTTGCAGTTGACGTTGTTGTAGGGGCCGGTCACGCAGGGGATGGTGAGGCTGACGCTCTTGATTCGTCTGAGGTACTGGCCCGGGTAGTCCATGTCGAAGAGGACCTCCGGCAGCGCGACCGTGCATACCCCGTCGGCTTTAAGATTTAAAAGCGCCATGGGGTCGAGCGTGCGAAGCGAGATCTGCTTGGTCAGCTCGTACTCCCGCCGGTTCTTCTCGAGGTAAGCGCTCTCCATGCGCTTGAGGCCCAGGGCCAATCGCTCGCCGGAGAGCAGGCCCTTTTTGAGGCTGTCCCAGTACCCGAACTGGATGAAGTCGGCGGAGGGAAGGGCGAGCTCCTGCTGGAACGCCTTCTCCGCCCGTTTGGCCATGTCGTAGGCGAGCTGGTAGCTTTGGAAGAAGATGCCGGAGAGCTGGCCCGACATCCACTGGTAGAGCTCCTGGTCGGTGAACTTGCGCTTCATGAACGCGAGCACCTCGGCGCTGTTTTCGATTTGTTGCTCGTGGTTTTCCAGATCTTTTTTTGCGATCTCGAATCGTATGTCCGCTGCGGCAATCTGTGAGTCCAGTTGTTTGAGCTCTTTAGCGCTCTTTCTTTCTTGGAGCTTCCAGTCATTCCAGCGGCGCTCCCAGCCGCCTTCGATGGATGCCTTTGTCGCATTTTGTGAATGCATTGAAGCGAGGAATGAGTTTAGTTTCGCAACTGCATCGGCTACGGCCGCAGCGTTGCTCAAGCCGAAAGTGGTTGTCATCTCTGTACCCGTTACAGAGACGGTGATGCCTACATTGGGTAGGGCGCGAAATATATCCGCAAGAACCTGACTCTGTTGGCCTATCCCCTGGTATTTCAGGGATTCATCCATCTCGTCCAATTGGCAACTTTCTTTCGGCAGACGCTTCTCGATATCCCGATAGAACTCATATCCCTCCTGGATGACCGCCTTTGTCTGTTCCAACGCCTGCTTGTTTTTCACGGCTTCTTTGATGCTTTCCTTTTTTATTTCCCGCACGGATTTCAAGAGGTCGAGCTCGTGGGTGCTCCTCATCCGGGCCAGGGCCTCGGCGTCTTTTTTTTCCAGGACCGAAAGGAGGCTACTGCCGAGGCTCTTGACCTCCTGGGCGAGCTCCAGCGCCTTCTGCTGCAAGTAGGAGAAGCGGTAGAACGGAGACGGTGCGCTCAAATCGTTGAGCACGCTGGCGAGGTCCAGTCCCATGGCCCGGGCGCGGACGAGCAGGGCCGGATCGATCGGCGGCTCGTACAGGGGCAGCTGCCGGACCACCCCTTCGATATTCATGCAATGGCGTATTTTAAAGAGACGGTCTTCCACCGTATCCCAGTACTTGAGCAGATCCTGGTTCTGCGGAATGCAGAAATAGTAGACGTATTTCAAGTCATGGGTGGGGGGGAGTTCCTTTTGTAGCGATGGATTCGGAAACGCTCTTGGCGTCTTCTTTAGACTGTTTTTACTATAAGGGATGTAATTGTAGTCGTTTTCGCTTTCAATCAACGCATTGGAAAATTCGTCCAGCGGTGCGCTATGCAACTGTTGGTACGTCTTCGGCTCTCGGGTATGACGGCGGGGAATGCTCTTCGGGCGCGGACCCAGAAGGTCGAGGGCCATGACGTAGAGCTGGGTCGCCTGGTTTATCGATTCGATGCTGTCGCGCCTGAAGAGCTGGTCTCCCCAGGCGATCAAGTTGTCGAGATATTTTTTCACCACGTTTCTCTGGTACGCCACCATTCTCAGACGCGCGATGTGATGTGGATTGAAGGGATCTTTTCGCCAGACGCTGATTTGCTGCTGCATCAGATCCTTGTCTTCCTCGTCCTCGGGATCGTCGGAATGGAGCAGGTCGAGCCACTCTTTGATACGGGTGGGGCCTGTATTCTCTTTAAATGGGAGCAGTTGCCAGAACCGACTGGCCGAAGCGTCGTCCGAGGAATCGTTCGTGGGATTGAAAATGAAATGGTACCACCTCTGGGCGGCTTCGTATTTTTGCTCCTTGCTCAGACGGTCCGCTATCATCATTGGGATGTGAAAGAAGAGCTCCCAATTGTAAGGCGCGTACGCGCCGTTTGCGAAGTCGACGTCCTCTTTGGGGTAGGGCGGTTCGGTCAGATTGGATTTCGGATGATATTCCCGGTTGAAGCTCCAAGTCGCCGCTATTGTAATCTGCTGGATGGTCACGGGTTTTTCATCGTTGAGTGTCTGATTCTCGAGGCGCAGAAGTCCGGTGACCCCTTTCCCATCTATCGCATTGAAATAGTGTTGCGCGTATGGATGAAACAGCGTGTGGAATTTCAGTAGATTCACATCTTCTTTAGGCCAGGGAAGGGCCAGATAGATTCGCATCAGATCCTGGTAGGTAAACGGTCTCAGTGATTCGTAGTCCCACGTGGTGGTGCGATTGGCGCGGCGCAACTGATAGTTTGCCGGTACGTCCTTCAAAACCTGAGAGAAGGTATCCCATCCGACTTTGTAGACACTCAGGTTGTCGCTGCCCTTCTGCCAGTTGTAGAAGTTCTTGACGTTTTTAAAACCCGCGTTATAGGCGTACCCTTGCGATAAGTAGAATTTGTTGTAGTCGGAATTTGCCTTTATCTTTCCATTGTCTCCTGGAAGATCGAAATCGCCGACCGTCGTATACTCGCCAATGCTTATCCAATCCCCCCAATGCTCATCCTTTTCTACTGGTTCGTCTTTTAGTATGAAATATAGTGTGTCAATCTCAAAAGCCTGCGCTACCGTCGAAAACCGACGATGGACTTTAATAGTTGCGCGTCCATTTTTTTGAATCTGAACAGAAAATATGTGGTCTTCCAAAGATGGCAAATATACAACTATTTTTAAAATGAATTTACTTGTCCAAACTTCGGGCTGGGGTTCAGGATCCTCTTCCCAGCAATCGACGTACGGCGGCGACTCCACAGACTCAGAAGAGATATGATTCGGCTGCCAACGACCGTAACGGTACTCGCTCCAGGCCATCTTGATCTTCCACTGCTGTGTGCGAGCTAGATCATCTGGCACTCTATCGTCGTCTACCTGGTATTCTGCCTCTTGAAAGACTGGCCAGAATAGATACATCCGCCCTTTCCACTCCGCCGGAATCAGATGGACGCCGGTCTCACCTGCTTCGATATCCAAATCCAGCTGCTGCCACGGCGCCCACTCGCCGGTGTTCAGATCCCATGTGCGGTGAAAGTAGAGAAAGGGGGCTTCGGTGGTCCGGCCGAAAACGTGCAAAAGGTCGTCGCTCTCTGGGAATTGCGCGATGACGTGGTCCGACGTATCCGTCGGCGCCTCGGAAGGGTCGTCTGTCTCGCCGTCGACATCCTCTACTGTGTAGCCGAGCCCCTTCATAGCGAGGAATGATTTCCTCCTCTGACGATAAAGCGCGCAAATTTCCAGATTGGCTACGGTATTGAGTTTCTGAACATAGTCCTTGAGGGCCCGCTCCACGTTTTCTTCGTTGATCTCACCCTGTAGAAGCTGGCTCTCGAGCTCCTTGAAAAACGGCGTCTTGTTGTCCCTGAGCTCCGGTTCTATCCAGTTCTCAGGATAGAG
Source organism: Polyangia bacterium (assembly GCA_050304755.1). Lineage (GTDB taxonomy): Bacteria > Myxococcota_A > Polyangia > JAAYKL01 > JAAYKL01 > CAYWLQ01. Next base: position 7,791 of record JBNLED010000097.1, on the reverse strand, counting down.
GAAGACCTTCCGGTTGGCCTCCCAGACGCGGTAGTTCTTCATCCACTCCCATTGTTCGCCGTCGATGACGGTGGGGGAGACCCTCGACTCCAGATTCATCAGGCAGCGCTGCACGAAGAGCTGCACCGATGAGATGGCCTGCTTCAGGCGGGAGGTCATCATGCAGGGGCTCATCTCCACGTCTATCAGGAAGTGGGCGTAGAGATCGTTCGGCTCCCGAATGGGCTTGGTCAGGTAGGTGAGATTATTCCATACTTGCGCGTCGACCTTGCCGTTCACCGTTAGGTTCTGGTCGGATTGGAACTGCATGACGGCTTGTTCGGTGGCGTCGTCATAAATGCTGCTCACCACCAGTTGAAATCCTTCATTGATCTGGTTGAGCTTGTGCTGGAGCACGGCCACGGCAGTGCCGGCCTCGGTTTTGAAGAGCTCCGGACCCGGCGGCTCGGGTTGGGCCCAGAGGGCCAGCAGGTAGGCCACCAGGGCCTCTCTTTGCTTTTCGCGTATCCGATCCCGGAGGAGCTTGGCCTTTTGGTCCCACTCGTCATCGTCGTACTTGGCCTTGACCGTGCGGATGAGATCCTCGGCCTGGGCTTGATCCGGCGGGGTGGTGACCCAGGCCCTTACCTGCTCCACCGAGGCGCCGAGCTTTTTGCTCCGCTCGAGGGCGTCCCGGATGCGGACCCACCACCTGGGATCTTTGAGCTGCTGGGTGTCGAGGTCCAGGCCGTCTTGGCTCTGCAAGAATTCAACGGCCGAAGCGTCCCAGCCCGCAGCCTGACACAAGGCATCGACCGCGTCGTCAGCGTTCGGGGCGTCGAACACCGATATCAGGTTGGTATCCGTTTCCGGTACCGCCTTTCTGATGCGGTAAAACGCATCGAGGAGCTGCCACTGAGCGTAGAGCCCCGGCGCCCCGGCGTCGGTGTTGCTCGAAGCCTCCAGCGGCAGGGTGTTGAGGTCAAAGCCGCCGAAGTCCTGGCCGAGTTCGGAGAAACGGACGAGCTCCTCTTTGGAGATTTCGTACTCGTTCACCAGTATGGCGATTTTGTGTAGACGGACATAGGCGTCGAAACAGTCCTCGGGCGTCAGCGTTGCGTTGTCATCACCCAAGGCGAGAAAGTCGGCTATCAATACCTGATTCGATTGCTGTCCCGACACGAGCAGCTGCTCCACCAGGCACTGGACGACGGCGGCATCCAGGTCCAGCTCGTCGGCGAGGGACTGCTTGACGAGCCGCCTCATCAGCTCGTCTTTGAGATAGGCGAGCAAGGGCGTCAGGATGAACCCCCGTCGCTCCGGAACCTCCAGGGAAGAGCTCCCCCCAAGGGCCTGCTTGGCGCCGGCGGCGTCCACGAAGACAGCGAAATGGGTATCGATGAAGGTATCGACATCCGGGGGGGCGAGCGGCGAGGCGCCGTCGATGACCGCCATGGCCATATCCAGATCCTCGGCGGGCAGAACATGCCCCAGCTTCTCCCGCAGGAGGTTGCCTTCGGGGTCGGGCGCGGGCTGGTTTTCCTTTGAGATGGTCTGAAGGCCCTGCTGAAGTCCCTCGAGCCATTGCACCGCGTCCTCTTTGACCGGCGCTATATTTCGTTTCGGATCCACCACGTGACGGTAGAGATAACTGAGCTCGCGAACCTTCAAGGGCGCTGATTTGAGGGCCGTGGTCTGCTCTACAAATAAGACTGTATCCAGGGGACTTGAAAAGGGGTCGATGCCCGTGAGCACCATGACGCTCTCGAGCTCCCACGCCTTGAGCCTGAGCCGCTTGGCCAGGCGAACGTGCCGGTAGAGCTGGGAGAGGTGGTCGAGGTTCAGCACGACGTTTTCATCGTCCAGCCCGGTCAGCTTTCTGAAATCGGCGAGATCGTCATCGCTCAGCCCAAGGGCCGACATGATGGCGGCGGCGTGATCGGCGAGCTTTTCGGTGGTGCTCGCGAGCTCGGATCCGTCGGGGAGCAGTGTAAAAGCCTCGCTCACCGGGTTGGTGACTTTTCGGTTCAAAAAGAGTCGGTGGTAGAGGGCCTCCTCGCCGGCAGTGTCGATGGGGCTCCAAAAGGCGAGGAACTCTACAGTTTCGAGGCGAAGGGTTATTGAGAGTCGCCGGAGCGCGGCCAGGCTCTGGAGGAACGGTGTCGCCAGGGTGCCCTGTGGATCCAAAACGGAGATGGCTTTGTCCAACTCCCGCATCTCGAGACCGCTCTTCTTCCATAGCCGGAGGAAGCGGTGAATCCGTCGCCAGGTAGACGCTTCCAAATCAGACAGGTCCTGGTGCCGGATCTGAATCTGATCGATATCGCAATCCTCCTTCGGCGAGTAGAGCGCCACTCCCTCGGGGGGCAGGGGATCCAGAACCGGGTTGATAACGCGCGTTTCGAGCAGTGCCAGAAGGTCGCTGTACTCGAGCCCGGTCCGCTGCAAAAAGACCGGCACCCGGGACAGGTTTTCGTCCCAGTTTTCATCGATCTCTTCGTTCTGCTCATCAAAGTAGAGAATGGTATCTTCGAAGTACCCGAAGTACTCCCTTGTGAGGTTGGGCACTCCCTCGGCAGCGCCCTCGATAATGGACTTCTCCTCCGGAGAAATCTCCAAATACTCGAGATCGATGGCCGCATGATCGGGTACGTCGTGGATGTCCTGAAACACCCGCATGGCTTCGGAGCGGCTGCATCCGAGGTGCGCCAGGTAGCGCCGGCTGATTTCCAAAAAGAGGTCAAAGGGCAGCGCGGGCGCCGTGACCGCCGTCTTCAAGGTGGCGTAGGCCTGCTCTTTGATGTACTGGGGATTGGCGGCGAGCTCCGCCGCAGTGATCTCCACCGTGTTGTTGGCCGGCCCCGGGGTGAGCTCCCCGAGCTCCACGGAGGCCTCCAGGATCTCGTTGACCAGATCCACGTAGGGCATGGGGGTCTGGGAGTTTTCGCAGGTGAGCAGGATGTGCTCCAGGTCCGGACGCCGGAGAATCAGGGCCTCGTACGCGGTCTCGCTCTCCCGGCGGAGAAACTGCATGAGGTCCACGAAGTAGGCCGAGGGGCTGTAGAGGGACTCGCAGTGGTCGCAGTCGCACAGGTTGAGGGAGCCGAAGAGCCGGGTCAGGTTGGGGCTGCCCGGCAGCTCTTCCACATCGGCGTCACCGGTGGCTGTCATCGCTGGTGAAACATGAGCGTCCGCGAGGGCGGCAAGTATGTTCATTTGGAGCGCCTGCGTGCCCGATGCCTGCAGGTACGCGTCATGCGCCTTCTCAGCGCTCGGAAACGCGGCCCCGTATTTCTTTAAAAAGGTTTTTTCGGAAACGGTCGCGATGGCCATGGCCGAGTCGAGCCCCTGGCTCATGAGGGCGGCGGCGCTGTCGTAGTCGCCGGTGACGCGCATGACCCGCTGGAGGGGTTTCAGCACCTCGCGTACGGTGTCGGGATCGTCGCCGGGAAGGGTCCCGGCCTCCTGGGCTTGGTCGATATAGCGGTCGATGTGGGTGGTGAGGATGTTGAAGTCCGGGGCCTCCGACAGGAAATGGCGGGTAATGGCGCGCTTGGGATTCTTGAGCCCGCCGGACGGGCCGTCCTGGAGCAGCGTCTCCCCGTCCACCGAGGGGAACATGGCCACCTCTCCGCTCAGGTCGGAGAGGGCCTGCCATGCCGCGGTCCGTTCCGCATCGTCGAGCCCCGCCCAGTTGAGGTGGCAGGAGACCCCGTCCTGGGGCCGCCAGTCCGGATTGTTCGCCATGACGGTTCGGATGAGCGACGCGTCGAAGCTCGGCTCCTGGTTGATGCCCCGGGCCGCGTAGGGGGTGGGGAACCGCCGCTTGAGGGTGTCGACAATCCCTTCGATGAAGATTCCGCGACGGGTCTCCTCGTCGATGTTCAGCCCCTCGTCCGGCAGGGGCTCGGTGCAGTCGTCGAAGACATTCCGGATCACCTCGGGATCCAGCTCGGCCATGTCATCGAGGCGGCTCATGTCGTGGGCCGAGACCAGCACCTGGAGCTTCTCCACCAGGGGCACGTAGTTGCTGGTCAGGTGGCCGATATCCACGGCCAGGCGGATGGGCTCGACCTGGCCTTCGAAAGCGGGATCCGCCGCGAGCGCTTCCCAGAGCTCCGCGGGCGTGCCTTCGTGCCGAACATAGCGTTCGAGGTACTTGGCCTGCAAAGAGGCGTCCACATCGGCCGCGTCCATCCAATCGGCGAGGGGCAGCTCGCCGGGCGCCCGGTTCACCAGGGCGCGGCTCGAGAGCTTGGTCTGGAGATCGTCTACTTTCTCTGCAAGGACCGCGTCGTCTGTTTCGGGGATGACCCCGCTCGCGGCCGCGGACTTGAGCATGCCGGTTAGCACGGACGGTTTCTGGAGCAGCAGCGAGGGGAGGTTCGCCGGCACCCCCTGGTCCAGGAGGGCGTACACCAGGTCGGGTTCGACATCACCCGCCTTGGCCAGCTGGTTGGCGCGGACCATCCGCTCCAGTCGCTCCGGTTCCACCTTGGTCTTCTCGCGCAGGTACTGCATGTCCTCGGAGTCCGGGTTCGGATCGATGTCCTCGATGGCGATGTCGCCGAGATGAGGCGTGATCGAACCGGTGACCCGGTCGAACCCCGACGAAGGGTGTTTTCCGGGCACCACCAGATCCACATGGGTTTGCCCGAGGGCCGGTCGGATGATCCGGGATTGAACCCGCATCTCGCCGGCGTCGTCGTAGGCCCGAACCCGAACGTCCACCGCTGGAGTCTCCGTCAACAGCGCCTCGGAAAGGGCGGGCTCGATGCGAAAATATGCGGCCGCATTCGCCGTGCCGCTGCCGATCTCTTCTTCGTCTCTAAGCACCACCCGAAACGCCTTGACGCTCATGCCGTCCCCGGCCATGCCGTCTTCGTAGGTCACCCGCCCCTCGATAAACTTCTCCGTCTCCTCTCCGGGCACTGAGGGATCCGAGGGAGGCGAGCCTTCCAATGAGACGGCTATCTTTACTTTCGTCTTTTTCTTGCTCACATTCCACAACACCGAGTCCTCGGTGCTCGCAACCAGCGTGCCCTCGCGAAACACCTTGAAATAGACATCCGGTTTGCGGTCCAGGCATATCTCGGAATAGTGGGCTTTGCCGAAGCTCAGAGAGAACTGCCCATCGTCGTCGGTCGTGGTGTTGCCCAAAAGATCGTCGATAACGAGATCCTTGTCCCACGCTTCGACCGTCAGGTTCGGTATGCCGGCGCCGGTCTGTTTGTCGGTCACCGTGCCGTTGATTGTGTACGCTTTTTTAGCGCTCATCCTAGCCTCCCTCCTCGGGTTCTAGTTGTTCGGGTTGGGTTTGTGTTTGGGTGTGATGGCTTTGGGTTGGCCCCCAAAACGGACCATAAATCTATTATGGGTTTGCCGTCCCCAGGTTCTCCCCAGAAGGTCGGCATCGTTTGTAGCCCCGAAGGGGCGGCCATATACCAGCCCCGGTCAACGCCCGGGGGGTTAGAACAGATACAGTGATTTTAGGCCTGAAAGGCCGTTCCATGGGCCGCCCTTCACAGGGCTTGGGGGCTTTCTTTTCGCCTATACCCAGCGCGTTGCGCTGGGCTGGTATGTGGCTGCCTTTCAGGCAGAAGAACTGCTCGTCTCAAATAGAACTGTCGAGAGCAACTCAGCATGAGACTTATTCTCCAAAGCCGAAAATGAGAAATATCAAGGGAATTTCCTCGTGAAACTGAGAAAACTCAAGGGTATCTCGTTTCAGAAGATATCGTCCTGGAGGTGCCCATATTCCTGTTTTGTTAGGATTTTATCTCCGTCCCCAAGTTCCGAATGTGTCGTCTCGAAAAGGGCAATAGGCAGTGCCTGACCCCTTTTCTTAATTTTGACCCCTTTTCTTAATTTTCAATTCAAGCTGGCCATCAAAAGGAGAAAGCGATTCCACAACGAGTGGCCTCCGGGGAGCTATCCTCCGGGTGCTCGACATCCGATTGTAATATAGATAGCGGAGATAGACAGTTTGAGTTCTTCCCGGGTTGAAAACAGGCTTTGTCGCCTGCACAACATCCCTGCGAGCTCGGCCTGAGCAGGGATGTACTATTGAAGTGCTACTGTCCTGTGTGAACACTCCAATGACAGATTGTTGCCATAGTTTTGCAGACAGATTGGTGGATACCATGATGAAGGGCCTTCTGAGTGTTATTGCTGGAGACGTTCCACTTAAAACAGACGGTATATTGTTGATTTAAATCAATTTGTCCGTCGCCTGGTGAGGGTTGATCTGGTGACATGTTGTTGATTTAAATCAATTTATCCGTCGCCTGGTGAGGGTTGATCTTCAGTTGTTCGTAACATAATAGACCAATTGCTCTACACCTGAACCTAGCATGGAACCTGCAGACAATCCAAATGCTAAAGCCGTAGCTACAGAAACTTTTGTAATTGCATAGGAACCTACAGCCACAATTCTCCCTCCAGCTGAAGTCGCCGGATTAATTACCTTAGAAGCAGCAGATAGAAATGTATGTGTACCAACTGTTCTTGCAAACAAGCCAGTAGCTATTATTGAAGCTCCGAATGTTACAACCTTGTATGATATCTTTTTCATCTCAGTTAAATTGTCCGAAGTCCCCTCCCACCAACCGCGCCAACTCACATCGCGATAATATTCCTGGTCTTTGCTGTATTCGTCATTGCTGGGATCAAAATTTCTATTATCTACTACCTTTGTATATCTATATCTCAACTGAGCGAGCTTGTCGGTCAAAACATCTTCTCTGGATTCCAACCTAAGAATCTCGCTTTTTATCTCTGACGGCATTTTGGATAGTTCATGTGCTTCATCCTCTAATTCCTGAATCACGCACTCCAAATCTTCAAAGTCTATTGAATCAGTGGATGTCAAGTAAACATCTCTTAGATGGATCAAGTCATTTTCATTCCGATCCCTTGCCTTCTGTACATCAACTTGTAGTTGTTTGTAATCATGAAGATCCTTTCTCACATTCCAAAGCTCATTTGTGACTTGGTCCCTGTCAATAGGTACAGGCCCGGAGGACAGAGGCCCAACGACCTCCCACTTTGGTTCGCTGTCGACAATTCCGCTTTCGTCAATTCTATACGGCTCTATAGTAAGTATGGGCTCACCATCTTTACCACCTGTTGGATCAATCAATCTAATCGGGCTTCCTTGAACGTAATTATATAACCCCGGCCCATCCACCATCCCCATCGGATCCGCTGCCGTCCACCTCCCCAACCAACAAGCGTAATACCTGGCTCCATGGTAGTACAGCCCCGTCTCTTCATCTCTTTCCTTGCCGGTGTATCGATAACGCTTCGGCGTTTCAGCCTGATTCCTCACTGCGTGGTAGGATGTGCTGCCATAGGGAGCGTACTCCTCATAGGAGATGAGATATCCCTGGACTTCTTCCAACTCCAGACTGGCTGACCCAAGGTGATTGCTCAGTTGGTAACGAGTAAGCTGCGGTGGGGCGGCATCGGTACCGGCGGTGTCCAGCGTTCGGGTTTCCACGAGAGCGATGCGCTGTGTATCGTCCATGATGTGCAGGGTCTCTCGTTCCAGAGTTTTCGCCTGCCCATCGCCTGCGTAGGTTCGGAAGAGCTCAACGCCACCTAGATAGATTCGCTCTTTGGTTCTCGTGGGTATCTGCCCGGACGGGGCTTGGCTTTCGGTGATCTTTCTGATTCGTTCGCCCGCGGCGTCGTAGACGTAGTACGTAATTTCAGGAGTGGCGCCGTTTACGACGAGCTGTTTTGACGTCGCCTGGAGCTGGTCCTGATAGTCCCACTTCATCAGGGGCAGGTGATTCATGGAGGTCATGT
>JBNLED010000096.1:0-86654 GCA_050304755.1 Polyangia bacterium | reverse complement strand
CGATACACAGCACCGACGCCACTACAAAAAGAGGCCTTCAAACTCTTGGGAGTAAGCTGTACCCAGTAGCGTGAAACCCAGAAATGGTACTTTTCTCTTTAATATCTGTCGGTTACTGCCTTTCCCCTAAAAGAACTTCAGCTTATAGATTGCTTATATGGTCATATGAACAAACTGTGGAGTCAAACGATTTATGGGGAATTTAGGTGAGATGTATCGCCTGACGAAGCATCAGCGACGAGCTCCACAGGATGCTCGCATCACTCACAGAGGCTAGTCAGGGTTTTATCGTCGATGCGGTATTACTGGCCGGCGGACGCCTCCCACCTACTCTTCCATCAGCGGACCGAAGAGCCAGAGGCCCCTGGCCAGGTAGAGGGTATCGATGACGACGAGGAGCTCGAGGAAGTCGATGGCGCCGGTGAGGCCGCCGCCGGACAGGATGGTCGCGGTGGCCTTCTCCGCGGCGATGAGGAGGACCGCCGACCACCAGCAGGGCGAACAGGGCGGTGGAGAAGACGATCTCCTTGGAGCGCAGCTCCACGCCGTAATCTTTCCGGAAGCCGATGAAAGCGGCCCCGAGGAAGCTCATCGGTCCCCTCCACCGATGGCCTCGAGGTAGGCGTCCCGCCCGCCATCCGTCCAGCCCCGCCGGCGCGGCGGCGTCCAGTACCACGCGCCCCCTCTTCATCACTATCAGAAATCAGAACTCCGTGGTCCAACCGACGCTCGGGACGTTTCGATAGGTCACCTTGGTGTCGCACCCCGTCACCTCGAACTCGTAGCACTCTCCGGATTTGTACTCCGCGCTGCAGTTGGCCAAGAGGGGCTTGTCCTCGCAGTCGAGGGCTCTTTTCGCGTGGTATTTCACGTGACGTTCGGCGCGTCCGTTGGCCCGCCGGGTGACGGCGCTGCAGCCGAGAACCGATACCAGAATCGCTATCAGCGTCAGAACTCTCGAAGATCTCCTCATGGGTCGGCTCCTTTCACTCTCCCCGGGCAGCTCGCGATCTCCTGCCACGATCACCCGTTGAACACCTCTGCTTTGAAAAAATGCCACCCTATTTCGTTTTTTTGGAGGACTCCGACGCGGGCTCGGCGCGCTCCACCTTGCACCGGAGGTGTCCCTCCGCCAGGGTGACGTCCACGTCGGTGCCCGGCGGTGCCTCTCGGTGGGATCGAACAATCGCCTCGTCGTCGACCCGTCGCACCACCGCGTATCCCCGGCCGAGGGACGCCAGGGGGCTCAGCGCCTCCAGGTTGGCCGCGAGGCTCCCGAGACGGTTTCGTTCCCGCTCGAGCGCGGGTTTGGGCCAATGACGGAGATCCCGCTCCAGGGTCTTCAGCTCGCTGTGCGCGCGCTGCAACACCAATTCGGGCCAGCGCTTCAGGGCCTCGCGGGAGCGGGAGAGGATCTCGACCCCCTTTCGAAGCCGCACCCTGGGATCCCTCGAGCGGAGCCGGCCCTCCCGAATGCTCAACCGGGAATGCGCCTCCCGGACCTGCCGCTTCATGGCGTTCCACAGCGTGTCGGTATCCTGCGCGAGCCGCTCCCTGAGCGCGCGGCCGTCCGGTACAGCGATCTCCGCCGCTTCGGAGGGGGTGGCCGCGCGGCGATCTGCGACCAGATCCACCAGCGTCATATCGACCTCGTGCCCCACCGCGCTCACCACCGGCACCGGATAGGACGCCACGCTGCGCACCACCACCTCGGCGTTGAACGCGTCCAGATCTTCGGAAGAGCCCCCGCCCCGGCCCAGGATCACGAGCTCCACATCGGTCTGGGTGCGGAGCCTGTCGAGGGCCCGCGCGATCTCCCGAGGCGCGCCCTCTCCCTGAACCTGCGCGTGGGCCAGGATGATCCGGAGGGGGAACCGACGCCCCGCCACCTTGAGGATGTCCCGGAAGGCCGCGCCCTCCCGGGAGGTGACCACCCCGATACAATTGGGAAACGGGGGCAGCGGCCGCTTCCTTTCGGCGTCGAACAACCCCTCCGCCGCGAGCCGCCGCTTCAGCTCGGCCAGCATCCGGGCCTTCTCACCGGCCCCGGCCTCGGCGATGCGATCCACCACCAGCTGGTAGCTCCCCCGGGCTTCGTACAGGGTCACCCGGCCCACGCAGCGGACCCCCCGGCCCACCACGATCCGGGAGCCGTAGCGCATCGCCTGGGTCCGCCACATCACCGCGCGGAGCTGCGCCTTGGTCCCCGGATCCCCCAGAGTGAAGTAGACATGTCCGGAGGCCGGACGCGACGCTTCCAGGACCTCCGCTTCCACGACGATGTTGGTGTATCCCCGCTCGAGCACCTCCCGGATCTCCCGGTTCAGCTGAGCGACGGTGTAGGACCGCCCGGGATTCCTCGCGTTGGAAAAGTCGCAGTACATTCGATCAGGAGAGGGTCTTCCGGCCGAGCGCGCTGGCGACCAGGTGGGCGCCGGCGGGGACGATCTTCTGTATCTTAGCCGATTGACCGAGATATCTCTCGAGGCGGGAGCGGCAGGCGCACACCAGGGTGTCCCCCGAGGCGAACCCGTCGGCCACGGGCTCGAGGACCACCTGATAGGCCCGTCGCCGTGCGTTCTCGATGAGCTTCCAGAGCTCCGTCCGGGCGTTTCCGCTGCCGCCGAGGGCGGTGACCCCGAGCTCCTCGAGGGCGTCGTCGCTCCCCTCGACCTGCACCCAGAAACGGATCTGTTCGACATTGGGCTCCTGGCCCAGGAGCGCGTCCAGCCGCTCCAGCTCCCCCACCAGCCCCTCGGGGTCGGGGAAAGAGAGCACGCTGAGGTGAGACCGGGCGATGAGGGGATCGAACGCCTCGAAGGATTCCGTGGCGCCGGACGAGGCAAAGGAGATGACCAGATCCGCCGCTTGGGTCAGGGTGGTCGCATCCGCCTCGGAGAGGCGGAGCCCCTCGGCGGGCCGGTTGTGGCAGACCACCTGGACGTCGATGCCGCTCTCCGCGCCGTTCTTCAACAGCACCCCCCGAACCAGCGCCCCGAGCCCCCGGGCCGGCGTATTGAAGGAGACATGGATGAACGAGATATCCCGCCAGTGGCTGGCGAGGATCGGCATCAGCCCCGTGGCGACCTTCGCGCCGTCACCGTGCCCGCCGCGGTTCATGAAGAGCACCAGGGGACGATCGGGCTTCCGCCACTGCCGAAGCAGGGTCTCCACCCCCTCGAAGAGCAACTTCTCCGGGACCAGCCGATCGAAGGGATCGTGTCCGAAGAACTGCCGGCTGATTCGCTTCTTTTCGGTCCAGAGGGGCGAAATGGTCTGGAGTGCCTCGGAAAACAGGGACGCCGTGACAGCGGCGGGATCCCCCCTCAGATGAGCTTCTTGGTCCATAGAATCACGTCTTGCGGACCTTCCGGGAGGAGCACCTGACGATTCATCCAGCCGGTATTCCTGAACCCCAGGGCCGCGAAGACCGCGTTGGACAACACATCATCGGCGAATACCGTGGAGAAGATCGATACCGCCCCCTGCTCCGCGAGCTGATCGATGGTCTGGTTGAGACCTGTCCTGGCCAGGTTCTGATCCGGACGGGACTCCGGAGGGAAGCACAGGTGAACCTTGGCGTTTCCGAAGCAGTCCTGATATTCGGTGCTGATGACGTTCTTCTGCTTGGTGCGGCGGTTCTGGATGACGAAATGGAAATACTCCACCTCGCGGCTGAACTGGGGGAAAATGAGGCCCGGATTCGGATTGGACAACACCTCCGCGGGGGTTGGCGCCTTGACCTTCCTGCCTTTCGATTTGGTCTTCTTCGTCGCCTTGGCCTTGGTGGGCGTGGCCTTCTTCCCCTTGGTCTTGCCGTCCGCCCGCCCGAGCTCCTCGCGGAGGGCTTCATACGCCTCGGCCTCGTTCACCGGCGTCACCGACACGCTCGGTTCCCGCTGCTCCGAGAGCTTCTTGCCGAGCTCCTTCACATCGGTGAGGAGGGTCTTGTTCTCCGGAATCTCTTCCCCCTGCGACTCCTTGGGGTCGAAGTCCGTATCATAGATACGGCTCATGATATAGGCATCCGAACGCTTGTAGTACCCGGGGATGGCCCCCTCCCGGTGGTACCCCATCCGCTGCCAACCGTTGATGTCATCGCGCTCGATGAGGGTGAAGATCTTCCGCATCCCCTCTTTCATCAGGATGTGCTCAAGGTACTCGTGCTTGCTCTGAAAATTACCACCCCTGAAATCCACCACCCGCAGGGTTCTGTTGGCGTGGTCGAAAAGGAGACTGCAGAAAATCTCCTCGTTGCGGATGATCTGCTCTGTCAGGGATTTGTAATCAACGTATGCCGCTTTTACCATAAATGTTGCCTCCCGCGACTCTTTTGGGCAACCGTGAGCCGCCGAAAGAAACGCGCGTCAATTCAAACTACGTCCCCTTGAGGAAGTCAACCCCTGTTCCTTACAACCATCCGATTTACGCGCTTCTGAGCCCCGACCCGAGGTAGCGCCGCAGCTCGAAGTGCTCTTCGGAGACGGTATACAGGGAGATGGCCCGCAGCCGGTCCGCCAGCTGCTGCTCGTCTTGAATCTGCGATCGGAGCATCTTGACCGCGACCTCGATATCCCCACAGAGGATGAGCCCCGCCCGATCCTTCGCGTAGTTGACGCACTTGGCCCACCTCTTCAGGTTGACCTCCGAAGAGGAGGTCGACACGAACGTATGAACATGCCCCTGCAGCCGCTCCATATCAGTGTCCGTCAGCGATTGCCGGAGGGGGGCGAGCTTGTCCGACACCGCGCCGGCGATGTTGTCCGGCACCGGCAGGGTGGGGACGAACATCCGGATGGTCCCGAGGAGCCAGGAGAGGAGCTCGGTTCCGGAGGTGATCAGCTGACTGATGAACATCCCCGGATAGAACGAGCCGAGCATCTGGCCGAGGGAGAAGATGATGCCGAGGCGATCCGCGAGAGACTCCTCGGAGCCCTCCGACGCCAACACCGGCGGATTGGTCTCGAGCACCTGGAATCCGGAGACGCCCTGCAGGAAGTAGAAGGCCGGCGGCTGGATCCCGAGGGTGCCCGCCGCGAAGTTGACGAAGGCGGCCGCCGGGTACTGGGACTGGGTGACATCGATCGCCTGGCTCGGGTCGAGCCCGTACCGGTTCAGGGCCTGGCCCCGCAGCCGCAGGACCGCCGGCTGGATGATGGAGAAGATGGAGGTGACGGTGGCGTCCATGCCCTTCGGGAGCAGCTGCTTGTTCCACCGATTCGTGTCCAGGACGTTGGCGAAGGTGAGCAGGTCCGTCGGTTTGTAGTCTTTATAGTACTTGTACTCTTCCGGGGTGCAGGCGTTGACCAGGGACAGCAGCGAGGCGGCGCACCAGGTCTTGTCCGGGTCCCCCTCCGCGGAGAAGATGCGGTACAGCTGCCGGAGGGACTCGGCCCGACCGGGGTTGTCGTTGAGGAGCTTGCGGTGCACCTCGACGGCTTTTTTCGCATACTCCACCTCCCAACCGTAGAGCTCCGCCAGCTGCTCGGACCACTCCAGGCTGTCGGGCGCCAGCCGGGCGGCGGCCTCCGCGATGACGATGGCGTCCGCCCGATTGTAGAGCCGGTCCTTCAAGAGCTCGAATAGGGGCCTGTAGATGGCGATCCGCTGCTCGGGGGTAGCGTCCTTGGGCAAGCGACCGATCATCTTCTTGTAATGCCCCTGCAGCTTGTCCCAAGCCTTGTTCTCCTCGAGGGTCGCCACGATGGCCTTGCCGGCGTCCTCGGACAGCGGATCCAGCTCCAGGACCATCTCGAAGTACTTGACGGCCTTCTCGATATTCCGGATCTCCCGGCGATAGACCTTGGCGGCGCTGAGGTAATAGCGGGCCTTCTGGGCGGGGTCGTCCACCAGATCGGCGATGCGGAGCACCACCTCCACCAGCTCGTTGAAGTTCTTGATCGAGGTGTAGATTTTGAGGAGCTCCGCCAGCGACGACCGGTCGCCGGGGTCGAGCGCCAGGGCCTCCTTCAGCAGCTTGATCGCCGTGTCCGAATCCCGGAGCTTCTCGAACAAGGCCGAGGCCGCGCGCCGCAGGAAGCCGACCCGCTCCGGATCGTCCTTGGGCAGCGTGCCGCTCACCTCGAGCAGGAGGTCGACCATTTTCTGGAAATCTCCCCGCGCCTCCTGGACATCCGCGAGGAGCGCCTTGGCCTCGATATTTTTCGGAGAGAGGCCGAGCACCTGCATGAGGCGCTTGTTGGCCTCCGCGTGGTTGTTCTCCGCGAGACAAGCGCGGGCCACCAGGAGCCAGAGCGCCTCCTGGGACTCCATCGGCAGCTTGCCTCCGGCGTTCTCCAGGTACTCTCCGATGAGGATCCGTACCTTGGCGTGCTGCTGCCGATCCAGCCCGCACTCCCCGAACTTGATCATCAGCTCGTCGCCGGGCTGTACCCCCGAGACATTCACCGCCCGGTTGTAGGCCTTGAAGGCGTCCTCCGATCGTTCCGCCTGGAGATACGCGTCGCCCATGTCGCTGAAGAGCTCGAGCTGCTTGTCCGCGTCGAGGGTCTCCGCCGCGTCCGCCCACCGCTGGTAGAGGGGCAGCGCCTTGTCCGACTCCCCTGCGGCTTTGTAGAGCTTGAGCAGGTGGTACCCGGCGGTGAAGTTCCCCTCGTCGAAGTTGAGCGCCGCGCTGAAGAACTCCGCGGCCCGAGTGGCGTCGTCGAGGTGCTCCATACAAATGGCCCCCATCTTGGCATAAATCTCCGCCTTGGCGGCGGCGCCTTCCTCGAGCTCCGCCTCCTGCTCCAGGGCCTTGAGGGCTTCGGCGAAGTTGCGCTTCGCCACCATGGTGCGGCTGAACAGGGAGAGCACGGCGCGGTTCCGCGGGTTCATGTCCCGGGCCTTGCGCAGGGTGACGATGGCCATATCCACGTCCCCGAGCTTGTCGAACTGGATGTTCGCGATCTTGATGAGCAGGGACTGCTTGATCTCCACCTCGCCGGCGGCTTCGACGAGCTTCTTCAGGGTGCCGATGGCGGCGTTGAAGTCCCCCGACTCCTCCTGCGTGGTGGCCAGAGATTCGAGGGCGTCATCCACTCCCAGAGAGGAGACCTCGGTCAGCGCCTCGATGGCGCGCTCCGTGTCCTTGAGCTTGTCGCGGATAACCTCCGCGCGCTCCTTGAGCAGCGCCTTCTTCTCGTCCACGGGGGCGCTCTCGGCGCGCCGCTCCAGGATCTCCACCAGCTCCTCCCACCGGGCTTCCCGCTTGAACAGGCGGGTCAGCGTGAGCAAGGCGTAACGGTGGGAATCGTCGTTCTGCAGTATCTGCACCAGATACTCGATGGCCTTCCCGTAGTCCTTGAACTCCTCCTCGGAGATATCCGCCAGCCGTTGCAGGAGCTCCACCTTCTGCTTCGGGGTGACCGCCGACTTCAGCTGGATCGCCAGGTTGTCCCGGAGTGCCGCGTTGTCCCCCTCCCGCGCGTAGATCCGCTCCAGCCCTTTCAGGGCGTCGAGGTGGTCCGCGTCAATCCCGAGGGCGCGCTCGTACTGCTCCCTCGCCGATTTGATATCGCCCAGGTGGTCTTCGTAGATCCCCCCCAGCCGGCATCGCGTCTCGAGCTGCTCCGCGTCATCGGTGACGACCTCGAGGCAATCGCTCAGGATCTTGGCGAGCCGCCCCCAGTCACCGGCGTTCTCCAGGAACCCGGACATGATGTCGATGGCGCCCTTGTTGGCGGGATCCTCACTGAGCACGCCGTCGATCAGCATCTGCGCCTGTTCCGCGTTCCCCACCCGCTCATAGAGCAGCTTCGCGGCCTCCACCATGTAGTTGCGCTTCAGGGTGGGCTGGGGCTCGACCTCACCGAGGTGCATGAGGACCTGCGCCAGCTCGGTCCACTGCTGGGCGCCTCGGTAGATGTCGGTGATGGACTTGAGCGCATCGATGTCGTTCGGGCGGAACTCGAGGACCTTCTGGTAACAGGTCAGCGCGTAGGCGGGTTGCTCCAGTTGTGTCAGGTAGTAGCCGCCGAGCCGTTCGTAGAACGAAAGCGCCAGCTCCGTGTTCTGGATCGATTCGGCGGTCTGGGCGGCCTCGGCCATGCCGCCGGCCAGCTCTTCGAAGCGGCCGGTCTTCTCCGCCAGCGTCTCGAGCCGGTCCATCAGCTCGTCGTCGCCCGCCTCCGCGTTGAGACAGGCCAGGTAGTATCCGAAGGCGTTGTCGTGGTTCTTTATCTTCTTCTCATAAATGTCCCCGATGCGCCGAAGCAGGGAGATCCTCTCGGCGGCGTCCTCGAGGCCCTCGACCTTCTCCGCCAGCCGTCGGGTCAGCTCCTCGTATTGTCCCGACGCCTCCAGCATCTCGAAGATCGCCTCCTGCACCTCGCCGTCGCTCGGATCGGCGTTCAGAAAGGACTCATAGATAGCGAGGGCCTTAGCGTAATCTTTTTGATATCGGTACGCGCAGCGCGCGCCGGTCAACAGGATCTGACGGACCAGATACGGGTCCTCCACGTAGGACGCCACCTCCTCCATCACCTCCACTGCGACCTCCCAGGCGTTGTGCTCCTTGGCGGCTTCGACGAGCTGCTCCAGTGACTCGTCGGCGGCGGGATACTCGGTGAACGTCGCGATGGCCAGGGCGATATCCTCCCGCGTGCCGGCCCGTGAGGTCCGGACCTCGATCTCCTCCACGGCGCGGCGAGCCGCTTCCAATTTCCGGCGGACCGCATCCAGGTCCGGGAGACGGTTGCCCGGCTCCTTCGCCATCATGTACTGGATGAGGTCGTCGAGGGCGTGGGCGCGGGGATCCTCCACCGCATCCGTCAATCGGGGGATCTCCGCGGTGAGGTGTGCCGCCGCGACGTCCATCGGGGTCTTTCCCATGAAGGGCGGCTTACCGGAGATCGCCTCGTAGATGAAGTTCCCGAGGGCATAGATATCCGATGAACAGCTCGGTCGCTCTCCGCGTATCTGTTCTGGAGAGACCCCCGTGAGCTGTCCGGGGAGGGCGACCAAACGGTCCGCGCCGAAGCCGATAATCGAGACGTCCGGGTCCTCGCCGGAGGTGGTGTCCACCACGATATTCTGGACGCTCAGATCGCCGTGCACGATGCTGCGGTCGTGGAGCGGCTCCAACGCATCGACCACCATCTCCGCCACCCTGAGCGCCTGCGGCACCGTCAGCGGATCCCGCTCCGCGAGCATCTCCATGTTGACGGCTTCGTAGACCATGAAGGGTCTCCCGTCGTCGAGCGTGCCCACCGCCGCCACCTTCGGAATGAGGGGGAAGTCCCTGGATTTGAGCGTCCTCGCCATGACGAGGAATCGCTCCCGGGACTCGCGGGTGATGGCGAACTTCGGGTTGATCACCATGAGGTGATAGCTCCCCCCTGTGTCGGCGCTCGTCACGGAGTAGAGCGTGGCGATGCCCTTTCCGCGGAGACGTCTCTCCACCAGATAACCGCCCATATCCGTTCGCGCGGGGAGAATGGTGACGGCATACTGCTCGCCGAATATCTGGTAGAGTCTCGGATCCACCGATTTCCGCTTCTCCGCGACAATCGCGTCGACGAGGGCCTCCATCGCCTGGTTCCGTTGGCAATAACTCGAAAGCTTGCGCGCGAATACTGATTTGGACCCCTCCGTGAACCCCTCCGCCTCGGCATCCAGGTCGAAATAGGTGGAACAGAGCGCCTTTATCTCTTCAGTGGAGAAGAGTCGTTCCAGCTCGCCGCATACTAATTCGAGAGATGTGCTCATATCGCTGTCTCCTTGCCATGTGTCATCGCGTTCTTCTTTGTGGGTACTTCCATCTCCGTCATAATCCGGGATTAAAATTCGCCGGAGTATAGCAGCAAATGGGGCACTTAAATATACGTTTTTTAGTTGTTGTTCTATTTGAGTAAAAATTTTGTTTAGATGAAAGGATTATCTCATAAGAATTCAAAAATTACGTTCAAACTTGAAGCGGTTAATAGAAGTTGAGGGACCCCACGTAAAGCTTGACCCTGAGCCACGAGTTCGGCCATAATCTAAAGGCCCTCTGGGGTATTCGTGATACGACACGAAACGAGTTTTTTGACTCCGCAGTGCCTACCCCATGGGATCTGTTCCTTGTCGTGGTGCGCTAGCCGGTCATCGCGAATCGGAAGCCTGAAGCGGCAATACGGAACCCACCTATCAGAGGATGCGGGGTTAGTGACGTCTGTTACACGGTACTCTCGGAGGGTATTTTCTATCCTGGGGGCGCATCAGATCGACAAACAGGACGACAGCTCGGCGGATGGGGTTTACGGTCAGTGTTTTGTCAACTTGACTCTGACGGGTGCAGATCTTGTTCCCCCTTGAAACGGAGGCGGGTCGCAGAAGCACAGGGAATCTGCGATACCGGCTACTCTTTTACAGGAGTGGCCTTGAGGGAGGCCTTCCCCCCTTTCTCATAGACCTGGAACTTGACCCGGGAGCACGCGTATCTCGCCACCAGCGTATCCCGGTTCTTGATCAGCGTCCCCTTGAACCGATCGTATGTGAGCTGCTGTACCGGCTCACCGAGCTTCTTCTTGAGGGCGACGAATTGTTCAAAAATTTCATGAAAGTACGATTCTTCATCCTCTTTTTTATCGACCTTCTTCGGGGTAACCTTCGGCGGACTGGTCGGCGCCTCCTCCTGGGCGCTCTGGGTCGGCGAGCCGGGATCGAGGGACTCCCGGATGGCGGACTGCAGATTACGCGAGACCGTATCCGGCTCCGGCATGTCGGCCGGCGGCGGCGGCGGAATATCCGAGGCGTGGGGCTCCTCGAATTTGAAAGAGGCGGACGAGAGCCGATCCTCTTCGGGATTTCCCAGTATCGAGTCGATGCTCTTGTCCCGGGCCTCCGTATCCTCGAGGACCGCGCGCATCTTGAAGTCCACGGCCTGGTTGATCCCCTCCGCGATCTTCCGGATCTTTCGGCGGAAGCGGTACACATTCATCTGATCCTTGGGATCGGACTTGGTGAGCAGGATCACCGCATCGTACAGCTTGGAGATCGGCCGCTGCCCCTCGAAATACATGAGCACCATCCCGACGGCGACCGCGAGGATAAAACCGATGATGAGCCACAAACGGGGCAGCGCTTCGATATCCTGGGTGCTCGCCTTGTCATAGATATCCTTGGGCGAGGCCATCAGGCTCAGGGGAAAGGAGAGGGCGAAGCCCACGCCGTTCTCCGCGGCCTCCCCCCTGATCTTCGAATACACCGCCATGAACTCCCCCTGACTCGTCGAGAGCCGGCGGACCTCGGAATACCCGCGCTTCTTGAAGCTCTCCGAGGAGAGCACCTCGCCGAGGGGATCCGCGATGAACGAGCCGTCGGCGTTGGGCTGACCTTCGATTTTGGGCTTCCCCACGGCGAGCATCATATTCTCCGAGAAGAGCGCGAACTGAACGCTCTTGGACAACTCGGTGGCGAGCTGATCCGTGATCTTCATCAGGTGAACGATGGCGCCGACATACCGCCCTTCGTGGATCACCGGTCTGGTGGCCACCAGGAACACCTCTTTATCGAGCTTCCAGATGTCATCGCGCACATACCCCCGAAGCGCCGCGTCCACGGCGGGGAACCCCTCGAAGTTGTGGCCGTGCTCCCGCTCCTTGCGGCCGGCCTGACACACAACGGTCCCATTCAAATCGAGCGCCATCAGCAAATCCGCCTTGAAGTCTCCCAGATCGGCGTTGGCCTTCCGAAGCGTCGCGAGGAGATTGTCCCGGATGGATTCCGCGCTGCTCGGTTTGGCCGAGGCGACGGCGAGGGAGCGCCTGACCTCCGGTTCCACCGCAACCTTGAGTAGAATGTCCAGCCGTTTTCGCGCGTGCAGCTTGAGCGCCACGTCGGCCTTGGTCACTTCTTTGTAGAGAATCGCCGTGGCATTGTCGATGCGTTCTCGGTTGATGACATCCCTGGCGAGAATGATGACGCCCAGCATAACGGTAGCGACCAGAGTTATCAGTACAGTCCAAAATTTAGATATGAACATCTGTTTCCTTTACGACAACTTGTCTAGCAGGGCCAATAGCCGTTGACCAGATTTCGACCTCACCCAAACGCTACTTTTTCTCTTCTTTTTTGGGTTCTTCGGGGGGCGCGTCCGCGACCTCCTGGCCGGGCTCCAGCTTGAGCTGGACGTTGACGGACCGCGTCCCCTCCGTGTCAATCTTTTGTGTGTGCACCCACTTGCCGTCGTGAAACACCTTCAGCGAGTACTTGCCCGGGTCCAGCTCCTCGGTGAAGGATCCGTCGGCCTTGAGCGCGAAATCGGCGCCGCCGGTCACCACCACATACGCGAGGAAGTGGGGCATCAGCTTGCACCGAACCTCGTAGATCCCCTCCTGCTTGAACTCGATCGCCCGAAACGACTTGGTGGAGGTCACCTCGGGCTTGAAGGATCCCAGTTGGGGAGAGTAGAGCTCGTGGTTGAACGGCGAGACGTTGAGAAAACGGATAGTGCTTCCGGGCCGGGTCACCACGACATTCCGCTCGAGGGATCCGGTGCGGACATCCACGGTCTGGATATCGTCGGCGCCTTTCGGCTCCGAGCCCTCCTTGACGGCGACGACCGCGAGATCGCTGGTGGGACTCACCCGCGGCGGAGCCACACCGATGATGCCGTTCGGCTGATTCCAATAATAGGTTGTCTTGCCGTCATCATCCTCGTTCTCCGCCAGCGCTTCCTGGAACTCCTGAGTCACCAGCACCTTCCCGGTGACCTTCGCCGCCAGTGCCGGATTCAGGCACAACACGACAGCCGAAGCAACAACAACTGCAGATAGACGCATCCGGAACCTCCCTACAGGACGGCGTGTATCTTCTCACGGCCATCCTTCAATAAGAAGACAGTTTAGCCTGTTGAACCCATTGACTCAAGCTCCAAGCTCCGGGCCCCGGCAAATCGCCTGTGGAGCCACATCCAGTGGTCCGGTCGCCGATAAATCCACTGAGCCACCACGTGATTGATTCGCGCGGTCACCGCCGTTCGGGCATCGGCGCCCGCTCCGGAAAGCGGAATCTCCGGTTCAACGATAATATTATGACGCCCATCGGGACACCGTTCCACCCGCACCGGCAGAAGCGCCGCTTTCGAGGCGAGAGCGAGGGCCGCCGGAGCCGTCGTGGTCCAGACCCGCCACCCCATGAATTCCGCCAGGATCCCCCCTTTTTCGGGAGACAGGCGCTGATCCACCGTCAGCCCGAGGACCTTCCCCGCCCGCAGCCAGCCGAGGATCTGCCGCGCGGCGCCCGTGTCGCGGAACACCTCCAACCCGGTCCGTTTCCGGGTTGCCATCCAGAACCGGTTGGAGGCGCTCCCGTGCAGATCCCGGCTCACGATGGCGAGGGGGAGCCCGGAAGCCGCCTGCGCGCAGGCCAGGAGATCGAAGTTGCCGTAGTGAGCGGTCACAACGATGACGCCGCGACCCCGGGCGCGGGCCCGCTCGAAGTGCTCCATCCCGTGAAGGCGGACCCGGCCGGTCAGCGCCGCGGGCGACATGCTCCCCATCTTGAGCAACTCGAAGAACGAGATGCCGAAATGGCGATAGGCCGCTCTGGCGATGGCCCGTCTCTCGCAGGGGGCGGGCAGGGCCATCTCGAGGTTCTTCATGACCACCCGGCGGCGCACGGGGACGACATGAAACCAGAGGAGCCCGAGCGCCCCGCCGAGGCGCTGGGCCGCTCGCCATGACAGGCGGCCGACGAGAAACGAGATTGCTCTCAACAGTATGGTCGACACACCAAACCTCCCCGTGATACGTAACACCCGATGCGCCCGGTGAGCGCAAAGGAGTTGGCAATGAGACGATTTTCCGTCATTTGTCTTTCAGCGGCCGCCCTCTGGTTTCTTCCGTCATGTGTCACCAGAGCCACGAGCACCTATCCATCCTATGAAAACACCGTCGCCCGATACTCCCCGCCGGCCAAGGGCGTCCCGCTGACGGATCCGGCCTACGCGACCCCCGACGACTGCGACTGCCCCCGCGTCTGGTACCGGGATCACTGGGTCTACCACTGTGACGGGGAGTGGATCTACTGGCATCACGGGTACTGGTATCACTATCCCAATTTCCACGTCTACTATAATCACGGCGCGCCGCGGGGTTATCGCGGCGGCGGCCGGAGCATCAAAAAGCGCTGATCCCCGCCGATGAGTTGACAGGAGCGCGGGATAGACGTTAGCGATTGAACCATGGACGCCCCGAAATCATCTCCTCTCTCCAGGCGCAGCCTGATGAACGAGGTGCTCGTCGTCTTCGGGGTGCAGCTCCTCCTCATCGTCACCCTCGTCCAGCTGGACGGGCTAATCGAGCTCGGTGGAAATCTCCACGCGCTGGTCGGAGTGATATTTATCCTGTTGCCCATCATCGTGCTGGACCGCCGGGGCCGCCCCTATCAGCGGTACGGGATCACCCTCCGACGGGTCCACCTCGACCTGTCGTGGACCCTCGTCGCCGCCGTCATCACGTTCCTCCCCATCGCCCTTCTGGCGTCGTATGTCTGGGAGATCGCGTGGCGGACCGAGCTCCCGTCGTGGCGATTCGTGATGCCGGCGGGCTTCTTCGAGATGGCCGCCTCCCACCTCCTGGTCGTCGCGCTGCCCGAGGAGGTCTTCTACAGAGGGTATCTGATGGGGCGGCTGGACGATATTTTTCCGCCCAGCGTCCCCCTGCTCGGCGCGCGGGTGGGGTGGTCCCTGCCCCTCCAGGCGGTCCTCTTCGCCCTGGGGCACTTTCTGGTGGATTTCAACCCCGGCCGTCTGATGGTATTCTTCCCCGCCCTGGCGTTCGGATGGCTCAAAGCCAAGCGGCGGAGCCTGGGAGCGCCGGTGCTGTTTCACGCCGCGAGCAACATCTTCATGCAACTCCTGCTGGCCGGCTACGGCCGCTGACGGGAGCGAAGGAGGAACGAGATGAACGGTCTGCCACCCATTGTAGAGCGAATGGTCGCCCTGGCCATCTCAGAGGATCTGGGGAACGGGGACGTGACGACGCGGCTCACCGCGCCCGAACCCGTGACCTGCGAGGCCCGCGTCATCGCCCGGGAGTCCCTCGTCGTCTCCGGAGGCGATGTGTTCGAGCTCGCGGTCCACTCGGTGGATCCCGGTCTGGCGGTGACACGCCTGTGTCAGGACGGGACCGCGCTCGATCCGGACGAGACTCTCCTGAGGGTCACGGGAGACGCCCGATCCGTGCTGATGGCGGAGCGGGTGGCGCTCAACTTTCTACAGCGACTCTCCGGGGTGGCCACGCTGACCCGGCGGTTCGTGGAGCGCCTCCCCGAGGCCGCCTCCACGGTGATCACCGATACCCGGAAGACCACGCCGGGCATGCGGTTCCTCGAGCGCCGGGCGGTCATTCACGGCGGCGGCCGGAACCACCGGCCGGATCTCGGCGGCGGAATCCTCATCAAGGAGAACCACATCCGCGCGGCGGGATCCCTGACCGCGGCGGTCCGGCGATGCCGCGCGGCGGCCCCCCACCCCTTGAAGGTGGAGGTGGAGGTGACGAACGATGCCGAGCTCCGGGAGGCCCTCGACGCCGGGGCCGAGGTCGTGCTCCTCGACAACATGACCCTCGAGGAGGTGCGGCGCTCCGTCGACCTCATCGACGGCAGGGTCCTCGTCGAGGTCTCCGGCGGCGTCTCCCTCGAAACCGTCGAGGCGCTGGCCCGGACCGGGGTGGACATCATTTCCGTGGGGGCGCTCACCCACTCCTACCCCTCGGCGGATCTCTCGCTCCTGTTGGACGAGACCCCCTGAGGGGACAGCGGACCGATGGAAGACCTCTCTCCCGCTGATCTGGAACGATCGCTCCGTGAGCTCGGAGATCCCCGCCCGCGCCGCATCGTCGTCCACCAGAGCATCGACTCCACCTCCTCCGATTTGAGACGACGGCTCCCGGACACGCCGCCGGGGACCCTCGTCGCGGCCACCCACCAGACCGGCGGGCGGGGACGCCAGGGCCGGCAATGGTGCTCCGATCCCGCGGGGAACCTCTACCTCTCCCTCTCAGTGGCGTTGAGCGGACCGCCGCGGCGCACGATCGCCATGCTGCCGCTGGCCGCGGGCGCCGCCGCTCACGAGGCCATCCGGACGTCCAGCGGGCTGACGCCGCGGCTCAAGTGGCCGAATGATGTCCTGGCGGCGGGGAAGAAGCTCGCCGGGCTGCTCACCGAGGCCGTCAGCCTCGCCCCCGACCGCGCGATGACCATCGTCGGGTTGGGGGTCAACGTCGGCCAGACCCGTTTCCCCGAGTCGCTCCGGGAGATCGCCACGAGCATCGCCCTGGTGGCCGGGCGCCCGCCGCGGCTGGCGCACCTCGCCGCCCAATTCGTCCTGGAGCTGGAGGCCCGGGTGCTGACGATTGAGCAAGGACCCCCCCGGGCGATTGTGGACGACTGGCTCGAACGGGCGGAGCCCTTCGGGCGATCCGTTCGCGTGGACCGGATCGAAGGCGTAACGAAGGGGCTCTCTCCTGACGGGCGGCTGATCGTCGTCACCACGAAGGGAGAGGAAGTGCTCATCGCCGGCGGCATCGTGGAGGGAACGGATCGGGCCACATCAAAAAATGCGTAGATTCTTGTTTACAACGGTCTTCCCATGCTATTTTTTGTTTCTCGGAAGCTATCGCCGGTAGGAGGCGTCCAGAAGGTGGAAGGAGACTTTGATGAACCCTTTCTGGGGATATAAAGCCGCGATCCTGTTACTGTTGATCGCGTACTCACCGACACTCGTCATGGCGCAGGAGGAGCTGCCGGAGGAAACCGCTTCCGACGATTCCGAAGAGACCCCACCGGTCACCTACGAATCCCTCATCGACAACGGCGAGGGGAAGGTGCAGGCACACTTCATCGGGCTGACCGGCGGCATCATCGTCGGCGCGGAGGTCGTGATGGCGGTGGAGGCGGCCCTGAAGGTCAAGAAGGTGTGGCCCTATGTCGTCATGCCCCTCTTCGGCGCCGGCGCGGGGGGCGTGGGGGGATACTTCCTGGAGAAGAACTCTCCGGCCGGCGCGGTCGCGCTGTTGGTGGTCGGCGTCGCCCTCGTCATCCCTACGGCCATCTTCATCAAGTCGGCCCGGGCGTACCACCCGGAGGACGATGCCGTCGGAGCGGATATGGAGGAGGGGGCCAAGTACTCATTCGAGAAGCCGCCCGAGAAGGGCACCGCTCCCAAGGACGAGACCCAGACCGAGGTGGAGCGCCGCCCCGAAGAAGCGCCCCCGCCCCCCTCCGGACCGACCTCGCGGCGGGAGATCAGAGACAGCTCGGGCCGGGTCGAATCCCCCGGGACCTATTCGCGAAACCGCGGACGGCAACCCGACCGGGCCCGAAGCACCGCCATCCGGCGCGCCACCGCCGGCTCCCTGCTGTTCGTCGATCGCGACGGCACGACCGGGCTCTCGATGCCGCACATCGATGTCCGACAGACCTACCTCGAGGCGGAGGCCGCCCGCCCCGCCCGGATCGCCCTCCAGGTCTACGTTCCGCTTCTGCGCGTTGATCTTCCGTAGAAGAAGCCCTAGAATCGGCCGATGAAACGTTTTTATTTTTACCTCCTGTCCTTGGCCCTGTCCGGTTGCCTCAACGAGGGCGGCACCGCCACCTCCAAGCTCGAGCTGAACGTGGACGACGTCAACTTCTGCGGTCGGCCCTACGGCGAGTCCTTTGCGTGGAACGATCTCCAGATCAAAAACACCGGCAAGGGCCCGCTCACCATCAAGAGCATCAAGATCCGGGGAGACGCCGGCTGCGCCTTCGAGTGCTCCTACAGCAGCGGGCGGAGCATCGCATCGTGTGTGAGAGAGGCCTCCTCCGGGGGGACCTCCGTCTCGGTGGCGGAGGGGGACTCGCTGCTGGTCCGCGTCGTCTACACCCCGAGCGACGAGGACGCGTCGGACAAGGCGACCCTTATCATCACCACAGACGCCGACAACCTCACGGACGATGAGGAGAAGCTGGCGGTGGTGAAGGTGCCCGTGTGCGGGCGGGGCCTCCCGGTCGACACCGACACCGCGGGGGACGCCGGGGTGCCGACCGACGGCGACGCCGGCGTGGAAGCGTGCGGTGATTGCGGGGCGCCGCTGAAGAAGAGCGCGCCGAGCTGCACCGAACGCTGATGGTTCTGACGCTCTATCGGACGGCGATCGGAAAATTGTTCGTGAATCCGGAGTTCTCATTGACGGAGACCGCCATGGGGTGACAATATGGACCCCCAAAAATCGGGAAGAGGTGGCACGCATGAACAGACTGCTCATTCGAATCACGATGCTCCTCGCGGGGGTATTCCTGTCGCTGCCGGTGACGGCTTGGGGATGGAATTTCCATGGGGGAGATATCTGGAAGGAACGCACAGGCCCCGGGGTTTCCCTCGCCATCGGCGGCAATGACTGCACCAACAAGCACTGCAGCGAGCTGTGGGATTCTCACCTCGTCGGCTCCATCGCCGCCACCCTGGGGTTCAACTGGCGGGTGTTCCCCAACCTCTCCGTCTACCTCGACGGACACATCGGCTATCTGAACACGGACTACAACTTTCTCGAGGGCTATGCCGATATTGACGACGACCGGGGGATGCTCGTCCAGGGCATCGCGGGGGCTGCCTTTCACCTGCCCGTCAACGGGTGGCTCGACCTCAACCTGGGCTTCGGCCTCGGCTACGCCATGGTCCGGTTCACCGGGTTCAACAGGGGGCAGGACTACTCGGTGACGTACAAGGGCGTCGATTTCGAGTTCAAGATGGGGGGTGACTTCTACCTCTTCTCCAATGTCCCCACCCTGGCCATCGGTCCCCTGTTCCGCCTGGGGCTCGCGGTGTGGCCGAGCGTCTGCATCGAGGATCAGGCGTCCGGGGTCTCGGAGGATTGCGGGAAGCCCGATTCCCAGGGCAGGGACTGGGGCTCCAGCTTCGGCGAGACGCCGTTCCTCATTTTCCTGGGGGTGTCGACCCGGTACGGTTTCTGACCCGCCACCGCTCATCGAAGAATCCGGCGGTGAGCACCTGTCGCCCCATGAGCACCTTGCCCCGCTTCCACTGCCAGGCCGTCCCATCGTAGACCACATAGTCCGGCACGATATCCGGCAGATGGTCGGCGTAGAAGAGGGCGCTAGGGGACGTGCCGGTGTGGACCACCACATAGCGCTCGGGGTTCAGCGGGTTGGGGTGGATGAAGGCGGCGGAGAGGGTGTCGCCCGCATACTGCCGCTCTCCCACGGTGACGCGGTCGCCGTCCACCCGGACCGGGAGCGCGTTCGCGATGCGCTGGAGAATGCGGTGGTTTTTGGGGGTGCCCACGAGGACCAGGGAGTGGTTTTCCATATCCGCGTCCGTGACCTCCCGGTCCGCCTTCACGGGCCAGTCCACGGTGACCCCGGCCAAGGGCCTCCGCAGGTAGGAGATGAGCCGGCGGGACAGGGTCTCCTCGGCCTTGTCTCCAGTCCCGTAGACAAAGAGGAGCGGCTCGTAGAGGGCGTCTCTGATGGGCCCCGCGAGCCCCGGGCGCTTGCAGTATCCCTCACACGTCGCACGTCCGAGGGACCAT
The DNA here is from genome assembly GCA_050304755.1 of Polyangia bacterium. GTDB lineage: Bacteria > Myxococcota_A > Polyangia > JAAYKL01 > JAAYKL01 > CAYWLQ01. The sequence continues at coordinate 67,137 of JBNLED010000096.1, read as the reverse complement.
CCCGCCTCGGTCTTTTTCAGCTGCCAGTCGACGCCCGGGGGGGGGGCGATCACCTGGCCGTCGATGTCGAAGCGCACCTCCCGGCGTCCGCTCAGGGTGTCGTCGTTCCTGAGGGTGAGCCCGTCCACGTTCTTCGTGGTGACGCGGACGGTGTTGTCCTCCCGCCACTCGGCGTCGGCAAAGGCCCAGGCCCCCCAGTCCTCCAGATCGTCGAGGCGCAGCCAGTGGGCGCCCCGGTACCTCAGGCTCGCGGTCCGGAAGGTCACCCGCCGGGGGTGCGCGACCCGCGTGTAGGGCCTGAAGTGCTTGAAGATCCCCCTGTTCCGGTAGGTCTCGTCCCAGACATTGTGGCCCGCGTTCAGGACATCGAAACGGACGGCGTACTTGAGACGCCGGTACTCATTGGCGAGCACGCGGGAGTGTATCGGGGAGTCCTCGGTCCCGTGCACCAGGTAGAGGGGGAGGTGGCGGCCGTTCGCCGCCCACATCGCGTTGGAGCGTTGCTCGAGAAGGAACCGCTCCCAGGGGGTGAAGGTGAGCCCCTTGAGCCCGGAGCGGACGAACTGGCTGTGATATCCGCAAAGCGGCGCCGCCGCCGCGAACCGGTCCGGGAAGTGAAGGGGCAGGGACGCGGCGCCGATGCCCCCCATGGAGGCCCCGGTGACGTAGATCCGGTCCGCGTCGATCCGATAGCGCTCCGTGACCTGTTCCAGGACCTCGAGGACATCCTGCTCTCCGAAGGCCATGTAGCCCGAGCTCCCGAACCCCTCCGGCGTGACCACGAAGAACGGGGCACCGTCGATGGGCTGGGGGTACCGCTCCTTGTGCAGCTTGGTCTCATCCTCCGCCAGGGGGCGTCCGAAGATGCTCTGCATCGTCTTCATGGGCGTCCCGTTCAGGCCGTGGAGCGCCACCACGAGCCCGAATCGCTTGTCGCTCTCCTCCCGCCACATGGGCGGAACGTAGAGCGCGTAATAGTGGAGCTTCCCGTCGATTCGGGATCGATATCCCCGCCGTTGTACCTGGGCGCGACGGTCATAGTACGGATCGTCCCCGATGGCGAAGAGCCGCGCCATCCGGACGGTGTTCCCGATCTCCCGGGTGAGGTAAGGGGTGTCCTCGTCCCCGGCCTCCACGAGCCCGCTGAGGTGCTCGAGCCGCCAGGCCAAGCTCTCCAGGCTCGTGCGCTCCGATCCTTCCCGCGCCTCGGCCGTCTTCAGGTTCTCATACACCGAGGCGAGCTGCTTGACGTCTCGCATCCTGAGCCCCGTTCGGGCGGACAGGAGCGCCGACCCCACCCGCACCTCGAGCGCGGCGGGCAGACCCTCCTTGTCGAAGAGAAAGGTGCCGATGTCCAGATTGAACGCATCGGCCCGCTTCGCGACCGGCGGGGGGGCGTCGACGCCGATGAACCGCGCCGCCAGTGCGGTCTCCTCAATCACCGGGCGAGCCCCCGGGAACACGACCCGGGCGGCGAGGGACACCGCGCCCTTCGCGAGGTCGAGCTTTCGCGTGACGGCGACGACGCCTGTCTTCTCAATCACCCGCCTAAGCGGTGTCGCGGCGCCGGGGAGCCGGATGGTCACCCGGTCGGCCGGTGTGAAATCCGCAGTCATCAGTCGGGCGAACAGTCGCCACCTCCCCGGCCGGTCGCTGGCGAGCTTGATGATGATCAGGTTGGCGCCCTCGGACAATCGGAGCGGCGTCAAATCCGAATCGGGAACGCTCTTTCGTTTCGCATCCCGGTAGAGGACGCGCTCGCCGTTCAGCCAGACCGATATCGGCCCGTCACTCCCGGTGGCGAGAAGGAACCGGCCCGCCGTATCGGTCTCGAGCACCGCCGCCAGGTGGATGATGGCCGGCCGCTTCCCCGTAAACGAGACGCTCTTCTTCTTGGAGTACGTCGCCTCCCAGACCGACCGCTTCAAGAACGCCCCCCGCCTCGGCGGGACATCGATCTCCGCGGCCTTCAACGGATCGAGGGCGGCCAGCGCCGTAAGGCTGCGACCGCGAGGCTGTACAAAAGGACCGAGGGTCAGCCAGGCCGAAATGAACCCCTCCTCACCGACATGAAACGTCAGATCCCCCGCCTGGGCAGCGTCGGCGATCGGCGCGGTGTGTCCGAGCGTCAGGCTGACCAGCAGCCAGAGTGGGATCAGCCTCGATTGCAAATCATTACGCGTTCGCCGTCCTCGAAAAAGACTTTGACTTTCTGAACATCCGCGATGGCCGTGACGATCCCCACGCCGAATTTGGGATGATCGATGAGGTCGCTGACCTGGAACGGCGATTTGATGCTGTAGGGTTCAGCCGTCGAGAGGTCCCGCCCCTCGACGAGCTTTTGAAAGGTCTCCTCCGGCGTCTCGGTTCTTCTGCGGGTCGCCCGTTTACGGGGCGGCGGCGGCATGGTCTTTCTCCGAAGCGCCTCCTGCAGTCCCGCCTTGGTCTTGGCGCGAGGGGCGCGGAACTCCCCTTCGTTGCTGCACGTCTCGCATCTTACCAGTCTCACCTGAACGCCGTCGACTTCGAGTACTACGTGGTTCTGGTCGGATTTACAGTTTGCACAATACGCATTAATAGGACTTCCTGGAATATATGGCACGTTGCACTTCCTTTCGCGTCTTAATTATACTCATTATCAACTTTATCAGCCACCCTTGGTTTCCATCTAATTCTTCTCCGTCTCCTCTTTTTTGAAATTATGACTTAAGTCGGAAATTCTCTTTGCCGCTTATAGTCTTTGGGTGCTCGGTTTCCATGCCGGGACGTTGGCCACGGGCGTTTGCAGCAACTGCAGAAGGGGGGTCCGTGAACATCCCCCCAGAGTGCACGACACCGCCCGGTAAAAGACTCGCACACGTCAATCATCAGAGCTGACGCGTGGGGGGGGTTCGCGAAAGAAGAGGAAACGGATGGGCTTTGCAGATTTACACTCAAAAGAAGAAGGGGCAACGCTGTCGAGACGGAGCAGCAGAGTGCCGAACCACAGAAGCAGGAGACCGCGGCTCCGCGCGAAGTCATCCGATGGCCGGTTTCGGATCGATCAGGAGAGCTACACCAGCGGCCAGGCCGCCAGGCTGCTCCGCATCCCCGCGCGTACCATGCGACGATACCTGAGCATCGGCAAGCTGGTGGGGGATCAGAATCCCATCACGCAGACGTGGCGCATCAGCCGCGAGGCGCTCGTCGAGTTCATCAAATCCCAGGGCGGGGAGGTGCTCGTCATCCAACATCGGCTCCAGGTGCTCGTTATCGATCAGCAGTCGGATATCGCGGAGATGCTCGAACAAATCAAGGAAAGCGATCGCCCCGATATCGAGGTGAGCACCTTCGAGGAGGTCGGCGACGCGCTGATCGAGAGCGGCGCGCTATGTCCCGACATCATCGTCCTCAGCGCCACCTCACCCTTCTATGACGGCGTCGGATTGCTCAAGCTGCTTAGGGCCAACCCGCGGCTGAAGCGGAGCAAGATCCTGGCGATCGTCAACGAGTACCACAACCTGGAGCCCACCGAATCCATACGCGGGGTCAAGACCTTGAAGCGTCCCTTCTCTCAGGATCAGCTTCTGGCGATGTTAAACGGAATGCTGACGACTCACCACGACGCCTGATTCGGGGCGACAGATTCTACAGTCATATAGGAATGGGATATCGAGTTGAGGGGAGCTATTCGGATTTGCTCTCGTCCGAGTCGCCGGTCTCTTCGGCTTCGGGAGCAGCTTCAGCAGTCTCTTCGGCGGCTTCGGCGGGAGCAGCTTCGGCCTCTTCGGCCTTGGCCTCTTCAGGAACGGTGTCGGAGTCCGAGCTCTCGGCTTTCTCCGTCTCCTCGATTTGGGCCTCCGCCTCCTGGGCCATCTCACCGAGCTTCTGCGCCAGCACGTCCCCCAGGGTCGCCTTGTCGGTCTGGACCGCGCGGCTCTCCTTGAGGTACTCCGCCGCGTCGACCACGTCCTCGCGGCCGATGATGGACTTCATGGAGAGCCCGATCTTCCGCTCCACCGGATCGATGGTGATGACCTCGGCCTTGACGGTCTCGCCCTCGGTGACGATCTTGCGGGGATCGTCGACGTGCTCGGAGCTCAGCTCGGAGACGTGAATGAGCCCCTCGATGCCCGACTCCAGCTCGACGAACGCGCCGAACTCGGTGATCTTGATCACCTTGACATCGAGGATACGCCCCACGGAGTAGTCGATGGGAATGCGCTCCCAGGGATCCTCGTAGAGCTGCTTGATGCCGAGGCTGACCTTCTGCTCTTCGTGGTTGATGCTGAGGATGACCGCCTCCACCTCCTCGCCTTTGTGGAAGAGCTCGGACGGGTGGTTGATCCGCTGGGTCCAGGAGAGGTCGGTCTTGTGCACCATACCGTCGATGTTGTCTTCGATACCGATGAACACGCCGTAATCGGTGATGGAGCGGATGCGCCCCTTGATCATGTCGCCCGGGCGGTACTTGGCGATGAACGACTCCCAGGGATGGGGCTCGAGCTGCTTGAGCCCGAGGGAGATCCGCTTGCCCTGGGTGTCCACGTCGAGCACCACGCACTCGACCTCGTCGCCGACGGCCAGCATCTTCGACGGGTGCTTGACCCGCTTGGTCCAGCTCATCTCGGAGACGTGGATGAGGCCCTCGACCCCCTCGGCCAGCTCGACGAACGCGCCGTACTCGGCGATGGAGACGATCTTGCCCTTGACGCGGAGGCCGATGGGATAGGTGGTCTCGGCCTCGGCCCAGGGATCCACCTGGGTCTGCTTGAAGCCGAGGGAGACCCGCTCGGTCTCCGGGTTGTACTTGAGCACCTTGACCTGTATCTTCTCACCGACCTTGAGGATCTCGGAGGGATGGTTCAGCCTCCCCCAGCTCATGTCGGTGATGTGCAGCAGGCCGTCTATGCCGCCGAGGTCCACGAACGCGCCGTACTCGGTGATGTTCTTGACGATACCCTCGACGATGATCCCCTCCTCGAGCTTGGAGAGGGTCTTCTCTTTCATGTCATCGCGCTCCTGCTCCAGGAGAGCTCTCCTGGACAGCACGATGTTGCCGCGCTTCTTGTTGAACTTGATGACCTTGAAGCGGTGGGTCTCCCCGATGAGCCGCTCCAGATTGCGGATGGGACGCAGGTCGACCTGGGATCCGGGGAGGAACGCCTTGACGCCGCCGCGGATCGAGACGGAGAGCCCGCCCTTCACCCGCTGCGCGATGGTCCCCTCGATGATCTCGTCGTGCTCGCAGGCCACGGAGATCTCGTCCCACACCTTCATCCGATCCGCCTTCTCTTTGGAGACTTCAATGAGACCATTGTCGTTTTCCAAGGTCTCCAAGAAGACATCCACCTTGTCGCCCTCTTTTACAGCGATGTCCCCCTTGGTGTTGGCGAATTGCTGGATGCTGACCTCTCCCTCGGACTTGTAGCCAACGTCGATGACCACGTGGTCTTTGCCGACCTTGACTACCCTGCCCTCGACAATTCGTCCTTCCTGCAGGGATTTCTTTACTTCAAAGTTCTCTTGAAGCAGGGCTTCAAACTCGTTCATTTCGGTCTTGTCAGTGGAATTCATAATATCAGTCATGCAACTATTTTGGCGGCTATTGCCTCCTCCTTTCGGTGTGCGCCTTTTTACTTATTGTGAGTGCCAGCAAATGATACTGCCTGTCGGGCCGCACGCAAGGGAGAGTCTTTAACCGCTTTCTATTTCGAAGTCAAAGGAAAACTAGCTCTAATTTTATCCACAATTTTTTTGATGACTTCATAGGAGTTCATATGTCCAGTATCAATCTCCCAGGCATCCTCGGCCTTCTTCAGGGGGGCGACCGCGCGGGTGGCGTCGGCGTGGTCCCGTTGCCGCTGAGACTCCAATACCTCAACAAAAGTAGAAGAGTCGCCCCTCGACCGGAGCTCTTCGAAGCGGCGTCTCGCCCTCACCTCGCCGCTGGCCGTAAGGTAGATTTTCATTTCCGCGTCCGGGAAAACCACTGTACTGATGTCACGCCCTTCCAGCACCACGCCCCCCGCTTGTCCCATCTCCCGCTGAATTCCGAGCAGCGCGTCCCGGACCGCCCGGTGCCTCGAGACCGTCGATGCCCCCACGCTCATCTCCGGCGTACGGATGGAGAGCCCCACGGGATCGCCGTCCACCAGCAGCTCGAAGGAGGTGTCGAAAGAGAGCCGGTGTCGGACGATCTCCGCCGCCAGGGCCGCGCCCGCTCCCCAATCGATACCCGCCCGCTCGCCGATGAGCGCGACGGCGCGATACAGGGCGCCGGTGTCGACGTAGACGAACCCCAGGTCCTGGGCCACCCCGCGGGCCACCGTGCTCTTCCCCACGCCGGAGGGGCCGTCGATGGCGACGACCGGTCGCGCCCGTGTCATCGCTTCCTCATCGGATTCTGGAACGGCGGACCACCGCTGTCGTCCAGGAGCTCCTTGATCTTCTGGAGCCGCTCCACCAGATGTCCGAGCTCGCTGATGTCCCGCGAATCGAGTTTCACCTCCACCCGGATCTGATCCTTCTCCGACGAGACCCGGATGCGGTCCAGCACCCACGTCACGCCGAGAAACAGGACGATCATGTTGCCCTTGAGCTCCCGCTGGGTCCGCTTCAGATCTCCGGCGATGACCGAGGCGTCCATCTGCGTCTGTGTGGCGATATCCACCTGGAGGTCGAACCCCGACTCCACGTAGACCGCGGCGTCCATCCCGGTGACGGCGTTAGGGTTGATCTTCGGCGCCACGGCTTTGAACTTCTCGATGACCTGGGCGGTGACCCCGCTGCGATATCGAAGCTTCAACGCGGGGCCTCCCCCGGTCTCGAAGTCCTGAAAGTGGGGATTCTCCCTGAGGGGGCGGCTCTTGGCCACGCCGGTCTTGGCCGACATGCGCACGATGGCGCGGTTGCCGAAGGCCACGGTCCTCTCGGTGAACGGGACCAGGAGGATCCGGGAGGCCCGCACTCCTTCAAAGCCTTCGACGTCGACGGGCACGGCCTTTTCGTCCTTCCCGAAGGCCGCGCGGAGGGCGGCGATCTGGGGCGGGTCCCCCTTCGCGATGATCACGAGCTGCGACCCCTGGGTCTCGTTCTCCAGGTAGGCCATGACGATTTCATCGCAGGCGAGCAGCGGGTTCTGGAGGGAGGTGTCCAGGGGAATACCTATACTCTGCTGGCCGAGGACCTTCTCCACCAATCCCCAGATCTCCGAGGTCTTTAGCCTGGCGATGTCGAACCAGACCACCAGATCGGATTCGTACGGGACGAGGTTCAGCAGATCCTCGTCGATGGGGGGCGGCGGCGGCGGGGGCGGCTTCGCGGGCTCCGGTCGTCCACCGCAGGCCGCGAGCAGCATCAACAACGAAAGAACGCCATTTCGCATGAATTGAATCATCACCATCTCCCTTTGATATTCATCAAGGCATCGAACCCGTGGCCTGTCAAGGTGACGGGCTCGAATAAGGCCCGAAAGCTCACCATGCCGCGTACACCTCGGTGGCGATGAGCTCGCCGCTTTGTCGGACCACGCCGATCCCCACATGGGTGTATTCGTCGCTCAACATCCCGAGGCGATGCGAGGGGCTCTTCATGAGGTTCCGGTGGATCCGCGAGAGGGTGCTGCTCTTGGCGATGTTCTCGGCGAACTGCCGGGGGCTCAGCCGCTGGCTCTCCAGACGCCGGCCCAGCCCGCCGCGGGTGGGGGAGACGTGCCCGAAGAAGCCGCTCGTCGCCATGTCCTCGCTGTGGTCCCGGGCGACGGCGTCGAGCCGGGGGTCCCGCTGAAGGGCCGGGAGCCCCAGCTTCCGCCTGGACTCGTTGAGGAAGCGGCCGAGGGACTCCTCGAAGGGGACGTCCACCGGATCCTGTCGCTCGGGAACCAGGATGGGCCGCTCGTCCGGCGACACCCCCGCGAACACGGGGAGGAGCGCGACGATCTCGAGACCGTGGCCGGTGTCCGCGAGGAGCTCCAGCTCGTACCGTCCCTGGCGGGTTATCGAGACGTCGAAGACAAACCGTCCGGAACCGACCTCCTCTCGCGGCGCCAGCTCCCGCACCGCTCCGTCCGGGAGGCCGATGAACAGCTTGACCGCCCCATCCACGACGTCTCGGAAGCTCCCGCGGATCGCCATCCGGGTGAGTGACGGCGGGGTGATGGGGACCGGATCCAGGTGAACCGCTCGTCGGACGCCGATCCAGACCGCGAAACGCTCAGTACCGTTCGCGGCGATACCGAGGCCGCAGTGGGTCCACGCCGACGGGGTCTTCTCGATCGCCGCGACCAGGGCGCCGCCGACCCCCGCGAGCTTCTGGGTGAAGGGCTCTATGGTGTAGTCGTACGCGCCCAGCTGGTGAAGTGTAAACCGTAACCGGTCCAGCTGCCCCGCCGCCGTCCCCGGGCTCTCCACCAGGTCCCGGGCGTGACGGCGAGCCCCGCGGATCAACCGACCGTCCGGGATGCACGGTCGCCCGATGGCCCGCCACAGGAGCTGCTCTTCATCCGTCGGTGTCACCGCGTCGCTCTCCCCGCCGTAGTGGTCGGACCAGCGGGCGGGGGGCTCCGGAATGTTGGGAAATACGGCGGTGGTCACGTCGAGAGGGACAGGGTCCCCGGCGCCGCACCCCGCGAGACACAACAGCAGAAAGATGACAGGCCGCGGCGCTCGCAACAACCGATCGTTCATACGGTCTTGCCGCAGCACTTCTTGTATTTCTTGCCCGATCCGCAGGGGCAGGGATCGTTCCGCCCCACCTTGGGCAAATCCCGCTTCACGGTGCGCTGCTTTTGGGGAGCCTCCCGCATGCCGCCTTCGGTGCCCCGCCCCTCGACGACCTTCCGGGTGCGTCTGGGCAGGGCGATCCGCTGCACGTCCTCCTTGTTCTCGATTTTCACATGGAAGGTCTTCGTAATCACGCTCTCGGTGATGTTGCCGATCATCGCGTGGAACATCTCGTGCCCCTCCCGCTTGTACTCCTGCTTGGGATCCCGCTGTCCGTATCCCCGAAGCCCGATGCCGGAGCGGAGGTGGTCCATGCCCTCCAGGTGGTCGAGCCACTGCCGATCGATCTCGCGGAGAAAGAAGTGGCGGAACGCGGCGATGAGCACGTCCATACCGATCTCCTCCTCCTTGGCGGCGATTTCCCGCTCCACCAGACCGTAGAGGTGCTCCGCCATGGCCTCTGAGTTGTTCCGACCCGTCAGCTCCTTCGGGGCGAAGGCGAAGCTGCCCTGGAAGGCGTGGCGGAGCTCGTCGAGGTCCCAGCTCTCCTCGTGGCCGGCGCAGTACTGTTCCACGAGCCCGGAGATAACGTCCTCGACGCTGTCGAGGAGGCGCTCCCGCTGGACGGCCAGGGAGCGGGGCACCACGGCGACCAGCTTCTCCAGCATCTCCTTGGGGTCGTCGATGCCGGAGAGGTCGGTCTTGTAGCCGAAGAACCCGTAGACCTGCTGCTCCAGGAGCTCGGGGCGCATCTCCACCACGTCATCGAGGGTGGGCTCGGGCAGCTCGCCGTCCGGTCCGACCGGGGGCGGCGGTCCCAGCTTGCTGAGCGCGATGATGGTCCGCTCCAGGATGGGGGTGAGGTGCGCCGTGAACCGCGCGATCTGCTCCCCGGGGACCTCGATCTCCACATACCGCTTCTCCTCCTCGGATTCGCCCCGAACCTTGTTGGTGTCGGCCAGCCCCTCCTCCGCCATGTAGTTCCCCTCCAGGATCTGCTTTCGGATGGCGTAGATGGTCTTGCGCTGCTGGTTCATCACGTCGTCGTATTCGAGGAGGTGCTTCCGGCTGTCGAAGTTGCGGTGCTCCACCTTCTTCTGGGCGTTCTCGATGGAGCGGGAGACCATCTTGTGCTCGATGGGCACCCCGTCCTCCATGCCGAGCCGCGACATGAAGTTGCTCAAGCGATCCGCGCCGAAGATGCGGAGCAGGTCGTCCTCCAAGGAGAGGAAGAAGCGGGACGAGCCCGGGTCCCCCTGCCGGCCCGCGCGGCCGCGGAGCTGGTTGTCGATGCGCCGGGACTCGTGGCGCTCGGTGCCCACGATGTGGAGCCCGCCCGCCTCCAGGACCTCGAGACGCTCCAGCTCGCACTGCCGCTTGTACTCCGCCGCCAGCTTGCTGAAACCGTTGGGGTCCTCGTCCGGGTCGATCTTACCGCGGGCCATCATCTCCGCGTTGCCCCCGAGGATGATATCCGTGCCGCGGCCCGCCATGTTGGTGGAGACCGTCACCGCGCTCTTCCGCCCTGCCTGGGCGACGACAAAGGCCTCCCGCTCGTGCTGCTTGGCGTTCAACACATTGTGGGGCACCCCCTTCCGGGTGAGCAGCCGGTGGATCGCCTCGGACTTCTCCACGCTCACGGTACCGAGGAGCACCGGCTGCCCCTTCTCGGAGCACTCCCGGATCTCGTCGACGATGGCGTAGAACTTCTCCTTCTCGGTCTTGTAAATGACGTCCTGGCGGTCCTCCCGGACACAGGGCCAGTTGGTGGGGATCACCGTGACATCGAGCTTGTAGGTCTTATGGAACTCCTCCGCCTCGGTGTCCGCCGTACCGGTCATGCCGGCGAGCTTCTTGTAGAGGCGGAATAGGTTCTGGAACGAGATGGTGGCGAGGGTCCGGTTCTCCTCGAGGATCGGCACATTCTCCTTGGCCTCCACGGCCTGGTGAAGGCCGTCCGACCAGCGGCGTCCCGGCATGGTGCGGCCGGTGAACTCGTCGACGATGACGATCTTCTCGTCCTCGGTCACCATGTAGTTGACGTCCCGCTTGTACAGGTAGTGTGCCTTCAGGGCCTGGTTCACGTGGTGGAGGTAGTCGATGTTCTCCGGGTCGAAGAGGTTGCCGATGTTGAGCGCCCCCTCGACGCGGTCCACCCCCTCCTCGGTCATGGTCACCGAGTGGCCCTTCTCGTCCACGATGAAGTCCGTGTCCTTCCGAAGCTTGGGGATAATGCCGTTGACATGGACATAGAGCTCCGAGGACTGCTCCGGCTGCCCGGAGATGATGAGCGGCGTCCGGGCCTCGTCGATGAGGATGGAATCCACCTCGTCCACGATGGCGAAGTTGAGCCCCCGCTGGGCGTAGTCGTAGATGCTGAACTTCATGTTGTCGCGGAGGTAGTCGAACCCGAACTCGTTGTTCTGGCCGTAGGTGATATCCGCGAGGTAGGCCCGCTGCTTCTCCACCCGGCCTTGTCCGTGGAGGGTGCACCCCACCTCCAGACCGAGGAAGTTGTAGATGTTGGCCATCCACTCCGCGTCCCGGGAGGCCAGGTAGTCGTTCACCGTGACCACGTGGACCCCCTCGCCGCCGAGGGCGTTGAGGTAGGCCGGAGCCACCGCCACCAGGGTCTTGCCTTCACCGGTCTTCATCTCGGCGATGTTGCCCTCGTGGAGGCTCACGCCGCCGATGAACTGCACGTCGAAGGGGCGGATGCCCAGGGTACGGATGGCGGCCTCCCGGACCGTGGCGAAGGCCTCGGGCAAAATGTCGTCCAGGCTCGCCCCGTTGTCGAGCATCTCCTTGAAGCGGCCGGTCTGTCCCTTGAGCTCGTCGTCGGTCAGCCGCTGCATCCGCGGCTCCAGGGCCCCGATGGCCTCGATGCGCGGCCGGATGCGCTTCATCGTCCGGTCGTGCGCCGTCCCCAGAATCTTCTTCACCACATTCAACATCGATATCGCCTCATATCCAATCAGCAAGGCTCGCGCCCCGCCGACGTGTAGTACTAAATCAATTAATACCGCGCAATACGGCAATGGTATGGAAGCTAATCCCAGGCGCGCCAAAAGGCAAGGGGCTGGCGGACAAAGGAGACTGAGCCCCACTTTCATCGATCGGTCTGATCCCGCCGGTCCGCCTGTTCCGTCCGATCCGTTCAATCGGTCCGATGGGTCCGACGGAAAAGCACAAACACGAAAACATCCATAAATCTGAAGACTTACATCAAACCCTCCATGAGAAATTGCCCAACGCCTCGGTCGATCGAATCGAACCCTTTAGTCAGATAATGCGAACACCGGACACATCTGGACACTTCATTCGAAGAAGCCGAGAATCAGACCTACGGTTCGTATCCTCTCGGGTACAGGGACGACGGCGGAAAGCTGCCCACGGGCCCTTATTGATGTTTGCAGCACCTGGCACCGACACTCGGACTGCGGTTACTCGGTCCGTACGTGAGGGAGACCGCGTAGCTGCCAGCGGCCTTCCCGGTCTCGTAGGAGCCCCCTCTCAGCACTACTGAAGGCAATCCTTGGACATAACCGGTCTCGTCCCGGGAGGTGGCGTTCATGTTCCAAGTAGCGTCTTCGTTGAAATCCGGTTCCCAGGGATACTGTCCGACCTCATTTGTTGATTGCCAAGAAAACCCGCCCGTCATCCAGTCCGATACAAACTCAAACAGATTGCCAATCATGTCCGAGGCGCCGAAGTTGGAGACGCAGTTCCCGGCGCTGCCGGTGAGCGTAACGTAGATGCTTTGATCGGCCCACGACGCTCCGTTTGGAAGGACGCCGTTCCAGATATTACAGTCAGCGTTTCCCGGCCCGGGATTGATCGTGTCGACATCCGGCGTGCCGAGCGCCGCGACCTGCCATTGAGCGTTCGAGCACAGGGATTTACCTGCTCTCTCGCAACTCCTCAGGGCCTGGAACCACGACATGTAGCGTGAGGGCATCACACCGGACAAGGAACAACCATAGGAATACTCCGCACCAGTGCCGTTCTTGTTCATGGTCCAGTTGTTCATGGAAGCCCCGTACTGCGCCCCTGTACACGTCGATGTTTCCCAGACAGAGAGCTCGTACTTGTCTACCCAGTAGTCCGCCACCTTCACCATCTCGTCTATTCTGCCGCCGCCCAGATCTTTTTGACAGAGTATATAGGCATCCACCGTCGTATCGCGAGAATACCCCGAGGGGCATTCCGGCATCCAAATCGTCGTATTGACGGTCACAGCGTCTGAGGTGAGATCCGAGAATCTCCCCGAATCCGCCGACACCTCGCCGCTGAACGTGCCGTTTCCATTGACCACCAGGTCCTTGTTGCCGACCACCGTGCAGCTTGTATCGTCGCAATCGAGCCCATCGCCCTTCTCCCCCTGAAGCACGTAGACTTTCGCCTCGGCGCTGCCACCGTCGTTGGACAAGGTCAGGGTGTACAGGCCGGCCGCAAGGGTTAACGGTAACAGCAGATTTCGTTGCATGGCGCTGCCTCCATCTTCAAAATTCAAGCCATCCGCTTCGTTGAAAACCAGATTCTCCCCGGCTATTTGGACAAGGCTGATATTGGTCACCGTGTCGAGATTGGTACCGGAGATTCGCCACATCGTCCTGAAACGATTGGACGCCCTCACGGCGTTCCCGATACCGCCGAGAAGGCCATCGGCATCGACAATTGGACGAGGGCTGCCGTCACCGTCAATATCTGAGATGAGCGGCGCCTCGACAGATCCTTCCGATTCAGTGACGCTGTCCGAATCCGAGCGAATTTCGGTGTCTGAAACGGTATTCGTTTCAGTATCGACGTCTGTATTCACATCTGCATTGATGTCGATATCAATGTCAGTGCCGTTATCCGTAATCGTATCAGAAGTTATGTCAGAGGGCGTGTTGCTGTCGTTACCGCTGTCGGCGTTGCTGTCGCTGTTGCTGTTGCTGCCGATATCGGCATCAATGACGCTATCCGTATCGTTGTCCCTATCAGTGTTGGTATCACCAGTAATATCGATTACTGTGCCCGTGTCCATATCGGTGACACTATCTGTCACCGAGTCGGTGTCGATACCCGTATTATTTTCCGAACCTGAGGACTCGTCAGGCGCTGTGTTGGAATCGAGGTCGGTGTCGCCTTCTTGCTTCACACAACGATTTTCCGGCGTACAGATATAACCCTGGCGGCAGTCCGAAATATCATTGCACTTGTCATGACCGGACATGTCCAGCGAACATGAAAAAAGAGTTGGCGTCACGAACATCACCCATATCTGTTGGAAGCGCATGACGACCTTGCCTAGAACTCTATCGTCAGACCAAACGTACTGCCAGCCGGAGTATCGAAAGAGAAAGATGGCTCACCATGCCCCGCTGATCTGTCTCGGTGCCTCGGTAGAAACAGCCATCCCGCCAAGGCGGCGACCGGGACCACCCCAGCGGTGATCCAGAAGGCGGTGGTCAAATGCCGGTATTTCAGCGCGGCTTCGTCAGAGGCGTTCTGGAGCTCCGTTCGGCTGAAGTCGCCTTTTATCTTCAGGCTCAAGGACCCGAGAACGATAGCGGCCACCGCCGATGCGCCTGCGATTGCAAAGCTCGTTATCGCCAACGTGTTTCCACCTGACACGCCTTCCTTGTTGACGTCATCGGCGACCTCGAGACGAGGCGCGTCCAACCGGACACCAGATAATCCGGCGCTGTCGATATACCCCAAGTAGTAGGGAAGCCCGAACGCCGATTGGAACAGTCCTTTCTCGAACGACGCCTCAATACTGCCTCGCGACGCGTAGCGGCGCTCATCGAAATGGAGGTGCGTCAAATCTATCACCCGGCCAGGACGACCCCCTTTGAGAACGGCCTCTTTCGCTTCAGAACAGAGATAGGCCCGTTGCCAAAGCGGAACAACGATGTTCGTGTGGCTCATCTCGCCGAGGTTGGCGTCGAGATAGCGCTCTCCGTTTTCGAGCTCAATATAAAAATGTCCCAAAGACGAGGGGTCGCCCACCAAGAAGGCCACCTCGGAAAATTTACGGAGGTCCACCAGGGGGGCATGGTGATTTCTCGCGGGAGGCCGCGCGATGAGGGTGATCCGTCCCCTGTCGTCGGCGACTTTCCGATTGGCCACCGCGATGAACGCGCTGAGCTCGCTGTATTCGATTTTTCCGTCCAGATTAATATCGGCGGGGCCGACCAACCCGGAAAGGATTTCATGCGTAAAAACACCCGACTCGATCTGGGACCATTCATGGGTCTTCTGGTGCGCCGCGGTGGCCATGATGAGGCCGAGGCCGGGCAGCTCTCCTTCCCGGTTATCGCCGAAAACTTCGGTAATGCCCCGCTTCGACAGGGGAACATGGCGGCTATCAGACTCGTCGTCGAACATACCGCGAGACCCTACCACACCTTCCGCGTAGCACGCGTCGATAAAGAGATGTGTGAAGTCGGCGTTCAGCTGGGAGAGGGCGTCGTAGAGCTTGTCGTGGGTCAGGACGCCGCCGAGCAGTGAGAGATAGGGGGCACCTGAGGCGTCGTAGGCACCGTGACCGCTGAAAGTCAGGTAAACGACGGTCTCATCTCCGCGCTGTCGGTCTTTATCGATTCGATCGCGTAACAACTGAATAATTCTATTTAAATTGTCCCAGTTCGGTAACATCGCCATCGATGTCACCTTCGGATACCTCTTTTGGGTTCTCCCGTCCGGAACGGTCAAAAGAAAGGCCTTGTCTGAAAAATGCGCGAAGTAGCGATGAAATCGGACCGCGTCGTCATCGGCGTACTGTAAAGTCGTCAAATCGGATCCGGCCGGCGGCACATTGTTTCCCATCACCACGGCATAGACCTTGGTCTTTGCCGCGGCGGCGTTTGAAAATAGAGCGGCGGCCAGGGCTGCGACGCCGCACAGGAGGTATGCGCGCGTCAATTTATCCGAACCTCGGTCTGCATTATCGTGTATCCGACCACTTTTTTCGTATTTCCACCGTCGAACAGCTGCCGAATGTCTCTACGCCGGCAACGCTGCTCGGAAAACACGCCGTATATGACGTAATCCCCCGGGACATGCTCGTCTCCGATGAGGATGCCGTTCTCCAGTACGGCCGCCAGCCCATCATCGGGTATGGACACACTGAAATCCCCCTCCTTGGCCGGGTAGTACCAGATGACGCTGCCGCCGTTTTGATTTTTCGAGAACGCAGAAAAGAAGTGGCGATCACGCGGTGGACGTACTTTGAATGCCAGCGTGTCCCCTGTCTTGCACGTGTTTTCATCTCGGGCGCCGATGCATCGGACCGCCATTATCGCCTTTGGGTCCGCGCCCCTGGCGACGAATTCATCCTCGCGCCCGGTCCGGTGGGCCAGGAACACCACAACCGGTATCGCCGCCATGAGCAGGCCTGCGATGACAAGCGCTCTGGCGACGGCCGGAGGCCAGAGCGAATGCCGGAGCGTCCGCTTCTTCCCTATAAGCGTTTTGGCGAGGACCGCATCGATGATGGCTTCCTTCTCCTGGATTGTCAGACGCCTGCGTCCGGAATAGACACGAAAAAAGTGCAACAACTCTTTTTTCAATGAATGTCCCTTCCTTCCCTTACCTGCCGACGTTTGTCGACAGAGTCTCGAATGGGTGCCGCCTCTCCCCATTATTATTTACGACGTGTCCCCTCGTCTTGGTCGCAAATTCTTATTTAAAAACGGTCTTTAACTTCTCAGTTTTAAAGTGTTTTTTTAATCTCCGTCCTAAGTCGTTCTCTAGAAAACGGGCCTTCCCTCGCGAAATACCGAGCCGCCGTGCGACCTCCAGAAGAGACAGCTCTTGTCTGAACCGCAGCTCGACAAACTTCCTTCGAACCTCATCGAAGGTCGCGATCAGCTCTCTTGTCGCGCTAATCTGGCGTTGCCAATCCAGATATTCTTCCCGCTGGGTTGTGTCGGCGGTGACGAGCTCAAGTCTCTCCACTTGATCCAGATTATAACTGTCATCGAAATCGACACACGCATGAGAAAGGGCATCTCGCGGCCGCTTTCGAAGATAGTCGATGATTACATTTCTGGCGATCCTCAGCAGAAATGTACGATATGGTCTGATTCCGTCGTAGGCGAGGCGTGCACCATCCGAAAACGCTCTTAAAAAGGTCTCCTGAATCAGCTCCATCTGAAGCTCGAAGTCGTCAATACGACCGGTACGTATCCGGGTCTTCGAATCGAACCAGCCGGTCGCCACGAACCGTTCAACGTCCTTTATGTAAAAAATATAAACATCACGTAATGTTGGATCATCCCCGCGACGGAAGCTTTCGAGAATCTCCCGGTTTACCAAAAAGATCGTCATCTGTCACTTTTAGGCATTTTACCCTTTTTTTTTAAATGCGGCGATTTCCGTAGACGGAACATAGCAAATAATGATGAATCTGTGAATAACCGCTAAAAAACCAGGAAAACTCTGCTTTCTGAGGATCTCGGAGCGGAATCCGCCGTTCTTCAGGCGTCGCAGGGTGTGTCTTCCGAGGAATCGCTGTCGGCTTCGATAGGTTCATCGGGATGAGCGGTGTCGCAGGCCTCTTCAGTTTCGGTGTTCTTTTCGGGCGTGCTCATCTTTGGGGAGACCGTAGCAATCCCCCTGTGACCGAACCTCACCGTGAATCACTCGGAGCAGTCCTCCGGGCAGTTGCAGGTGGACTCCAGATCGTCGCACCGGCCGTTGCCGCAGGGGATGCAGACGGTCTCCAGAATCCGCTGGGCGAGGGACTGCTGGCAATTCCCGTCGGGATCCACCCAGAACTCCTTGGGGTGCAGGGCCCGCACCTTGCCCGCCGCCGCGCACGCGTCCGGTACGGCATCGTGAAAGCACCGCCCCTCCCGGCAGGTGACCCGCACCTTGGGGGTCAGGTCGCACATGGGGTTCATGAAGCAGTTCGGCGCCCGGCACTCGTAGTCCGCCCCGCAGGCCTCCCCCGCCGACTTGGCGGGCTCCCAGCGCCCCACGGGACTGCAATAGAACCGGTTGTTGTCCGCGCGGTCTCCGGTCCGGCAAGGCCTCGGCGCGCAGAACCCGTTTGATTTCTTGTAGTGATCACACACCCCGGACGGACACTCTTCGTGGGTCTGGCAGTCCGCGCCCTTGGTGCCCTCCGGCACGGGCGCGACGGGCGCGGGTGTTGGATCTGGTGCGTCAGCAGCGCGGGCCGGCAGGGCGGTCACTTTCCCCGAGGTCGGAGAGCTCGTCTCTGAGAACTTTTGCGCGGTGCAGCCCGCCGCGACGACCACCGCCAGGACAAGCCCGGTGTTCTGATACCGATACATTCCGCCTCCTCCGCTTGCGAGCAACGCGGCTCAAAAGCTCTCATTTCCCGCTCGGCTCAGGATAGCACTTTTCTCTCACGAACGCTCTTCCTATAAGAAGCCCGGCAGAATGCTCTCTTCGTGATTCAGTCGGCGGAGACCGCCGGTTTCATCAGCCAGGCGGAGTGTGTCTTTCCGACCTCGGGCCGGGACAGGGTCTCGAGCCCGGCGGCGCCGGCCAGGCCGAGGGTATCACCGAAGTCCGAGGTGCTCACGTGCCCGCGAGGCTCGGCGATGAGGAGACTGCCCCCGGGTTTGAGGCACTCGGAGAGCTCGGCGATCAGCCGGCCGGGGTTGGGGGTCTCGTGGACCATGGCGATGGCGAGCACTACGTCCACCCGAGACGCCAGATCCTCCAGCCCTGTGGAGTCCGCCGGACAGACCCGTGTCTCGATGCGATCCCGCACGCCGGCCTTTGCGGCCCGCTTCTCCAGCTTCTCCAGCATCCTGGACTGGAGATCCACGGCGATGACCCTGCCGGAGGGCCCCACCATCTTGGCCGCGGGGAGGGTGAAGAACCCCATCGCGCACCCCACATCCACCACGGTCATGCCGGGTTTGATGTGGGGGGAGAGGATCCGTGTCGGGTTCTGAAACAACTTCCGGATCGGGTGTGCCAGGAGATATCCGATCCAGACGGGACAAACGTGTTGTTTTTCTGCCATGTCTGACCTCCTTTTCTCTCAAAATATGAACCACGGTTCAGTTTGTCAACACAAGATATGAACCATGGTTCATTTTTGTTGACCAAAGGCTCTGAATCCTGAGAATATGCAAGCGAGAGAGGAGAACGCCATTGCGGAGGAAGACTGCACCAACCCCTCCAAAGCAAAAACGCGCCGAAGAGACTAGGGAGAGAATCATCACCGCCGCCGAAGCACTGTTCTCGAGAGACGGCTACCACCAAACCAGCTCCAAGAAAATCGCCCGGGCCGCCGGAGTGGCGGTGGGGAGCTTCTACAACCACTTCTCGGACAAGAAGTCGCTGCTGTGCGAGATCCACCGGCGTCACTCATCGGCCGTACACGACATGGTCGCCGACAAGATACGCGCCATCTTCAGCGCCGAAGCGGTGGACGGCCGGGAGCTGACCCGGGAGCTGGTCCGCCAGACCCTGGCCATGCACGCCTTCTCACCCGAGCTCCACGGCGAGCTCACGGCCCTGGCCTACACCGATCCTGACTTCGCCGAGATGTACCGGAGGGACGAGGCCGAGGCGGTCCGGCTGATCACCCGACTGTTCGAGCCGAAGCGGGATGCGCTGCGCATAGATGATCTGGAGGCCGCCGCCTGGGTCATCAGCCAGTCCGTAGAGGCCGTGATCCACGGCATCAAGATCTTCGGCGCCCCCATCGAAGAGGCGCGCATAACGGAGATGCTCGGGGATATGATTTATCGTTTGTTGTTTGTGGAGTAGAGAGGGCTGCACTCAGCTATCAGACGGATCCGACGGATCCGACGGATCCGACCTGCTCTCGATTGTCCTTGGGTGACCAGTGTCTGAGAGCTTGTCCGATCGGACCGATCCGTCTTATCGATCCGTTGGATGAGCGCAATCGCGCAAAAAGACGTATTCCGGGACAGCCACCAGCCTACCGCATCATCGAAGGCTTCTCGCTCACGCGCACGGCCGTCTCTTGGGTGCCGCCGTCGCGGAAGACCTTGAGCTTCACCTCGTTACCCACGCCGGCGGTACCGGTGAGCCAGGAGAGTTCGGAGACGTCCTTGACCTGCGCCTGGAGCGGCATCATCCAGCGGTCCTTGCCCAGCTCGCGATGGTACAGCCATCCCAGAGTCTGGGGTCACAAGGTGTATGTCCAGATGTACCACTACGCGACCAACGGGGTGTACATGTTCGACCTCTCCGAGGAGCTGCAGCGGGCCCACGGGTGCCCTTGCGTTTCGAAGCATCGATTTTACGGGAGCGCTATATCCCACTTCGACCGCAGATAGGAGGCGGCGAAGGCCTCCTCGTCGGCCTTGAAGGCCTTCCTCAGGATCTCGGAGGCATCGAGGAAGTAGACGAACTCGAGGCTCGGGTTGGGGCGCTCCCGCTGCTCGGCGTAGGCCTTGGCGATCTCGTTGGCGGGCATGGTGCGGCGACCCATGATCTCCACGAGGGGCAGGTGGATCCCCTGCTTGCCCTCCTCGTGGCGGTAGCTCCGCCAGACCAGCTCGGTGCAGACCAGCTTGTCGTCGGTGGCGAAGTCGAAGTCGAAGTCGTAGGGCTTGCCGTAGTGGGTGAAGGCCGCGATGATCGCCTGGGCCTTGGCGAGCTTCGGAAGCCGCGGCCGGAGGACGGCGGTGTAGTCCCCGACGACGTGGTCCAGGGGGCTCAGCACCACCCCCTCGCTCACCGCCTCGATGACCCGGTTGGCCCCGTCCTCGCCGGACCGGATGTATCGCCCCCATGCCTCGGGGAACCGCTCCTGCAGGTAGCCGGCCAGGGGAATCTCGCGACCGGTGAGGGTCTTCAGGTACCCCTTCACCTCGGGAGCGTCGAAATACGCGGTGAGCTTCTTGTGATCACCCAGGTAGAGGATGGCGTGGGGCCAGAACCCCGGGAGCCCCACGTTGCTGAGGTACCAGTTCTTCCGGGCGAGCATGATGTCACCGGGCTCGAGGGATTTGTCCATCTCCTCCTGCTGGGCCCGGGTGATCAGGTACTTGCCGATGCGCCGCACCCGCGTGTCCCCCATCCAGCCGGCGACCTTCTTCTGGGTGGAGAACCAGGTGCGCTCGAGGGGCCGCTTGATGGCCTGCAGGTCGGCCCGCACCGCGGTGACCCCGGGCCACTCGTCCGACTCCAGGGCGGCCATGTCGTCCTCGATCTGCTTCCACAACCAGAGCACCCCGAGCTCCGCCGCCTCCTCCCGGCCGTTCAGCCCCTTCTCCAGCAGCTTCAGGTACTGCCACCCCCCACGGACGATGGCCTCGTCCCGGGTGCCGAGGATCTCCTGCCTGAGCAGGCTCACCGTGTCGGGCCCCAGCCCCGCGGCCTCGTGGGCGTTGTTGAGGAACTTCTCGACGTTCTCGTTCTTCTTGACGAGGGCCACCATGCGCCGGCTGTTCTTGAAGAGCGCCAGCTCCGCCGACTGGCTCAGGAGGAAGCTTCGGAGGTGGTAGGCCCGCTCCCGCCGCGAGGGATCGAACCGGTACCAGTCCTCGTAGAAATCCCGGATGCCGTCCACCGCCGCGGCGTTGTCGTAGAAGGTCCGCCACGCGTCGAGGAGCCGGCGCTCCTGATCCGCGGTGAGCACCTCTGTTTTTTCTTCGTTGAGCACCCCCTTCATCCCGTCCGCGAACGTCACCGCCCGCTCCATCCCGTCAATGAGGGAGCGGAGCCTTTCGCCATCTATGGCCATGGCCTGGTCGAGCTGCTTCCGGGGCATCTCCGTGAGGGGAGAGGGGGCCTCCATCAGGAAGACGGCGAGCCGGACCACCGCCGCCAGGGCCGCCACCGCGGAGAGGACCACCACCCGCCGCCGGATCCGCCGCTCCCCCGCCGTGTCCGTGAACGCCCGGCCCTGGAGGAGTCGTCCGAGGGGCATGGAGAGCGCCCCCAGGATGAGGAGCCCGAGGGCGATGGTGAGGGTCGACGGGAGGAAGGACATGCCCTGGTCCGAGAAGTAGAAGCCGACGAGGATTCCGCCGGCCAGAGGGAGGCTGATGTGGCCGAGCCGGTCGAGGAGCTTCCCGAAGAAGACCGCCACCCGCTTCCCCTCCGGCGCCTCGGTCTCCGCTTCCACCGCTGCTTCCTCCGCCTCGCCGCGGCGCCGTATGACGTTGATGAAGTGGGCCACCGTGGGCAGGAAACCGTAGACGAGGGAGGCCAGCAGGATGGCCGCCACCGGGAAGAGGGGATCCCAGAAGAGCCGCCCGCCGAGGAGGAGCAGCACCGCCGCGGGCATGCCGTAGATTACGCGGCGGTTGGAGGCGAGGGCCCTGCCCAGGTGCCGGTAGTGGACGTCGAAGGAGACCATCTGGACACAGGCCACCCCCACCAGGAGCCCCAGGAGCGCGGTGGAGGCCGGGAAGAGGATGATGGCCGAGAGCACCACGATGCCCCCCACGGTGCTCGGCACACCGCAGAAGAAGTTGGGATCCGAGTAGGCCTTGTTGAGGGTGAAGAAGACCAGCCGGGAGAGGGTGAACACGCTGTAGAACGCCCCGATGACCGCCCCCTCCGCGCCGCCGAGGGCGAAGTAGAGGGCCACCCCGGGGGCGATGCCGTAGTTGACCCCGTCGGCGATGTCGTCGGAGTAGACCCCGAACCGGGTGCCGCCGAACTTCCGGGCCGCGGCCCCGTCGAATCCGTCGAAGGCCGCGCCGAGCATCAGGAGCAGCAGGCTGAGGTCGAACCGGCCGGACGCGGCGAACCCCATGCTGAAGACGCCGCAGAGCAGGTTGGCCGCGGAGAGGGCGTCGGCGATGAACCGCTTCTGCAGCACCTTGAGGAGGTAGAGGGAGACCACCGCGGTAAAAGCGATGTTGATGCCGAGCACCGCCGCCACCAGGTTTGGCGTGACGATTTCGGAGATCCACCCCTGCCCGGCGATGAGCAGCACCAGCAGGGTCGCGGCGCCGGTGGCGGTCCTCATCCGGTGCTCCCGCTCCCCCTTGCCGAGGAGGTAGAGCGCCAGCAGCAGGAGATCGAGACCAATCTTGGCGCCGATGAGCCCGAGGGGGATGATGTCCTTGCAGGTGTAAGCCAACACCAACAGCATGGGGGCGTCGGTGACGCGGTCGAGCACCCGGCCGAGCCGGCTCTCGATGTCGCGGTGTCGGGCCACGGTGCCGTCCAGGTAGTCGAGGGCCGCGAAGAGGAGGAACAGGCCGAGCGCCCCCGCCTGTCTCACCGGCAGGGCGGCGCTTTCGGAGACCACCAGAAAGAGTAGCGGGATCGAGACAGCTATCTTCGACAGCGATAGAACATTCGGATGAAACGGTATCCGTTCGGAGAGCTCTGCCTCGAGCCCGAGTATCCATTCCCGTTTGGAGCGCACTTCCTCACCTCTCGGTCGGTTGCGGGTGTTCTCTCGGTGCTACCACAATCGGCGCGGTTTGGCATCTTTGCGACGACACGGAAGAAAACGCCACCTGTAAGGTTGGACTCGAGGGGGCGCCTGAAAGGACCTAACCGTAGAGGTTGAAAAAACGACCGCAGGGACGTCGCGGCTCGGGGATCTTACAAAGGGGTGAATAATGTGGTATTTCTGTTCAAAATCACGACGCCGATATTATACGAGAGGCAGATGACGACTCGAACGATGTTTCTTATCCTGGTGATCACGTGCCAAAGCGGGTTCCTCAGTGCTGAGGAGACGGACGACGCGGCGATGCAGGCCTTTGTCCGGGGCACCGAGCTCCACAAGGAAAAGCGATTCGAGGAAGCCGCCGACGAGTTCAGGAGAGCCTATCGTTTGAGACCCACCTGGAAGCTGCTGTTCAACATCGGTCAGTGCAGCGCCGCGGCCAAGCAGCACGGGCTGGCGCTCGAGGCCTTCGAGTCCTATCTCTCCCTGGGGGGAGACGAGATTCCCCGGGAGAAGCGCATCGAGGTCGCCGACGAGATCCGGGTCCTCCGGGAGATGGTGGGGTACCTCGAATTGGAGGCCGAAAGGGGCGCCGAGGTCATCGTGGACGGATACGTCCGGGCGGAAACCCCCCTCCCGGGACCGCTGTCCGTCAGCGCCGGGGTGAACCACCGCCTGGAGATCCGACGGGACGGCCGCCCCGTGTTCCAGAAGACCTTCCGGGTGAACAGCGGGACGACGCTCCGGATCAAGGCCTCCGAGTCGATCACGCCTCCCGGGTCGACGACCGTCCCCGAACCGACGACCGTCCCCGAACCGGAGGCCCCGGCCGAGCCCCCGCTCTCCCCTCCCGGATCGGTCGAGCCCGGCCCCCCGACGGCCCGGCGGACCTCCGGCGATTCCAGAGCTGTCAAGCCGTTGCGGATCGCCGGCTGGGTCACTGCGGGGTTGGGGGTCTGCTCCCTGGCGGTCATGAGCTACACCGGCGCCAGAACCCTCGCCATCAGCGAAGAGTACACCCGGCGGGAGGAGGATCTGTTGATCAACTATCAGGTGTCCACCAACGTGCTCCTCGGCGTCGGCGCCGGGATGGTGGTGGTGGGGGTCTCCATGCTCGTCGTTTCCTATGTTCTCCCCGGCCGGAGCCGGCAACGAGAGCGGGCGGTCTCCGTCAGCCCCGCCGTCACACCGAACGATGTCGTCCTCGCCATCACCCTCCCGTTGTAGCGAGGTCGTCTTGAGGAGAACCCAACCCAGATGGAGAGGCCGAACGCGTACCGGACTCCCGTCGCTGGAGGAGGTCTGATGACTCAATATCATGGTTTCTGGGGAGTGATTTTCTCCATCTGCTGCGCCGGATGTATCATCGAGGTCAAGGACTGTCCGTGTGAGGACGATCCGCCCTGCAACCGTTACGGAACGGACAGCGATGACACCGGCACCGGCGTCACCAACACCAGAGTCGGTGGCGGCAGCGGCACTTCCGAGGGCGGGACGCTCCCGTTCACCCCGACCCATCTCGACGGGATTGAGATTGAGGACCTCACCGGGGATCTCGTGTTCAGCGACGACGGCATCCTCAATTTCCAGGACAACCACGAGGCGTGGGGGGATGAGGGGGCGGAGTATACCTACCAGGAGGTGACCCAGTCGGACGGGAGCCGGCTTGGGGTGTTCGCGGCGCGAAACATCCGGATAGAGGCCACCGCGACGGTCAGCGCGCGGGGCTCCATCCCGCTGGCTCTGGTGGCACTGGAGACGATGTACATCGGCGGCACCCTGGATTTCGGGGCGGACGACAGCGGGACCTATGCCGGCGGCTACGAGTCCCCGGAGGTCACCGATACCAATAAGGACGGCAACGGTCCCGGGGGCGGGACGGCCGGTTCGGAGGCTCACAGCGGCGGCGGCGGCAGCTACTGCGGCGGCGGGGGGATGGACGGAAACGAGGAAGGGAACGGGGGGGCAGTATACGGTAATGAGATCCTCTCGCCCCTCATGGGAGGCTCCAGCGGCGGCAGTGTCTTCGCCGGCGCCGGCGGGGGCGCGGTGCAGCTGGTCGCAGGCACCTCCATTCGAATCAGCGCCACCGGACAGGTCACCGCGGGGGGGGGCGCCGGCGACTACGGCGGCGGCGGCAGCGGTGGCGCCATCCTCATCGAGTCCCCGGAGGTCACCATCGACGGCGTGGTGGCGGCCAACGGCGGCGGCGGCGGCGGCAAAGGGGGCGGCGCGGAGAACGGCATGGCGAGCGATCAGCCGGCCTCTGGTGCGAGCGACGCCGACCACACCGCCGACGGGGGCGGCGGCAGCGCCGGAAACGAAATCGACGGGAGCGACGGCGGCTGCGACACCTACCCCACAGAGCCCTGTTTCATCACCGGCACCGGCGGGGGCGGCGCCGGCCGGATCCGCATCAACACCGATAGCGGCGCGGCGGCCATCAACGGCATCGTCTCCCCGGAAGTGGGGACCGGGTGCGCCACCCTCGGGCGGATTTGACGTTCTGGTCGACCGAGTCGGTCAAGACTGCTCAGACATCCATACCAGGACCTCACGAAGCGCTCCGAAGCTCGGGGAGGTATTATGGAAGGGGTCCATATGCGAGGCGATCACTCGAGCGGCCTCAATCTTTCGAAGACCTGTTCGAAAGTAGCCTGCTGACTTCAATACCCGCTCAAGTGCCTCCCATGTTCCGCCCTTTATCGCATCGGGCTTTCTGTATCTGGCTTGCGACGGAACGGTAGCGCTCACCTTGGGATACGCCTTTCGGACGGCCTCCCAATCACCGAAAAACCATGCCTCCAGCTCCTCGATGGCAAGCCGGTTCACGACCGAGAATTGCCCCTTCTTGGGTGCGGACTTGGTCGCAAATCCAGCCTCTAACGCCATCGCTTCCAACTGCTGCTTCAATTTGACGCAGTCATCATTGTCCTGATCCACCACAACAACAATACGCCAATCTTTCGGGAGCCATGAGGCATACCCCCGGAGCCGTTCTGGAAGACGATCCAATAGTTCGTTCTTACAGGAGTGGGGATACACACAGAAGGACACACCTCTCAGCATCTTCGGCAGCAACAGGCGTAGCGCGGTCTCGGCCGAAGGCTCCTCGACCAGAATCTCGACATGAGATACCGTCACATGTTCCCCCTGTTCAGGGGAACGCCGCCATCGACAAGGGGATCGCCGACGCCCAACCGGCCTTCGAGCCATAGATGCCCAAGGGAGGCCCCCGCCGCGACGAATTCCGGGATACCTTTGAGGTCCGCTACGCGCACCGCCTGGGTATGCCCGTTTTCATTGCGATATAGCACTCGGACATCCTCGGGCCTCAATGAATTGATGAAGAACGGGGAATGGGTCGTCACCAAGAGCTGAGACCGCCGAGTAGACGCCCGGCATTCCTCGGCCAGCTCCGGTAGGAGCCGTGGGTGCAGGAAGTTCTCGGGTTCTTCGATACCGATGAATAGAGACGGATTGGGATCATAGAGGACAGTCAGATAGGCGAGCAGCTTCAAGGTTCCGTCGGATACGAACCGGGCCATCACCGGACGATCAAAGGGTGCATCTTTGATCTGCAGCAGCAGCCGACCATCAGGCATGGGCTCTGCCAGCACCGACTCCACCCTGGGAACCCGGCGCCGCAGAACATCGAAGATGGTCTCGAGGCGGTTGGTGTCGCTCTCCTTGAGATATTGAATGACATTGGGAAGATTGTCACCGGTCTTGCTCAGACGCTTATGGGGGCCCGCCTCGGGCTGTCCCCGCGTGTCGTCGATAG
Source organism: Polyangia bacterium (assembly GCA_050304755.1). GTDB lineage: Bacteria > Myxococcota_A > Polyangia > JAAYKL01 > JAAYKL01 > CAYWLQ01. The sequence continues at coordinate 40,286 of JBNLED010000096.1, read as the reverse complement.
AGAGATAGGAGACATACCAGTCGGTGATGAACTCCCTGAGCGCGGCCACACGGGGGTGCTCGGCAAACTGGCCGAGGGTGTTGACCGCGATGAGGTCCGGCGATCGGAGCGGTGTCTCGACCCTGTGATCCGTTTCGTCGGGCATGTCCCCACTGATAGCGCTCCCCAGGCCCTTTTTGTAGTCAATGAAACGAAATGGTCGGCCGTGAGGCCCTCTTTTCCATGCCAGCCACTCCTCGGATACATAGGGGCCTTTGGGACCCTCATCGAGAGCCAGGTGGAAGGTAATCAATGGGAGCTTGGGCTTCTCCCTATACTTTAGTTCTATAATGATCGGACCTTCTTGGCCCCGCGTCTTCATTTCCCGGGCGCGCCCGCGCCGGTCCCATGCGTGGCGAAGGCCGTACTGAAAGCACTCGGATAAGAAGTTGAATACATCAAACACAGTAGACTTGCCGCTCCCGTTTGGCCCAAGCAGCGCCATCATCGGCGTGATGTTTTTCAGCTCTATATGGCGCAGCGCGCGATAGTTCTCCACGCGCAGATACTCGACGCGCGAAGGGCCGGCTCGCCCACCTTTCTTTGCTCCAGTCATATGCAAACTCCTCTTATGGGAAAAATCTTCAAGGTATTGGATAGCACCCGTACCGTCTCCATAGTAATCGTTTTTCAATGACAATCAAAAAGTTAGACGCCCGGCAGGGGGTACGCTCATCGAAACCGCTGCCTAACATTCTCGCCACCCTCGGACGGATTTGAAGGTCTACCTCCCCCTCGCTCAGTTTCGGGACATCACCAGCCGCAGGATGTACCAGAACATCAGCGCCACGGCGGCGAACAGGGCGAGGGACGCGGCCACGTGCTGGTCGGGCCGATAGTGATGGAGCACGTTGGAGGTGTAGTACAGGATATAACCGCCGGCTAGCGCCACCATCACCACCGAGAAGATGGTGCCGAGCTCGAAGCCGAAGAGGATGGCGGAGACGATGACGCCGAGGGCCACGAAGCCGCCGATCATGAGGATCCCCCGCATGAACGAGAAGTCCTTCCGGGTGATGAACACCGTGCCGGTGAGCCCGATGAAGAGCGCCCCGGTGAGGAGCCCCGCCGTGGGGATGACGGTGGAATCGGTGAGCCGGCTGGCGATGAAGAGCAGCGGCAGGAAGATAAGCGCCTCGGCCACGACGTAGAGCCCGAGCCCCATGTACTGCATCGCCGGGGACTGATCCGACCGGGCCCACCGATCGGCCACCCACCCCACCACCATGAAGAGGCCGAGCACCACCAGCCACGAGTATCCGCCCCCCAGCATCCGCTCCAAGAGCGGCGTCATGGCGGGCAATAGCGGCCCGAGGAACAAGGCCTCCAGAAGGGCGAAGGCCAGGATGGCCCCCGCCAGGTGGAGGTAGGTCCTCCTGATGAACGCGCTGCGCTCGTCCTGGGTCGCCCGCGCGACGGAATAGGCTTCTGCAGTGACCATAGACATATCCGGTTCCTCCGGTTGTTGGGTTCGAAGATGACTTAACACCAAAAGCGGGACGGGTCGAGATTCTGATGGGGCGCGGTGCGTTCTACTCCGGCCAGTCGGGGGTGCCCCGGAGCCGCTCGTCGATCTTCTCCACCTCGGAGACCAGCTTCTCGGTGCCCTTCCCCTTCACGCCGATGATGAAGCTCATCTGCTTCTTCTTGAAGTTCTTGGAGTGGGAGAGGACCTTGCCCCCGCCGGCGGCGATGGCCGTCCGGTAGGCCTCGGTGGCCGCGGACATGTCGGGGATATCCACCCCGCCGATGCCGAGCTCGATAACCGTCTTTCGCTCCAGGATGAAGATCATGCCCCAGAAATAGAGCGTGGCGATGACCGCCACCATCTCCAGCCCGAGCCCCCAGCAGAGTCCGATGAGGGTCCCCATGATGGCGTGGCCGGTGCTCTTGGAGGCGCCGAGCTGGGTGCGGAAGCGCATGAGCCCGCCGATGCCGAAGATGACGAACGCCATGGAGGGGTTGACCGTGCAGATGATGGAGATGATGGCGCCCACCACTGTATAGATGATGAGGGTCTTGGCGAGCTCGATGCTCTCCATGGTGGAGGGGCGGGTGCGGTAGACCGGATGGTAGGCCAGCAGCGCCCCGGAGGCGGTGGCCGCCAGCAGGATGGTGCAGTACTCGATATAGCGCTCGGGGTTGAGGAACGCCTCGAACCCCGGTCCCATGCTGACCTCCTTCATCATATCATTCATAACGACCTCTTCACCTCGATGAGCTTGACCAGGTAGTGGACCACGTCCGGATTATGCGGATTCCGGTTCGCGAGATCCAGAATATAGCCGAACCCTTTCTCAGTGAGGCCCAGGGTGAGCCCCACGGACTTGGCCGTCGCCCCGGGCCAGGTCCCGGCGAGGGATTCCCGGAGCGCCCAGGCCTGCGCCGTATCGATGTTCTTGATGGTGGTGAGGGCCTCCTTGGCCCAGGGGCCCGCCTGCCGCCGCATCTCCCACGCCTCCTCCGATTCGCTCCCGGCGAGGGAGCGCATCACCAGCTTGGTGGCCACCTCCAGATAGGACCGCCGGAGGGCGTAGGCCCTCTCCGACTCACAGCCCAGGGTGCTCAGGATGACCCACGGCAGAGCGTCTCTCCGGTATTTGTCCCTGAGCTTCCACGCCCGCTCCGTCTCCAGGTAGGCCAGCCCCCGGAGGAGCCCGGGCGCCCACTTCTTTCTGCCGAGCGCCTCCCGGAGGGCCCACGCCCGCTCCGTGTCGAAGCCCTTCAGGGAGGAGAGGACCTGGACGGGCGCCTCGCGCTGCAATCGCTCCCGGAGGGCCCACGCCCGCTCCGTGTCGATGCGACCGATGGTCATGGCCACGTCCACCGGGACCTTCTTTGCCAAAGCCTCCCGCATCCGCCACGCCTCGTCGTGGTCGTTCGCCCACTCATCGGCCAGGGAACGGGCCACCCGGAGGGGGGTCTTGTCGATGAGACGCCGCCGCATCTCGAGGGCGCGCTGCGACGAGAGGGGGCCGAGACCGTAGGCGACGATCTCGGGGAACCGGTCGATCACCCGCTCCCGAAGCGCCCAGGTCTCGTCGGAGTCGATGCTGCGGGCGTGGTAGACGGCCTCCATCCCCCGGGTCTCGTCCACCAGCCCGTTCAGATATCGATAGAACGCCGTCCGCCAGGCCTCTTCTCCGGCCCCGGTCCCGGCCGGTTCGAGCCCGAGATACGGCGTGTATCGGGACGGGTCACGGGGCGGGGTGTCCCGGTGTAGGAGCGAGAGGATGCGCGCCGCGATCCGATCGCTGTTCTCCTCCACCGTGGCCCGGGCGTTGTCCACCGCGAGCCACCGCTCGGGGTCCGCCGCGGCGAGATCGAGATACTCCCGCCGCATGGCCGCCCGGAGCCCCAGCCCCCGGAGCCCCTTCCGGCCGAAGTCCTCGGGTTCCCGCGGGTGGATCAGCTTGTCCAGGGCCTTCCTGAGGGCCGATGTATCGATATCCACGTCGCAGTACACCACCAGATCCGGCCACAGCCCCCGGGCCGCGACCTCGATGGCTTTGTCGATCTCCGGCTTCGGCACGATCCCCCGCGCCCGGCACAGCACCAGCGGCGAGAAGAGATAGCGGTCCGCGATCACCACCTCCGCCTTGTCGAGGGCCGGCCGGATGACCGTATCGACGGTCTGGGTGTCCCGCGCGATGTAGAGAAAGAGCTCCGTGTGGGGGGACATGGTCAGGTTGCGCGGATTCCGGGCCAGGGTCCGGATGTCCGAGGCCAGCCTGGACTTGAGCTCCCCCTTGGGCCGGGCCTGATGCACCGTCACCCCCAGAGCCTCGAGCGTCTCCGATACGAGCCCGGAGAGGGTTGTCTTTCCCGCGCCATCGATTCCTTCGAACACCACAAACATCTACTTCATCCTTTTTGTTCAGGGGTGGGGAAGAGGAGCCCCCGCCGCTCCAGCTCCTGCACACCGGTGCCGAACTTGGAGTAGCCGGTCTGCCGGTTGACGTCGAGCACCTCGTCCACCCACGCCGGCGCCATCCCCAGGCTCTTGACCTCCGCGATCCACTTGGGCTCCACCAGCAGGGGCGGCGGGAGGTCGCTCCGGGTGCACCGGGTCGTGTCCAGCATCTCCGTATTGGCCTTGTGATAGGTCACCATGTCGTCGAAGGTGATCCGGACCCGATCCGAGTCCTGGAGCGTGTACCGGCGGTAGTGGACCACGAAGAGGGGCTCCAGGGGCTGACCATTCCGCGTCGCCTCGAAGGCCTCGTGAAGGGATCGGAGGCTCGAATCGGTGGTGGGCGCCGGTCCATGGATCAGGGTGCTCGGGATGGCCTCCCGGGACGTCTTGAAACGGCTCTTCTCCACCATCTGCCCGAAGCGGATCTTCACCTCCAGAAAGCAGGCGGGGCCGAACACCGGGTCGGCGTCGGACAGCAGGTAATAGTCCCTGATCCGCATCTTGGTGGAGAGCTGCTCGTCCTTCAGGTCGGTCTTCGCGAAGGTCCGGTCCGGGGTATCCAGATAGACGGAGACGCGGTAGCTCGAGGGCTCGCCGTTCACCAGCTTCGGGGGTGCGTATTTCTGCAGCTCCCGCAACGCCTCGGCCCCGACCGTGGGGTCGAGGAGGTACTTCACCTCGCGACGGATCCCCGTCAACCGACTGCTGCTCAATGCTCTCATCCTTTTATATATCCAAACATAGCTGTAACATGAGGGTCTCGCGATCCCTGAAGCTCGCGAGGTGGTTCCGCCCGCCCCGCCGGAACTCGGCGTTCAGCATCAACCGGAGGACCTTGCCGAGGTAGGTGTTGAATCCCGGGGTATACAGGAGAATCTGATCGTCGATGAAGTCCAGGTTGGGATCGAGATACTCGACCTTGAACACCGGCTCCACCGCCACCCGCCAGGAGGTATCGAATTTGTGGCGGTACGAGATGATGGCCAGGCCGTTCAACGTGAGGGGCATCTCCGTCAGGGGGGGATCGACGAGGGGATAGTTGGCGAGGTACAGGTGATCCCTCGCCATCAACCCCTCGAGATGGAGCCTCACCCCGAAGAACCGGAAGACCGTGTCCACTCCGGCGGCCCAGGTGAACTTCTCGTCCCGCGCCTTGTGGGCGTCGTCGTCGAAGAACTTGAAGGATCCGTTGCTCCCGACCTCGAACCACTCCACCGGCTGGGTCTTGAGCCTCACCGTCACGTCCTTGGCGTTGCCGAGCTCCGTGAGGTTGGGGCCGGTGCCGTTGAAGACCCCCGCCTCGTAATCGAGCTTGATCGACTTCACGATTCGCCCGGAGAGCTGGAGCCCGATATCCCGCCCGCCGTGGAGCAGATCCTCGATGATGAAGGAGTTGCCGTCCCCCCGCTCCGCCACCCGGAGCTTACCGGAAGAGCGGAGCTCCAGACGGCTGAACGGCTTCTTGAACTGCCCCACCCGGACCTCGACGTACCGGGAGGGGGAGAGGTGGATGTACGCGTCCTTGAGGAGGGACATGCCGAACTCCAGATCTTGGAACCCCCCGACCTGGAGCTTGGCGGTGATCCACTTCTCCGGCTCCCAGATGAGCTTGAGGCGGGCCCGGCGGATGAGGAAGCGATTTTCCAGCTCGCCGTCGGCCGCCCGCTCCTCCATCTCCCACCGAACGTGGATTCGGGTCCTGACCTCGACCTTCTTCTTCTTTTTCTTCTTATCGACCCCGGCATCGGCGGGATCCGTCGAAGCCTCTGGAGGGTCCGCTTGTTTCTTCTTGATGGGTCTCGGTGCCTCGACCCCGGTCTCGAGGGCGCGCGGTTCATCCACGGAACGATCAGCGACACCCGGATCCGCTTCGATCGCGCTCGAATCGGGAGCGGCCGAGCTCGAATCGGCAGCGCCGCTTTTTGCCGTATTTACGGATTCTATAGACTCTGCATCTTTTGTAGAACTCGCCGAGTCGACAGGGCTTCCCTCTTCTCCGCCCTCCGTCGCGTCGGGAAGCTCATCAGCGACGACGCCGAAGGGAGAGAGACTGTATAATAAGGTAACGAAAACGCTGTATCGCATCGCGAAGATCATACATGAGAAGATACCGGGATGAAAGAGAGCCCTTGATTTCTGAATTATTCCTGACACGATCCACACTACTTCGACAACATGATGCCATCAGATGAAACACACAACTTGACCACAACCATCACTTCCATTGGTTACTAAGTGTTACAAGGTCCCAAAATGGACTTAGCGGTCCGAAAAAACTACAGTCCGCGACGCAGAAACGACGATCAGAACCGGAAGGCCACGATGGACCCGAGGAGACGGGCGGCGAGCCGTATCGAGGAGCGATCATTGGTTCCGGGCATCAACTCCACCATATCCGCGGCCACGACCTGCTTGCGCGAGAAGAGATACTCCAGAAATCCCACCACCGCGTCATACCCCGGGCCACCCGGCTCAGGGGTCCCCACCGCGGGGACCGCCTCGGGGTTGAACACATCCATGTCTATCGAGAGGTAGATCCGATCGGGAAGATCGTCGATAACACCATACCAGTCTGTCGTCTCCGCCGCGGTGCGCCCGTTGATCATCGCGATCTCCCGCTCTTGGACGAGAGCGGCTTCTTCGGAACACATCGTCCGGATACCGATGCCGACGAGCCGGCAGTCCATCTCCAGCACCCGCCGCATGACGCAGGCATGACTGAAGTAGCTCCCCTCATACATATTGCGGAGGTCCGCGTGGGCGTCGAGCTGCACCACCCCCAGCGCTCCCCGGGTCCGGGCCGCCCGGATCGGACCGATGGAGACCGTGTGCTCCCCCCCCAGACAGATGGGGAAGGTCGCCGAGTCTAAAAGGTCACTAACCGCTCGGGAGGAATAAGCCTGCTCGATAAAGGCATCCTTGGGCGGCCCTTTGTAGGGCCTCAGGGCCACAATATCGAGCCCCTTGAACGGGTTCTTCTCGAGGGCGAGGTCGAAGCCGTCAAGGGTCTCGAGCTCCTCGATGATGGCGGCGGGCCCGTTGGCCGTGCCTTTCATGAACGAGGTGGTCTGCTCGAAGGGGAGCTCCACGAGCCCTATACGGTTACCGCTGGTCATTTCGACTTCTTGGCCATGATGAGCCCTGAGATGTTGAGGAGGAGCTGCGCACCGAGCGCGGCCGCCGGGGTCCGGGGCTGCATCTCCCGGGTGCCCGCGATGCTCACCTTGGAGACCCCCGGTCCGAGGATGATCATCTCCATCAGCTCCATCAGCGAGTACCAGGAGAGGCCGCCGGGCTCCACGGAGCGGTTGTACTGAACGACACAGGGGGAGAGGACGTCGAGGTCGACGCTCAGGTGCACCGGGAACTCGACCTTCCCGATGAACTCGGACAGGGCCTCCGGATCATCATTGAATACTTTGGGAGGCACGATGGTGACGTCCCCCTTGAGGGCCTTGAACGCGGAGGACGCGGCGGCGCGGACCCCCACCAGGATCGTCTGCCGCTCTCCGAAGAGCGCGGCTTCGTCGACCTCGGGTCGCCCCAGCTTTCCCCAGACGATGATCAGCGGTTCTCCGGTGTCTTCCTTGGCGATTCGCCGGTCGCCGCCCACCATGATCGGGATCTTGCCCGCGGCCATCGCCTCCTCGGCTCGCCCGCGGACGGACACCACCGGGTCGTCCCCCCCCATGATTTCGGCGTAGATACCCACATCCATGGGGGAGACCCCTACCTGCATCTCGTAGAGCTCGATGAATCGAGACGCGTCCGCGATGGCGGTGGGGCCGGCCGCGGTGTCGAAGTTCTCCTCAACCACATTGCTGGCGAAGAGCATGGCCACGGCCGCGTCCTCCCAGTAAACGCTCCGCCCCTCAAACCCGAAGTCAAACGTATAAAAATCTGTCATTTTCCTACTTTAAAGCAGTAGCACGGCAGCCGCAACCACTGTTGTCCAGAGTCCGTCCTTGTTTCCCTTCGCCGACTGGGCGACGCTCCGTGTCCGGACGATACGACCGCTCATCCGAAAGATCTCCTTCCGCTCGTCGTAATCGGTGTCCGGGTCGAACTCGATTCCCAGCGTGCTCGCCAGCATGGACGCCGCCAGATCCTCGCTGTAGTCCCCGCACTTCCGCTCGGTCTCACCGAAGGAGTGATGCTCGCTGAGATATCCGTAGTTGTTCTTGTCCGCCGGCGTGGCCAGACCGATGGAGGCCGCCACCAGCCGGTTGGGCTCGTTGGTCTCCGCCCGCGCGAGCACCGTGAAGGTGATCTGTCCCGGGCTCACCTCCTTGAGCCCCTGCTCCCGCGAGACGATCTTGGCGTGGGGGGGCATGATGCTGGAAACCTCCACCAAGTTGAGGTGGGCGATGCCGGCCTTCCGAAGCGCCCCCTCGAAAGATTGGAGGCGATGCCGATGCACTCCCACTCCCCTTGTAAAAAATAGTTTTTTGGGAACCCATGAATCGACCATTTGCGAATCCTCTTTCGTTTCAGCAGGTCGCTCAACCTGCCGTAAAGGTGGAGAGTAGGACAAGGCCAATACTTTCATCAATCTATTTTTAGTGTCGCCCGAAATCTATTATCTTCTCCGGTAGCAGTTTTTTCCCCGGATGGTGTTCCATTAGCTGGAAGACGGAGGACGGCACCCGTGGCGATTGATGTTGAGAATTATTACAAGCGATACGGCCCTATGGTGTTGCGCCGTTGCCGGAAGCTCCTCAAAGAGGAAGAGGCGGCGGTGGACGCGATGCAAGATACTTTTGTTCAGGTCCTTCGATATCAGGATCGTCTGCAGGACGAGGCTCCCTCCAGCCTGCTCTACCGTATGGCCACCAACGTGTGCCTCAACCGGATACGGTCCTCCAAGCGGAAACCCGAGCACACCGGAGATGACATCATCGGCCGCATCGCCGACGCCGCCGAGCCCGAGACGCGGATCACGGCGCGGAGCCTCATCGGCCGGCTCTTTTCCAAAGAGCGATCCTCAACGGGCACCATCGCGGTCCTCCACCTGGTGGACGGCATGACCCTGGAGGAGGTGGCCCGGGAGGTCGGTATGAGCGTCTCGGGAGTGCGCAAGCGGCTTCGCCCGCTGCGGTCGAAGCTCCTCGAGCTTCAAGGGGAAACATCATGACCAAGGCAAGAGACATTTTGGATATCGACTTGGAGAGACTCTCCCTGGGAGAGCTGCCGAAGGAACGATTGGGGGCGGTCGAGGAGGCGTCGAAGACCCCGGCCGTGAAGGCGCGGCTCGACGCGCTTAGGGCCTCCAACGAGGAGATCCTGGAGGCCTATCCGTCCCGTATGATGGCGGCACGAATCGAGGAGCGGATCCGCTTCGCCGGCGATCGCCGGCGCCCCGCCCGTGTCCGCTATCTGATCCCGAGCCTCTCCACCGCCGCCGCCGCGCTCCTGTTGGTGGTGATCTTCGCGCCGCAGGAACCACGGCCGCCCCGAGAGACTGAGGGCATCCGATCCAAGTACGTGATGAGCCCCTCCCTCATGGTCTTTCGGAAAGGCGAGAAGAATCCGCTGATCCAGGGTCAGGTCGCGAAGGCCGGAGATGTGATACAGCTCCAGTACAACGCCAAAGGGGCGGCCTTCGGGATTATCTTCTCTGTCGACGGCCGGGGGACCATCACGCTCCACTACCCGAGCGATCGGAACGGCGCCACCACACTTCCGGATCACGGAAGCAAGCTGACGACGCTGGACTTTTCCTACGAGCTGGACGATGCTCCCGGGTTCGAGCGGTTCTTCTTCGTGACCTCCCACGAGCCCCTCGACGTGGGGCAGGTGCTCGAAAAGGCGGAAGCGCTGGGCGCCAGCGAGACCGGCGAGCTCCCCCTCGGGGCCGAGCTCTCCCAATGTGACTTTGTGTTGAAGAAAACATCGCGTACTATCTGACGGCGAGAGGAAACTCGGAATGAAACGGTCTGTTCTGACAGGGCTCATTGGGACGGTGATGGTTTGCCTGGCGGGGATATGCCACGCCGAGGACAGCGCGAAGGAGACGCTGCAGCGGTTCGCCCTCGTCGCGGGCTCCAACAACGGCGGACCGAACCGGGTCCAGCTCAAGTACGCCCACACGGACGCCAAGTCCATGGCGCGGGTGCTCCGGCAGCTGGGGGGGGTCGACTACCGGGACAGCCTGCTCATCCTCGAGCCGGATCGGTTCGACTTCGAGGCCGCCATCGCCAGGATGCACAACATCCTCATCAACAACCGCAAGAGCGGCGTCCGCTCCGAGCTGCTCTTCTACTTCTCCGGACACTCGGACGAGCAGGGGCTCCTCCTCGGCGACGACCTGTTCACCTATCGGGAGCTTCGGGACGCCCTCTCGGACCTGCCCGCCGACGTGCGCATCGGCATCCTCGACTCCTGCGCCTCGGGGGCCATGACCCGCGGCAAGGGGGGCACGCGACGACAGCCGTTTCTGATAGACACCTCCGTCGCCGTCGAGGGGTACGCCTACCTCACCTCCGCCTCGGCGGACGAGGCCGCCCAGGAGTCGGATCGGGTGGGGGGATCGTTCTTCACCCATTTCCTCATCTCCGGGCTCCGGGGCGCCGCGGATCACAACCGGGATCGGAAGGTGACGCTGAACGAGGCGTACCAGTACGCGTTCAACGAGACCCTGGCGCGCACCGAGTCCACCCAGGCGGGTCCCCAGCACCCGGGGTACGACTTCCAGCTCAAGGGCTCCGGCGATCTGGTCCTCACCGACCTCCGGGGCACCTCCGCCATGATGCAGGTCTCGAGCGAGGTCCAGGGGAAGGTCTTCATCCGCAACCGAAACGGGGATCTCATCGCCGAGATCAACAAGACCGCCGGCCGTCCCATCGAGCTCGGCATCGATCCGGGGCGGTATGAGGTGACCCTGGAAAACGGCGGACGGATACTCAAGGGATCGGTCGATATTGAGCGCGGACGAATCGCCCGCCTCAACGAGCAGACCCTGACCCTCGGCATCCGGGAGAACACCGTGAGCCGAGGCTTGGCCCCCGAGCCCTCTCCGACCGAACCGGCGCCACCGGAGGCCCCCGCCGCCGACTTCCCCGAGGTCGCCACCGGCGAGCCCTCGATGCCGGCGCCGTCTCCGGATCCGGTACCGGAGCTGTCACCGGCGCCGTCCCCCCAGGCGCCCGTGGATCGCGGCTACATCACCCTCAAAAACGGCGAGCGGCTGGTCCATCGGCCGTTCCGCGTGGCCCTGTTGCCGGGGTTGACCATCCCCCACTGGCGGACCCTCCCGGGGAAGCAGCTCAACCGGTTCTCCTTCAATTTCGTGGGCTACGGGCACTACCTGTCCGGGACGGAGTTCAGCGTTCTGGCCGCCGTGCGTCGCTATGACGTCCACGGCTTCCAGTGGGCCGGCATCTTCAATCACACCAACGGAGCCCAGTCCGGGTTCCAGTGGGCCGGCATCTACAACATGGTCCTCGGCGACTTCCACGGCACCCAGGCGGGGGGTATCTTCAATGTCGTCGCCGGCGAGTCCGTCGGCTTCCGCGGCGCGGGGATCTTCAACTTCACCGGCAGCGCCGCCAAGGGATTCATGGGCGCGGGCATCAGCAATATCGTCCACGGTCCGAACTGGGGATTCCAGGGCGCCGGCATCATGAACGTCAACACCCGATCCTCCAAGGGGTTCCAGGGCGCCGGCATCATCAACACCAACGGCGGCTCCGCCCAGGGGTTCCAGGGCGCGGGGATCATCAACACCAACGGCGGCTCCGCCCAGGGGTTCCAGGGCGCCGGCATTATCAATGTCAACGGTGACGGCATGAGCGGCTTCCAGGGGGCCGGCATCGCCAACATCAGCGCCCGGGGCGACTCCGTGGGGTTCCAGGGGGCCGGCATCACCAACTACGCCAGCGCCTTTCGGGGCGGCCAGTTCTCCGGCATCACCAATGTCTCCACCGATACCCTCAAGGGTGTCCAGTTCTCCCTCATCAACATCGGCCGGGAGGTGAGAGGGGCCCAGGTCGGGTTGGTCAACATCGCCAGCCGGAAGCTGGACGGCGCGTCCATCGGGCTCATCAACTACGCCGGCAACGGCATCCTCGCGCCCTCCCTCTGGGCGAGCGACACCTCCCTCGCCAATTTGGCATTCAAGATGGGCAGCCGGCACATCTACGGCCTCTTCGGCGCGGGGGTGCACCCCATCCCGGGCCAGGAGCGCTACTCCCTCATCTACGGCATCGGGGGACACCTCGACCTCGATCTCCTGTGGCTCGATCTCGATTTCTCGGTCCACAAGCTGGTGAACCGCTACTCCTGGCGCGGGAGCGCCAGCGACTTCATCAACAAGGTTCGGCTCACCCTCGGATTCCGGGTCATCGACGAGCTCTCGATTTTCGCGGGGCCCACCCTCAACCTCCTGGCGGCCGAATCCATCCGCAAGGCCGAGCTCATCCCCGGGTTCGCCAGTTGGGAGCCCGACGGCGACCTCCACCTCCGGCTCTCGATGGGATTCGTCCTCGGGCTTCAATGGGAGCCCCACTGGGGTGATCTGAACTCCCGAGATCCCGAGCCCCCCGAGCTGTAGCCCCACAATCGCATCGATACAGTTGCTTATAATAATCAAGATTTTCCCGAGATAACCGATACTCCTTCTGAAGAGGTGCACCGGTGAGGCGAAACACACGACAAACCACCTTGTGTTCATCTGTCAACGCCCCTATAAGACACTTGATTCTTTTGAGTTTCAAATGGATGAACAGGAAAAGCTAGCGGTCAGAATCAGTCAGAGGCTCGAGCGTGTGTTCGGCGGCGAGAACATCTACCTGTTGGCGCTCGCCGCGGTGGTGGGCATCCTCGGTGGGCTGGGGGCGGTGCTCTTTCGCGAGATGATCGCGCTCATCAACCGCCTCGCCTTCCCCGGCGGGTTCTCGATAGAGGCGCTCGCCCAGACCCCCTGGTACTGGAAGGTCCTCCCCCCGGCCATCGGGGGGCTCATCGTGGGACCGCTGGTGCACTACCTCGCCCGGGAAGCCAAGGGGCACGGCATCCCCGAGGTGATGAACGCCGTAACCAACAACGGCGGGAAGATCCGACGGCGGGTCATGGGGGTCAAGATCCTGGCCTCCGCCATCACCATCGGGACCGGCGGCTCCGTGGGCCGGGAGGGCCCCATCGCCCAAATCGGCGCCGGCCTGGGATCCACCATCGGCGGGTATCTGGGGTTCGAGGGTAACAAGCTCATCATCATGCTCGGCTGCGGCGCCGCCGCGGGCATGGCGGCCACCTTCAACGCCCCCATTGGCGGGGTGATCCTGGCCATCGAGGTGATCATCGGCTCGGCCTCCATCAGCGTCTTCAGCCCCCTGGTGGTGGCCTCGGTCATGGGCACCATCGTCACGCGGGTCATCTACCCCAACGAGACCGTGTTCCTGGAGGTGCCGAGCTACAGCTTGCTCTCCACCATCGAGCTGCCGCTCTACGTGCTCCTCGGGGTGGTCGCCGGGCTCATGGCCCTGGCCTTCACCCGCGGGGTCTGCCTGCTCGAGGATCTCTGGGAGAAGCTCCCCCTCCCGGCGGGGCTCAACGCGGTGGTGGGCGGCGCGGCGGTGGGCGGGATGGCCCTGATCTTCCCTCAGGTTCTCGGCGTGGGGTACGAGGCCATGTACGTGCCGCTTCACTCCCAGGGCACCTTCTGGATGCTCATCGTCCTCGCCTTCCTGAAAATCGTCGCCGCGGGGACCTCCCTGGGATCGGGGGGATCGGGGGGGGTCTTCGCCCCTTCCCTCTTCGTCGGCGCCTGCATCGGCGGCGCCTTCGGTATCGCGGTCAACACGCTGCTCCCGGGACAGACCGCCCACCCCGGCGCCTACGCCCTGGTGGGGATGGGGGCGGTGATGGCGGGGGCCACCCACGCGCCCATCACCGCAATCATCATGCTGTTCGAGCTCACCAACGACTACCACATCATCCTCCCCCTGATGCTCTCCTGCATCGTTTCGGTGGTGCTCGCGAGCAAGGTGCTCGACACCTCCATCTTCACCATCAAGCTGGTCCGGCGGGGGGTCCGTCTCAGAGGCTCCGCCGAGGCCGAGCTGATGCGGAACACCAAGGTCCGCCGGCTCCTCCGGCCCTTCCCGGAGACCCTGGGACCCGGGGAGCCCATCTCCAAGGTCATCCACCGGGTGCTCGACGGATCGATGGGGGACAAGTACGTGGTCAACGGGGAGAACGAGCTGCTCGGTGTCATCAATATCGAACACCTCCGGGCCATCCTCCGGGAGCACGATCTCGACGAGCAGCTCCTCCTCGCCGCGGATGTGATGAGGCCGGATCCCGTCACCGTTACGTTGGACGATACACTGGAGACCACCATGTTCCACCTCTCCCGCATCGACGCGGAGATGCTCCCGGTGCTCGATCGAAACGGACGGCTCGCCGGTTCGGTGACCCAGCGGGACATGATGATGTTCATCGAGCACGAGGTGATCAAGGAGCGGGATCTGGGGCTCAAGTTCGAGCCCAGGGGGCGGCCGGACGACGCCCGGTACATCGAGGTGCCTGAGGGCAATATCATCGGCTCCATCAGGGTGGGAAAGTCGTTTTCGGGACAGACCTTGAAGCAGTTGGATCTCCGGGCGACCGTCGGGGTCAACGTGGTGGGGATCAAGCGACCGAAGCCCTACGGCATTGAACGGTTGACCCCGGATCCCAACCGACCGCTTCTAGAAGGGGATATCATGATAGCCGTGGGGGAACAGCAGGCCATTACGAGCCTGGCGAGGTCGATGCAATGAGCAACCACTACACCAGCGAAATCAGTATCAGGACGCAAGGCCGGGGGTTCACGGATGTCACCGATGCGGTGGTCTCGTGGACGCGGGAGAAGAAGGTCAAGAGCGGGCTCCTCACGGTCTTCATCCGACACACCTCGGCGTCCCTGGTGGTCCAGGAGAACGCGGACCCGGACGTGAAGCGGGATATGGAGACCTTCTTCAGGGGGCTGGTCCGGGACGGGAACCCGGAGTTCCGCCATATCCTGGAGGGGCCTGACGACATGTCCGCCCATATCCGCAGCGCCCTCACCCTCACCTCCCTCTCAATCCCGGTGATCGACGGCGCCCCCGCCCTCGGCACTTGGCAGGGGCTCTACGTGTACGAGCATCGCGCGCGAGCCCACCGCCGCACCCTGGCCCTCCATCTCTCTGGAGCGTAGGCCTTTACAATCTAATAGTGGTTGGACGGGCTGTTCGGATCCACCTTCCCGGAGAAGGCGCGGTAGACCCAGATCGTGTAGCCGAGCACGAGGGGCATGCCGACCACCGCCAGGAGGAGCATCACCTTGAGGGTG
The DNA here is from genome assembly GCA_050304755.1 of Polyangia bacterium. Classification (GTDB taxonomy): domain Bacteria; phylum Myxococcota_A; class Polyangia; order JAAYKL01; family JAAYKL01; genus CAYWLQ01. The sequence continues at coordinate 25,017 of JBNLED010000096.1, read as the reverse complement.
CGCTCCGAGGATGACGCGTTCGCGGCGGTCAGGCTCAGCTCCGGGGCGCCCAGGGCCGGGACGAGTCGCGGAAACAGGGAGGCGCCGGCGATCCCCATCATGGCGGTGATGGAGAGGCTCGAGAAGAGAAAGGCTTTCTCGGGTCTCGCCTTTCGGACAAACCTCACCGAGAGCGTGATGGTGACGGCCCCCACTGTGGGAACGAGCCACAATACCGGTACGGCGAAGAAGTTCTCGGTGAGGTGTGGCACGGCGACGACGGTGGTAACGCTGGCCACCGCAAAGAGCGCGAGATAGAGGATCCCGGAGCGCGCGGCCCACGTTTCAGCGCGGGCTTTGAGGTCGCCCGCTGACTTGAGGGTGATGAAGTTGGCCCCGTGAAACGCCAGCATCGCGAGCCCCAGCACACCGATCAACAGGGCGTAGGGATTGAGAAGCCCGAAGAAGGTTCCAGTATAGTCCCCGCGTTCGTTGAGGGGGATCCCCCTCAGAATGTTACCGAGGGCCACCCCGAAGAGGAGCCCCGCGACAATGCTGGAGAGGGAGAACGCCACGTCGAAGATTCCGCGCCACCGTGGTGACTCCTCCTTGCTGCGGAACTCCAGGGAGACCGCCCGGGTGATCAGACAGACCACCACCAGCATCATCGCCAGGTAGAACCCGGAAAACACCGTGGCATAGACCGGCGGGAACGCGGCGAAGATGGCCCCACCACCGGTGAGGAGCCACACTTCATTCCCGTCCCACACGGGACCGATGGCGTTGAGGAGGGTCCGCCGCTCCGGGTCCCCTTTGGCCCGGAGGTACCACGCCCCCACGCCGAGGTCGAAACCGTCGAGGATGGCGAAGCCGGTGAGCAGCACCCCCACCAGGAGAAACCAGATGACCTGAAAGAAGCTCATGCCGCCACCCCCTCTCTTGTCGCGGAGGCCTCCGGGATCGGCTCGGGCCCCTTCCGGATCGCCCGCCGGAGCAGGTGTATCCACAAGGCGAACAGCAGCGCATAGATAAAGAGGAACAGGATCAGGGAGAACAGGATTTCGCCGCCGGAGACCGTCGGGGAGACCGCGTCGGCGGTCCTCATCCCAGGCATCCGGTAGACGATCCATGGCTGCCGGCCGATCTCGGCGGTGGCCCATCCGAGCTGGTTGGCGACAGTGGGCAGCGGCAGGGAGAGAACCGCCAGCGTCAGGAAGAACCGGTTGTGCCAGAGCTTCCGTTTCCAATGGAGTAGCACCCCCAATCCGGTGAGCCCGATGAAGAAGAGCCCGAGGAAGACCATGAACCGGAAGGTGAGGAAGGTGGGCATCACCGGCGGCCATTCGTCCCTCGGGAAGTCCTCGAGCCCCGTAACCCTCGTATGGATGCTGTTGCCCACGAGGATCGAGAGGGCGGAGGGCATCTCGACGGCCCAGTCCACCTCGGCGGTCTCCTCGTTCGGCAGGCCGATCAGGATCGCGGGGGCCTGCTCCATGGTCTTGAAGTGGGCCTCGAACGCGGCGAGCTTCTCCGGCTGGGTGTGGGCCACCTGGACCCCGTGCCAGTGGCCGAGGCCGAACTGGGCGAGACTGGCGACGAAGCCCCCGACTACGGAGACGAGTAGCGCCCGCTTGGCGAACTCGAGGTGGCGCTTCCGAAGCAGGTAGAGCGCGCTTACCCCCATGATGAAGAACGCGCCGTTGACGATGCAGCCGGCGATGGTGTGACTGTACCGGGGCAACGTGGACGGATTGAACACCGCGGCGAAGAAGTCGGTGAGCTCGGCTCGCCCGTTCACGATTTCGTACCCCGCGGGGGTCTGCATCCAGGAGTTGGCCACAACGATCCAGAAGGCCGAGAGGGTGGCGCCGAGGGCCACCATCAATGAGGCCCCCCAGAGGGTTCGGACGGAGAACCGATGCCAGCCGAAGAGCAGCACCCCCATGAAGGTGGACTCCATGAAAAAGGCGAACACCCCTTCGGCGGCGAGGGGCGCACCGAAGATATCTCCCACGAATCGGGAATAGTCGGCCCAGTTGGTGCCGAACTGGAACTCCATGGTGATGCCGGTGGCCACCCCCACCGCGAAGGTGACCGCCAGGAGCTTGAGCCAGAACTTGGCCTGAACCGCGAAGGCTTTGTCACCGGTTTTTTTATATCGGTTCATGAAATAAAAGATGAACCACGCCATTCCGATGGTGATGGGTGGGAAGATGTAGTGAAATCCCACGGTGAAGGCGAACTGTATTCTCGCTAAAAGTACGGCATCCATAATCTGAGTCCTTTGGTTGTATTCCTTTATACAATCGATTGGTCACATGTTCAAATTCGGAGTTCTGAATTATAGAATATAAATTATAATAGACTATAATATTGTCATATTATAATTATTACATTATATTGTCATGATCAGAAACTGGAAATCAGACAGACTGATAACAGAACGCACGTCCCAGTTTTGGGGTGGGTACCGACTACCCCCGGGGATGGAACTGACGGTGGACCTCGACGATCCGCTGGGTCGTCACGTGGGTATAGATCTGGGTCGTGGAGATATCCGCGTGTCCGAGCATGGCCTGGACCGACCGGAGATCCGCCCCCCCTTCGAGGAGATGGGTGGCAAAGGAGTGGCGTAGCTTGTGGGGGCTGAGCGATTTTCGAATACCGCTTTTAAAGGTGTATTTTTTCACCAGCTGCCAGAAGGCCTGGCGGCTCATAGGCTTCTTTCGGTTGGTGAGGAATACGGCGGTTTCTTTTTGAGGGGCCTTCAGCGGACGAATATCGGTAAGGTACCGCTCGAGCATCTCCACGGCCCACTCGCCGAGGGGAACGAGGCGCCGCTTGCCCCCTTTACCAGTGACCGCCAGAAAGCCGGCGTCGAGGTTCAGATCCCGGAGGGAGAGGGTCACCAGCTCCGAAACCCGGAGCCCGGCCGCGTACATGGTGTGCAACATCGTTGCGTCGCGGATCCCCTGGGGCGTGGCCAGGTCGGGGGCGGCAAGCAGGCGTTCCATCTCTTCGAAGGTCAGCACCACTGGAAGGGGGCGTCGCTGCTTAGGGGACTCCACGTTGTCGGTGGGCGCGGCGTCGATGAGCTTCTCCTCCCTAAGATGGCGGAAGAACCCCCGAAGGCAGGAGAGGACCCGCGCCTGGGAGCTCTGCCGGAGCCCCCCCTCGAAAAGCTCACGGAGGTAGTCGGTGATGTGCCGTTGCGTCACCGCCCTCGCGTCGAGGTGTCTCGCCGCGCCGAACTCCACGAACCCCGAGAGGTCCCGGGCATAGGCCTCGATGGTATTTCGGGAGAGGCCCCGCTCCACCTTGAGGCATTGCAGATAGTAGTCCGCGAGTGATGAGAGATCGGACATGACCGCCATGATACCACCCGGGGCCCTCGGGATCTAAAAATCGGGCGAGGTCTCTTCTGACCGATGGCGTCCACCTCGTCGAAGAAGGTCAGCGGGGGAGCGGCGCCGGGCGTTCTCGAAGATCTCGCGAATCCGCTTCTCGGTCTCGCCGTACCACATATCGAGCACATCCGAGAGGCTGATGTTCATGAAGCGGGCACCGATCTCCCCGGCGACGGACCGGGCGAGGTAGGTCCTGCCGCACCCCGACGGGATCGTTCACAGTGTCTTCCACGAAAAAGCCATATCCGGAGAGCCCAACGACCGCAATATGGAGGCCGAGTCGCGTCGGACCATGATGCCTCGATGACCGGTCCAAATTGTCCCGACTGGTCGGTGCCCAAGCGGCTCGTATGGCCGTTTTTGTACCGGTTTGCCGAGTTTTGAGGCCGCAACGCCCCTCTTCCGGCCGAAAAAGTTCCGATTTACTGAGATATATCTTTTGTTTACCGGTGATCATGCTAGAAACGCTGTACGACTGGATCGGCAACTGGCGATCTGCAGCGAAATTCGGGATCCGAGGGGGTCCCCAAAGGAGTTAGACCCATGAGTGGCAACCAGATGCGCATCAACGCGGTGACCTCAATCATCGCCGGGACCACCGACCGGAAACCGGTGGACTACGCGGGCAAGCCCGCCAAAGAGATTTTCGGGACGCTGGTGTTCAATGACAAGACCATGCGGGAGCGCCTTCCCAAGGACGTGTATAAATCCCTGAAGCAGACCATCGACGCGGGGGCCAAGCTGGACGCCAGCGTGGCCGACGTGGTGGCCGAGGCCATGAAGGCGTGGGCGCTCTCAATGGGCGCGACCCACTACACCCATGTGTTCTACCCCCTCACCGGCGCCACCGCGGAGAAGCACGACAGCTTCCTCAAACCGGACGGCGTCGGGGGCGCGATGGCGGACTTCAGCGGCAAGGTGCTCATCCAGGGCGAGCCCGACGCCTCGTCGTTTCCGAGCGGCGGTATCCGGCAGACTTTCGAGGCCCGCGGTTACACCGCCTGGGACGTCACCAGCCCGGCCTACATCTACCGCAACTCCAACGGGGCCACCCTCTGCATCCCCACCGCCTTCGTCTCGTGGACCGGAGAGGCCCTCGACAAGAAGACGCCGGTCCTCCGGTCGGCCCAGGCCCTGGATCGCCAGGCCAAGCGGGTGCTCAAGCTGTTCGGCCACGGCGACATCGCCAAGGTGGTGAGCAACGCCGGGTGTGAGCAGGAGTACTTCCTCATCGACAACGCCTTCTTCTCGGCCAGGCTCGATCTCCAGAACTGCGGCCGGACCCTCTTCGGCTCGCCCCCCGCCAAGGGACAGCAGTTCGATGACCACTACTTCGGATCCATCTCGGACCGGGTGCTCGCCTTCATGCAGGAGGTGGATCGGGAGCTGTACAAGCTCGGGATCCCCGTGGCCACTCGACACAACGAGGTGGCCCCGGGTCAGTTCGAGATCGCCCCCATCTTCGAGAACGGCAACCTCGCCACGGACCACCAGCAGATGACCATGACCATGCTGAAGAACGTGGCCAAGCGCCACGGGTTCACCTGCTTGACCCATGAGAAGCCCTTCGCCGGGATCAACGGTTCCGGTAAGCACCTCAACTTCTCCCTCTCCAACGCGACCCAGGGCAACCTCTACGATCCCGGAGACACCCCCCACGAGAACGCCCAGTTCCTGGTGTTCCTGGCCGCCACCGTTCGCGCGGTGGACACCTGGGCGCCGCTCCTCCGGGCCGGTGTGGCGAGCGCCAGCAACGACCACCGGCTCGGCGCCAACGAGGCGCCCCCCGCCATCATCTCCATCTTCCTGGGCGACGAGCTCACCGGTGTTCTCGAGCAGATCGCCGAGGGGCGAACGAACGAGGCGAAGAAGCGGGACGTCCTCAACATCGGCGTGGACACCCTGCCCGCGCTGCCCAAGGACACCGGCGATCGCAACCGCACGAGCCCCTTCGCCTTCACGGGCAACCGTTTCGAGTTCCGCGCCGTTGGCTCCAACCAGTCCGTGGCCGGCCCCCTCACCGTGATGAACACCATCCTCGCGGACTCCCTGGACTACATCGCCACCGGGCTGGAGAAGGAGACCGGGGGCGATCCCAAGAAGCTCAATGAGGCGGTCAACAAGCTCGTCAAGCAGATCATCCAGGAGCACGGACGGGTGGTCTTCAACGGCGACGGCTACTCCGGGGAGTGGCACGCGGAGGCCGAGAAACGCGGGCTGCCCAACCTCCGGACCACCCCGGACAGCCTCGGATGCCTCACCGAGAAGGAGACCGTCAGCCTCTTCGAGCGCCACGCGGTCCTCTCGAAGGTGGAGCTCGAGTCGCGGGAGGAGATCTACCTCGAGCAGTACGCCCTCAGCATCAACGTCGAGGCGAAGACCTGCGCCAAGATGGCCAATACGATGATCCTGCCTGCGGCCGTCCGCTATCAGACAGAGCTCGCCGAGAACGCCGCACGGCTCGCCGCCGCCGGTGTCGGAGCCGACAAGGCCCTCCTGGAGGAGGTCACCGGGCATATCAACGGACTGCGGAGCGCCGCGAAGGCCCTCCAGGCCGCCATCGACGAGGGCGCGTCCTCCACCCACGACGCCGCGCGTCAGGCCTGCGACACCGTGCTCCCCGCCATGCAGCGGGTTCGCGATATCGTCGATGAGCTCGAGGCCGTCGTGGCCGACGATCTGTGGCCCCTGCCCTCCTACCAGGAGATGCTGTTCATCCGATAGGGTCCCTTTTCTTATAACTGAAAGAAGCTCCTGATGCGGCTCACGAAGCTCGCCGGCTCGGTGGGGCGGCCGAACTTTGCGCCGCTCGCGGAGGACTGGGATCGAAGGGCGATCAGCTCCGCCTCCCGCTCCGAGAGGCGCTTGCCCAGCGCCTCCACCAGGGACCGGTTGCGCATGAGGACCACCGCGAAGTGCTCCTTGGAGATCTCGTGGAGCACACAGTCCGTCGCGGCGCGCGCCGAGGCGCTCGTGGGCTCTCCGGTGATGAGGGACCGCTCCCCGAAGTACTCGTCCGGTCCCAACACCGCGAGCTCGACCCGCTCCCCGTCGCGCTCCCCTGTGGTCTCGATGAGCACCTGCCCATCCCCCACCACGTAACAGGACATCCCGAGGGTCCCCTCCTCGATGATGCGCTCGCCGGCGGCGAACCGGACGGAGTGGGCGTTAGCGGCGAGGTATCGCCTGTCTTCATCCGCGAGGGGAGAGAACTCGGGGATACGGCCGATGGCGATGTCGAGCTCCTGGATGTGCTCGGCCCGCTCTCTGGCCTCGGCGTCGTCGGAGACGGTCCGCATGTTGATGTCCCGGATGGGGAACGGGATGCTCAACCCCTCCCGGCTCAGGTAGTACCAGATGCGGCTCATGACGTCGCTCTCGATGGTCTCCTTCGGTGGCAGATCGTCGATGAAGAACACGAGCTCGTAGTCGATGGAGAAGTCGCTGAACTTCCGCGTGAAGACCCGCGGCGCCGGCTCCCGCCGCACCTTCGGGACCGAGAGCGCGGCGGCGATGAGGCAGGCGTGCACCTGGTTGGGCGGCACCTCGTAACGGAGCCCCACCGTGACCCGCTGGCGGTGGAGCTCGGTGGGCGCGGAGTAGTTGATGATGGGGGAGCGGGTGGCCATGTTATTTGGAATGATGATGATATCCCGGTCCCGGGTCTTGATCTTGGTGGCCCGCCAGTTGATCTCCGTCACCATGCCCTCGTATTTGTCGAAGATCACCCAGTCCCCCTCCCGGAAGGGTCTCTCGATCTGAATGGAGAGCCCGCTGATCACGTTGGAGAGTAGATCCTGGAGGGCGAAACCGATGATGGCGGTGAACACCGCGGAGGTGGTCACGAGGGAGGTCACCTCCACCCCCTCCTGATGGAGGACGACCAGGATCACGATGATGTAGATGACGATATTCAGCATATCGCGCAAGATGGAGGGGATGGTCAGCTGCCGGTACCGCCCGAGGAAGCCGTCCATCAGCGCGGTGACCGCCGCCAGCACCAACGCCAGGGCGAGGACCAGCACCGAGACCAGGTAGACGGCCCTGAACGCCACGGGCCAGTACAGCCGCGTGGCCACCGCCGCCGCGGCGATGAAGAGATATACGTTCAACAGGAACATGGGGCGGCGGAACCGCGCGGCCAGGGGCTGACCGCGGAACCGGATCCGGATCCCCACCGCCGCCAGCATACAGACGGCGGCGGTGATGATGCCGGGGATCATCGGGCCGGCGGCCTCTTCGATCTGCAGCAGTAAATCCACAAACGACTCCTTCAGTCCGAAAGAATGGATCTTTTTTAGCATTTTTTTAGGACGGGCTATTCCTATTTTTTGGGACCGACCCTTCGGATTTACACTTCGGTCAGGGAGTATCTCCGATTCCGTTGTCGCCTCGATCGACTTTTTTCGGGTGCGACCCCGGATTCTTGTTTGTCTGGAAAACCAAGAGGGTCGGCGGCTGCGGCGCGAGGCGGCGTATTCCGTTGCGAGGATCGCGACCAAAAGCGGAAGATCAGCCCTTCAATCTCACCCGAAAAGGATGTACGTTTACCTTGATGAGCGATTCCGGAAAGCCGCCGAATGCCCAAAAAACTTCTTTGGGGGAGCCGCCGCCGGTGCCGGGCGCCCCGAAGAAGCCTGTCTCGAGGAGAGCGCCCCCGCGGCGCGCCCCCCGAAGGCCCCCCCGTTCCGGAACGGAGACTCCGCGGGCCGATGTCGCGACTTCGCCGGTCGAGGAGGGGGCGTCGATGACGCCGATGAGCCAGGAGAAGGTCACCAGGCTGGTGAAGAAGGCCGACGCGCTTCTGGAAGAGCACCGCGCCCTCACCTCTCGGCCCCCTCCGCCGATGACCTCGAGGAACAGCGATCCCTACCGGAGTCACACAGGCACCGATCGTTTCGTGGCGGAGATGGTGACCCGGATCGCCTCTATCCCCCCCGCTCCGGCGGCGACGCCCGAGCCGGCCGAGGACTCCCAGACCGAGGACCCCCAGGCCGAAGTGGTGACGCGGATCGTCTCCATGCCGGAGGCGCGGCTTTTCGAGAACGAGCCGACGGTGGTCGTCCCGTCCCCCATCGCTGCGCCGTCGAGGGCCGAACCACAATCCCAAGACACCAGGTCGCCGCGGATCGCCCCGCCGTCCCCGGACGCCACGTCACCGCAAATCGACACGCTGTCCCCGGACACCGCCCCGCCGGCCTCCGAACCGGCCGATCCGAGTTCAACATCCATTGCGCCATCATTGTCGGACGCGTCCGGCGGACCGGTGTCGATGCTCGCCGGGAGCCCCGTCGCGGCCCAGATCTCGAACCTCGGGGTCCGCCCGGCGATACCGCGGCTGACCCGAACGAAATGGATCGTAGGGGGGAGCATTGTCGCCGCCGCCGTCGTTACGGGGCTCGTCGTGAGCCTCGGTGGCGCCCCGTCCTCCGCCGAAGAGACCGCCCCGTCTGTCGCTCGCGCAGATAAAACGAAGAGCCCGCCGTCTCACCCCGCCGAACCCGTGAGCAGAGAGGCCGCGGCCCCTCCGGCCGCGAGGGGAACGCCGGAGTCCGACACCGTCCTCATCCACCTGGAGGAGACCCCCAGGTGGAGCCGGGTGAGGGTCGACGGGGTCCTCTCCTCCGTCCCCCTGCGGTTGCCCAAATCCTCAGAGACGGTGACCGTGATCGTGACCGCCAAGGGGTACGAGCGGTGGCGGCGGCGGATCGTCCCGGATCGGGAACGTCACCTCACCGTCCTCATGACGCCCAAGCGAAAGGCGAAGAAACCTTAGGCCTCTGATGAAAACCGCCGGTCTTTTTATACATCGGCGGTGGTTGAGGTGCCGGGCGCCACGCGCTATACCCTACAGTCGGAGGTAATGATATGTCTATACCGGTATGGAAACCATGGATCATTCTCATCGGCTTTCTCCCATCTGTTGTCGCGTGCGGCGACGGCGAAAGCGGTGATGAGCAGGAGACCCCCCAAGGCACCGACACCGAGTCGGACACCGGGGAGCCCACAACAGACGAGGAAACGGAGGGGCTCGTCGGGGTGAGCCTCGCCGGCGCCGACTTCGGTTGGAGTTTCCCCGGCGAGTATGGGGTCGACTACATCTATCCCAATGCTTCGAGCGCCGAGTACTTCATCGAGAAAGGGATGACCGCCTTCCGGATTCCCTTCCGATGGGAGCGGCTCCAGCGGGAGCTCTCGGCGCCGTTCGATGAGGACGAGACCGAGCGCCTCACCGAGGTGGTCTTCGGGATTACGGACCTGGGGGCCACCGCGATCCTCGACCCCCACAACTACGCGAGGTATCACGATCGGCTTCTCGGGACGGACGTGGAGGCCGCCCACCTGGCGGACTTCTGGACCCGACTGGCCACGCTGTTCATGGACGATCCGAAGGTGGTGTTCGGTCTGATGAACGAGCCCCACGACATGGAGACCGAGCCGTGGCTCGAGGTCGCCAACGAAGCCATCGCGGCGATTCGGGAGACCGGCGCCGAGAACCTGATCCTGGTTCCGGGGAACGGGTGGACCGGCGCCCACAGCTGGGCCGCGAGCTACTACGGGACCCCCAACGCGACGGTGATGACCGGCGTCGAGGATCCCGGGGACAACTTCGCCTTCGAGGTGCACCAGTACCTCGACGAGGACTCCTCCGGCACGGGGCGCGTCTGCGTCAGCGAGACCGTCGGCTCGGAGCGGCTCGAGCGGTTCACCGAGTGGGCCGCGGAGAACGGCTTCCGGGGGTTCCTCGGGGAGTTCGGCAGCGACGCCAACGACACCTGCCTCGCCGCCGTGGACGACATGCTGACCTTCGTCGAAGACAACGATGATGTCTGGATCGGCTGGACCTGGTGGGCCGCCGGACCGTGGTGGGGGGACTACTTCATGTCCATCGAGCCCTCCGGGGGGAACGACAGGCCCCAGATGGAGACCTTGGCCCGCCATCTCTAGACCGCGACGGCGTCCTCCCGAGTCGAGTCGAGGGATTTGAAATATTTTCTGTTTTTGGTTATTCAATTCTGTCTGGATCAAGGGAATATCCATAGGGGAGATGAAAAAGGAGACGATTATGCGAGAGCGAATGGTATTCTTCATCGGAGCGCTGGCCCTCATCACATCCCCCATGGGTTGCCTCGTGCCGCAGGCCCCCGGCACCAATATCAAGGCCACCGCCGATGTGGGAGAGGGACCGGAGTACGAGGCGGAGAAGATGGCCCGCAGAGGGGGGAACGACCTGTCCAGCCCGTTCAACGGGGTCGTGTTCTATGGCAACACGGACTACCTGGAGGGGGTCTTCGACTTCCCCACCCCGGGCCGCTACGCCTTCGACATCCGCGGGGCGTCGAGTGACGGCACCCTCGCGGGGATCACGGTATTTGTCAATGACATCGGGGGCACCACGGTCTTCTTCGAGGACAAGAACGGCGAGAGCAAGATCGCCTTCGCGGACGTGGAGGCGGCCGGCAAGCACAAGTTCCGCCTGGAGCTCACCACGGACGTGGGCCAGAACGACACCTACATCGACAAGGTGGCCGTCAGCCGCCATTCCGATCTCACCCCGGCGCCGAAGTTTCCCGAGAAGGGCGCCTTCGAGACCGGCGAGTACCGCAACCTCCTCGTCGAGCGGGGGTACGATCCAAAGTTGGTCCAGAAGCGGATCGAGAGGGTCTACGAGCAGCTCTTTCACGGGGATATCAGCAATGAGGCCATCATGTTCCCCGCGGGGGCCAACCAGTGGGGCCCCATGGCCTATATCCAGGACATCGGGAACGGCGACGTCCGCTCCGAGGGGATGTCCTACGGGATGATGCTCGCCGTTCAGATGAACCGGCAGGAGGACTTCAACGCGCTCTGGAACTGGGCCCGGACCTACATGTACAAGGACGATCCCAAGCACCCCTGCTACGGGTACTTCTCGTGGCAGATGAAGACCGACGGCACCGCGATGGACGAGATGCCTGCGCCGGACGGGGAGGAGTACTTCATCACGTCCCTATTCTTCGCGTCCCACCGCTGGGGAGACGGCAACGGGGTCTTCAACTACAAGCAGCAGGCCCTCGAGCTGCTGGACAAGTTCAAGAACCGGAAGGCCATCACCGGCAAGTCCTATAGAATCGATCCCAAGACCAAAGAGAAAGTCACCCGGACCCTCAAGGGGGTGGCCCTCGTGAACCCGGAGCACAAGATGGTTCGGTTCACCCCCGACACCACCAACTTCGGGATCAACGGCGATCACACCAACCCCTCCTACCACCTGCCCGCGTTCTACGAGCTGTGGGCCCTCTGGGGTCCCGAGAAGGACAAGGCCTTCTGGCAGGAGGCCGCCGACATCAGCCGAAAGTACTTCCACGAGTGCACCCACCCGAAGACCGGTCTCGCCCCGGACTACGCCAACTTCGATGGCACGCCCGTGTCGGCGTCCTTCAACCCGGGCTCCGATACGTTCCGATGGGACGCCTGGCGGACAGCCATGAACTGGGGCATGGACGCCCACTGGTTCGCCAAGGATCCGACCCAGGCCGAGCTCACCAACCGCATCCAATCCTTCTTCGAAGGGGAGGGGCTCTACACCTATCGGGGCTGCTGGACCATCGACGGCAAACCGGCGGAGGGGGCCAACGGGCAGTGGCACTCCGTCGGGGTCGTGGCGACCAACGCCGCTACCAGCCTGGCGGCGACCCACCCGAGGGCCTGGCGGTTCATCGACGCCCTCTGGGCCACCCCGGTGCCGGTGGGGACATGGCGCTACTACGACGGCGCCCTCATCATGTTCGGCCTGCTCCACATCAGCGGCAACTACCGCATCTATGGACCGGACTACCTCGAGAAGGCGGCGGCGGAGAAGGCCGCGACCGAGACGCCGACCCCGGAGGAGACGCCCGCGGAGTCAACGGACGCGGAGGCGGAGCAGTAGTCTTGGATTAGACGACGATGACCGGGATGAAGCAGGCGATGTTGGTCTCGATGCGGAAGTTCGACAGGGTGGTGTGGCGCTCGGCGTGGAAGACATCCATGTGGTAGTTGTTCCCCGGGGTGATCCCGAGCTCCTCCGCAATGGCGTCGAAATCGATGGTCGCCTCGAAGGGGATGTGCAGGCCGCCGATGTCGAGGGCGATCTTGTTGTTGATGAATATCCATAGATCGTCGTCCCCCCGGAAGGTGAACCGCTGGCCCTCGCGATAGGTGAAGAGCAGGTGGATCTCGGTAGTAAAGAGGTAGTTCTCACCCATGTGGTTGTCCACCGGGGTGATCCCGAACCCCTCCGTCGCGTCGAGGGGGAAGAACGCATCGGTATCGTAGACGAACACGGCCGGGTGGTCGGGATCCTCCTCCAGTTGGAGCGTCTTCTCGAACCGCATATTGTTCTCGGTGTCGTGATACCAGTCGTAGAACGCCTCCTCGCCGTCGAACATGGGAATCTCACCCAAATGGCACTCTTCTTCCTCTCCGTTGTCCCAGCAGTTCTTCTCCAGTTGGTCCGGCGGTGTGTCCATCTTCCAGGTATGGGTTCCCCAAATATCGGAGAAGACCGGTTTGCGATCGAGGCCTAGGTTCGGCTCGAGCACCCCCGCCAATGGACCCCACCCCGAATCCTCCCGCTCCATATCCGGATGGCTCTCGGTGAAATCCCGGACCGTGATCTCCAGCAGGCTGTCGCACTCGTCGCCACCGGTGCCGGTGTCGCCGTCCGCATCCGCGTCGGAGTCGACATCCGAGTCCACGTCGGTGTCCACGTCGGTGTCCACATCGGTGTCCGTATCCGTGTCCCCGTCGGTATCCGTATCCGTATCCGTGTCCGTGTCTGTATCCGTATCGTTATCGGTATCGCCGTCAATATCGGTATCACTATCCGCATCGGCATCGGTGTCCGCGTCGGCATCGGTGTCTGCGTCGGCATCGGTATCCGCGTCGGCATCCGTGTCCCCGTCGGTATCCGTGTCCGTATCCGTGTCCGCGTCGGTATCCGTATCTGTATCGGTGTCTGTATCGGTATCTGTGTCGGCATCGGTATCCGCGTCGGTATCTGCATCGGTATCGGTGTCCGCGTCACCCCCGAACCGCGCGATCTGGATCTCGTCTCCCGACTCACAAGCCGCCGACGCAATGAAAAACAAGACAGTTAATAAACGCCACATCATAATAACACCTCGTTGATTCAGGCACTCATCAGCGAGCGGCTCGAGGCCCTCGTCCCTATTGTAGGGACATTCCTTTATAAATCAAAGTGAGGATTTTTCGGTGCGCAGGTTCATCCCGAATATGACGGATCCGGGAATCGCGGGCAGCCCCAGCAGCCCCAGGGCCAGGTTGCTGATATCGCCGTTCCGGATAGGTTGCCTCGGGGAGGCGTAGCTCGGGTTCCGATCCCCCGGGGGGAATCGGGTTTTCGAAACCAGGGCGTAGAGATCTCTCCCCCGCGGGATGTTCGGACCGAGCACGTAGAACGGGACGGCGAAGTTTTCTTTCCGGGTCGCGTCGCCGTGTCCGGTTCCCATGCCGCCGTGATCTGCGGTGACCAAAAGGGCGGTCTTACCCGCCATCCGGGGATGGGTCTCGATGAGGCTTGCGATTCGCCCGATGGCCCGATCCATCTGCTCGAGGGTGCGCTTCCACGCCGGAGAGCCCCAGCCGTTCATGTGGCCCACGAGATCCGTGTCCAACAGATGAACGAAGGCGAGGTTACAGGGATCCGCCCGCTGGGTTCTCTCGAAGGCCTCGACCAGCTTATCGGTCTCCTTCTCGACATTAACGACGTCGATTTTGGCTTTACCGTTGTCCTTTCCTATCGTGTCTCTCCTCCCGTAGACCGCGTTATAGCTCCGGGTGTAGATGACGAACTTGGTCTTGCTCGCGAAGAAGCAGGTCCGCAGGCCGAAATCGTGCGCCACATCGAAGACACTCGGGATGTAGTCGATCTCGGGATTGCCCAGGTTGTGCAGGGTCGCCGTGGCCGGGGGCAGCACGTTGAGGGTGTAGCCGTGGTGGGCGTCCTCGGGAAAGCCGGGGGTGTGCTCGACGGGAAGACCGGTGATCATCGACGTGTGGTTGGGTATCGTGGTGGTGTTGAAGTAGTCGGAGCGGGCGTCGTGGGTCCAAGCGCCGTCTTTTTGCAACTTCGCGAACGCGGGGAGCCGCCCTTCATCAATCATCGGCTGAATGAACCGTTCGGCCAGACCGTCCACGCTGACCATTACCACGTATCGGACGGGTTGATCGGCGTGGGAAACCTGAGCGTCTCCGGAGATGGCGGGCGCCCGAACGACATCAATTTTCGGGGTGGCGGTTTGTTCGGACTTTTTGGAGCAGGAGAGGATGGCGATCGCGACCGCGACGACCGTGAGTACCCGAGATGTCTCTTTAGCAAAACGCTGCATATAGATTTTATAAGGACGATCCGCCACCAGCACAATTCCAAAATTCTGTTTTTGTATTTATTTACGAAGCCTTAAGATGAGGAGGAGATAGGTTCGGGCCCCCTCCAGACGGACCGCTTCGGAGGGACTGCCCAGGGCCGCAGCGGCGGCGCCCAGATCCCCCGCCGCCGGTTTCAAGGCGACAACGGCGATGGCCGAGAGGGCCTTTCGGCGCAGGGGCTCCGGTCCGGACAACGCGATGTTGCGGAGCATCCCGAGGGGACGGGTGACCAATCGATTGTCCAGTCGATCGCCGATGTCGCTATAGGCATGCTCCGAGGGGCCGTCCCCGGTTTCGAGGTGCGCAATCTCCTCTTTCACGAGGAGCTGGGAGAGCAGCTCCTCCCGCAGTCGCGCCGCGGACCGCTCCCCGTGTTCCGTCCACTCTTCCTGACGGGCCTCGACGAAGGCGACAGCGGTGGAGAGCGGACCGTCATCATAGGGGGTGGAAAGCGCCTTGAGAAGCGCGCACCGTTTCTCCACCGATCGGGAGGCGTCATCTCCGGTGACCGCGTCCCCGGACAGCGCCAACGCACCGCCGAGCTCGTTGGGAACCTCACCGCGAACCGCGTAAGCCAGGGCCGCCAGGACATGGACCACCGGGTCGTTCGGCGGTTGCGTCAGCGCCGGGAGCGGCCGCTTCCGATCGGCGATCATCCATCGCCACGAAAGCGCTTGGACCAGGACATCCTCTGATTCGATCCCGCGGTTCAATGCCTGGGCCGCGCACCCCGGATCGTGTCGGATGCCGAGGCGAAGCGCGTATATCGCGGCGAGGGCCTCTCCTTGGCACATCGCGTCCTGCAGTATCTCGGCGGCCCGGCGCTGGTCCGCGAGCATCCGCGCCTCCAGTGCGGAGCTCGCCACCGCGGCCTCATCGGATTTCAGCGGCTCGGTATCACGGGTCGAAGGCGCCGCGGGCTCCGTGGTGACAATCACCGCCCCCTCGGGCGGGGCGCCGCCGCAACCGGTGGTGATGGGCAGGGTCGAAAACAGGATTCCAACGATGGCGTTTGGTTTGATTTTCATGTGCAAAACTTGAGATTTTATACCATATTGGCGAACGTTGAGTCCGGTTTAGTTATCGAGAACGAAAAGGAGAACCACAACGGTCTGACGCATGGCAATTCAGCTCACCATCAGCGAGAACGGAGATCCAAAGTCGCGGTACGTCCGCAGCTTCCTCCAGGATCGCATCGTCATCGGCCGGGCCCGCTCCTCGGATGTCTGCCTTCCGGATATGGCGGTGTCGACGCGACACGCGGAGATCCGCGTCAGCGAAAATGACTATGTGCTGGTCGATCTGGACAGCCTCAACGGGACCCGTCTCGCTGACACGGCGCTGACCGCCTTCCGGCCGAAGCGGTTGAGTAACGGGGATCGCGTCTCCATCGCGAACTTCACCCTCGAGTTCCGTCTCGGCGCGGGAGCGGGGCGGGAGGAGGCCCGGGACACCTCCGTTCGCCACGCCAGGGAGATGCTCGCCAACGTGCTGGTGCGGGCTGGAGCGCCACAGAACGCGCGGAGCCTGGTGGTCGTCTCCGGCCCTCATCGGGCGAGCCGCTTCGACCTGCCGAGGGAGGGGACCCTGGTCATCGGCCGGGCCAAGGACGCGGATATCATTCTCGATGACCGGGATGTCTGGAAGCAACACGCCGAGGTCGTGGTGACCGAGGAGCGCGTCACGGTTCGCGATCTCTGCGCCAGCCACGGCCTCAAGGTGGCGGGGGAGACGGTGAAGTCCGCGACCCTGTCGGCCGGGGATCAATTCACCGTGGGCAGGACCTCCATCGCTTTGGAGCACCCGGCGGAGCGATCCCTCGGCGTGATATTCGACGCGCCGGAGGAGGACACCTCCTCGATTGCCATCGCTCCCGGTCCGATGGAGGTGAGCGAGCCGACCTCGGAGCCGCTGCCCGCAGCGTCGAAACCCGCCCCAGCTTCTGTCGCGTCGGACCCGCCTCCTGAGCCCGAGCCCGAGCAGCCGGAGGAGCCCCCTGTCGGTCCGGCGGATCCGCTGATATCCGAAACCGAGCCTCCGGAGTCGGCCACACTCCCCCGCCTCTCAGCGGGCACCGGCGACAAATCCGATATCGGTCTCATCCTGGTGGGGGCGGTCATCATCCTCGCGGCCGTCGCCGCCCTGGTCTACCTGTATAGTTGATCGGTTCGCCGCCAGTCGGTCATGCGGGGCGGCTCTCCAGGGTCTCCCACCGGGCGTAGGCCTCCTCGAGGCGAGGCTCGAGGGACTCCATCCGTTCGATGGCGGCTTTGATAGCCTCCTTGGGTTGCTGGTAGAAGTCCGGTCGGGCCATCTGCTCCCGGAGCGTCTCGAGCTCCGTCTCCAGCGCCTCGATGGCGGCGGGCAGGAGCTCGAGCTCACGCTTCTCTTTGTAGGAGAGGCGCTTCGGCCCGTCCGGCGCTCGCCTCCGCTTGGGCTTCTTCGGTTTCTTCTCGGCCTTCTTCTCTGAGGGGTGCTGAGAGAGCCAGTCGGTGTAGCCGCCGGCGTACTCCGCCACGCGACCGCCGCCTTCGAGCACCACGGAGCTCGTCACCACATTATCGAGGAAGGCGCGATCGTGGGTGACCAGCAGCACGGTCCCGTCGAACGAAACCAGGAGCGACTCCAGCAGCTCGAGGGTGTCCATATCGAGATCATTGGTGGGCTCGTCGAGGACCAGCACGTTGGCGGGCCGGGTGAAGAGCTTCGCGAGGAGCAGCCGGTTCCGCTCTCCCCCCGAGAGGTTCCCGGCCGGGGCGAAGGCGTCCTCGGAGGAGAACAGGAAGTCGTTCAGGTAGCTGATGACGTGCTTGCTCTTTCCCCCCACCGACACCGTGTCCCCCTTGTCGACCAGGTTTTCGATGAGGCTCTTCTCGTCATCGATGGCGGCCCGCAGCTGATCGAGATAGGCCGCCTCCACGCGGGCGCCGTGGCGCACCGTCCCCGCCGTCGGCGAAAGCTCGCCGAGGAGGAGCTTCAGGAGGGTGGTCTTCCCCGAGCCGTTGGGACCGATGATCCCCACCTTGTCGCCCCGCTGGATGACCGTGTCGAAGCCGTTCACGATAGGGACACCGGGGAAGGAGAACGCGAGCCCCTTGGCCTCGATGACCCGCCGGGCCGATCGCTTTTGGGCGGTCGCGTTCATCGAAACGGATCCCATGGACGAGAGCTGGGCGCGCTTCTCCTCGCGCATCTTCTCGAGGGCGCGCACCCGCCCCTCGTTGCGGGTGCGGCGGGCCTTGATGCCCCGGCGGATCCACGCCTCCTCTTCGGCGAGCTTCTTGTCGAAGCGCTCCCGGGATTTGGCCTCCGATGTCAGGGCCGCCTCCTTCCGCCGCATATAGTCTCCGAAGCCCCCGGGCCAGCTCGAGAGCTTTCCCCGGTCGAGCTCGACGATGCGGGTGGCCACCGCGTCCACGAAGGTCCGATCATGGCTCACGAAGAGCAGCGTCCTGACCCGGCGGGCGAGGATCCCCTCGAGCCACTCGATGGCGTTGATATCGAGGTGGTTGGTGGGCTCGTCCAGGAGCAGGATGTCGGGGTCGAGGGCGAGGGCGCGCGCCAGGAGCACCCGGCGCTTCATCCCCCCGGACAGGGCGGTGAACCGGGCCGCGGGGTCGACGAAGAGGCGGGACAGGGCCGCGTCCACCGCCGGCTTCACCTCGGAAGAGAGCCCCCCGTCGGCGTCCGGAGGAAGCCCCTGTGTGGCGACCTCGAACGCCGTCCCCGCCAGATCCTCCGGGATCTCCTGGGGCAACACCCCCACCCGCAGTCCCTGGCGATACTCCACCTTCCCGTGGTCGGGGGATTGATCCCCCGCGATCACCCGGAGCAAGGTGGATTTTCCGGTGCCGTTCCGTCCGATGAGACAGAGCCGCTCCCCCCCCTCGACATGGAAATCCAGGCCGTCGAACAGCAGGGTGCCGCCGAAACCGAGGGTGACGTTTCTGAAGCTGACGAGGGACACAATCGGACGCTCAGTTTCCGGTGCTCGTGCTCGTGCCGGTGTCGCCGGTCGTGCCCGTGTCCGTGTCGACCGGGTTGCAATCGGTGGTGAGCACGACCCCGGCGTCGAGGAGCTGGCCGACGGCGTCTAGGGTGTCCAGGTCTTCGCAATCGAGGGGGTTGCCCGCGAGGTCGACGAGATCACCGGCGTCGAGACCGGGATTGGCCGCGAGGGGCGTGATATCGTCGATGAGGTTGCCTCGCAGGTCGAGGTCGAAGAGCTCGGGGAGCCGGGACAGGAGGGAGATATCCGCGATCTGGTTCCCCTGCAGATCCAGCTGTTCGAGGTTGTCGAGGCATTGAATCCCGGCGAGGGAAACGATGTCCGAATCGGCGACGGTGAGGGCGGCGAGGGTGTACACATCGCTGTAGAGGAGATCCTGATCCGAGGGAATCACCAGCGCGGTGCGGACCGCGGCGTCCAGGGCGGGGGCGGCGAACACGATGGGCTCCACGCACCCTGTGGGCAGCAGGAAGCCGCTGACGGTCAGGGTGACGGGATCGGAGGTGACACCGCCGATGGTCGCGGTGATGGCGGTCGTGCCCTCGGTCTGCCCCGTCGCGATCCCTTCTGCGTCAACGGTCGCGACCTCCGGCGCCGAGGAGGCCCATCCGTCGACCTCCGGACAGGGTGTGGGGCTGTCGTCGCTCAGGGTGCAGGCGACCACGCCGAAGGGCTCGGTTCCGTTGACCTCGATGGTGGCGTCCGCCGGCGTCACCGTGATCCCGTTCAGAACCGGCGCGACGACGGTGAGGGGAACCGCATCAGAGGTCAGGTCGTTGAAGGTGGCGGTGATGTCGACCTCCCCGAGGGTCACGCCGGTGACCGTGCTCTCGGAGGTAAACGCGGCGATCTCCTCGTCCGCGCTCTCCCAGGTGACCATATCCGAGCAGGGGCTGTCGGTGTCATTGTTGAGGACGCACGTGGCGCTGAAGATCTGGGTGAGGCCGATGGGCAGATCCGGCGGGGTGGCGGGCGTAATGATGATGTCGATCACCTCCGTGGGCACCGTCATCTCATGGCTGTCCGAGACGAGGGAGTTGTCGGCGTTGCGGTAGGTCACCTGAACGCTCGTCGTTCCGGGGAAGGCGCCGAACACCGTCCCGTCCTGTGCCGCCACAGTGAGGACATCCTCATCGTCGGATTGCCAGGTGACCCTGTCGGTGACCGGCGTGTCCACGGAATCCTCGTCCAGACAGGTGACGGTGAGCTCGACGGTTTCTCCCAGCGGGACTTCCGTCGGGCCGGCGATGGTCACCGACTGGCAGACGAGCCCCAGATCCACGATCAGCTCGGCCGGCTCGGAGGTGACGCCGTCGACCGTGGCGGTCACGTCGATCGTGCCGTTGGCGACCGGCTCGGCGAGCCCTCCGGTGATGGTGGCGACCTCTCCGGTGGTCGGTGACCACTCCGCCAGTTGGGTGCACGGCGCGCTCTCCGTGTTGTCGTAAATACAGGTCGCGTTGAACTGGACGGACTCCTCCATGGTGTGAATCTCGCCGCTCGGGGGGGTGACAGTGACCTCGACGAGCGTCCGCGGGGTCACCGTCATCGTGATGGTGTTGTCGCTCGGTTGAGGCGGACCTCCGTCGGCGTTGTCATAGGTGGCGCTCAACACCGTCGTCACATCATCGGTGACCGATTGGGCGTACACCATGCCCTGCCGCGAGACCACCGCGGCGGATTCGTTACTGGAGTCCCAGTCGACGAGCCCCGTGACGTTGACGGTCTCACCGGTGGAGAAATCGCAGAACGCGGACGCCTGGAGCGTGGTCCGCTCCACCATCGTCGTGACGTCGCCGGTGCTGATGGTGAGCGCGGTGCAGACGCCGTCGAAGGCGACCGTGACGCGAACCTCGTCGGACGAAATCAAGCCAACCCGTGCGGTGATGGTGGCCTCCCCGTTGGCCACTGCGTCCACCCGTCCGGAATCGTCGACGGTGGCCACGTTTCTGTCCGAGGAACCCCAGCTCACCGCGTCGGTGCAGGGCTCCTCCTGATCGTTGTTGTAGCTACAGATCGCCTCGAGCTGTATGAACCCGTCCTCGGTCGTGATGATCCCCGAGGTCTGGCTGACCTCAATACCGGTGAGGATGCGGGGGGTCACGGTGAGGTTGATGGTGTTGCTGGAGACCTGTCCCCCGCTGTTGGTGTAGGTGGCGTTGAGGGCGGTCTGCAGCGGCGCGTCCACCGCCCCGGCGGTGATGAGCCCGTCGCTCGCGACGGCGGCGACGGCGGAGACGCTCGAGTGCCAGTCCACGGCGGTGGTGACGTCCTGTCCGGCGCCGGCGCCGAAAACGCAGAAGGCCGTGGCCTGGAGTGTGGTCTGCTCCACCATGGTGTTCCTGCCGCCGGTGCTGATGGTGAGGTTGGTGCAGTCACGGCCGATGTCGACGGTGAGCGAGGCGTTGTTCTGCGACGGGATATTCTGTGCTTCCAACAGGGCGGAGACGGTGGTCTGGCCGTTCTGGATCGCCGTCACCGTCCCGGCGGAGATCGTCGCGATGGAGCCGTCCCAGACGCTCCACAGGAGATCATTGCTGCAGTCCTCGACGATGTCGTCCTGATAGGTGCACCAGCCGGTGAACTCGAACCTGCCGCTGACGGTCGTGATGGTCCCTGTTTCGGGGGTGATGGAGACCCCAGTCACATCGTTGGCCAACACGCTGACCGTGAAGGGGGGTGAGGAGAGGTCACCGTAGACCGCGGTGATCGAGGCCCACCCCCGGGTGAGGCCGTCGACCAGCCCGCGGGAACCCTCCTCGTTGGAGACCGACGCCATGGGGCTGTCGCAGGTCCAGGTGACCGCCTCAGTGATGTCAATGGACACCCCGGCCACGATGCACTCGGCGGTCAGCTGAAGCTGTCGCCGCTCGAAGACAAATCCCCACCCCGTCTCGCTGGTGACGATGAGATCGGAGCACTCCGTCGGCGGTCCCGTCTCGGAGTCCATGTCACTGTCCCCATCGGTGTCGCTGTCCCCATCGGCATCGCTGTCCCCATCACTGTCCGCATCCGCATCCGTATCGGTATCCGTGTCCATATTTGTATCTGTGTCAGGATCTGTATCCGCGTCGGCATCCGAATCCGCATCCACATCGGTGTCCGAATCGGTATCGGCATCCAGATCCGTGCTGGATTCCGTATCTCTTCCGCTGTCGGTCGACGCCGTATCCTCCCTCGCCGGCTTGCGCTCGCTGAGGTCGAAATCAAAACATCCCCAGAGGGCGACGCCGACAACAATAGTGGTAATGCGTATCTTCATTTCAAAACTTTAAAGTAAGGCCGCCAGGGCAAAGCTCGGCCCTCACCGGTTTGGAGGGCTTCTCGGATCGGTTCACGAGAACGGTAAAGGTGACCGTAGCGGCCGTGAGCACGCCGGCGGTGACGGCGAACGCTAGGCCGAGTGTGGCGAAGCGCTCCCCCTTGTCCTTTGCCTCCAACCGCCGGCTGTCTGCGAGCGCTGCCGCATCATCGGTCTGGGCCGTAGTATAATCGTGGTTGTAGTTTTCGAAATCATTCACCTTCTTGATGGCGAGCCCATAGAAGATTCCGGATAGCACGGCGGTGCTGACGCTCGCGGAGATGCCGGCGATCTTCAGCGGAACGACAGGGAGACGGCGGGTGTCCTCTTTCGTCTCTTCGGGATCGGGCCAAATCGCCGACGCCGTGACGAGGATCTCCTTCATCGTCACCTCCACGATGGCGTCCGCGTTGGGGGCGATCTTGATGGACTGGGCGTGGGGCTCGAACCCCTGCAGCTTGACCTCCACCTGGTGGGGACCGGGCCTCACCGCGATGGCGCTCGTCATCGGCGTCACGCCCCTCGGCTTCCCGTCCACGATGACGGTCGCTCCGGGTTGATCAGTGGTGACGAGGAGCGTGCCGCTCTCGGCCGTAAGCGCGATGTTAACCGAGACCCGGGTCTGGGAGCGCACCGACACCACCTGCGCGTCCGGCTTGTACCCCCTCAGCCGGGCGCCGACGCGATACTCCCCGGGGCCGAGCGTGATGGAGGATTTGAGAGAGTCGGCGGGCACGTCCTTGCCGTCGATGGACACGATCGCGTTCGGCGGAAACACGGTGATATCGAGCTCGCCGACGAAGTCGAGGAGCAGCGTCCGCAATTTCTCGATCTTCTGACGCATCATCGTATCCAGGGAATTCCCGAACTCGGCTTCCAGGTCGGCGAGGGTGCCGAGTGCCTGCGGATATCGATGGAGCGCCTTGTAGCAGTTGGCGAGGTTGAAGTAGCCGTTCTTGGTGTGGTAGAGCTTGAGGGAGGTCTCGAACTCGACCATCGCGCCTTCGTAGTTCTCTTCCTGGAACAGCTTCTTTGCCAGCTCGAAGTGCTTCTCCGCTTCCTCTTTGTCGGTCTCATCCGAGAACCCGATCGCGGCGTAGGCACCGACCACCCAGAGGGTGAGAAGAAACAGGAGTCGGTGCGATGTTCTCATGGAGAGGACCTCACTCAAAATCCTTCGCGATCTCCGTGGAGCGTCGGCCCTTGATGAACCTGCCGGTCGCCGGCGCGGCGCCCTTCTCCGGAATCATGTTAACTCTAACAGTAACATTCTTTTCGGGGGTCACCAACTGCTCGAAGGGTCGATATCCCGGCGCCTCCACTCTGAGGTTGATCGGGGTGCTTCCGGTGGGAACCCGAAAGATATTCGACGGCACCGGCGTCTCGCCGTAATAGTAGTGCGCGCCGAGGGGGGCGCCGGTAACGGCGATTTGGACGTCCAGGACCTTCGGCGCGTCGGACTTCGACGGGTCCGACTCGGCGGCCGGGGGCTCGTCGATCCCGGGGGTGAGCGACGAGATGGGCGGGACCACCTGCTCCGGGATCGCCCCGTCTTTCGAGATGCGCCAGAGCAGAAGCGCCGCGCCGAAGAGCAAGACTGCTGAGATACCGATCATCCAGATCGCCAGCGGGCGCCTCCGGGGAAGGTTTTCGGTGGGCCGGGTGGTCCAGTCCTTCGGCGTGTGGCTGGTGATCTCCTCGAAGAGCCGGGCCGCCAGATCGCCGCTCTCGTGTCCGGTGTGCCGCGGGCCCAGATCGCCGATGGCGCAATCGTCCTTGATAATCCCGGAGGCCCAATCGTTCAGCAGGACGTTGCGGACACTGAAGCCGGGCATCTTCCGCAGATCCTGGAGCATCTCTTGGGCCGACTGGTACCGCTCCTCCGGGCGCTTCTGCATGGCCCGCTCGATGATGGGGCGGGCGACCTCGGGAAAGTTGGGGTTGAGATCCCGCGGGTTTTTCGGCGTTCCGGAGATCACGTTCAACATGGTCTCCTGGCTGTTGGCGCCCTCGAAGGGCATCGACCCGGTGAGCATCTCGAAGAGGATGACCCCCATCGAATAAATGTCTGATCGATTGTCGATCTCGATGCCGGAGGCCTGCTCCGGGGACATGTAAAGGGGTGTTCCGAGGACGGCGCCCACATTGGTCAGGTGATTGTTCTCCATGGCGCGACGGATTTTGGAGATGCCGAAGTCGATGAGCTTCACCGTGATGGAGCCGTCCACCGGATCCTTGACCAGAAAGATGTTATCCGGCTTGAGATCGCGGTGGATGATGTCCTTTTCGTGGGTGGCGGCGAGGGCAAGCAACACCGGCTCCAGCACGCCGCACGCAGTCGCCTGGTCCACCGGTCCGGTCCGATCCAGCAGGGATGAGAGGCACTCCCCCTCCAGATACTCCATCACCAGATAGGGGTCGTTGAATTTCGAAATCCCCACATCCAGGATGTCGATGATATTTTTATGACCGATCGCGGCGGCGGACTGGGCTTCTCGAAAGAACCGGCGGACGACTTCGGGGTTGCCGGAGTACTCCGAGCTTAGAAACTTGATAGCGACCTTTCGCCCGACAACCGCGTGGGTCCCCTGATAGACGATGCCCATTCCCCCTTGGCCGAGGATAGACTCGACCAGGTATCGATCATCTACTAAACTTCCTAGATAATCCGTCATCGTTCAGTCGTTCGTTATTTCATATATATTTATAATGCAATGGTTAGTTAACCAATTCAATTCTAAATGGCTAGCAAAAAGGGGGGACGCGCCGGAAAGAACGAGTGGCTTACAGCACCGGTAAATTATACAAGGACGGCCTGGTTCAGGATTTCAATTAGAGCGAATTCAGAAGAGGTCGATGCACTTGACGATCATCCGGGCGATCTCCGACATGGCCTGACTCCAGTCTTC
>JBNLED010000095.1:0-73455 GCA_050304755.1 Polyangia bacterium | reverse complement strand
CTGATCAAAATTAACTTGCCATCTGACAACCGCTGCATCCCGCCCGTCGGCGTTGCTCGTCGGTCAAATACCCCCAGTATTCTCCACTCCTCGCGCCTTGCCGGACGGGCGCAGCGATTGCCAGCTTGGAAACTTTATTTTAACCAGAGACCTAAGGAATCCTGACGGCGAGGAGGGTGAGCCGGCCTCGGGATTTCAGGGCGACCTCTCGGGCGATACAGGCGGGGACGAGGCGGGTCTGTCCTCGGGTCATCTCTACGGTGTTCGAGGCCGCGGTGATCTCAACGCGACCCTCACCGCCGACCCCCATCAGCACGAGAAGCCCCTCGCCCCGGAGCACCTCGACACTCCTATCCATTTCGACCTTCTCCATGATGAAATAGTCCGAAACGAGGCCCGGCCGCCCTGACGGGGGCGGGGTGAGCTCCGGAAGGCCGGTGTCCTCAAAATGAATCGACTCCAGGGCTTCGTCGACATGGAGCGTTCTGGGCTTCCCGTCCAGCCCCATGCGGTTCCAGTCGAAGACGCGGTAGGTGGTGTTCGACGATTGCTGCACCTCGGCGAGCAGGACCCCGGCGCCGATGGCGTGGATCGTTCCGGAGGGGAGGAAGATGAAATCCCCTCTCTTCACTTTAATTTCGTGGAGCAGTGTCTCCACGGAATTTCGGGAGATGGCCTCGGCGAAGCGCTCCCGGGTCACCCCGGGCTTCAACCCCACGTACAGGGATGCGCCGGGGAGGTGATCGATGATGTACCACGCCTCGGTCTTGGGGCGGGCGCCGCCCCCCAGACGCTTGCAGGCGGCCTCGTCGGGGTGGACCTGCACGGACAGGGTCTGGTCGGCGTCGATGAATTTGAACAGCAGGGGAAAGCGCCCCTCCAGGAGCGACGCGCCACCGAGCAGCGCCTCCCGGTGGTCCTTCCGGAGGATTTCGAGGGGGGTCCCTTTCAGGGCTCCCGTGCCGACCGTGGATTGATCGGACGGCAAATCCACCACCTCCCAGGATTCCCCGAACGGCGAGCTCGCGGGTAGGGGCTTGTCCAGGATCTCTTCGAGCCGGCGTCCCCCCCACACCAGCTCCTTAACGATGGGATTGAATTCAAGTATCGGTAATGTCGTCATATCCGTTTCCTTCCGCTGGATACCGTGGGATCGTGCACGCGCGTCGAGGTCTGCGAGACATCCTACCCAGAGTCTTTCTCATACCGGCGGGGGTGTCAACTTCGGGGGATCGACGCCAACGGCTTGCCGAATCACGGCGTGTTCTGATAAGGAAGTGACCCATTAACCATGAAGCCAAAGCTCACCAGTATCGTCGCCGCCGCTCTCTTTACGATGTCCTTTTCCCTCGCGGGATATTGGATCGTCTCAAACCCCCAGGAGCCCCTCCCGGACCCCACCCTCTATGAAGGCATCGGCGCCAACCTCGCGGAGGGCAACGGCTTCAGCTTCGATCTCGCTCCCCCCTATCGGCCGGAGCTGACCCGCATGCCGTTCCTGCCGATGCTGATCGCGGCGCTCTACCAGCTCACCGGCCGGAGCCCGGCGGCGGTGCTCTGGATGAACGCGGTCTTCATCGGGCTGGCCGTGGCCCTCGGATATCTCGTCGCCCTCAGGCTCTTCAAGCGGCAGAGCATCGCGATCGCGGGCGGGATCGTCGCCTTTCTGACCCCTCCGGTCACCGGGGCGGCCAACAACATTCTCACGGAGCCGGTGGCCATGTTGCAGATGACGGGCATCGCCTGGCTCCTTTTGGGATGGCGCGCCCGCGCCGCCTCTCGGTGGGCACCGCTCCACGCCGGGGTGCTGGGGCTGCTCCTCGCGTCGCTTACCCTCAACCGTTCGGCCATGGCCCCCATGGCGCTCATCGCCGGCGGGTATATCGCGGGGGTCGCCCTGTGGGGGCGGTGGCGCGCTGTTTCCGCCTGGATGACGGTGGCGGTGTTCAGCGCGCTCCTGGGGGCGCCGGTGCTCGCCTGGTCCGCCCGGAACGCCTCCCTCGGCCTCTCCTTCTCGCCGACGCCGGTGGGGCTCTATGCGAGCCGGGTCTTCGACATGAAGCGCTACCGGGAGCACCTCCTCGATCCGGGCCAGCGACTGCCGCGGGTCAACAAGCTCTACTTCCTCCACTGGAAGCGACACTACGGTCCGGACCAGCTCATCGAGCTGAACGAGAAGAACCGGGAGTGGTTCGAGACGTGGCGGGCGGAGCACGGCGACAGGATCTTCACCTCGATGCCCGCCAGGCTCCTCGGGCTCTTCAGCTTCTTTCGGAACTCCATCTTCCCTCCCTGGCCTCTGCAGGAAGACCAGGCCATGCGGGAGAAGATGCGCTGGCTCTCACGGAGCCTCTGGGGCCTCTCGCTGTTCGGTCTCGTCCTCGGCTGGCGGAACCGATGGGCGCGGTACCTCTGGCTCGTCCCGGTGGGGTGTCTCATCGCGGTGCACCTCCCCACGGTGTGCCACTCCCGGTATATGTTTCCGGTGCTGCCGCTGCTGATGCCCTACACCGGCGTCACCCTCGTGTGGATCTGGGGGCACACCGGCGGTCGCCTGATCAAACGTCGCCGGCAATAATAAAAAAATAGGCTTGCATTCTCGAGGTAACTCTGCTTAGGCTGAAAACCGTTAGGAGATATACGAATGGTCACGACTCATCAGATTATCGACACCCGGAAGGACTGGGCGGCGGTGCGCCCGGGAGGTGGCGGATGAGCGCGTAGCACATTCGGTGCGATTGGACGCAAACCCCGCCACCTCTCGAGGTCGCGGGGTTTTTTCGTTTATCGGGCTTGTATTTGGAGGCTTGCTTAGGGTGATGATGATGTTCGAGAAGCGCAGATGGAAGGAGATCGTGAAGTTGGCCACGCCGGTGGTCATCTCCAAGCTGTCGTTTACCGCGATGGGGATCGTGGACACGGCCATGGTGGGGCGGCTCGGCGCCTCCGAGCAGGCGGCGGTGGGGATCGCGACCACGTTCATGTTTACGCTCTACGTGTTCAGCCTGGGGCTCATCGGGGTGGTCAATACCCTTGTCGCTCAGTACCACGGCGCCGGGCGACCGCGGATGTGCCGGGCGGTGCTCGGCCACGGGATGACGCTGGCCACGATACTGGCTGCCGCGACCTGGCTGGCCCTCTACCTCTCGGAGCCCCTGTTCGCCGCCGCGGGCCTGAGCGCGCCGGTGTGCCGGTTCGGGTATGACTACCTGCTGTTCCGCATCATCGGCCTGTTCCCGGTGTTCTGGTACTGGACCTACAATGCCTACCTGGAAGGGAAGGGCGACACCCGGACGCCCATGGTGATTAGCCTCGCGGCCAACGCCGTCAACATCGCGGCGGACTACGGGCTCATCTTCGGGGCGGGGCCCCTCCCGGCGATGGGGGTCTCCGGGGCCGGCCTCGCCACCGCCCTCAGCAACCTGTTCATGTTCCTCTGCTTCGTCGTGGTGATCCACCGGCCCGGGGGGACCCACCGCATCCCCGTCGGCGCCGGTCGCTCGCCCTTCATCGGGGAGCGGCGGCTGCTCCGGAAGATGATCGCCATCGGGCTGCCCATGGGGGTCCAGTTCTTCATGGAGGTGGGCGCCTACCTGGTGTTCGCCGTGGTGGTCGGATGGGTGGGGGATACGGCCCTCGCGGCCAACCAGGTCGCCATGCGGATCACGAGCGTCAGCTTCATGGTCGCGTTCGGCATCGGGGTGGCGGCCACCACTTTGGTGGGGCGCCATCAGGGGGAGCGGCGCGCCGAGCTGGCCATGGCGATGGGGCGCCGATCGGTGTTCCTGATGTTCGGCTACTCCCTGGTCTGCGGCGTCCTGTTCGTGGTGGCCCCCCACCTCATCGCGGGGATGTTCACGACGGCCGAGGAGGTGATGGAGACCACCGCGACCTTGCTCTATGCGGCGGCCCTCTTCCAGGTGTTCGACGGGATCAATATGGTGGGATACGGCGCGTTGAGGGGGGCGGGGGACACCCGGTGGACCCTATGGGTGGTCATCGCGGTGCACTGGGGACTGGGCATCCCGCTGGTCTACACCCTGACCATCTCCATGGGGCTCGGGGTTGTCGGCACCTGGATGGGCATGTGCGTCATGATGCTGGTGCAGGCCGCCTTCATCTTCTACCGCTTCGAGAGCGGAAGGTGGAAGCGCCTACGACTTGTGGAAGCGGCCTGAAATGGCTATGGTTCTCTGTGGAGGTGAGGATGGCAGAGGAACGGCGCAGCCACCCGCGGTACAATCTCATGGCTCAGGTTCGCGTGGATAGCGAAAGCATAAACTATGTCCTATATGTCCGCAACATCAGCATGAGCGGTCTTCTCCTCTCCGGCGAGCCCGAGGGACGGGAGCATCTCTGCGTGGGCCGGCGGGTGGAGCTCGACATCTTCTCGCTGGCGGATCTGGAGAACGTCCGCATTCAGGGGGAGATCGTCCGGGAGCATGTAGAGGGGGGCTACGGAATAGCCTTCACCGAGATGAGCGATGAGTCCCGGGCGGCCCTGGAGGACCTGGTGGAGTTCGCCCGGGAGCGTTCGGTCCACCCGCCGCCGATACCCAAACAGATATAGGTCGACCTTTCCGGTAAGAAGACCTAATTCCGTAAGCGTAAAGAGACCTAACCCCCCAGCCCCCTTCCCTGAGAGGGAAGGGGGAGTCAGAAAAAAGAGAAGTCCTCGGTTTCTTCCTGTCTTACCCCCCTCTCCTCATAGCATAGGGGAGGGGCCGGGGGAGGGGTTTCGGAACTACCGGCTCTTCCGGATCAACGGGATGGTCTTCTCCTCATGGAACCGCGCGATGCGGTCCAGCTCCTCCAGTATCGCCGCTTTCTTCTCTCCGGTAATCAGGAACGGCATGTCGATGATGTCGGCCCCCTGGAGCCCGCCGTCCCCCAGGAAGGCTCCCCCCAACACCAGGAGGTAGTCGGGCAGGGAGTCGATGCGGTTGGCCGCGGCCCAGATGCGGCACCAGGCCCTGGTGGTGGCTTGCATATCGTATCCGCCGCCCCCCAGGAGCAGCATATGATGGCTGAAGTCGCGGATCTTCTTCATCACCGCCACCATCCCGTTGTTGCTCAGACTCAGGTGGGTGAGGGGATCCGTCTTGTGGGTGTCCGCGCCCACCACCACCACCACCACCGTGGGGCTGAACCGCTCCACCGCCGGCACCACTACCCGGTCGAACACCTGGGTGTAGGCGTCATCGTCGGTGTCCTCGGGGAGTGGTACGTTGATGGTGTAGCCGGTGCCGATGCCCTCGCCGATTTCATCCTCGAACCCGCCCCAGGGGTAGAGGGTGCGGCCGCTCTCGTGGAGGGAGATGGTGAGCACCCGGTCGTCCTGGTAGTAGGCGTCCTGCACGCCGTTGCCGTGGTGGGCGTCGATGTCGATGTAGGCCACCCGATGGCCCCGCGCCAGGAACAGGTCCGTGGCCAGGATGATGTCATTGGCGTAGCAGAACCCCTCGGCGTGATCCCGGCCGGAGTGGTGGAACCCCCCGAGGGGGTTGAAGACCACGTTGGCCCGATCCTCGATGATGAGATTGACGCCGGCGATGGTGGCGGAGCAGTAGAGCAGCACGTAGTTGAAGAGCCCGGGAAAGACGGGGCACTCCTCGGTGCCGATACCGTAGCGGATGAACTCTTTTCGCCATGTGCCGGTGCCCGCCTTCTCGAGGGCCTCGATGAAGTCGGGGTCGTGGGACTCGAAGAGGCGGTGCTTCGGGACGATCTCCGGGCTCTCCACCCGCATCCAGGGTTCGTTCAAACACTCCTGATCCTGAATCAGCTGGAGGGCGAACTTGGCCCGGGAGGGGTCGAAGGGGTGATCCTCTCCATAAGAGTACTCGGCGGAGCTCACCGTATCGAGGATGATCGCGTCCTTGGGGCGGCTGATATCCTCCTTCGGGAACTTGAGGACGAAGTTGCAGGCCCCGTCCTCCCAGTGCTTCCACGCGGTGGGCCACGCCTTGGCGAGGAGGGCGACGGTGGCCTCGTTCTGGGTGATGATGTAGGCATAGACGCCGGCGAGCCCCCGGGTGTAGGCGGCCTTGTTCAGGTAGTTGGCGAGGAAGGTGGCGATGCCCCGTCCCTGGTACGCCTCGTGGACCACAATATCGAATTCGCCCATATTATTGGCCGGGTTGTAGAGGTAGCGCCCCTCTGCGATGGCCCGCCGGTTCCGCTTCGGTCCCACGAGCCCGAGGAGGGCCATGTCCTGGCTGTAATCCACGTTGGCCATCCGCTGGGCCGCCTCATTGGTGAGGGCCTTGATGGTGCCGTGGTACCGGAGCCGGCGGTCCTTGGGGGAGAGGGAGTAGAAGAGGCGCTGGAGGCGGCGGGCGTCGCTCGGCCGGACCGGGCGGAAGAAGACCTCGGTGTTGTCCTTGAACGTGTGGGTGAACTCGTACCGGTCCGGGTAGACCCCGCCGGACTCCGGGATGACCTCGTGCTCCGGGCCCACGTACTTGAGCTTCTTTGCCTCCTCGAGGAGCTGCGGGCGGAACTTGGGGTGCGCGATGTGGATGAGGGCGATGGCCCGCTCCCGGATGCTGAGGCCGAACAGGTGGACCACGCCGTACTCCGTGACCACGTAGTCGACTTTGGACCGGGCGTAGAAGTAGCCCCTCCCGCTGCTGATGGGGACGATGCGGGACTGCTCCCCGTTCGGCGTGGTGGAGGGGAGGGCGAGGATAGTGAAGCCGTTCTCGGAGCGGCGGGCGCCCTCGATGAAGCTCATGCTGCTCGGCAGATGGGAGGGCGTGAGGCGCTCCTGATCCACCCGGGCCATCCCGGTGAGCTCCATCTCCTGCACCGCATGGACGGCCACCATATTGTCGTGCTGAGCGATGACGAACGGGTCGTTGGTATAGTCAATGGGGTGGATCTCGATGTAGGGGTTGCGGTGCACCGCCTTGTAGAGATCCCGGCTCCCCACCACCATGGTGGCGACGGACTTCCCCTTGTTGATCTTCTTCACCCGGTTGGAGACCGCCTTGGTCTTGACGAGCCTTAGGATCTCATCGGTCATCACATCGGTGTGGATGCCGAGATCCCGACGGGTGTCGAGGTAGCGCATGGTGGCAGAGCCGATGGGCCCCCGATCGAAGTGGAGGGTCATTCCGTCCTCGATGAGCCGGGCGATGTGGCGTCCTATCGTGAGCGACACCGGATCGATCTCCGCCGATGGGATCTCCATCAGCGGCTGGTCCCCCCGGACGAAGACATCGATGTCCTCTACCGGCACCATGGAGTCCCCCAGGGTGACCGGCATCTCCTCGTTCACCTGCGCGATGACCACGTCGGCGTGCATCACCGCGGCCCGGGTGGCGTCCACGGAGACCCCGAGGCTGCAGAGCCCGAAGGAGTCCGGCGGTGACACATGCACCAGGGCCACGTCTATGTGGATGATGCCGTTCGCGAGGGCTGACGGCATCTCCAGGATATCCATCGGGGTGTAGTCCACCACCCCCTCCTCCGAAAAGTCCGACAGGCCCTGGCCGAGGAAGTACGTGTTGAAGCGGAAGCTCCTGGCGAGGTCGGGGTGCGCCAGCTTGGACTCCCGGAGATTGGCGGCGAGGTGGATCACCTCCAGATCCCTGAACTCGTCGGCCATCTCCGCGAGGGCGTCTGTGAGCAGGGTGGGCTCGCCGACCCCGGAGCCGAGGAAGATCGTCTGTCCGTTGCGGATCCGGGAGAGCGCCTCCCTGGCGGCGAGGAGCTTGTCCGGGACTATGTCGTAGCGGGATGTGCGCGCCATTTGTCCTCTCTTGGTGTCGGAATGGGGGAACCACAATTAGTATAGTTCACCCCCCTCTAAAAAAAACCATGATTTTCCCGATGTATTGTGTAACACACGGGGAGCGCTCCACCGCCGTTGATAGAAAGGAGCTCCTGTTGCCCTGGCTCAAGTCGAACCAAATGCTCCGTGGCTTCTGGGACCGTATCTGGCTCGCCCTTTTCTGGCGCTACGCCACCCACTCGCTCATGGTGCTCATGACGCTGCTCTCCGAACGGATCCCCGCCCCCTCCCTCAGTGACCGCATTCTCGAGGTGGTCCCCTACCTGCCGACCGTGTCCCGGTATAATTTCCACCTCTGGCTCCTGTTCTACTTCCCCGTCGGCATCTGGCTCTGGCGGGTGGATCGGGACCGGTTCGTCAACTTTCTGTATCTGGGGGGGATCCTCAGCCTGCTCCGCGGGCTCACGGTGGTGGCCACCAGCCTGGGGCCGGTGCGGGGACCGGATGTCAACGCCGGGCTTCCCCTCGACCAGGTCCTGCCCACCTGGATCGGCATCATCAATCCGGTCTCCGCCCTGATGGACGCGGTGCCCAACCTCTATCTGACCAAGGACCTCTTCTTCTCCGGGCACACCGCCAGCACCTTCCTCCTGTGGTTGTACTGCAGGCGGTATCCCCGAATCTCGACGGTCTCTCTCATCGCTCATATTATCGTCGTTGTCATTGTCTTCCTGAGCCACATCCACTACACCATCGACGTGGTCGGCGCCTGGGCCATCACCTATACGGTGTACATCCTGGGGGAGGAGAAGGGGCTCCTCGATTTCAGCAGACGTCATTCCTGATTGTGCGCGAAGGGCAGTATTTTAAGGTTGACTCCGGCCTCAAGGTTGATTATCAAGAACGCACTGTATCACGCGGGACTAACTCAGTGGTAGAGTGCTAGCTTCCCAAGCTGGAAGTCGCGGGTTCGACTCCCGTGTCCCGCTCCGAGATCCCTTCCTTGGATTACACCAACAACCTGGATGAGCACGGACGGCATGGACCGCTCTTGGAACTCCGTGTTCGTCTGTGTTCATCCGTAAGAAAGCCCCCCTTTCCCGAAACTGTGAAAAATCAACACACGCCGAAGTGTCCTCAGAGCCACATCAATACCTGTTATCACCCTCTATATTAAGACAAACAGAGATGATCCCCCTTGGCATACCATTTGCTTGCTCTGGTTTGTAAACCGCTGGAAACAAAGAGTGAATCGACACTCGGGATCGCTGCATCCAGCGGGATACGTGTGCTGGTCACCCAGCAGAAGGAGATGACTATGGGGCAGTTTCAATGGGGGTTGAGGGTCCTGATTTTCGGTATCCTTATGGTTACATCATTGAAGGCGAGGGCTGAGAATACCGCTATTTGCGTGGATATTGCGTTGCAAGACCTTCAGAACGAAACAACAGAGAGCAGAGCATCCGATGTCTCCGCCGAGATACACCCCGAGACATCCCCCGTCTCCGACACGCCCAACGAAACGGTCGAAGGTATGGTGAACGATGGCGGAGCGCCGCAGGCGGAAGTGATGGATGGAGAGCGCCAAGCGACATCTCCGCCGATGGAGACCCCTGCCCCTCCTCCCGGTTCGGATGAAAACGAGCCCCCCGCGCATCCCCACGATCAAACTTCCATCCTCTATTTGAAGCGGCTGATGGAGCACTATGTGACCCATCAACCCGGCTACATCGCGGTGGAGACGTCGTGTAAGGAGACCATCCGGGTGGAGCTCTATCCCCTGACGCAGGGGTGGACCGTCTTCGTCCGGTACTCCGGCACCGGGCGGGAGGAGCGGGTGGACGCGCTCTTCCCCGACGAGCTCAGCCAGTTCGCCGAGCGGGCGGTGCTCGCGGTATTGAACGACGTCTCCATCAGCGAGACCATCAACCGGGAGAACGTGCTCAAGGCGGACTCCATGAGATCGGTGCAGCGCATCCGGGGCACCAACCATTTCGTGCTCAGCGTGGGCACCCAGCTCCGCGGCGGCAGGTTCCGCACCGCCATCGAAGATTCGGCCCGGGGCACCGTGGGAGAGGTGGAGAAGCGGATCCGCGTGGTGACCCCCTTCACCACCTCGCTGGGATACCGGGGGCGCTTCGAGAACTGGGGGCTCGAGGCCATGGCCATCCTCGGTATCGGCACCAACAAGACCGCCGTGCGAAAGAATCCGGCGGGGGGACACATCGACTTCGGCGGGGGCGCGGGGTTCGGGATCCACTTCCTGCGCTACTTCGATCCCCGCGGGCTCATCTCCTTCTACATGGGGGCGGGGAGCACCTTCGAGCTCCTCTGGTTCTCCGCGGTCAAGGCGGCGGCGGATCGCGACAAGAAGGACCGGAGCTACATGCTGAGCGGCGGTCTGGATGTGGATCTCGTCTTCGGTTGGGAGTTCATGCGGGCCAGCGCGGTCCAGTTTCTGCTCCAGGGGGAGGTCAACCTGCCGGCCTACGTGGCGAAGAGCGAGAACAACCATGGGACCGTCGACACCTGGTTTCCCGGAATCTCTGTGAAGCTCGGGATCATCTTTTAGGGACGAGGAGGTCTTCGTGAGGCGCCGGTTGCTTTTCTGCTGGGTCCTTCTCTGCATCGGAACCGCCGCGGTCTTCGGAAGAGCGGCGCCGGTCAGGGTGTGTGTCGAGGTGGCGTCCGACAGCGACGAAGCGGGGTTGCGGGAGCTGGTGCTGTCGGAGGTCGCGCGGCATCCCAGCCACCGGGTCGTTGAAGCGGGCTGCGAGACCACCCTCCTGGTGAAGCGGTTCTTGGCCGAAGGGGACCGATACCTGACCGCTCGGATCGGTCGGGAGGTGCCGGTGCGTTACCGACTGGAGAAGGCGGACGAGATGGCGGCGGTCCTCAAGCGCGCCCTCTCCCTGGTGCTCGGCAGCGATCCGGTGCACCTCACCAAGGACATCAGCCGCTACTCCAGGATCGAGCGGGCCTCCCACTCGCTGCTCAAGAAGGGCAACAACTGCTGGCGGGCGGAGATCTTCGAGATTTTAGGAAGAGGGGAGGGGCGCCTCTCCTATGCCTCCGGCGCGGCCTTCTCCGCCACCCGCGGGGCGGATCATCTGCAAATCTTCGCGCGCGTTCACCTCGCCGGGCGGCCCGGGAAGTGGGCGGTGGGGGAGAGCGGCCTCCGCATCTCCAGCGGTTTGGATCTCGGCCTCATCTATGAGGTGAGCGAGCTCTCCAGCACCACCTTCTATTTCGGCGGCGGCCTCGGCGCCCACTACCTGCGGTACGAGGGACGCCTGATGATCGACGGCGCGCCCGACACCGAGGCCATCAATGAGGTCATGCCCCAAGCGTTCTTCAGGTTGGGGGTCAGATTCCTGCGGATCTACGACTTCGACCTGGACCTGTTCGCCGCCGGGTTCATCCCCTTCCTCAAGGTCAAGGATCAGGACTCGCCCCTGTTCGGGGAGCGCGGGCTCTACACCCCCTCAGGGCAGCTGGGCCTCGGCGTGGGGTTTTAGATCGAGTCACAGACGAGCTGGTCGTTCTCCCAGCAGTCGTCCTCCAGGTTGGCATCGCAGAACGCGATGAGCCCGTCGGCGAGCTTCTCTGCGAACGCGTCACACACCGCGCAGTAGGGGAGCGACGGGTTGCCGGTGATCTCGGCGGAGCCGATGGTCTCCAACGACAGGAAGGGGGTCAGATCCGCCAGGATCGCGTTGTCGTTGATGGTCACACCGGAGGTGCTGTCAAGGTTGGAGAACCCGTCGAGATCCGAGAGCTGATCATTGTCCTCGATGATGATATTGCCCGTCGCTGTCATCAGATCGAATCCACCAATCGCGGCGAGGCTGTCGTTGTTGATGATTTCGATGGTACCGGTCCCCCTGAAGCCCGCCAGCCCTGACGTGTCCACGAGGCTGTCGTTGTTGGAGAGGGTGAACCCGCCGCCCCCGGTGAAGACCTCCAGACCGTCCAGGCTGGTGAGGCTGTCGTTGTCATCGATGGTCAGATAGGAACCGCCGACATAGCTCTCGAGGCCCTGGAGGCTGACGAGACTCGCGTTTCCCTGTATCGTCAGGGGGCTGCCGCTGACGAAATTGATCAGCCCCGCCAGATCGAGGAGCGCGTCGTTGTCCGAGATGACGGCCTCCCCGACGGAGGAGAGTATATTGAAGCCGTCGAGGGTCATGAGGCTGTCGTTGTCGGAGATCACCAGCCGGCCAGTCCCGATATAGTTATTCAGGCCGATGAGGCTCTCCAATGCGTCATTCCCTACAATAAGTAACTCTCCGCTGCTCTCGAGCGAAGAGAGCCCCGACACTATCTGGAGGCGGGAGTTGCCCTCTATATGAACCAGGCTGAGAGCCTCGATGGCCGTGAACCCCTCGATGGACAGCAGGGAGGCGTTGTCTTCAATATCGATCGAGCCTCCGGTGGCGATGACGATATCCTCTCTCAAAGGATCGAGGGTCTCGAGGAGGAGGTTGTCGCGAATCACGAAACCCATCGCGACCGACGCCAGCCCTTCCAGCCCCTCGAGGCTCGTCAGCCCGGTTCGTTCGAAATCGATAGCGCCTTCGACACACTGGAGGGCGGACGGGGCCGAGAGGTCATCGGTCTCGCTGCCGACCAGGGTTAGATCTCCCCGGATCCAGGTGATCCCTTCGAGCGCCGCGAGATCCTCGGCGTACATGACGAAGGGGCTGTCGAGGAGCTCTTCGGTGCCGCATTCCATTTCGGTATCCGAGTCCGCGTCCGTGTCCGCATCTGTATCCGAATCCACATCCATGTCCGTATCCATGTCCACGTCCATATCTACGTCCATATCCACATCCATATCGGTGTCTCCGTCACCGTCAGCGTCCACGTCGGAATCCGCATCGGTGTCTGCGTCGGTGTCCGCGTCAGTGTCACTGTCAGTGTCACTGTCAGTGTCGCTGTCAGTGTCGCTGTCAGTGTCGGCGTCGGAATCCCCGTCACTATCGGAGTCCGCGTCGGTGTCCGCGTCCGTGTCCCCATCCCCGTCGGCATCGCCGTCGCCGTCAGCGTCACCGTCGGAGCCCGTTTCCATTTCATCTGACCCTGTATCATCGTCTTTGCCGGAGTCGACCGTACGACACCCGTTCTCGCCGAGAAGGGCCGCCAGCGCGAACGACAGCATATAAATTCGGTATCTCATTATTAATCTCCTTACTAATCAGACATCGTCCCGATTGTTGTCCCCCCGGATACCCGTATCAGATTACATTCTCGAAAATACCACCGAACCGGAGGGTTAGGAAACCATTTCCGAATCTGCCCTGTTCGTATCATCGAAATCGCCGGTTTTTTGCTCTGGACGCCCAAAACTGCTTACAACCTAGTGGAATGCGACCCCGACTAGTAGCCTTGTTGATACTCCTCATCGCTATCGCGGTGCCGGTCTTGGTATCCGCCGCCCCCCACACCCCATCCGTCGAAAATGATACTTCAAAAAAGATCCGGTGGTTTCGCGAGGACCGGGCGGCGAATCTCGTCGCGGTGGCGCTCTTCTCCGCGGCCTTCTTCATCCTGATGTATAGAAGCCGGCGGGGAAAGGTCGTCTATATCCGACCGATTCACGGGCTCGAGGCCCTCAATGACGCGGTGGGTCGCGCCGCCGAGATGGGGCGCCCCATCGCCTATGTCCCCGGGCTCACGGACGTGAGCGATCCGGCCACCGCGGCCTCCATGTCCATCCTCTCCGAGGTGGCCCACCGCGCCGCGAAGCTCCGGTGCGGGGTCAATGTCCCCAACTTCAGCACCCTCACGTTTCCGGTGGCGCGGAGCGTGGTGAAGGACGCCTTCTTCCGAGCCGGGAGGGGGGAGGACTTCTCCCCCGATGATGTGGCCTACCTCACCTCGCGACACATGACTTACACGATGGCCGTGGTGGGGATGATGACCCGGAAGCGGGTGGCCGCCAACTTCCTCATCGGCCACTTCTACTCGGAGTCCCTGATCCTCGCCGAGACCGGAAACGCCGTGGGCGCCCGACAGATCGGCGGCTGCGACTCCACCTCCCAGCTCCCCTTCTTCATCACCACCTGTGATTACACCCTCATCGGCGAGGAGCTGTTCGCCGCGGGGGCCCTGGTGAGCGGCGATCCGGTGAGCCGGGCGACCATCGTGGCCCACGACTGGTTCAAGGTCGGGATCGGGGGGCTGATCCTCGCCGGATTTCTCCTCATGATGCTCAGCGCCCTCGGTCTGGACGGCGCGGCAGAGTGGGCGGCGGGCCTGAAACACCTCGTCTCGGGGGGAAAATGATGGGGAAGCTCGGGTATCGCGCGCCGTTCGTGCTCATGACCGTGCTCGGCCTCTTCTTCGTGGCCCACTACTACATCCCCCACCCCTACCTGCAGAAACCCGGCGCCATCATGCTGCAGTGGAAGCAGCCCCTCAGCTCCACGATGCTGCTGGTGGCGTGCCTCAGCCTGCTCTGGATGCACCTGAAGCGGATCCGGAAACGGGAGCCGCGGTACGGCTACTCCGTCATCACCCTCCTCTCCGCCGGCGCCATGATCTTCGTGGGGATGCGGTACGGGATGCAGGAGGGGAGCCTGTTCTCCACCTGGTTCGAGCACCTGATAATGCCCCTCGAGGCCACCATGTTCTCCCTGCTCGCCTTCTTCGTGGCCTCCGCCGCGTTCCGCGCGTTCCGGGCCCGCTCCGTCAACGCCACCGTGCTCCTCGTCTCGGCGACCATCGTGATCCTGGCGCTCATCCCCGTGGTGGAGAACAACGTGGGCGCGATCCGGGAGGGCGCGGCGTTTCTCCTCAAGTATCCCAACACAGCGGCCAAGCGGGCCATCATCATCGGCGTGGCCCTCGGGGCCATCTCGGTGGCCGTCAAGACCATCGTCGGCGTCGACAAGACCCTCTTGAAAAAGGACCGGTGAGATGTCTGGGATGCGGACCCGCCTGGCGCGGCTTTCACGGATTGACCGTCGGGTAATCTATATCGTGATGGCCGTCGCGGTGATCGTCCCGTTCCTCGCACCGGTCCGGTTTCACGCCGCCCCCAGTGAAGAGACCCTCCAGTTCGTCGAGGCCCTCGAGGCGGCCATCCGGTCAGACAGGCCCGTCGTCGTGGAGCTCGCCTTCGGCAACCAGTCCGTCTCCGAGATGGAGCCCATCGCGCTGGCCCTTATGCACAAGCTCTTCCACGAGAAGAAGGAGACCATCTTCCTCACCACCTATGAGAGCGCCGCCGCGTATACCCGGCGATACCTGGCGGCCATGGAAAAGGAGTACGGTCTCACCTACGGCGAGGACTACGTCTTTCTGGGGTACGCCGGGGCCTACCACATCTCCATGTACAAGATGGGGACCTCCATCGCGTCGGTCTATCACGAGGACGACAGGGGGACGCCCATCGAGGAGATCCCCATCATGAATGGGGTGGAGAGCCTAGAAGACGCGAGCGTGGTGATCGATATCGCCTCCAACGCCAACCCCCGCCACTGGATCAACTTCGTGGTCTCTCCAAGGGACATCGACTTTATCATGGGAACCACCGCGGTGCTGGCCACCGACTACTATCCGTTCCTCCAGACCGGACAGGTCAAGGGGCTCATCGCCGGGGGCAGGGCGGGGGCGGAACTCGAGACGCTGTTCGTCAAAGAGGGGGCCATGTCCCGCACCGGCGACGCCACTCGCAACCTCGGCTCCCAGTCGCTGGCCCTGTTCGTCATTCTCGGGTTCATCATCCTCGGCAACGTCGGCTACTTCGCCGGGCGGAAGTCGGGACGGAGGAGGCGGGGATGAGCCTCTCCCACGACCCCTATGTCTGGATCGCGGCGCTGTTGACCCTCTCGGTCTTCTCGTTCCTCTACAAGGACAACCCCCTCTTCTGCCTGGCCGAGCACCTCCTGGTGGGGCTCTCCACCGGCTACCTCGTCTGCACCTACTGGAACAACGTGCTGATGCCCGAGCTCATCACCCCCCTCTGGCAGCATGGCCTCGATCGGGAGCAGCACCTGTTCGGCGCGGCGGCCCTCTGCTTCTTCTGGACCTGCAAGTACATCGAGAAGCTCGAGGACCTCTACCGGCTGGCCCTCGCCTTCTGGGTCGCCATCGACATGGGCATGGTCATCCCCACCATGATGGAGTCCCAGATCCTCGCCCAGCTCTCCGGCACCATCGGCCTTCCCCTGAACGGTAGCGCGGACGTCATCATCGGGAACAGCCTCCTCGTCATCGGTACCGTGGCCGCCCTGATCTATTTCTTCTTCTCCAAGGCCCACGCGGGGGTCGTCGGGGGGACCGCCAAGGTTGGCATCTGGACCCTGATGATCGGCTTCGGCGCCACCTTCAGCTACACCATC
Source organism: Polyangia bacterium (assembly GCA_050304755.1). Lineage (GTDB taxonomy): Bacteria > Myxococcota_A > Polyangia > JAAYKL01 > JAAYKL01 > CAYWLQ01. The sequence continues at coordinate 57,369 of JBNLED010000095.1, read as the reverse complement.
ATGTCACGGGTCTACGTGCTCATCGAGCGGGTGCTGTTCCTGCTCAGGGACTGGCTGGGGATTGTGGGGCGTTAGGGGAAGGGACCCCGTCCATTCTTCCTCCCCGAAAGCTACACCTCCCTCACGGAGGCCGGTTCTCCGGGATCGTAGCCGGGGCGCAGGCCCTTTTCGGTGAAGGCGATGGCGTACACCCTGCCCACCATGCCGAAGGGGCTGGGGCTCCGTTTTATCTGCCACGTCGCAGCGAGGGAGTCCTCCAGGTTGTAGGGCATGCGGGACTCCATGAGCAGCGTGTTGCGGTAGGCGTCCAGGCGGGGGCGGCAGACCGCGTCCTGGAGATCGCAGCCGAAGTGGACAACATTGACGATGGCCTGGGCCAGCCCCGCCGTGATGTGGGAGCCTCCGGGGGCGCCGAGGATGAGCTCCGGCGTACCGTTGCGGGTGAGCACCGTCTGGGCGATGGCGGTGGAGCGGGCCTTCCCGGGGGCGATGGAGCTCGGCTTGCCCGGCTCGGGGTCGAAGCCGCTCATGCAGTTGTTGTACATGAAGCCGAGACCCGGGGTGAACACACCGGAGCCGTAGCCCAGGGAGTGGCAGAGGACGATGGCGTTGCCCTTCTTGTCGGCGACGGCGATCTCCGTGGTGTCCTTGGGCTCCATCGACGCGGCGGTTCCCTCGGCGGACATGAGGCGATCCAGATAGTCATCGGTGAGCAGCGTCTCGAAGGCCGGACCGCCGAAGGCGGGGTCCGAGTGGTTCGCGGCCCTGTCGGCCTGGATGACACTGAAGATGCGGGCGAACAGATCGACATACGCCGGGCTGTTCAGCGGCAGCTCCAGCAGCCCGCGGGTCTCGGCCAGCCTGAGGGCCTGGAGCAGGGCGGGGCCGCCTCCGGGGAGCGGCGTCGAGAGGACCTCCCGATCGAGGAAGGTCCCCCGGACGGGATCCCGCCAGGAGCACCGGTAGCCGGTCATGTCCGCCCGGGTCACCAGGGCGTCGTTGGCCTCGAAGTCACTCGAGATGGTGTCGCCCAGCTCGCCCGTGTAGAAATCTGTCGCGCCGGTCCGGGCGAGGTGGTCGTAGGTGGCCGCGAGATCCGCGAGCCTCACGACATCGCCGGCCTCCGGGGGCTCGCCTTCCCGGAGCCAGATCCCCCGGCCGGCCTCGGTGAATCCGAGGCGGTCGCGGGTGGAGACCCGCCCGAAGAGCCCGGGCCGCCGCCAGAAGGCCGCCATCTGGGGGCCCACGAGGAAGCCCCGCCTCGCCAGCGCCGCCGGAGACTCGAGGAGGGTTGCCCAGGGGAGCTTCCCGTAGCGGGCGTGGATCTCCCCCATGCCGGCGACCATGCCGGGGAAGGTGACGCTCTTGTACCCCACGTCATTGAGCTTGCCGGTGAGGATGTAGCCGAAGCCGTCCGGCGCGGGCCCCTCGTGGATGTCCCGCCACATGTCCGGCCGCGCCTTCTCCCCGGCGGCGCCGAAATACGTGATGCTCCTCACCTCGCCGGTTTTCCCGTCGATGAGGGTCGCCGCGCCGAACCCGCCGATGCCGGAGCGGTGGGGATCCACGACCCCCTGCGCAAAGGCGCCGGCGATGGCCGCGTCGAACGCGTTGCCCCCGGCCTCCAGAATCTCCGCCGCGATATCCGCTGCCTCGCTCTGCGGCGCTACCACCATGGATTGTGTCATGTCGTCCTCTGTGATGTGTCTAGAATCGGAACTCCACGCCGATCAATTGGAAGTCGAAGGCGCCGTAGAACTCGGCCCCCTCCTGCTTTGTGAACGCCGGTCCGAGCATGAAGGTGAACTTGGCGCCGACGCCCAGGTTGTCGAAGAAGAAATAGTGGAAGCCGGGGCCGCCCTTGAAACCGATGGCAACCCCCTCGTAATCGCCGCCGAAGAAGAATAGATCGGTGGCCCCGCCCAGGATGGCGTCGATGACGACGGGGAACTTCTTGAGCTCGAACCGGAGCTTGACCCCGAAGACGAACTGCACCGCGTTGCCGTCCCAGTGTCCGTCGTTGTCGCAGACCCACCGGTTTCTTCGGTCGTCGTACCAGCACCGGTCGTCGTCCATGTCCCCCAGGGTGACGTTGACCCCCAGGTTGAGCCACACCAGGTCCGTCAACCCCCGGTTGTACTCGTTGAACCACTTGAACCCCCCCGGCGCCCAGTGGCCCATCCCCACCTGAAAACCGAAGCCGCCGTCCACCGCGTTCTTCCCGGTCGGATGCTGGGCGGACGCCTCTCCGGGGGCGCCCGTCCACAGCAGAAGCGCCAGGGCGCCAGCGAGTATTGAGCCGAGTTCAGAGTTTCTTTTCATCATTCACCGTCCAGCAATGCTCGAGGTTAATATCATTTTGAGTAATATGTAAAAGATAATTGTCAACCGCGGTCATCGGGGATTCGATTTTTATGAAATCAGTTTGACGATCCTCATCTGTTGGTTTCAAATAGGGTATACCGGAATCCCTAAAGTGAAACGAGGTGGAGAGTGAAATTGGGGATTGCACGATGGAATGACGGCCGAATCTGCGCCGGTCTCCTCTTGCTCGTCGTCAGCGGGTGCCAGGCCATCGTCGGGGAGTACGATGATCTCAAGGCGAACTCCAACGACGACGCGCGGGACACCGGAACAGAGACAGAGGAGGCGACGGATACCCGGGACGACCCCCGCGCGGTCTGCCGGGCGAGGGGGATGTACTGGTACGATGTCGAGGACGTCCACGCCGAGGACGACGCCGCTTTCGAAAGACTGCGGCCGACCTGTCACGAGGCGCCGGACGACTGGTGCCCCGAGGAGGGGGAGATCCTGATCGGGCGGCTGGACGACGGCTCGCCGCTCATGGCGTCAGTCGAGACCGAGGAGGTCCAGGCGAGCGAGATGGGCGTCATTGCGGTCTACCCCACCATCCGTTGTATCACGAAGATGACCCACTTCTATTTCGAAGGGAACCGAATCCCGACCGTCGATTTGATGAACAACCGATTTGTCGAGTGGGTGTGGCTGCCTTACAACGAAGTGCTCGAGTGGGTGGGCCTTCCGGCCGGCCCGTCGGTTCGGATGCTCGCCCTGAACAACAACCGCATCTCCTCCATCGATCTCTCCTACGCGGAGAACCTGGAGTCCCTGCACCTCGCCGCGGGGAACGCCGTCGAGACCATCGATCTCGAGAACAAGCCCTGGCTCGTGAACGTGGAGCTCGCGGGAAACAGAATCTCCCACCCCCTCGACCTCCACGCCAGCGAGCGGCTGGAATACCTGGATCTGGCCGAAAACCCCATCGGGGAGATCATCCTGCCCGAGACCGATACCCTCGAATACCTGGATCTGACCGAGACGGGGGTCGTCAGCATCGAACTGAACGACTTCACCCGGCTCCGCACCCTGAATGTCGGGGGGAATGGCCTCACCGGGCTCGACGTGAGCGGCAATACGGACCTGGAGTGGCTGTCCGCCTCGGACAACCAGATTCTGTCGATTGATCTCTCATCGAATAACCGCCTCAACTACATCAATCTCTACGAGAATTCTTCCCTCGAAGACTTGGCGATGCCCGATGACGCCAGCGCCGTGGAGGAGCTCCACCTGAGCGAGACGAGCCTCTCCGAGCTCGATATTTCCGGCGCCTCCCGGTTGAAGATCCTCTATCTGGAGAACGACAACTTCTCGGGTGAAGGGCCCGATCTCGATTTCTCGGGCAAGCCCGACCTGGAGAGCATCTCCGCCGGGGGGAACCGGATAGACTATGCCGTCGACCTCTCCGAGAGCCCCGAGTTGACTCACGTCGACTTCAGCGACAACCGCATCCCGCGTATCGTGCTCGCCCCGAACGCGAACGCGCTGACGCACCTGGAGCTCTGCGGCAATGAACTACAGGAGCTATTCCTTGACGAGTGCGCGTCGTTGCAGCATCTGGACCTCAGCGATAACGATCTGAGGTATGACGGCAGCGATCCGTCGCACCGCCTGAATCTGACCGGCTGCACCGATCTACAGGCGGTGTGGTTGTACGGAAACCCGGACTACGAGCTCAGCTTTCAGGAGGGCACGTTTCCCGCCGGGTATCTCGAAGGGACGGAATCCTTCCTGTCGATAGAGCGTGAGAAGTGGGAAGATAACATCGACCAGGAGAAACCTTCGTGGACCTTCAACGACAATGAGGGCGGATACATGCCCTGAACGGTCCTCTTCGGTCCCCCCTAACGTTTTGGGTTGAAAAAAAACACCTTCCGGCTATGTTGGCATACTTTATGGACGACTAAGTCTTGAAAGGGGAATTGATGTCTGAAGAAAACAAGCTGACCAACCGCGAAATCTACGCCGGCATTTTCCTCATCGGCGCCACCAGCCTCATGTACGAGCTGGTCCAGGTGCGCCTCCTCGCGTTCTTCCTCGGCGGGATCTCCAACTTCCTCGCCATCCCCCTCGCCCTCTTCGGCCTCGCCCTCGGCTCCATGTACTGCCACTTCTTCTACAAGGGCTCGCGGGAGAAGCTGATCCGCCGTTTCTCCGTGGCGGCCTTCCCGACCATGGTTGTGGTGTTCATCCTCTTCTTCATCATCGCGAACGCCTTCTTCAGCCAGATCCACATCGCCCTCTCCAACCCGGCCCGGGACTCGGCCAAGCTCATCGTCTATTCCGTCCTGTTCCTGCCGCCGTATTTCCTGTTCGGCGCGCTGCTCTCCAGCTACTTCACCATCGGGTCGAGCCGCATCGGCCAGCTCTACTTCTTCGACCTCCTCGGGGCGGGCATCGGCTGCATCATCGCGCCCATGATGTTCACCTACACGGATCTCCAGCCCACGCTGATCATCCTGTTCTTCCTGGCCTTCCTGCTGGTGCTCAACACCCGGGTCAAGCGCAAAGTGCCGATCGTGGCCGTCATGGCGCTCATCTTCGGCGTTACCTACGTCCTCTCGGTCAACGAGACCATCTTCAAAGAGAAGCCGGACGTCCAGTGGCTGGCCCGGACCCTGCTCCGGCCGCGGACTAAGGAAGAGGTGAAGGAGGTGGACGTCCGCTGGAACTCCCTCGCCCGGACCACCCTCATCCGCGCGGGGGCCAACGCCCGCAAGGCCCAGGTTGAAAAGTTCACCGTGACCCAGGACGACGGTATCAGCAACGTCCACGTCTACCGCTATGATCCGGATCAGACCCGCGAGGACATCCTGCCCTTCACCCTGCACCACTCGTTCCCGTTTATCACCGAACACGAGCCGAAGAACGTCTTGGTGATGTTCGCCGGGGTGGCGCGGGACATGGTGTTCATCGACCGCCTCGCCCAGGGCAACGCCCGGATCACTGGGGTGGAGCTCAACGACGCGGTCACGGGCCTCGCCCAGCACCCGGTGCTGCACAGCATGAACCTGCACAACTTCCTGAGACGGCCGGGGATCAACCTTGTGCCCATGGAGGGCCGGGACTTCCTCAACACCACAAAGGAGAAGTACGACTTCATCTTCCTCGCCACCAACGGCTCCATCCACGCCAACCGGACCGGCCACTCCCGGAAGTACCTCGACACCTACGAGGCCATGAGCGCCTACCTGGATCACCTCACCGATGATGGGATGATGGTCTTCGCCAGCCAGATGGTGATGTACAAGATCGTCGCCTTCCGGAAGCTCTTTAAAGAGCGGGGGATGAAGGACTTCAAGAAGGCCATCCACATCATGGGGCGGGCGCCCATTCCCCTCATGGACACGCTGGTGCTGCGTCCCCAGGGGCTCACCCGAGAGGACATCGGGAAGATGGAGGCCAAGGCCCGCTCCATCGACAAGAAGATGCGCAGGCTCTACTCTCCCTACGACGAGGAGCACGGCCTGGACCGGCTGGTAAGGGTCATCAATGCCCCCGTCGACGCCCTGGAGATGCTCACCGACGACTCCCCCTTCATGCGGAAGGTGGAGCTCACCGGGTTCACTCTATTCCCCACCATGAAGCAGCTCAAGAACCAGGAGTACTCCTCCGGGTGGATCAAGATCTTCACCGTCATCCTTTTCTTCTTCGTCTCGGTGGTGGTGGTGCTGGTGGCCCGGTTCCGCGGGGGGAAGGCGAGCCGGGTGCCGCTGCCGTGGCTGCTCTACTTCCTCGTCTCGGGCATCTCGTATATGTGCGTGGAGGTGGGACTCATGGCCAAGACCGAGCTCTTCCTTGGGAACCCCCTGTACGCCGTGGCGGTCATCCTGGCCACCTTCCTGGTGTTCAACGGCATCGGCGCGTTGCTCCAGGACAAGCGGCGCATCATGCGGGGGCCCAAGACCCTGGCCCTCATCACCGTGGCCGCGGTGGTCTGGGCGATCGGCCTCGTGCAGCTCTACAACATGCACCTGCTGTCCGTGCCCCTCATCGTCAAGCTCCTCCTCGTGGCGGTCGCCGTCTGTCCCGTGGGGCTCGCCCTCGGCATGTACTACCCCCTCGGGGTGGCCTCGCTGGTCGCGGCCAAGAAGGCGTCCACCGTGCCCATGACCTACGGCATCGCCACCTTGTCCTCGGTGCTGGGGTCCTCGTTCGCCATGACCGCCATCACCAACACCGGCTTCTCCAAGATGATCTTCGCTGGTGCTGTCGGATATGCCTCAGTCGCCCTCATCTACGTTGTCGCCAAGCGGACGGTGAAGGCCTGAGCCACTCGTTCCATTGGTCGGCGAGATTCATCCAAGACACAACGAGAGCTACCGGATCGGATCCCGGTGGAGCGTCCGTCGGGAGACCCGGACCTCCGTTCCCGGGTCGTCCGATCCTTGCAGCTCTCGATTTGCGTCGGTCCTGTTTCAACGGCGGGGTGTTGCTTTACAGGTTTCGCCGATTTCGTTTCAACCGGCGCTTTTCCTGTTAAAGGTAGCGTTTCTTTCGAAGCGCAGGACGCGAGGACGAGGAGTAATGTATCTTTTTAGATATACTTTACCCAAGTCCTTTAAGTCCCTTGAGTCCTTTCCGTCCTTATGACAAGCAGCCAAACCCCGCCGCGATCGAACCCGCCATTGGATGACGATTCCGGTGTGCCTTTCTCCCAACACCGGTGTTGGATATCAATGAGGCCCACAAAGGAGTCGAACGATGCGCTATTCATTGAAACACTTCTCACTATTACTCGCATTCTTTCTCTTGTCCTCGGCCCCGCGCGCCGCGGCCGCGTCAGAGGCGGTCTCCTTCTCCCAGATCGCGTCGGGGCTGAGCTCCCTCGACAACACCCCCCTCGCGGCGGAGCGCTTCTGGCACGGCTGGCGGGGGCGTCGGGTGACCTGGGACGCCACCATAACGGCGGTGCGGCTCGGCCGGACTCGCCAGCAGATCTACCTGGCCCACCCGGACGGGCTCACCTATCGGGGGTACAACATCGTGCTCTCGACCGCCGACTACAATGTCGTCTCGAATCTCTCGACGGGGCAGATGGTCCGCTTCACCGGCGCCCTGGAGCGGTACAAGGCCCGGCGGGGGAGTCCGATGGTCGTCGTCCTGGGGGCGGGGCGGATAGAGGGGATCATCGCCAATCCGCCGCCATCCCCGCCTCTGAATCAGAGCGCAACTTCAACTCGGATGAGCTTCGAGCAGTTTGTCGACATGGTGGACGTGACGCAGAACACCCGGCTCGCCGTCCGGCACAACTGGGCCGGCCTCAAGGGCATGCCGGTGGTCTGGGAGGGGGAGGTGGTGGACGTGAGGGCGTCGCGGGGCCGGGCGGTGATCTACATCGCCAACCCTTAAAAGCCGCTCTACCGGAGGTACAATATCGTGGTGGCCACCTACGACATCGCCGCGGCCGAGCGCCTCGTCAGGGGGCGGCAGATCCGCTTCACCGGCCTGCTCCGCCGGATCTCCCGCCGTCAGCCGGGGGTCCCCACGGTCGTCACCCTGACGGCGGGGCGGGTGATCTCCCTAAAACCCTAGATGATCATCTTCATCACGAGACGCCGGTTGAGAAGCAGGAACCCCAGCACCATCAGGCTGGAGAGGGCCTGGGCGGCCGTCGGGCCGATGTCGAAGGCGGGCATCCGGGCCGCCAGGTAGTAGACGCCGCCCCCGAAGATGAACAGGAAGTTCATGAAGTTGTTGACCGCGAAGGTCTGCCCCTTCCTCCCCGGCTCCGGGGCGTGCTGCAGGTAGGTCTGGACCGGGACCACGAACATGGCGCCGGAGACCCCGATGAGCACCATCAGGCCGTGGGTGATGACGAGCCCCCCGCCGGCCCGGTCGAAGAGGGGGCCGATGGTGAGGAGGGAGAGCTGGCCGACGACCATCAGGAGGGTGCCGGTGATGATGGTGCGCCCCACACCGAGCCGCTTGGAGATGACGGGGACCAGCAGGCTGCCGGTGATGATCGAGATGGAGAGGGTCACCAGGACATAGGAGAGGAGGCTCTTCTCGCCGACGCCGACGTCGAGGTAGTCGGGCTCGCCCAGGCTCACGATGGCCTGCTGGATCACGCCGCCGTTGAACCAGAAGAAGGAGTTGAGCAGCACGAAGCGGAGGATCCGCTTCCCGCCGCGGAGGTGCTTCATGGTGGAGAAGAGGTTGCCGAAGGGGTGGGGGGGGATCCGCTGCGCCGGGTTCTGGGGGGCGAGGGGCGTCATCCGCCCGGCGATAAGGGTGCCGAGCACGGCGAAGAGGACGCAGGCGAGGGCCGGCAGGTAGAGCCGGTCGCCGAAGCCGTCCAGCAGGGGCCCCGCCAGGGCCTGGCCGAAGAGGATGGCCGCGAACGTGGTCATCGAGATGATGCCGTTGGCCCGCAGCAGCCGGTGCGCCGGCATCAGCTCCGGGATGACGCCGTACTTCGAGGGGCCGAAGAAGGCGGACTGCATCCCCATCAAAAAGAGCACCACGAGCATGAAGGTCCAGCTGAGGGTGGCGAAGGCGATCACCCCGAGGCCCATGATCGCGATCTCGGCCACCTTCATGCGAAAGACGATGGCCCGCTTGCTGAAACGCTCGCTCAGATCGCCGGCCAGGCCGCTGAACAGCACGAAGGGGAGGGCGAAGACCGCGAAGGCGAGCCCCTGCACGTCGCGGTCGGGGAAGAGGTAGCCGGCCGCGAGGAAGAGCATCAGCTGTTTGAAGAGGTTGTCGTTGAAGGCGCCGAGGAATTGCGCCCCCACCAAGGCTCTGAAGCTTCGTCTGTTCTCTTCCACCATCGACTGTTTCCTGACGTCTCGTAGGCAATCTACATGAATACGGCGAGTGAATCCACCTCTACATTGATTCAGGGCTCGGGATAACAATCGGTGTTTGTCGTTTGAAAGGACCCCTTCTTTTTTTTGATCATGGCAATTCCGCCGCAGGATCTTATATAGCCTGTATGATGCGAAAGCACACTATAACAATGTTCTGCGGCGCGCTCCTGACAGGGGCGATGCTCCTGTTCCCGCGCCCCTCGGTCTCCTGAGGGGTGGGGGCGCCGGTCGGTCCGACCGGCTGCAACGCGCCGAAATCCGATGAGCCCGGGACGGAGGGCTCCCGGGGGGTTCAGGTGTCCGCCGGGTACGGCCGGTTCTGGTCCCACCTCCACTTCGAGGGGGGCGCCGATCCCACCCTCGTGCAGCAGACCGCCGTAGCGCAGGTCGGCTACTTCTTCTCCGACCGGCTCAGCCTCTCTCTGGCGGGCGGGACGGTCACCAACGGTGAGATGTACGGTGACGGGCTCGACCTGGAGGTGGGCACAGGGTTCCTCCTCTCCCTCAGGCTCACATGGCAGCTGTTGGAGGAGAAGGGGCCTCGGCCCTTCCTGTCTATCTCATTTGCCGCGAGCTACTCGAGGAGCCCCTTCGAGGACACCGACCGAATCAGGGGGCACCTCTGGGCCACCGATGTTCAGCTCGGCCTCACTGTCGGGTACACCCTCTTCGATGTCTGGCGTCTCTACCTCGCCCCCCGCGTCTTCGGCGGTCCGATCTTCATCGACGCTCCGGCGGAGAGGATCCAGGGGCGGGATCGCTACTTTGTCCAGGCCGGCATGGGCATGGGCTTCATCCTGCCGAAGGGGATCACCCTGTACATCGACGGCTCCCCCGCCGGCCAGCAGTCCGTCTCCGCCGGCCTCGCCTACTTCATCCCGGTGGATTGAGGCCCTGTCTGCCCGGCCCCTCACCCCCAGCCCGGATTACTTTGGGGTCGAAAGGCTTTGCCGATTTTTTTGAACCATCCGCCCGAAACGATAGAGTAGCCCTGTGTCACGGTGACACCGGAGGTGGAGTATGTACGAAGAGAGACGTTTGGAAGAGAAGCGGATGGCGATTGAGAAATCCATCGAGGTGATCGGGAGCGACGGCGAGCCGTTCTGCTCGGGCCGGACCGACAACCTCTCGGACGCGGGCATCGGCGCCTACTTCAACGGGATGCCGGCGCTGGACAGCGAGGTGCTGCTGCGTATCTTCTGGGATTCCGGGCGGACCCCTGTCGAACAGTCCGCGCGGGTCATCTGGTCCGAGGCCGATGACAGCGGCGGCGCCCGGGTGGGGCTGAAGGTGGCGTCCGAGGGCGCGCCGGCCACAAATGAGACGGTTTCCGACGCCGCGCCCCAGGCGCCGTTGCCGCCGGCGACGATCGGCGAGACCTTCTGCCTCGAGCTGGGGCGCCCCGTGGTGATGAGCACGGGGGGGGTGGCCATCGAGACGGTGGTCTCGGACATCGGCGCGATTCAATCGGATCACACCGTCCAGGTGGTGCTGCGGATTACCGATGACGCCTTCATCGATCCCGCCGAGACCCAGGGGGAGGAGACTCCGGCCGAGGAGCAGGACTGGTCGCCCCATCCCTTCCGGGACGCGTGGCGTACGGTCGTGCGCTACGCCGCGCCGGTGCTGGGGTTCCTGCTGACAGGGGCGAAGCGGGGGAGCGCCGTGGCCGCGCGGTGGTCGACGAACGCTGCGGGACATCTGCCCGAGCCCGTGAAGGCGAGGGGGCGGTCGATGGGCCGCGCCGTCCTCCGACGTCTCCTTCCGATCACCGCCCGCGTGAAGGCCGCTTTTCACAACATCAGGCACTAGCTAGATGCTGTCCGACCTCGAGATCATCAGCGGCGAGGCGCTCCATCAGAAGGTGATCCATGAGATGGTGCTCGGCGCGAGCCGGACCGTCTGGATCGCCACCGCGAATCTCAAGGACATGCATATCAGCACCCCCCGCGGGTATCGCCCGATCCTGGAACAGTTCGATCAGATGGCCCGGCACGGCGTGACCTTCCGCGTCGTGCACAGCGATCTGCCGTCCTCCCACTTCCGGAAGACCCTGGAGGGCTTCCCGCGGCTGACCAGCGGCCGGCTGGAGCTCCAGATCTGCCCCCGATCCCACTGGAAGATGGTGATCGTGGACAACCGGCACGGATACATGGGATCCGCCAACTTCACCGGCGCCGGGCTGGGGGTCAAGAAGGCCTCCCGGCGGAACCTGGAGCTCGGCCTGGTCAGCGATGAGCCCCCCTTCGTCAAGCAGCTCGCCGGCCTCTTCGACCGCTTCTGGATCGGAGAGGACTGTGTCGGCTGTGCCTTCGAGCGCGACTGCCCGGATCCCATAGTCTCTCAGTGATACCATCAAGACAACTTGGAACTTTGTGAAGAATATGAAATAATGCGTCTATCTAAATGAATATACAAATGAAAAAGGCTTGGATGATCCAGGCCCACAATGAGATCACGCCGGGGGATAGGAGGGGAGGGAGTGGGAGAGATAATTCACATGATCCGTCGAGAGGGTGACGAATCGAATCCCCGCCTGGTAGCCCACCTCAATATCCTCCTGGCACCAGACGACCACCCCGTTGGCGACGATGGGCTCGACCTTCATGACCCCGTTCGGTGAAACGTCGAGGTGCAGCCGGACATCGGACCCTTCGAGGAGCGGCATGTCCAGGGTGATGCGGACCCCCGATTCGCTGAGATTGACGGTCTCCACGGAGACTTTTTGCCCTTCGAACCAGAGGTGGCCCTTGAGACGGGCACGATAGCGACGCTTCTGTCTTCTGTTATCCATGGGGCTCCTGTTCAATGTGCTGCCAATGATACATGGTCCTGTTAGTGTTATACATCATAAATATAAAAATACCACAAGATTGTAACCATTGTCTACAAGACAATGAGAAACGGGTATTTGAAATTACGATAGCAGGCTCTGAAGTGGGGCATATCATCGGCATACTTCGGAGAGACCTTGATGAGTGTTGTCTCCAGACACTTCGCGGGTTCTGTTCCTGCCAGCGGTCCCTCGGTGCGCGCCAGCACGATCCGGCCGGTACCGAGGAGCACGGTCCAGACGGGAATTGGCTTTGACGAGTGGGACTTCTCCAGACAGGGCTTCAGCTCATCCGCCATCCTGGCGTAGGCGGTATAGAGCGCCTGCTTCTCGGGGAAATAGGGCAGGGGAGGACTGCTGTTCGCCTCTGTACCTTCGCTTCTAGGGGTAAGGGGTTCCCGGCAGACGTGCTCATGGTGCTCCAGCGCGTCGAGCGTGGCCAGGCGTCGTTCGACCCCCGATGCCAGGCGGGATCCCTCCGGCGCGCGCCTCTTCTCGATGGCGAGGGCCTGACGATAGAGCGCCCGGGCCCTCTGATACTGACCGGTGCGGAGGTGTACGGTGGCCTGATCGTCCAGGTTGGACGCCACGTCCCCGCTCTCCGGTCCCGCCGCGCGATTCAGGAGGGCGAAGGCCTTCTCGAACCGCTCGAGGGCCTCTCGATTCCTCCCCTCGAGCTTGAGATCGTACGCCGCCTCGGTCAGCGTTTTGGCCTCCTTCAGCAGCGCGGACTGCTCGGTCGAGGGCGCCTGTTTCTCAACGGCGGGCGTCTCTTCTCGGGATTTGGCGCACGAAGTTGTGAGTAAACAAAAACAGAACGATAATCCGATTCGCGACATCATGACGGGAGGCTACCAAACCGGTTTCAAAAAACAAGACCCTAACGGCCCCGTCTCACTCTTCCTCCATGACCAGAGGAGGCGTATCTCGGATCTCTATCGCTTTGTCTTTCGAAGCGGTGTCCCTGGCCTCGGGAGCTGTCGGATGAGGTCGACGAGGGGACCGTTCTCCTCGCAAACCTCGAACCCCCAGTCGTCGACGGCCGCCATCAGCTCCTCGAACGACACGGCCGCCAGGTTCTCACCGAATCGCCGGTTCGCCCGCGTACTCTCCTCGGCGAGGCGCTTGTAGAAGCGTTTTTTGTCGCCGGCCCTATCCGCCGCGAGGATGCTGTCCTCGTTGAAGATGTCCCAGAACGACCAGCCCGAGAGCCGCTTCACCAGCCGCATCCAGCGTCCCTCTTTTGGAGGACTGACGATCCCCATGGCCCGCGCGTCCTTGTAGGGCCAGAGGGCCCAGGAGATGTCGAGGGACTCGAGCAGCTCGAGGTAGGTCTTCAGGGCCGGGAGGCTCGCCGGAAGGTGATGGGGATGACCCGTCTCGCCGCACCAGAGGGGGCGCCCCAGGTCCTGCAGATGGTGCAAGGTGACATCCGAGAACAGGCTCTCTCGGAGCACCTCTCCGATGTTCTCCTTCGAGAGCTCGGCGGCGATCTGGAGGAACGGGTAGTAGTGGAAGGTGTAGGCGATCCGGTCGTCCGAAGGCTCGGTGAACATGGAGAAGTCGCGGGAGTAGGTGTTGCCCTCGAGAAAGATGATGTGGTCCGTGTCGAAGCGCCGGATGGCGCGCGTGCACTCCTCGGAGAACGCCGTCAGCACGGCGTCCAGCTCCGGCTCGAAGTAGCAGGGCTCGTTGACGAGATCGTACCCCCCGAGCGCCGGACAGGCGGCGTAGCGCGCCGCCAGGTCGCCCCAGAGGGAGACCGCCCGCGCCCGGTGCGCCGGACGCCTCCAGAATTCGTAGTCACCGGTGATGTTGTCGCTGTGCCAGTCCGGGTTCTGTCCGCCGGGGGCGGCGTGCAGATCGATGATGCAGACCAGATCGTTGCGTCCGCACAACTCGATCACCCGGTCCAGCTCACGGACCGCCGGCGCGTCCTCGAAACGTCCCGTGGTCGGAAACAGGCGGTGGTTCACCGGAACGCGGATCGAGTTGAACCCCAGCCGCCGGAGATATCGGAGGTCCGCTTCGCCGACCGAGCGCCCGAAGTAGCGGCGCCAGAAGGCCTCCGCGGCCTCCGGGCCGTAGCGGTCGAGCACGCAGCGCCGGATCTCCTGCTCCGCTCCGGGGATGCCGATGAGAAAGTGCTCCAGGTTGAGCCAGTTGCCGAGTCCCACCCCCCGCAACAAGGCGGGGACGCCGTTCAACGTAAAGCGATTGCCGTCTATACCGAGCATGTGTCCTCCCTGATCACTCCCGTGTTCCGGGGAGAGTATCACAAACCACTACGGGATACAGGGGGGATTGCCAGCGACAGCTTGACTCTTGTAGAAAGCCGGGAGACTATTTCAACGGATTCGTAAAGACAAGGAGAACCATGTCAATCATCACAATATCCAGAGGCTCCTTCAGCAAGGGCAAAGAGATCGCGGAGACGGTGGCGGAACGGCTCGGATACGAATGTCTCTCGCGGGATATCCTCCTTGAGGCCTCCGAGCAGTTCAACACCCCCGAGATCAAGCTGATCCGGGCGCTCCATGACGCCCCCTCGGTGCTGGATCGGTTCACCCACGGCAAGGAGCGCTACGTATCCTATATTCAGGAGGCGATCCTCAGAAACTTCCAGAAGGACAATGTGGTCTACCACGGTCTCGCCGGGCACTTCTTCCTGACGGGGATCCGGCATTCCCTGAAGGTGCGGATCATCGCGGACCTGGAGGATCGGGTCCGGCTCGAGATGGAGCGGGAGAACATCACCGCGGACCAGGCGCGATCCCTGTTGAAGAAGGACGACGATGAGCGTCGCCGGTGGTCGCTCACCCTCTACGGCGCGGACACCTCGGACTCCTCGCTCTATGATATGGTGCTCCATATCAAGACGCTCTCCGTGAATGACGCGGTGGATATCATTTGCCATACCGTCACGCTTCCCCATTTTCAGACCACGCCGGAATCCCGGCAGGCGCTGGACAACTTGGCCCTGGCGGCGAAGGTCAAGGCCGCGGTGGTGGCCGGATGGCCGCAGGTCCAGGTCTCGGCGGAGGGGGGGAAGGTCACGGTCCATGTCGAGGCACCGCTCCACCAGGAAAATGTTGTCTGTCGGCAAGTCGTCGATATCGCGAAGAGAATAGAGGGCGTCGAAACGGTCAAGGTCGACGTCAGGCCCTCCGCCTTCCTGGGCGCCTATTGATTTATTACGTCTCGATTCCTACTCCATAAACCGAAAATACGTCTAGGCAAGGGTGTCTTTTTAGTGTTAGAAGTGCAATCAGCGATATAAAAACCGATTCTCTATTGAGCGATCGACAAGCCAGGTAACTAGAATTTGATGTTTCGACTTGCCGACCCCAGCACCGCAACTCTATTGGATACGAAAACAGGAATAACACGGCTGACCGCTCGTGTTACGGTCGGTCGAAGCTGAATGCGCGTTCTGATATTGAAAGGTACCGCAGGTGACTGAATGAGATGGTTTCGCAGCGTAGGGGAGTTTCTTTTTACAGCCGCGAGGGCCCACGCACAGTGGGAGGTGGAGACCTCGCTCTCCATCCTCCGGAACCGCAAGAAGCTCCTGATCCTCATCGCCCTGGCCACGCCGATACTCGCGGCGTCGTGGGCCATGGCGCTCGACGCCGAGACCCTCCCCGCCATCCTGGGGGGGAAGAAGGCCTACAGCCCGGCCTTCTATACCCCTGAGATCTTCCTCGTCTCCATCCTCATCGGACTCTGCGCCGGGCTCATTACGGGGTGCATCGGCGCTGGCGGCGGCTTCATCATTACACCGGCCCTGATGAGCGCCGGCATCAAGGGGATCCTCGCGGTGGGCACCGACCTCTTCCACATCTTCGCCAAGGCCATGATGGGGACGGCGGTGCACAAGAAGCTCGGTAATGTCTCCGTGCCCCTGGCCGTCGCGTTTCTTGTCGGGTCGGGGGTCGGTGTGCTGGGCGGCGGACAGGTCAACCGGGCCCTGTACGAGACCAACCCGGTGCTCAGCGACACGTTTATCAGCCTCCTGTACGTGTTGATGCTGGGCTTCCTCGGGATCTTCGCCCTCATCGACTTCCTGAAGCTCCGGAAGAAGGGGGAGGACGTGGACGCCCACGGCGGTGGCATAGCGCAGGACGGCTCCAAGAAGACCCTCTCCGCCAGGTTGCAGTCCGCCAAGATCCCCCCCCTCATCAAGTTCGATCAGGATCTGGTCCCCGGGGGAAAGCGCATCCCCGCGCTGTTCGTGGCCCTGTGCGGCGCCGTGGTGGGGTTCGTGGCCGCCATCATGGGGGTGGGGGGCGGCTTCCTCACGTTCCCAATGTTCGTCTACATCCTCGGGGTCTCCTCGTTTACGACCGTGGGCACCGACATCATGCAGATCATCTTCACCGCCGGGTTCGCCTCCATCTCCCAGTACGCCATCCACGGCTTCATCTTCTACACCCTCGCCATGGGGATGCTCATCGGATCGCTCCTCGGAATCCAGCTCGGCGCGTTGACCACCAAGGTCATCAAGGGGATATACATCCGGGCGTTCTACGCCATCGCCATCCTCGCAGGGTTCGCCAACCGGCTCTTCGCGCTCCCGGCCAAGCTCGACGAGCTGGAGTTGATCTCCATCTCGAAGGGGACCTCGGATACACTGGCCTTTATCGGAAACCTGACGTTCTTTATCGCCATCGGGATTTTCTCCTTCTGGGTCATCACGAAGTTCTTCACCAACATCAAGACGCTGCGAGGGGAGGACTGAGCCATGCTGATCAAGGATAAGAGAGCGTTTCTGAGGGGGAGCGTGATGGCGCTGGTCTTCGTCGGAATTCTCTGCGTCATGTTCATGCCCATCTTCAAAGGGGGCAATGCGTTCCGGGCGACGGACAAGCTCTTCAATACCATCTCCAAGGGGTCCACCTACTACATCCCCCTGCTCAGGGAGAACGCGAAACCCCACGCGAAGGCCGAGCTCGAAGGGACCCTCACCCTGGAGAAGGAGATCCTTGACGACGCCCGGAAGGTGCTGGTCGCGGCAGGGGCCGATGTGACCCCCTCCGGGGACGACGCGCTGAAGGTCGAGGTGGCCATGGGGACCCTCTACGACGCGGTCCTCAGGGATTCGGACGACATGTTCGAGAACCGGGGGAAGGCAGTGAGTGATCGGTACGGCATCCCCGAGAAGCGCGTCCTTCTGGCGTGGTGGAAGACCTTCAAGGCGATCGCCAAGGAGATGGATTCCAAGAAGCGCTTTCCCGAGTCCTCCTATATCGGCGAGCTGATATCCCGCGGCATCGAGGTGGGATACAACTACTACACGATCACCCCCGAGAAGGCCTCGGATCGCTGGCTCATCCTGACCGGCGCGCTCATCTTCTACGTCATCTACACCCTCTGGTGGGGCTTCGCCGTCTACTTCCTCTTCGAAGGGGTGGGGCTCCAGCTGACCGCCGGGCACAAGAAAGAGTCCTGATTCGGGGTGGGGCTCGTTCAGCCGACCCGGGTCCAGGTGGTGGTCTTCCCGAGCAGCGAGATCCCCACGAACCCTCTGAGGAGCAGCTCCTTCCCGCCGCCGCGGAGGGAGACCTCACAGCTGTAGACCTTTCCCTTGCGGTTATCGTAGATGGAGCCATCCTCCCAAACGCGCTCGTCGCGGTCATAGGTGAGCCCCCACAGTATCGTCTTACCGATGATCTTGTCGGCGCGCCGTTCGGGGGCGGGGTTGTGGACGTCCAGGATCTGTTGCGGGTCCGGATGTTCCTTTGACGGCTTGATCCATACGACCTTGCCGCAGTACTTGGCGCCGCACTTGAATATCTGTATCTTCCCCGTCTTGTCCTCGGAGAGCCAGGTGCCGACGATCCCCGCCGAGTCATCGGCCATGAGCTGCCGGGAAGAAAAGGAACAGACCAGGATTACGAATGAAAGGATTGCATGGTGAATCATAAGGCCCATTATATCGTGAAAACGCGACGAGTCGATGGGCCAATCTCGCGCCGGTCCTCCCCCCGGGCTAAGCCATCCGGTCTCTGAAATAGTCGACGAAGGCGTCGAGGGCCTTGGCCCGGTGGCTGATGCGACCCTTGATCTCCGGACCGAGGGCGGCCATCGTGTCCCGGTAGCCCTCCGGAATGAACACTGGATCGTAGCCGAAACCGTGCTCCCCCGAGAGCTCCAGGCCGATCCTCCCCTCGACGTCGCCGTGGAACGTCACCGGAGACTCCCCCGGCGCCAAATAGACGAGGGCCGCTCGGAAGCGGGCGGTGCGTTTCTGGGGGGGGACGTGGGCGAGCTCGTTCAGGAGCAGCTCGCAACGGCCGCTGTCATCGAGTCCGGAACCGCCGTACCTCGCGGAGTGAACCCCCGGCTTCCGCTCGAGGGCGTCCACCTCGAGCCCGGAGTCGTCGGCGAGGGTCGGGAGACCGGTGAGCTCGAAGACGGCACGGGCCTTCTTCAGCGCGTTCCCCTCGAAGGTGTCGGCGTCCTCCTCGACCTCGAATCGATCATTGAAGTCCGCGAGGGAGGTCACCTCGCAGTCCAGGCTTTCCAGCCGCTCCTTCAGCTCCTTGAGCTTGCCGCGGTTCCGGGTGGCGATGATGACTCTCTTCACTTCAGGTCCTCCCTGCGGTCGATCAGGGCGTCGAGCTCCACCCCGGCGTCGGAGAGGACCCGCCGCTGTATTCTCGTGAGCGACATCACCCCCTCGAGGGCCAAATCGGTGAGCCGCATCAAATCGTCGCGGGAATAGCTCTTCCCCTCCGCGGTCCCCTGCACCTCTACGATCTCGCCGGTCTCGTACGCGGCGAGGTTCAGATCCACGTCCGCGTTGGAGTCCTCGATATACTCCAGGTCGAGGAGCGGTTCCCCCGACACGATGCCCACGCTGACCGCGGCCAGCGTGTTCTTGAGGGGGGGCTTGGTGATGAGCTTCTGCTTCATCAGCTTGTCGAGGGCCAGCGCCAGCGCCACGAAGCCGCCGGTCACCGACGCGGTCCGCGTCCCCCCGTCCCCCTGGATGACGTCACAGTCGATGGTGACGGTCCGCTCTCCGACCCGGGCGGGCCACACCGCCCCGCGGAGACATCGCCCGATGAGACGCTGGATCTCCTGGGAACGCCCCTGGGGCCAGCGGCCGAACTGCCCCTCTCTCAGGATGCGCTGCGCGTTCGCCCGCGGGAGCATGGCGTATTCCGCCGTGACCCACCCCCGCCCTCGGCCCTTCAACCACTCCTTGACCCGCTCGTCCACGGTCGCCGTGCAGATCACCGCGGTGTCCCCGCAGCGGATCAGCACCGACCCCTCGGGGTGTTTGGTGAAGCCCGTTTCGATGGTGACGTCTCTCAGTTCGTTCGGTTTTCGGTTCTTTCTGATGCTCATTTTCATTCCACCTTGTCCCTGTCTGTTGATTTGACCCGGGGCAGCGCGATGACGAAGCAGCTGCCGTCGTCGCCGGTTCGCTCCAAGCGGGCATCGCCGCCGTGGGCGACGCAGATCTGACGTACCAGGGGCAGGCCGAGGCCGGTGCCGCTGCTCTTGGTACTGAAAAAAGATTCGAAGATGTGGCCGGCGGCGTCATCCGGAACCCCCGTCCCCGTGTCTTGAACATGGAGCTCGATGTGCTCCTCCCGACGTCGGGTACGGACCGTCAACGCGCCCCCCTCGGGCATGACCTCGCAGGCATTCCTTACCAGATTGGAGAGGGCCTGGCGGATCTGTGCGCGGTCGAAGAAGACCTGCTCCAGATCGTCCTCCAGGTGCATCGTCACGACGATGTCGCTCTCCCTTATCTCCTCTCTCATGAACTCCAGGACCGCGGTCACCAACTCATTGAGATCGTCCATCTTCGGCTCCGGCGAGGGCAGCCGGGAGTAGCGGAGGTAGGATTCGGTGATCTTGGTGAGCCGGTCGACCTCGTCCTGCATGGCCTTGAGCAGGTTGAGGGCCTCATCCGTGCTCTGCTTCACCGAGAGCTCCTCTTCCAGGAGCTCCGCGTTCAGGCCGAGGGAGGAGAGGGGGTTCCGGATCTCATGGGTCACCTGGGCGGCCATCTTCCCCGCGGTGGCGAGTCGCTCAGAGCGGATCAGCATCTGATCCCGATCCTCCAGCGCCTCGGACATCTTGTTGAATCCGTTCGCGAGGGCGCCGATTTCATCCTGCCGCTGAACATCGATGCGGGTCTTGAAGTCGCCGAGGGAGACCTTGCGGACCGCCGCCTGAAGGGTCTTTAGGGGGGTGAGGAGGCGGTTTGTCGAGACGATGAGGGTCCCGGCGATGAGGACCCCCACCGCGGTGAAGAGGGCGAGCCCCCAGGTGGCCCGCAGCCCGTCGTACTCCGCCTCCTCGGTAATCCCCATCATGTGTCGCTTGATATCATCACCGATCCCGGACAGGGCGCGGTTCAGAAACCGCTCCACCCGCTTGAGGCTCTCGATGTGCTCCCGGGCCTCGTCGAGCCGGCCGGTGTCCATCAGGTCATAGAGCCCCTGAAAACGGCGCTCGTTGTCCTGATATCGAAGGCCGACCTCCTTCAGCCGGTGGCGCATCTCCTCGAGGAACATCTCCTCCTCGCTCGGGATCGGGGACTCGAGGGTGGCGGTGATGGCCTTGAGCAACCGTTCGAGCTCCTCGGGCCGGTAGCGCCGCGCCGCGTTGATCCACTCCCGCGTCACGGACTGGTTGGGATCGTCCACCAGCCGGTCCAGGAAGATGTTGAAGACGACCTGGTTGGCGCTGATCTCGGAGGTCGCGAGGATCAGGGGGAGATAGGAGCTCTTGATCAGCCCGACCTTCTCCACGGTATGCTTGTGGGAGATGATGGAGTAGATCGTGAGGAAGGCGAAGATGGCCATGGTGGCGAAGAGCCCGAGCAGCACCCGAACACGCACGGAGACATCGGCGGAATCGAGGGCGCCTGATTTGTCGGATCGCATGAGGCGGCGTTAGTCTTCGGGGCTGATGTGTCCCCGCTTGGCGCGATACTTTTCGATGGCGAGGACAAAGGCCTCCACGACCTCGGGATCGAACTGGCTCCCGGAGCAGCGCCGTATCTCCTGGATGGCGACATTGTGCGTCAGCGCCTGTCGATAGGCCCGGTTCGAGGTCATGGCGTCGTAGGCATCCGCCACGGCCAGGATTCGGGCGATCTTGGGGATCTCTTTGCCGGCGAGCCCCTGGGGGTACCCCTTGCCGTCCCATCTTTCGTGGTGGAACTGGACCCCCGGGACGATGGCGTGCAAGAAGGAAATCGGCTTGATAATCTCCTTTCCGTAGCTCGGATGCTCCTTGAAAATCCCGTACTCCTCGCTGGTGAGCTTTCCGGCCTTGTTCAAATTGGCGTGACAGCCCAGCTTTCCGATATCGTGAAGAGCCCCTGCCTGGACCACCAGCTCGATTTGATCCGCCGGCTCGCCGAGCTGCTCGGCGGTGATTCGGGCGTACACCATCACCCGATCCGAATGACCGGCGGTGTACTTGTCCATGGCCTCGATAGCGCGCGCCAAGCCCTGGATGGTCTGTCTGAAGGTCTGCTGAAGGTTGTTGAAGAGGAGGGCGTTGTCGATCGCCGCCGCCGCGCGGGAGGCCAGCATCGAGAACATCTTTCGCTGCCCCTCGGTGAACCGCATGTCGTAGATAAAGGAGTATAGCGTCAAGATGCCGATCTGGTTCTGGCGGACCACCAGGGGGATACACATCAAAGAGACCAGGTTCTGCGGCGGCTTCATGAAATATTCGGCCGCCGCCATTTCCCCATGGACCAACACGAAAGCCCCCGCCTTCAGCTCGTCCAGCACTCTGTCCAGACGGAGCTGACCCGCGCTGGAGCCGGGGGGCGCATCCGGGTGTACCAGAAATCCCCCCTCCTCGAACTTCTTGGTCTTCTCATTCAGTAGATACAGGGTCGCGAGCGCGCATCCGACGCTGGAGATACACTTGGCCAGCGTGGAGTCGATGACCTCCTTCAGAGACAGGGTCGCCTGCAGCTCGAGGGAGAGCTCCTGGAGGGATACAATCTCCCGAAGGCGGATGTTCTCGGAGATGAGCCGCTGGGTTTCCAATCCCCGGTGGACGATATGGATGACCTCCTCGACGTTAAAGGGTTTGAGGATATAGTCGTACGCTCCCTTCTTCATCGCTTCGATAGCGGTCTCTACGGTTCCGAACCCGGTCATGATGACAATCAGGACATTTTCGTGGTTCAGCTTGATCTGCTCGAGGAGCTCCAGGCCGCTCATGTTCGGCATCTTGAGGTCGGAGATCACCATATCGAAGTTCTCCTGCCCCAGCCGTTCAAGCGCGGAATTCGCATCCGGCGCGGTGGCGACCGTGAAACCCTCGAGAGAGAGAAAATCAGCGAGGATTTCTCTGATGACTTTTTCGTCATCGACGACGAGAACACGGGGGGAAGGTTCCGTGAGGGATGAGTCTCGGGCCATCCGGAAGCAAATCTCCTTGCCTTGTCGGCCGTGGCGAGAGTGCCAAGCAGATCCAGAGCTTTTTACTTCTTTTTCTGGCTCAGTGTCAAATGAACTACTGCTTTATAAATCGTATACACTTCTCATTTTAAGTATTTATCTTTAAAATACTGCTCGCCGGAGGGGGTGAGATGATAGTGGTAAACTGAAATTCTTCCCACCCTGTTCTGAATGGTCCTGACGTAGTTTTCCAGCCGCATTCGAATGATTTTGCGTACGTTTTCGTGGCGAATCACGATCCCGAGCTTGGCACCGTGCTCAGACAGCTCTTTCGCGGAGAGGACGCCCATATTTCGTTTATTGGCATCCCACAGGATAGCCAACACCTTGAACTCCTGTTTTCTCTTATTGGTCGGGATATCCAACACGGAGGCCAGTTCTTCGGAAATTTCCAGGGTTCGTTCCTGGGGGGGGGGAGTGACTTCCTGTGTAGGTGCGGCCGGCGAAACCGGAGGGCCCACAGATTCCGGCGGGGTTTCCACCGTCTGTCTGTAACCCTCTTGTTCTGTTTCTCCCTGGCGAATTCGTTTGACGTAATATTTGGCGATATCCAATACTTCTTCTGCTAGATCACAAGCGACGAGCCGGGCCTCTTTTAGTGGCCCGGGGCTCTCGCGAAGCTTGGAGAGGAAAAATCTCAACATGGGAACCTCCCAATCCTTTCAAACTCAATATAGCAAATCCGGCACGAATCGGCAGCCTGATATATCATAAGTACTTTATAACACACTATAATATCAATGAAAAAATAGATTGTGCACTTCATGAGGAAAGCCTCTATGGGAGGAAAACGCCGGTTCACCATGCAGAGTAGATGAATTTGAAGTATACTTGATTTACCTTTGTGCAATGAGGTCTTCAGTGGGATGGGACCCAATCTATCTATATGATTTTGATATTAAATCTTTTAGTTGAAAGGGAGATGGAGAGATAAGGAGCCGACATGCGTGTAAAAATAATCCTACCCAACTTTATTGCGGTGTTGTTATTTGGTGTGGCGAGCTATTTCTATCTCGACAACCGCTTGCAGAAGAAGGCCAAAGAAGATCTCCGGGAGAATCTTCAGGTCATCACCGCGCTCTTTGCGAGATCTGAAGGTCTTCGAGGGTTCGAATTGTTGAACAATGTCAGAGCCCAGGCCATGTCCCGGGATATGGTGACCGTTTTCGAAAAGGTAGAGGTGGACCGGGACGAGGGGCAGACCTCAGCGCAGGTCGACGCGAAAATTCATAGAATATGGTTTAAGAAATGTGTTCAAGCCATAGAAAAGTATGCAGATCAATGGCAGAGCAAATATCATAAGCGGCCGGACTTGGTGCTGATTACCGACCGGCGGGGCGTGGCTTTGGCGCGCAACACGACCCCCAACGCGTGTCCGGTGAAAAAGAATGTCGCTGACGGCATGTCCGTCGTGACCCGGGCGCTGGACGGCCAGGCGGCCTATGCGATATGGTCCAACGATAGCTCCCCGTTCAGCAAGAAGAAAAAGAATTCAGAGTATTGTCAGTTGATGAACACGGATTTGCTCGAGCTGGCGGCGGCGCCGATCTGGCTCGGAGATGATATCGCTGGGACGCTCGTGGTGGGGTTTGATATCTCGGACGGCACTGCGACAAAACATTCAAAGTTGACCAGTATGGAGGTCGCGGTGCTGAAGGGGGAATCCGTCTACAGCACATCCCTCGGAACCGAGACCGCGAGGGAGAGTCTGGAGAAAACCCTCACCAAAGCGAACATTATAAAATCAATGGATAAATCGCTCCAAGCGGGAAGGATATCCGATGTCTTTGATCTTGTTGTGGAGGATCGGGCCTACCTGGCCCAGATCGTTCCGATGACCAACGCCGAGACCAAGGATAGGGTGGCGACCCTGATGATGGCCTCCGTCGACAAATCTTTCCAAAACCTCCGGGGAATAAAGAGTATTCTCGTTGCGATGGCCATCACATTGCTGATTGTCTTTGTCAGCGGAATGCTCCTCGCCAACCACTTCATGAAGCCCATCATCGAGATTGAGGAGGGGGTGTTGAAGGTCATCAATGGTGAATACCAGTACCGTTTTGACGTGAAATCCTCCGAAGTCGGAGGGCTGAGCTTCCGTATCAATCAAATGATTGGTGCGTTGACAGAGGACGAAGAAGAGGGCTCCGCAAACGAAGACCCTGATGTCTAAGGGAAGAGCGCACCTCAAGCAGAACATGATGTTTTCATCGCAAGTCTTAGATATGCAACATTATTAACTTTTGAAAACCAGGGTGAAAACAAGATTCGCCCCTACGGACAGAACCAACATCGTTTGTAGGGGCGATCCTCGTGATCGCCCGGTTGTGAACCGGGCGGATGGTCTTTAGAGGCGATCCTCGTGATCGCCCGGTTACGGTCCGATTCGGGCGAATGCAACTTCTGGGTGAATCCAAGCTTCCCCCCTACAACAAATGATTCAGGCGAATGCGCGATTCGACCCTCTACGACAAAATAAGCAAATATAAGTAGAATATCTTTGTGTATTTCGATATAGAGACGGAATGGGATTTTTTGATTTTCTATCAGCGGACAAACGGCGTAGGAATCGTTTGGACCGCGATATTCGAAGCGCAAACAACAAATTCAAACCCAAAGACTATCGCCAGATTTCGCTTCAGAATGTCATCCAGGCCGCCAAGTCGGGGAATGATACGGCGATCGCCGGTCTGCTCAAGCGGTTCACGGTGGTGGCCGAGCCGAGCATGGAAGACGAGCGGGAAAAGGAGTGGGTTTACGACGCCATTATCGATATTGGCCGGGATGCGTTGCCTCAGATCAAGCGCGCTCTGAGAAGTCTGGAGAGCGTCAGCTGGGTTCTACGCACCTTGAAAGCCATTGTTTCAGACGAGGAGTACAAGACGGAGCTCCTGGAGATTCTGGAAGATTTCGATACCGAATATGAAAAAAATCCGGATCGTAAGCTACAAACCGTCATGGCGCTCGCAGAAATAGAGCATATCGATGTGGCCAAGTCGCTCCTTCGGTTCCTGGAGGATGTGGACGAAACGGTGCGATATCAGACCGTGGTTGCGCTGACCAAGCAGGGGATGGACGTGGCGAGGGAGCCGCTGCTGAAGACGATGTGTGAGGATGAGAGTATCCGCGTGCGGAACGAGGTGGTGGATGCGTTTTCTCGTCTGGAGTGGCCGACTACGGGCTTCAAGAAGAAGGTCGATGCGATATTGCCCAAGGGGTATAAACACGATAAGTCGGGAAAAATCATAAAATTGGGTAGTTGACAGGCTTGTCGATCCTCGAAAACTAAATTTGGTCAACGCTGTGTTTTTGCTATATTGATCTCGTTTAAGGGCTTTACATCTTAAATACGTCTTTATAAAATCTTTTGATTTTTGAACTCAAACTAGGAGAAAAAAAGATGGGCAGGAAAGTCATTTTGGCAATTTGTGCAGCTGGAACACTTCTCATTCTTTCCGGAGCGAAGTGCAGCCGCGAGCATGTTCAGTCGGTGGAGATGATGAACAAGTGCGTCGAGTACCATCGGCGTCAGCTATATCCTCAGGCCATTCGCGACTGCAGCAAGGCCGTGAGCCTGGATCCGGAAAACGAGAAGGCTCACCACAATCTAGCGATGGTGTACATCGAGACCAAGGAGTATGACCAGGCCGCCCGCCATCTTTCCAAGGCCATCTCCCTGGACGGCAGCGTCGCCCTCTGGCACTACCAGCTCGGGGAGGTGTATCAATGGGCCGGGAAACCGGAGCAGGCCGCGAGCGCCTTGGTGAAGGCCATTGAGCTCGACGATACACTCTTCAAAGCCCACTACCGTCTCGGGGTCGTTTTCGAGAAAATGGACGACCCCCAGAACGCGCTCCAGAAATACACCGACACAATCATGAAGAATCCGCGGTTCTTCGAGGCCTATCGGGAGCTCGGCGGCCTCTATGCCGATTTCCATTTCCTGGCGCAGGCGGAGCAGGTGTTCCGGGAGGGCATCAAGGCCCTCGAGGGCAGGGGAGATGAGCTCGCGGTGCTGCACCACCGTCTGGGCACGGTGCTCGCGGAGAAGAAGGAGTACGAGGCGGCGGTCGCGGAGTTCCGGCAGGCCATGGAGATCAAGCCGAACATGGAAGACGCCATGTTCAGCCTGGGGTGGACCTACTCCTACACCAATCCGGAGAATGCCAAGATCTGGCTCAACAAGTTCATGCAGAGCGCGAGCCAGAAGACCAGACCGGACTATTTGGCCGCGGCGTCGGCCCGTTTGGCGGAGATCGAAAACGGCACGCCATATAAATGATAGTATCAGGTATGAAATCGCTTCGTCGCTTCGGTAGACCCCGAGGCAAGTAGGGAAGGCGATTTATTCAAGCGGTTTCAAGTATTTGGAAAACACAGGCCGGATAATGAGAGATCCAGGAGCTACATACTGGAAAGAATTGAGCCCGTTTTTTTCGATGTATTTGTATAGCGAGCGGGAGCACGGTCGGCAGATTGAATCCATTACCAGAGATCTCCCCGGTTTCCAGGGAGGCGCACCATCGAGGGAATGCAGGATGACTGGTGAGCCAAAACTGTCCTTTGGCACGCCAAGCAGGCATACCAATTTGTATTATCAGCTTCTCCACAACAAATCAGACAGACATGTTGGCGGGGAAACTCTTCGAGGAGAATGAGATGACGATTGACGGCGAATCGCGCGAGGATGGACGAGAAGTAATAGCGGAGGAAGAGGAACTGGCCGCAGCATCTTCCCAGGAAGAGGAAGAGTTGACCCCTGAGATGAAAGAGGCGTTCGACAACGCCACCGCGGCTGAGATGGAGGGGGACGACGCGGGGATCGCCGCGTGGCAGGAAGCATGGTCGGTCTCGCCCGGGCATCAGGAGGTGGTCGACGCCCTGATGCGCCTTTTCGAGAACACGGGAAAATGGCCGCAGCTCGCGGATTTCCTGAAGAAGAACGGCAATACTCTCAAGGACAGCCCCCGCAAGATCAACGTGCTGATGACCCTGGCGTCGCTTTATGATGAGCGCATGAAACAGGATGTGATGGTGGTCAATACCTATCAGGCCATCCTCAAATTCAAATCGGACTACCTGCCCGCGATCAACGCCGCAATCGACAAATACGAATCGATGGAGCGGTGGCCGGATCTCGTCAAGATGATGAAGCTCAAGGGGGCGGCGGTTACGGATCCTGAGGAGAAGGTCGGGGTCTGGTTGGTGGTGGCCAAGCTCTTCCTCAACCGTTTCTCGAATCAGGCCGAGACCATCAAGGCCTTTGAGGAGGTGTTGGCGGTCGATCCTTATCATTCAGAGGCGCTCGAGTTCCTCAAGGGGATGTATGAGAAGCGGAGGGATTGGGAGAAGCTCATCGGCGTGATGGAGAAAGAGATCGAGCAGCTCGATGATGAATCCGCCAGGATTGATGGGTATCTGCAGATCGCCCAGTTGGCGTCCGATCGTCTCAAGCGGCCCAATATCTGCATTGAGCGCTGGGAGGCGGTCCTCAATGTGGATCCCGAGAACGAAAGTGCCCTGAACGAGCTGAGCAGCCTCTATGAGCGCGCCAAGGAGTGGGAGAAGCTGGCGGTGGTGCTGTCCAGGCAGCTGGAGAGCGTTGTCGACCCGGCGCAACAGACACAGATGCTCCAGAAGCTGGGGCAGGTCTATGGTGACCGCATCGGGGACAACGCCAAGGCGATAGAGGCGTGGAAGACCCTGCTCGAGATGAACCCGAACGACAGACGGGCGCAGGAGCAGCTCAAGAAGCGTTATCTCGCGGCCCAGGCGTGGGACGACCTTGAGGCGTTCTACGACACTAGCGGAAAGTGGGATGAGTTCATCCGGATTCTGGAGCGGGAGGCGGATCGGGACACCACGGAGGTCGCCACCAAAATTAGTATGTACTTCAAGGTGGCGGAGCTCTGGAGCGAGAAGAAGTCCCGCACCGATCGCGCGGCGTCATCCTACGAGACCATCCTGTCCCTGGATCCCGAGAACCTGGACGCGGCGGAGCTCTACATCCCCATATTGGAGGAAGGCAAAGAGCCGGCCAAGCTCGCTGATGTCCTGGAGGTCCGCCTTCATCACCTCGAAGATATCGTAGATAAAATAGAGCTGACCCGGCGCATCGCGACCCTCGCAGAGGAGGAGATCGGGGACGCCGGGCGGGCGTTCAAGGGGTTCCTCTCGGTGTTCGAACTCAGCCCCGAGGACGAGCAGTCGAGTGAGGACATGGAACGACTCGCGGGCAAGACCGGGGAGTGGGAGACCGTCGTTGAAACCTATCGCTCGCTCCTGGAGGACGCCGATGACGCGGCGAGCATCAATCTCAAGCTGAAGATCGCGCGGATTCTCGATGACGAGCTGAATCAGCGGGACGACGCGCTGAAGTACTACGATGAGATCCTGACCCTGGATCCGAAGAATCAACGCGCCGTGGCTGCGCTCGAGAAGCTCTACGCCCATATGGGGCGGTATGAGGAGTTGCTCGACATCTACGCCCGTCGGTTGGAGATGGCCGAGGATGACACCGAGCGGCAGGAGATCCTGTACAATCAGGCGCTGCTCTGGGAAGAAGAGGTCAAGGACAACGAGAAGGCCATCACCGTCTTGAATCAGCTCATCGAGATGGCGGGCGATGACCCCCGCTCGCTGTCCTCCCTGGACCGGCTGTACCTGGTCGAGGAGCGGTGGACGGATCTGTCGGACGTCATCCGGCGACAGCTGGATCTGGGGATGGTCGAACCGGAGCTCGAGCTCGAGCTCAAGTTCCGCCAGGGGCAGGTCTCCGAGCAACATCTGAATGACCGCGTGAAGGCGATGGAGTGCTATCGTGAGATCCTGGAGGTCGATCCGGAGTACGCCGATGCGGTCAGCGCCCTCGAGGCGATGCTCGACGACGAGGGGCAACAGGCGGAAGCCGCCAAGGTCCTCTCCCTGTACTACGAGGAACACGAGGAGTGGGAGAAGCTCGTCGGTTCTCTGGAGATCCTGGTCCGCCACGCGACGGACGAGTTAGAGCGATATGAGCTCCTGATTCGGGAGGGGGCGCTGTATTCGGAGAATCTGATGTCTCCGGAAAGAGCGTTCGTAGCGTACTCCCGAGCCTTCAAGCAGCGACCGACGGAGCCGGAGGCCCTCGAGCGCCTCGAGGAGATTACGAATATCCTCGATTCCTGGAGCGAGCTGGTGGATCTGCTGGCGGAAGGAGGGCAGGGGACCCGCGATCTTCAGACGGCGAAGGATCTATGGATTCGCGCCGCCCGGATATACGAGACACAGCTGGACGATGTGGACAAGGCGGTCTACGCCTACAACCAGGCGATGGCGGCGGATCCCCAGAACAGCGAGTCGGTCGCGGCCCTGGAGGGGATTTACAATCGCACCGAGCGCTGGGATGAACTGATTGAAATTTACAAGACGAAAGTGGAGATCACCGATGATATTGAGGCAAAGGAGCAGATTTATCTCCAGATGTCGATGATCTTCGAGGAGATGCTCGACCGACCGGAGGACGCCATTACCTGCCTGAAGGAGGTCCTGGGGTTCGATCCGGCCAACATGGGGGCCTTGAAGGAGCTGGACAAGCTCTTCCGACAGCTCGAGCGCTGGACCGATCTCGCCGACAACCTGCAGGCCCAGCTCAGCATGGGGGAGGACGCCGAAGAGACCATCGCCCTGAACCTCCGCCTCGCCGAGCTGAACGAGAAACAGCTGGGGCAGATCGGCGCGGCGATAGAGATCTATCGAGAGGTGCTCAACGTGGACGCCTCCAACGAGAAGGCCATCGAGGCCCTCGAGGGGATCATCGAGAATCTAGAGTTCCGTCGCGATGTCGCCGATATCCTCCAGCCGATCTATGAAGCGCTGGGGATATGGGAGAAGCTCGTCAACGTCTACGAGATTATGGTGGACACCGAGGATTCCGCCGGCCGAAAGGTGGAGCTGCTCCATCAGGTGGCCGCCCTGTGGGAGACCGAGGGGGACGATCCGGAGAGGGCCTTCACGACCTTCGGCCGCGCCCTCTCGATTGATCCGGCGGAGGACAGCACCCAGGAAGAGCTGGAACGACTGGCCCGGATCCTGGTCCTCTATGATGATCTGGCGGCGCTGTACGCTCGGATCGTCGACACCATCGACACCTACGATTTGAAGGCGTACTACCATCTCAAGATCGCCCGCGTATTCGAGGACAACCTGCAGGACATGGACAACGCAATCAAGCACTATCGCGCCGTGCTCGAGGTCGATCCCATGCATCTGGAGGCGGCGACCGCGCTCGAGGGGGCCTACCAGATAACCGAGAACTATGAAGATCTCGCGATCATTTATCAGAAGAAGGTGGATATAGTTGCGGATATTGAAGAACAGAAGGATATGCTCTTCAAGGCGAGTCGCATCTATGAAGAGTACATGGGGAATATCGACAAGGCGATAGAGGTCTACCGCCGGATCCTCGAGATAGACGAGGACGATCTCCAGGCGATCACGCAGATCGAAGCGCTGTATCTCAAGCTGGAGCGTTGGGACGATCTGCAAGAAATCTACAACAAGAAGGTCGATCTCGTCGAAACCTCCGAGGAAAAACGGGAGGTCCTCTATGTCCTCGGCTCGGTGTACGAGCAGGAGGTGGGGGACATCGACAAGGCGATTACCACCTACCAGCGGGTGTTGGAGTTCGATCCGGATGATGTACAGTCGGTGCATCGCCTCGACTGCCTCTATACACAAAAGGAGGAGTGGCACGATCTCCTCTCCATCCTCGAGCGGCGGATAGAGCTCTCGGGAGATCCCGACGAGGCCATCTCCTTCCAGTACAGGGTCGGGGAGCTCTACGTAAGACACCTCGACGACATCTCCCGCGCAGTGGACTATTTCAGGGAGATTCTGACGCTCTCGCCGGATCACGAGCCCTCCCTGGCGATTCTGGAGGAGCTCATCCATACAGACGAGGGCGCGATGCTCGCCGCCGAGGTGCTCGAGCCCATCTACCATGACATGGGGGAGTGGCGTAAGCTGATCGAGGTCCTCGATGTCAAGCTGAGGCACGCCGAGTCCGAGATCGATAAGGTGGAGCTCCTCCACCGGATCGCCGAGATGATGGAGAGCGATCTGTATCTGGATGTCCCCGAAGAAGCCTTCGACGTCTACGCCCGCGCCCTAGCCGAGGATCGCACGAACGAGCGGACCCTCGAGAAGCTCGAGGAGCTGGCCTCCCAGACGGATCGCTGGAAGGATCTGGCGATGCTGATGGACAAGGAGCTGGAGCAAATCGTGGACGCCGAACAGGCGATCCTCATCGGGCTGAAGGCCGGTGTGATCTATGAAGAGAAGCTGAACGACTCGGACGAGGCGATCCTGCGCTATCGCAAGGTGCTGGAGTTCGACGACCAGAACCGCGAGGCCCTGCAGTGCCTGGATCGGCTCTTCCATATACAGGAGCGCTGGGGCGATTTGACGGAGATCCTCGAGAAGGAGGCCGCCATCGCGGAGGATCCCGAGGAGGGGCTGGAGCTGCAGTTCCGGATGGGGCAGGTCTACCAGCAGGAGCTCCAACAGATCGACAAGGCCATCGAGACCTATCGGGACATCCTCGCCGCGGATCCGGCGCACGAGTCGTCCTCTTCCGCGCTGGAGTTTCTCTTCGCGGAGGGGGGGCGCCGGACAGATATTGCTGGTGTGCTCGAGCCCATCTATCGGATGCACTCAGAATGGGAGAAGCTCGTCAGGCTCTACGAGGCGCAACTCGAGGACATCGAGGACACCCACGATATGGTGTCCCTCATGCACCGGATGGCGGAGATCCAGGAGGAGCGCGCGCTGGACGCGGTGGAGGCGTTCAACTGGTATTGCAAGGCCTTTTCTGCGGATCCCCTCAACGAGCGCTCCGGCGAAGAGGTGGAGCGCCTGGCGAGCGCGGTCGACGGGTGGGTGGAGCTCGCGGATCTCTATCAGGATCTGTTCCTCAGGAATGAGGACCCCGGGATAAAGATACTCTGCGCGAAGCGTCTGGCGGTTGTCGCGGAGGAGCATCTCAGCGATATCGCGCGGGCCGAGCAGGCGTATCGCGGCTGTCTGGATCACGGCGGCGATGATCTGGACGTGCTCACGGCGCTCGACAGGATTTATACGCAGTACATGGAGTGGGAGCGGCTGGCCGGTATCCTGTTCAAGCTGGCGGAGATTGTTCCGGATGTGGAGGAGAAGATCGCCTACACCAACCGGCTGGGGGCCGTTTACAGCACGGAGATTGGGGATGCCGAGAAGGCCAGGGAGTGTTTCCACAGGGTCATCGATGAATATGATCCTCACAATTCGGAGGCGCTCGAGCATCTCGAAATCGTCTACGCGGATCAGGAGGCATGGTCAGAGCTCTACGAGATTTACTCTCATATGAAGGACGGCACCGATGACGAGCAGGAGCTCGCGGATCTCTACTCGAAGTTGGCCACCATCTCGGCGGACTGCCTGAACGACATCCCCCAGTCCACCGAGCTTTGGAACAAGGTGTTGGAGCTTCGGGGGGAGGACACCTTCGCGCTCGAATCCCTGGCGGAGCTCCACGCCCGGCAGGAGAACTGGAGCGATCTGGTGGAGATCCTGGATCGGGCGGTGACGGTCGCCGAGGACGACGAGACCCGCGTGCGGATCTACAGCCAGCTCGGCCTGGTTTGGGGAGAGTGCCTGCAGCGCGACAAGAACGCGCTGGAGAACTGGGAGAACGTGCTCAGCATCGAGCCGGAGAACATGCCCGCGCTGAAGGCGATCGCCCAGATTCACGAGGCCAACAAGGACTGGGATCAGCTGCTGAACACCTTGGATACCATCATCACCGTGGGCACCAGCGTCTTCGAAGAAGAAGAGCTCAAGGGCTACTACGCCAAACAGGGCGCCATCTTCTCCGATATCCTCGACCAGCCGCTGGAAGCCATCGACTCCTGGCGGAATGCCTATGACGTCGATCCCTCGGATCTCAAGATCTATGAGGCCCTGGAGAAGCTCTACACGGACCAGGAGATGTGGGAGGATCAGGTGGATCTGCTCCGCGAGAAAGCCCAGATCCTGGAAGGGGAGAAACGCATCGAAACCCTCCTCTATCAGGCGAGCGTTTTCGAGGAGCAGATCGGCGAGCCGCTGCGGGCCAAGCAGGCGTACATCGGTATCCTGGAGGTCGATCAGCTCCACGACCTCGCGTTCCAGAAGCTCGTGGAGATAGAGACCGAGGAGGAGAACTGGGACGAGCTGAATCAGTACTACTATGGACGGTTGGGAATGATAGAGGATATCGAGCAACGGATCGATATCTATAGAAAGGTCGCCGACATCTTCGAAGAGAAGCTGGAGCAGCCGGACAACGCGTTCGTCGTCATGCTGCGGGCCTTCCAGGAGGACTATGTCAACGACGATACCGCCGCCTATCTGGAGCGCCTGGCGTCCGTTACCGGGCGGTGGGAGGAGCTGCTCCAGGCGGCGAACCAGGTGCTCGCGGCCGTGGAGAAGCGGGATGTCCAGATCAGCCTCTGCCTCAAGATCGGAAAATGGTACGCGGACAAGCTGGACAATCCGGAGTATGCCCTCGCGTGCTATCAGCGGGTGTTGCAGCTCGACAGCGAGAACGCCACCGCCCTTCAGCTGACCGGCCACCTCTATCGCGCCAACAAGCAGTGGGACGAGTACGTCGAGGTGCTGAAGCGCGCCGTCGACTTCGAGAAGGAAGACGAGAAGAGAAAAGACCTGCTGGTGGAGCTCGGAGAGGTTTACGAGGAGTACCTGGGGGATATCCCCGAGGCGCGGACGGCGTTCCAGCAGGCGGTCGCGCTGGATCCCGGATTGGAGAAGGCCATCGATGCGTTGGAGCGCATCTACGGCGCGTCGGAGAACTGGCGGGAGCTCATCACCGTGCTCCGGCGCAAGATCGAGGTGCTCGAAGAGCCCGACGAGATTATCTCCACCCACATCCGCATCGGAGAGATTTACGAGGACAACCTTGACGAGGCGCAGGCCGCGGTCGACGAATACCGCAAGGCGCTCGATATCGAGGAGAGCCATGTCGCCGCCTTGAAGGGGTTGGAGCGCCTGTATGATAAGCTCGAGCGCTGGCAGGACCTGATGGATGTCCTCGAGATCCAGCTCGAGTACGCCTCCAGCGAAAGGGAGCGGATCGATCTCTTGAGCCGCATCGCGGAGATGCTCGAGAAGGAGTTCCTGAAGCCGGACCGCGCGGCGGGACGCTACGAGGAGATCCTGGAGATTGACCCCGCGCAGATCGAATCCCTTGACGCTCTGGAGCGCATCTATAAACAGACCGGGAGATGGCAGGATCTCATCGCGACCCTCGAGCGCCATATCGAGGTCGTCCCGGACCGGATGGATCGGATCGGATTCTACGAGCAGATGGGTGACGTGTGGGCGTCCGAGCTCAAGGATGCCGACAAGGCGATAGAGATGTATATGGAGATCCTGGATATCGATCCAGACCACATCGACGCCTTGGACAACCTGGCCCAGCTGCAGGCCCAGAACGAGGACTGGGGAGCCGCCCACGACACCCTCGAGCGGCTGGCCCAGACGGTGGACGATCCCGACCGAAAGATCGACCTCTACTATCGGCTCGGCAAAATCAACGAAGAGAACCTGATGAACCGGGAGATCGCCGTCGAGCACTTCCGGTCCGCGCTGGACGTGGAGCCGGGGCATCTCCAATCCCTCGAGGCTCTCCGGAAGATATACCTCGACGAGGGCGACTGGGTGGCCGGCGCCCGCGCGCTGGAATCGGAACAGGAGTACACCGATAACAGTCGCAAGCGCTCGAAGCTTCAATACGAGCTGGGCGCCCTCTACTCGGGGAAGCTCGGTGAGGAGAAGCTCGCGGTGGAGTGGTACGAGAAGGCCCTCGCCTCGGATCCCGACAACCAGGCCGCTGCGGATCCGCTGGTGGATGTTTATATCGCGGAAGAGCGGTATGCCGAGGCGGAGCCGCTCCTGGACATGCTGGTGCGTCTCGGCGGGCGGCGTTCCTCGAGCGAGACGCAGATTCTGCAACGCAAGCTCGGGCTCGTCGCGGACAAGGTCGGCAACCTGGACAAGGCGCTGAAGGCGTATCAGGCGGCATACGAATCCGACACATCGCATCTCCCGACGCTCCTGAAGCTCGCGGATGTCTATTTCAGGAAGGAGACCTGGGACAAGGCGTTCAAGTTCTACCAGATGGTGCTGGTGCATCACCGCGACAAGCAGCGGAAACCCGAGATCGTGGAGATCTTCTATCGGTTGGGACACATCAAGGCCCAGGTCAAGGAGCGGCGGAAGGCGCTCAACATGTTCGACAAGGCGCTGGAGATCGATCCGGGCCACGTGCCGACCCTCGAGGAGGTCATCGAGCTCCATGACGCGGGAAAGAACTTCGAGCAGGTGATTCATTTCAAGAAGGAGCTCCTGAACGCGGTCGACGAAGAGGAGCGGTTCGAGACCCTCGTGGAGATAGGGGATATCTGGCAGGGGAAGCTCCGCAACACGCAGAAGGCCATCTCCGCCTATGTCGAAGCCCTCGATATCGATCCGGACAACCGGCCGGTGTTGCACAAGGTGCTCCCGCTCTACCAGTCCACCAAACAGTGGCAGAAGGTGGTGGATATCATCCGTCGCGTCGCCGAGATGGAGGAGGACGGGGAGAAGCTCGGACGGCTCTACT
This sequence comes from Polyangia bacterium, assembly GCA_050304755.1. Lineage (GTDB taxonomy): Bacteria > Myxococcota_A > Polyangia > JAAYKL01 > JAAYKL01 > CAYWLQ01. The sequence continues at coordinate 21,234 of JBNLED010000095.1, read as the reverse complement.
ACTCGATGGGGGTCATCTATCGCGATGAGATCAAGAACGCGGAAGAGGCGGTGGCCTGCTTCAATCTCTCGCTGGACGCCAGCATCACCGAGCTGAAGGCGTTCGAGGCCATCGACCGAATCCTCACGCAGCGCAAGGACTGGAAGAACCTGGAGCGGGCCTACCGGAAGATGCTCCACCGCATCACCGGAACGGGGCGCCCCGATCTCGAGATCAACCTGTGGCACTTCCTCGGGGAGATCTATCGGACGCGCATGCAGCAGTTCGAGCCGGCGGCGGAGGCCTTCAAGATGGCCTCCAATCTCGATCCCGATAACGTCGTACGGCACGAGATCCTGGCCGAGCTCTATGTCTCGCTGCCGGGCCGCATGGACGACGCGGTCAAAGAATATCAGTGGATGATCAAGAACAACCCGTACAAGGTCGAATCGTACAAGGCGCTGCGCAAGCTCTACTTCGACAACCGTCAGTATGACAAAGCGTGGTGTCTCTGCGCGACCCTCGCGTTCCTCAAAAAGGCGGACGCCGACGAGCAGCAGTTCTTCGAGCAATACCGCGCCAAGGGAATGATCCGGGCGCAGTCTCGGCTGGACAATGAGAAGTGGTTCAAGTATGTGTTCCATCCGAACGAGTCGATCTTCGTCGGGAAGATCCTCGAGGCGGTGACCAATGTCGTCCGCTCCTACAAGGTGCAGCCCACGAAGGCCTTCGGTCTGAAGAAGGGGCAGAAGCGACCGGTCAACGATACCATGATGTTCTCCAAGACCTTCTTCTACGCTGCGCAGGTCCTGAACCTCCCAGTCCCTCCGGACTTGTACGTTCAGGAGGACAGCGCTGGCGGGTTGAACTTCGCGATCACGGAACCGATGGCGAGCGTCTGCGGTGCGAGCCTGTTGTCAGGATACTCTCCGCAGGACCTCCTGTTCATGGTGACCAAGCACCTCAACTACTACAGACCGGAGCACTACATCCGCTGGGTGCTGCCGACCCACGGGGAGCTCAAGACGCTGCTCCTCGCGGCGCTCAAGATCGGCAAGCCGGACTTCAACCTGCCCGCCGATCGGACCGGCGTCCTGGACCAGTATGTCAAGCAGCTCCAGGGACGGATGCAGCCCATGGAGCGGGAGGCCCTCGGGAGTGTCGTGAAGCGTTTCCTGAAGGCCGGCGAGAACATCGACGTCAAGAAGTGGATCAACGCCGTGGAGCTGACCGGGTGTCGGGCCGGATTCCTGATGTGCAACGATCTCGAAATCGCCGCCAGGATGGTCCAGTCGGAGAGCGCTACAGTCGACGAGATGCCGCCCAAGGAGAAGATCAAGGAGCTCGTAGTCTTCAGTGTCTCAGAGGAGTACTTCAAGCTCCGGGAGACCTTGGGGATCACCATCTCGACCTAGCCGATCGCCGGGGCGAATCTTGGTTTCGCCCGACCATCCCGACCCCGATTGTAGGGGCGAATCTTGTTTCGCCCGACCTCGGGCCGGGAAGAGGGCGATCACAAGGACCGTTCCTACTCCGCCCATCAATTTATCCGATTCGCCCGGGTCAGGGACAACCGTCGGGTTTATCCCCGCTGAGGATGATGTAGGTTTTGTCAGCGTCGATCTTGACGTTGTACTGGGTGGCCAGCGCGTTGGTCAGGAGGGCGTTGCGTCGGGCGTCGAGGTGGCTCCATTTGAGGAGGTGGCCCTTGAACTCCGAGGCGACGCCGGGGGTCTCGTCGTCCGCCACCGGTTTGAGGTAGTAGAGCTTCTTTTCCGTTCCCAGCACGCGGGCGAGGTAGAAGGTCCGGCCGGAGCTGTCATCCTTCCATATCAACGCCTGGGGATTCGCCAGGCCATGCGCCACCACGAGACGATCATCCACGATCTTGGTTTTTATAAAGTCCGCCGCTTCTCCAATATCCACGAAGTCGCAGCGCTTCGGGTCCCGTTTCTCAGGAGAATCATTGGATGCGGTATTCTTGCAGGCGGTGATGGATAGTATGGGTATAAATACAGATGTGAGAACGCATGCCTCTTTTATCATTATCGACCCCTCGCTTTTTCAAAAATTTAATTATTGTATAAAAAGAGCGGGTTGTACACCGGAAGCTCCAAATAGAGCGATATTGCTCCACTATTTTGTTTTTTTTCTTATATAAAACCTTGACAAAACTCGAGCTTGGCAATACTTAATTCTTGAACGAACCGTTCAATCCGCGGAGCCCAACCGGTATCGCGACGTTCAAGCGCTCAAATGACGGGACGGTAAACAAAGCGACGATAGTATAGAAACCCCTAATATCTTCCATCAAAAAGACAACCAGTTTAGGTTGCAATAAGGTAAAAAATGAGTGGTGAGGAAAACTACATGAATCTAAGAGATCTAAAAAGAAAACCTATTTCCGAGCTCACGGCGATGGCCCGCGAGTACAACATCGAAGGTGCTTCGGGGATGCGCAAACAGGAGCTCATCTTCGCCCTTCTCCAGGCACAGGCCGCGCAGAACGGGGTCATCTCCGGAGAGGGGGTGCTCGAGATCCTGCCGGATGGTTTCGGTTTCCTGCGGGCGCCGGACTATAACTACCTCCCCGGCCCCGATGATATCTATGTATCTCCCTCACAGATTCGCCGTTTCAACCTCCGCACCGGAGACACCGTCGCGGGACAGATCAGACCCCCGAAGGAGTCGGAGCGATATTTCGCGCTGCTCAAAGTGGAGTCCATCAACCACGAGTCCCCTGAAGCCGCTCGTCTGAAGATATTGTTCGACAATCTGACCCCGCTCTACCCGGACGATCGTTTCAACCTGGAGACCACGGAGAACCAGAACGATTCCACGCGGATCATCGATCTGCTCACGCCCATCGGCAAGGGCCAGCGGTGCATCATCGTCTCTCCGCCGCGCGCCGGTAAGACCGTGCTGTTGCAGGATGTCGCCAACTCGATATCGACCAACCATCCGGACGTGAAGCTCCACGTGCTGCTCATCGACGAGCGTCCGGAGGAGGTCACCGATATGGCGCGGAACGTTCAGGGCGAGGTGATCAGCTCCACCTTCGACGAGCCCGCGCAGCGCCACGTACAGGTCGCGGAGATGGTCATCGAGAAGGCCAAGCGCCTGGTGGAGCACAACTACGATGTCGTCATCCTCCTGGACTCCATCACCCGGCTCGCCCGGGCCTACAACACCGTCGTCCCGCCGTCGGGGAAGATCCTCTCCGGTGGTGTCGACTCAAACGCGCTGCACAAGCCGAAACGGTTCTTCGGCGCGGCCCGCAACATCGAGGGCGGCGGCAGCCTCACCATTATCGCCACGGCCCTGGTGGACACGGGCTCCCGGATGGACGAGGTGATCTTTGAGGAGTTCAAGGGGACGGGCAACAGCGAGATCCACCTGGATCGCAAGCTGATGGAGAAGCGCATCTTCCCGTGCCTTGATATCAACCGCTCCGCGACGCGAAAAGAAGAGCTGCTGCTCGAGGACTTCGTGCTGCAGCGGGTATGGCTGCTGCGGCAGCTCCTGCATCCCCTAAATGTTATTGACTCCATGGAGTTCTTGTTGGATAAGCTACGTCGGACCAAGACGAATCGAGAGTTCTTGGAGTCGATGAACCAGTAAATGAGGAAGTCATGAAAGACAAAATTCACCCTGATTATCATGATGTGACGATACGTTGCGTCTGCGGCAATGAAATCACCACCCGCTCTACCGTGAAAGGAGACTCTCTGAACCTCGAGATCTGTTCCGAGTGTCATCCCTTCTACACCGGTAAGCAGAAGCTGGTGGACTCGGCCGGCCGCGTCGAGCGGTTCCTGCGCAAATACGCGAACAACAAGACCACCTCGTCCTAGCGACCCACAGCTTTCTCACCCCCATACTTTTTTCGGTTGCCAGATGCGTTACATATGAAGAGATGCCGGAATGTGCGATAGAGGAATGCGAGTAATATGAAGCCAAAAAAACCGTATGTGGGCGGCCAGGCAGTGCTGGAAGGGGTGATGATGAGATCCCCCAAGAGCATGTCGATCGCCGTGAGACGAGAGAGCGGAAGGATAGCATTGAAGGAGGGCGTCTGGCGATCCATCTGGGACCGGCTGGTCTTTCTCAAATGGCCGTTCTTCAGGGGAACCGTGGTCATGGTCGAGGCGATGGTCAACGGCATGCAAGCGCTGAACTTCTCCGCGCGGGAGGCCATGGCGGAGCAACAGACCAAGGAGGGGGAGAAGGTCGAGGAGGTGAGCAGCACGGGCATGGCCTTTACCCTGGTCATCGGGCTTCTCTTCGCCATCGGGCTCTTCAAGTTCCTCCCCCACATGGCCGCCACCTACACCGGGAAGCTCTTCATGGATCGCGCGCTTACGGTTGACGATGTGTTGTATCACGTCGTCGACGGCGGGGTGAAGCTTTCCATCTTCATCGGCTACGTCGCCGTCATCGGCCTCTCGAAGGATATCGCCCGTGTCTTCCAGTATCACGGGGCCGAGCACATGGCGATCTACACGTATGAAGCCGATGAGCCGCTGACCGTCGAGTATGCCCGGAAGAAGAGCACCCTGCACCCGCGCTGCGGCACGGCCTTCCTCATGGTGGTCATCATCATTTTCATGTTGGTCGCGGCGGTCGCGATGCCGTTTTTACCGGAGTGGGTCAAACCTCAGGAGGGGACCTCTTGGACGAGGCACCTCCTCGTAGTCCTGGTCAAGCTCCCCCTGCTCATCCCCGTCGCGGGGATCGCCTATGAGTTCAACCGGTTCGCGGGGCGTCACGCGAACAACCCCCTGCTTCGCCCGCTGCTCTGGCCCGGGCTCGGCATGCAGCTCCTCACCACCAAACGACCGAGTGATGATCAGCTGGAGATTTCGTTGGCCTCCCTCCGGGCCGTCCTCTGGAGAGAAGAGGTGGGGGGCGACATCCCGTCTTCGGATGAGCCGGTGCTGTTTGATGATTTCTCGGCCTTTGAAGACGCCTACCCCCTGAAGGTACCGAACGGAAACCGTTCAAAGGAGCAGTTGGAGATCGAACGCTATGCTGGACAAGCTTGCCAGAATTGAAAGCCGTTTTGAAGATATCGAGAAGAAGCTGTGTGACCCGTCGATAATATCGAACCGGGAAGAGTTCACCAAGCTGTCGCGGGAACGATCGGAGATGGACGAGCTGGTCGCCGTCTATCGCGAGATGAAAGGGGTCCTCGACGACATCTCGGAGTACGAGGAGGCGCTGGGCAGTGACGATGCGGATCTCCGCGAGCTCGCGGAGGCGGAGCTGCCCCAGCTGAAGCGCCTTTCAAAAAAGATGGAGGAGCAGATCAAGCTGTTGCTGCTGCCGAAGGATCCCAACGACCAGAAGAACGTCATTTTGGAGGTGCGCGCGGGAACCGGGGGAGAGGAGGCAGCGCTGTTCGCCGCCGATCTCTTCCGGATGTACTGCCGGTTCGCGGAGGACAAGGGGTGGAAGACCGAGATGATGAGCGCCTCTGAGACGGACGGCGGGGGCTTCAAGGAGGTCATCTCATCCATCTCCGGTAAAGATGTCTTCTCTCACCTCAAGTACGAGAGCGGGGTCCACCGGGTCCAACGGGTGCCGACCACCGAGAGCCAGGGGCGGATCCACACCTCCGCGGTGACCGTCGCTGTGTTGCCCGAGGCGGAGGATGTCGAGCTCGATATCGATGAGGACAAGGAGCTGCGGATCGATGTGATGCGGGCGAGCGGCCCCGGCGGGCAGTGCGTCAACACCACGGATTCGGCGGTGCGGATTACCCACCTCCCGACGGGGCTGGTGGTCATCTGCCAGGACGAGAAATCTCAACACAAGAACCGCGCCAAGGCCATGAAGGTGTTGAGGGCGCGTCTCCTCGACAAGATGGAGGCCGAGCAGCACGCGGAGCGGGCCGCGGCGCGCAAGAATCAGGTCGGGTCGGGGGATCGCTCCGAGCGGATCCGGACCTACAACTTCCCACAGGGGCGGGTCACGGATCACCGCTTCGGGCTGACCCTCCACAGCCTCCCGGATATTCTGGCAGGGAACATCGGCGATCTCATCTCCCAGATCAGAGCGAACTTTCAGGCCGAGGCGTTGAAAGCCGAAGAGAACAGCTGACAATTCAGGCCGTCCTACCGCGGCGGGGACCCCTTGGGAGTATTCGCAGGTTCTCGTGCAACGCCTACAAAAACAAAACGCCGCCTCCGAGGGTCTGTTCTGCCTTTTCTCAGAAGATAAAATAAGTCGGATCTCGTGAGAAGACCCTTTTACGATACCCGATACGCGAGTTGATCTTATTCGGACTCAGGCGATCAGGAGAAATCGTAGAAGACGACTATCGTCAGACAATGAAACTCATTGTCCGAGCTCTGACGAACCACGGTGTCTTTCAATTTGTAGCCGGGATTATCCTTCAACCATTGTGTTACCTTTTCGCCCAGGTCTTCTCTCTCTTTTGCTTTCGTGGCTGAAAAAACCTTGGCCCCTTGATATTCCACCATCACAAATTCCTTTCCCCTTGTGAGGCAACATTTTCTTCGATACCGAAACGATAGAGTTTTAACACAAAAATCAGCGGCTGAACAGTGCTTCCGTAACATTACAAGACTCCGAACTTCGGCGGAGAGTTTATTTTCCGGACCGATCACAGTAGAATTCGGACGTCCGATAGGCGACGGGATGAGAGAGGAGCCACGGCCACGAAGATGATGAAGAAGCGGATCAAGCTGACATGGCTCCTGTTCATTGCGGGGGCGTCATCATCGTGTTTCTCGGCCGATGGACTGCCGACCGGAGAATCGACGACCGCCTCGACGCCGTGCCAGTGCAAGCCCGAGCAGGCGGTTCCGAGGGAACCTGTCCGCCGTGGTCATCAGGCCGAGCTGAGCACTGTGACCATCAGGATACCCCGCGAGCCCACGAGCCTGCTCTCCCTCATTGACTCCGATCCGATTATCAGAGAGATCACCGATCACGATATCCTGGAAGCATTGGTGAGGGTTTCGGAGGACGGGCGGACCATCGAGCCCGAGCTCGCCGAGGACTTCCGGGTCGACGACCGAACCTCGACCTATACCTTCTATCTCGTGGAGGACGCCCGATGGCACGACGGCATCCCGGTGACATCGTTCGATGTGGCGTTCGTCCTCTCGAAGATTACGGACCCCTACGGAACGGTGACATCAACCATATTCTCACACATCAGTGAAGTCAGTACGCCGGATGACCTGACCATCTCCATTGCCCTCGACCGCCCAACACCGGATTTCCTGTATGCCCTCTCCAACGTCCCGATCTTCCCGCAGCACATCTACGGCCGCACCCCGTTGGCGCTCCACCCGGCCTCGCGGGCGCCGGTGGGATCGGGACCGTTTCGCTTCGTCCGCTGGGAGGCTTCCCGTCTCATCGAGCTGGAGCGCAATGAAGACTGGCGCGGCCGGCTTCCGAAGGTGGCGCGGATCATCTATCGGGTCGTTCCCGATGACCACATCGCCGTGGATATGTTTCGCCAGGGGGAGCTCGACATCATCCCCGGGCTGTCCGCGACCGCGAAGACAGATGTTTCAGGCGGACACCGACTCACCCGTCCTCAACCCTACCTGGAGTCGTGGCTATACAACACGAATCACACCCTCTTCTCGGATGTCACCGCCCGCCTGGTCATCGGAAGCCTGATCGATCGCGACACCATTCGCTGCTCGATGATGCGCTGTCGGGCTGATCTCGTCACGGATCCCTGGTTGCTCCGGGGGGACGATATCACCGAGCCCCCGACCCTGCCGTTCGATCGGGAGGGGGTGCTGAGGGTCTTGAAAGAGGAGGGGTGGCGGGATCGGGACGACGACGGGGTCCTCGATCGGCGGGGGACGGACTTCCGCTTCTCGTTGCTGATCCCCGACCTGCGGCGTGACCTCGAGCGTACCTCAGCGGTCATCCAAGGGGATCTCTCGGCGCTGGGAATAGACATGCAGATCGTCAAGGTGAGCCAGGGCGCCTTCGTCTCCCGCCTCAGAGAGGGGCGGTTCGATGTCGCCGGGCTCTCCATCCTGGTTCGGCCGGTTTTCGATGCCTGGTCCCTGCTTCATTCAGAGGCGATTGGCGTGCTCGACAACTTCGGAGGGTTCAGGGATCGAAAGATGGATGAGCTGCTCGATTCGTTACAGGTCGAAGCTGCGCTTTCGCGACGGCGGGTGTTAATGGACGCCATCGGCCGGCGGATTCGGAACAAGCAACCGCTGACATTCACCTTCCGGCCCTACGAGAGTCTGCTGGTCAGAGACACGCTCGAGGGGATCGTCCTGAGAGACGGATGGATAGAGGAGCGGGAGCTCTCGAAGGGAGCACGGAATTGATACGATATCTCTTCCGCCGTCTGCTGGCCACGATCCCCACGCTCCTCGGGATTAGCCTGGTGACCTTCGTCGTGCTCAACCTCGCTATGGGGACCCGGGACATTGAGGAGGGGCGCATCGGGCGCTCCAGCACCCTGTCCTACAGCGCCTCGTTTGACGACCGCTCCCGCTATCCCGACCGCCACCTGCCGCTGTTCCTCAACCTCTCCATCAAGGATGCGCGATCCCACGCCATGGAAGAGGTCGACAAGTTGAAGGATGAGCGTCGCGCCGCGCGGGCCAAGCGGGTCATCGAGAGACAGGGGGGCGCGTGGCTTCCCTACCTGGTGCCCCAACTGACAAAGGCGTCCGGAAGGCAGCAGGAGCACCTGCTCACGGCGCTCAGCGGCATCTCGCGGAAGATCGGCATCGGCGATCAGCTCGCCGCGGCCCCGCGTCCGAAGGAGTTCTGGGTGCGATACTGGAAGATACACCGTCAGGATTTCAAGGCGGTCCGCGCCAAGCGCCTGGTGAGGCGAATCACGAGGCGGGAGGATCCGCTGGCGCTCCGGGAGATCTACCGGCTCGACACCTTCTGCCTACCGCCGCTGATCGGCGCCCTGGATGAGGACCTGCCGCGGGACGCGCAGCTGCGGGTGGTGGATACCATCGTCGAGCTCACCGGGATCGATGATCCGTTGGATCCCGGCGCGTCGAGGGAGCAATGGGAGAACGTCCTGAACCGCTGGCGGGGGTGGTGGTCGAAGCGCTATGACAAGTACACCGTGTTCGACGGCGGTGACCGGCTCATCGGCGCCGTCACGGAGACGCGTTATTTCCGTTGGGTCAGCCGCATCGTCACCTTTGATTTCGGCGTCTCCACACAGGACGGACGCCCCATCCTCGAGAAGCTCGGGGAGCGGCTCCCCATCACCCTGTTGCTGTCGGTGCTCAGCCTCGCCTTCTCCTACCTGCTCGCTATCCCCATCGGCATCATCTCGGCGGTGAGGCGCGGGGGGATCTTCGATCGGTCGATGATGCTCATCGTGTTCGTCCTCTACTCGCTGCCCACCTTCTGGCTCGCCGTGCTGCTCATCCGTTTCTTGAGCAGCGCGGAGTACTTCGATTGGTTCCCGGCCCAGGGGCTCGTCAGCCCCTTCTCCGGGGAGATGTCCGCCTGGAAGCGCATGGTCGACATGGCGCACCATCTCGTGCTCCCGGTGGCGTGCCTCTCCTCCGTCTCCCTGGCCATGCTCACCCGCTACCAGCGCCTCGGGATGATCCAGGTGATCAACCTGGACTACATGCGCGCAGCGCAGGCCAAGGGACTCAGCCGGGGCAAGGCCATCTTGCGTCACGGGCTGCGCAACGGCGTCATCCCGGTGGTAACCATGCTCGGGTTGCAGATTCCGTATCTGGTGAGCGGATCAGTAATCGTGGAACGCATCTTCGGTATCCACGGAATGGGGTATGAAACCATCGAGGCCATCCGATCCCAGGATCAGCCGTGGCTGATGGCGGTGGTGACGGTCACCGCGATAATGACGATGATCGGTGTGGTGGCGGCGGACGCGATATATGCGTTGCTGGATCCGCGCATCACGCCAGGGAGAGGGGAGGCGCGATGATCCGCAACCTGTTCACGCGGCTGAAGGGGATCCCTCCCCAGATCCCCGCCAAGCGTCCCCGGCGGCTCATCGCGTTCGCGCGTCGTTATTTCGGTGGGGCCATGAACGTCGCGGCCTTCGTGTTCCTCGGGCTGGTGGGGGTGACGGCGCTGATCGCCGATATCATCGCGTCGGACAAACCGCTGATGTCTGTTGTTGACGGGGAGGTGGTCATCCTGCCCAAGCTCACCCACCGCAAAACGGATGTCGATGGTTGGGCGGTCCTTCCGCCCATCCCCTATAGTCCCAACCAGACCAAGGTCGGGGGGCGGATCAGCCGCCTGGAGCCGCCCAGCCGGCGTCACCTGCTGGGCACGGACGATATGGGAAGGGACGTAGCGGCCCGGATGGTCCACGGCGCCCGGGCTGCATTGATGGTGGGGCTCGGCTCCGTCGCCCTCTATCTGTTGGTGGCGGTGTTTATCGGCGCCGTCGCGGGATATTTCGGGGGGATCGCCGATCGTATGGCCCTCAGGCTCATCGAGACCCTCACCTCGTTCCCCACCTTCTTCCTCATCCTGGCCATCCAGGGGCTCATCGGCGCCACGGGAGTGCTCCAGCTGATCCTCGTCATCGGACTCACCCGCTGGACCGACGTGGCCCGCCTCACCCGGGCGGAGGTGCTCCGGGTGGTCAACGAAGAGTATGTGATCGCGGCCCGGGCGCTGGGGCTTGGCAACCTGCGCATCCTCTTACGGCACGTGCTCCCCGCCGCCATCGGACCGGCCCTCATCGCCGGCACCTTCGGCGTGGCCGGCGCGATCCTCATCGAGTCCACCCTGAGCTTCCTCGGCTTCGGCGTGCCCAACACCGTGCCCAGCTGGGGGCAGCTCCTCACCGACGCCTTCTACAATGAGGGGGCGTACTGGCTGGCCCTCTTTCCCGGCCTCCTCCTGTTCTTCACCCTCATCTCCATCAACCTGGTGGGCGAGGGGCTCCGGGAGGCTCTCGCCCCGGATGGGTAACCCTGGAAGGGGATCGGCGATCGGAAATCCCGAGGTCTCGCGACTTTAGACCGAATAAGACCGAATAATTCCTGAAGAAACGAAGCGAAAATGCCGAAGGCCGCGCCAGTACTGGGTGAACGGAGATTTTGCCCCCGGAGTCAGAGTGGACATTCTGTCGAGGAGCCAAAATCGAGTACATCCGGTACTGGCGTGGGATTCGCGTTTGCAGCCGTTTGTGGGTGTCCTCCGGGATCTTACTCTCCTTCCTCGTTAGAGAAGCGATGATAGCCGAAACAGACCGCCCGGGAGCGAAATACTCTGGCTACTATCCCCTCAATCTCGAGTACAGACGCCGATGGTTTTCCCGCATCAAGGTTGTAGCACCACGATAAAACAGAAATGATCACGCATGAGGGACCATTCGGGACAAGGCTTCGGCAAACGTTTCCAGCACATCCGGGCTCGGCAGAGTGACGGTGAGCTGCGGACGGCCCTGTGGATCTTTTTCGACGCACGCCTCGAGCCCTGCTTTGAGCTGCGCTTTCATCGCTCTCGTCGCGTCGGTCTCCGGAGCCTCGGGAAGCAGCTCGCCTAGGAACGCAAAGGCCGATTGGAGAAGCGCGCCGCCGGCCCTGGAGACCCGCTCCTTCCTCTCCGTCAGGACGGCCGCCTCGGCTTCGGCCCGTTCTCTGGCTATCTCATCGGAAGGGGCCTCGGGTTCGGCGCCGAGAAGGAGCTCCAACCGGCGCTTCAGCTCCTCCATACCGGATTGAATCTCCACAGCGTCCACATCGGATTCCATGTCCAACGCGGCCAACGCCAGTTGGTGCTTGGCCGACAGGGTGACGAGCAGGTTCTCCTCCAGGGTCTCCTCGGTGACGAGCAGGTAGACCTGCACCGGCCGCTTCTGGCCCATGCGATGGGCGCGGCCGATGCGCTGCTCCAGGACCGCCGGGTTCCACGGAAGGTCGACGTTGATGACCGTATCCGCGGCCTGGAGATTGAGCCCGGTGGAGCCCGCGTTGGTCGTGATGAAGACCTTTGTGTCGGGGTCTCTTTGGAATCGATTGACGAGCACCTGCCGTTTCTTTTGGGGCACCGAGCCGTCCAGCCGGACGTATCCCATGCCGGCCCGCTCCAAGAGCGGCTCGATGAGATCCAGCATCTTCGTCCACTCCGAGAAGATGACGATCTTCCGCTCTCCCTCTTCGCCGAGCGCCGTGAGGATTTCCTCCAGTCGCTCCAACTTGCTGGAGTATCCTTTTTTCCCCTTGGCATCCACGAGACTCGTGCTGTCGGCAACCAGACGGCACATGAGCAGGGCTTTCTGGAGCCGCAGCATATCCATCTCGGTGAGATAGGGTTTATTGATGATGGTTTGAACGGTCAACCTGTGACCGTCGTGGAGCTCCTTCTGTTCCGCCGTGGGTGAGATGCGAACGACGTTCGTTGTTCGCGGGGGCAGATCCTGCAACACCGAGGCGCGGGTCCTGCGCAGGAATATAGGCGCCAACTTTTCCCTCAGCTCATCGAGGCGCTCGAAACCCAACACCTTCCCCTTCTCGTCCACCACCCGGTGTCGATTGAAAAACTGAAACGCCGGACCGAGCCGCCGGTCGTCAACGAACTCCACGATGGAGTACAGATCTCCTCGGCGCCGCCCTTTGCGAGAAGCCGATCCGCCTCGTCCCCGAGGAATTTCTTCGCCGCTTTCAAATCCAAACGAGACAATCGATCCGCCAAGGTGAGCTCGCTGCTTCGTTTCGTCGTCATCAACAAAATCCTTTTCTGATGGGGTGCCGGTAACGCTGTCGTTCTTGGAAGAGGCAGCGTACCCCATATGCGATAAGAGATAAACCCTCGGTGTACCGAGGCGGACTGAGTCGCTCTGGACGGCGTGTATCGGGATGTCGGCGGGGAGCCGAAATTCTGCGCCGCGCCGCCGCTGACCGATGACACTGTGCGGTCCATCGTCGAGACAACGGCCTATCGTGAGGCCCACGGGTCAGGGGGTTGATTTCAGATCCCGTCCCAGCTTCTGCTTGACGCTCTCCACCTTGCCGGTCAGGCGCCCCTCCCGTCCCTTCCGGTGGTCGAATTTGACGTTCAGGCTGATGCGGTCGGAGACCTCCTGCATGGAGGAGAAGCAGCTGTTCAGCAGCGAGAGGAGGTCGGGCCAGGCCCCCTCCACGACCGTCCCCATGGGGGTCAGCCGGTATTCGAGGCCGCTCTGGTCGACGATGTCGAGCATCCTGGCCACGTAGGAGGAGAAGCTGTCCCCTTTGTCGAGGGGGATGATGGTGAACTCCATCAGGGTCATCCGGCCTTCTCCGCGGTCTGTTGAGTGATATCATTGTTGGTGGTTTCAGGGGTCTTCCACCGCCCCACCATGTCGGAGAGCTGGCTCAGGGAGTGGTTCATCTGTTTCGTGCCGTCCACGATATTCCGGCTGATGCTCTGGTTCTCGAGGGCCGTCGTGTTGATCTCCTCGATGGCCGCGGCGATCTGGGTGAGCCCGACGGTCTGCTGCTTGATGTTGGTGGCGATGACATTGGCGAACTCCGAGTTCTCCCGGATGGCCTCGCTGAGGTCGTTCATCACGGCGCCGGCGTTGGAGATGGTGTTGACCCCCTCCTCGGTCCGGTCCTTGCCGCTCTGGGCGGTGGCCACCATCGTCTCGATGGCCTCCCGGATGGCGGTCAGGGTCCCCGTGATCTGCACCGTCGCGTCCTTGGACTGCTGCGCGAGCTCCTTGACCTCCTGGGCCACCACGGCGAACCCCGACCCGTACTCACCGGCCTTCGCCGCCTCGATGGAGGCGTTGACCGCCAGAATCTTGGACTGCTCGGCGATGGAGTTGACGGATTGGATGATGTTCCCCACCTCCTCCACCGAGTTGAGCAGGTTGCGACTTTTGTCCGAGATGTCTTGGGATTCGTCCTTTATTTGCATAATGATTTCATAGGTTTTTTCGACGGTCTGCCGACCCCTGGTGGAGGCCTCCGCTGTCTTCTCCGCGGCGACCACGATCTGCTTGGCGTTACCGGCCGAGCTCTGGCCCGCCTTCTCGAGCTCCTCCACCGTCGCCGCGGTTTCATTGACCGCCGCGGCCTGCTGGGTGGCGGAGGAGGCCAGGTTGGTCATGGTCCCCTCGGTCTCCCGGGAGATCTCCGAAATCCCCTCGGTGAGCTCCTTCATGGCCAGCACCTGGGTCTGCATCGCCGACGCCATGCTCCGGATGGACTTGGCCAGACGCATCGTCTCCTGAGAGCCCCGGACCTCGATGTCGATCCGCTCGAGATCGCCGTCCGCGATCCGCTGCGCGGCCTGCACCAGGATGTGGATCGGCTTGGCGGCCCGCTGACCGATGTAGTACGCCGCCCCCAGGACGACGATGAGCCCCATGCATCCCATGAGGATGATGCCCCACGAGAGGTTGCTCTGATCTGTCTGGTAGTTTTCCAGGGAGACCTCGTGGAGCACGTAGCCGCTCATCTGACCGGAATGTCTCACCGGGACGATAACCACCATCCGGGGGCCGATACTCTTGCTGATCTTACCACTCCAATCCCCCAGCTGCTTGAGCAGCTTCTTGGTATCCTCCTTGCTTCCTGTAGAGTAGCGAACGGATTTCTTGGGGGTGAGGATTGATATGGATTTGATATCTTTTTCTTTTTTGAGGTGATTTTTGATCTTCTTGTCCAGCAACGCCTCGTCCCCGGATGCGAGCACGGCGGTTATCGATGCTGCAAACGCGGTGGCGTTTGCCAACTGTTGGCCAGCGATTGCCTGTTCGAGCCGCTCGTTGATTCTGGCGATGAGATTCTGGAAAACCAGTAAGAATACCAGCACGATGAAAACCCAGACCAGGAGCATACTGGTGGTCAGGTTCCACTTCAAAGGCAGTTGACGGTTTCTCACTTTCTTTCTCCTATTTCGATTTTACTAATGAATAACCAAACCCTATTTAGAATCAACGGCAGAAAACGATACAACATAAGCGGCCTCGTCATAATATCTATCAAATATTGTTTCTTGTACCGCATTCCACTTTCGGGGCTAGTGCGTGGTGCGGGGAGCCTCCTCAACATATCCCAACCGCCGGAGCTGCTCGATGTGTTCATCGGTGAGCTCCGCACGGCCGGGGAGGTGCGGCGCGCCCGAGAGGGCCAGGTGATCGATGATCCGGGTCTTCATGTCGTTTCGCCGCGCAGGCTCCTGGGCGGCGAGGCTCCGTCGTTCCCGCGGATCGGCGGTAAGATCAAACAGCTCACTCCTGTCGGGGGTGAACAGGTCGAAGATGAACTTCCACCGGTGATGAACCGTCGCCCTGAGCTCCCGCGACCGGGAAAGGCTCAGGTGGATCTCCCGATCGTCGAGACGCCGCCCCTCCATGCGGGGGAGGAGGTTGATCCCGTCGGTCTCGACGGGCGGCGCCTTGCCGATGACGACGGAGAGGGTGGGCATCAGATCTACGAGGCTGACGGGATCGGTGACGACCGTCCCGGCCAGGCGTTTCCGGGGGAGCCTGACGATGAGCGGCACCCGGACCGTTTCGTTGTACAGCTGATGACCGTGGCCGAAGTTCCCGTGCTCCATGAACTCCTCGCCGTGATCCGCGGTGACGACGATGAGCGCGTTGTCCGCGCCCGGGATTCGAGAAACAATGCGGCGAAGCACCTCATCGGAGTAGCGGATCTCGCTGTCGTAAAGAGCTTTCAGGAGCTCGACCTCCTCGGGATCGTCGCCGATGCCCTGCTCGAGGAACTGCTTCGCGGCGGTGATCCCCTCCGCCTTCTCTGAAAACGGTTTGTCCCCCCACCAGCGCGGGAAGTAGGGCTTCCGGGCGTGATATGGGGCGTGGGGATCGAACAGGTGCAGCCACAGAAAGTAGGGCTCGGACCGCCGTATCTCTCCAAGCCATTCATTGTACTTCCGCTCTACCGCATCGGCGGTCATGAAGCCCTCGCAAGCATACCGGAGGTACCCCCGACCGAACCCGAAGCGCGCGTCCAGGTGTCGGTTGGCGGCGATGCCGAAGGTACGGTAGCCGTAAGATTGCATCAGACCGGGGAGCGTGACGAGGGTTTCGGGGAGGGCCTTCTGGTGTTTCACGTCATTGTCAATCACCAGCCCGTGAACCAGCCTGTGGACCGAAGGGTAGCGGGACGTGGTGATGGATGCCATGGCCGGAACGGTCCAGGAGCTGGTGGCGTATGCCGCTTCGAAGCGCACCCCCGATCGGGCCAGGGAGTCGATGAACGGCGTGGTCCTCCGGTCGTACCCGTACGCCCCCATGTGGTCGGCGCGCAGGGTGTCGATGGTGATCACGACCACGTCGGGCAGCCCTCGGCCCGAAGGGGAGGGCGTCGTGTCCCGGCACGCGGCGAGCCCCATGACCATCAGCAGGGGGGGGAACGGATGAAGGCCCCTGAAGCTCAAGGGAGGCCGCCCCCGCGAGATATCCGCTCCAGGAGCGCCGCGGTCCGCTCGTCCTCCGGGGCGATATTCCTCAGCCTCTCGAGGACCGTCTTCCCCAGCGGTATCCTGCCCTGTCTCAGGTACAGAACGCCCAGGTTGAAGAGCGCGGCCCGGTTCTCCGGGTCCTGTCGGAGGACCCGCTTCATCCGGTCTTCCGCCTCCCGAGTTCTCCCCTGTCGGGCCTCCAGAATCGCCAGCGAGACCCGCGCCTCATTCTGACGCGGGTTGAGCTCGAGGGCCTTTCGGAAGCGCGCCTCGGCCGCCTCGAGGTCGCCCTGCTTCGCCAGGATGGAACCCGCCGCGACGTGGGCGGCGTCCAGCTCGGGCCTAAGCTCGATCGCCCGGCGATAGGCCTTCATCGCCGCCTCGAGGTTTCCCGTCTCCCGGTGGATGTCTCCCATGGACGCGATGACATCGGGGAGCTCCCCGTTCGCCTCGAGGATCGCTGCGTAGAACCTGAGCGCCCGCTCGGGGGCCTTCCGCTGCCTGGCAATGGCGGCCAACCCCAGGCGCGCGGAGAGCGAGTCGGGGCGGCCGCCGAGACACCGGAGGAACGCCGCTTCGGCATCCTCCAGGGCGCCCATTTGGCGGTGGGCCTCGCCGACGATGCACCCCAGCTGATCCAGGGGGAAATCGATCGCTTCGAGCGGCGCCACCAGCGAGAGCGCGGCTTCCGGTTTGTTCTTCTTGAGGAAGACGAGGGCCAACCCGATGGCGAACTGGGGGTGGTCCGTCCCGGTCTGTCGCCGATAGACGGAGAGCGCGGATCGGTACAGCTTCTCCGCGGCCTCCAACTCTCCCGCCTCGGCGAGGGTCATGGCCAGCATCCCTTTGACATAATGGGAATCACCGGCCCGCGCGTGGGTCGCCTCGAAGAGGGTCCGGGAGGTGCGCCAGTCGGCGTTGCGGAAGACGCACACCCCGCCGAAGGCGGTCGCGACAGCCGCGATGCCGCAGATGACCGCGGTTCTGTAACGCGCCCGCGAGAGATGCGCCGCGAGCCCCCCGAGCCCCATGCAGAAGAAGACGGAGGGCAGGTAGAGGAAGCGCTCCGCCATCGGGAACCCCATCTCCAAAGGAGCGGTGATCGGGACGAGGTTGGCGAGCGGGATCAATGACGCGGTGAACGCGAGGAAGAGAAACCGCTGGCGGCGCCGGTTGCGGATGACGAGGTAGGCCGCGATGACGGGGAGAACGGAGACGAGAGCGGCGACCATGGCGAGCCCGAAGCGGTCAATCCAGGGGTTCTGGATATAGGCGGTCAACGGCATCGGGGAGAGGAGCTCGCCGACATATCGCCAGAAGGTCTTTGCGGCGGTGGCGAGATGCGCGGGGGGGGGATGGGGCGTCAGCGGATTCGTCGGCAGGCGCAGCGCGAACCGGAGCCCCAGGGTGGCGGCGGAGACGGCGGCGTACGGCAGCATCAGGCTCACGGCCCGCCGGCGGCTCTCCCCGTGCGCCCTGTCCTGGAGGTAGACGAGCAGCGGCAGGATGAGCGCGGTCTCCTTGGAGAGCTGGGCGCAGGCGGCCAGTGCGACTCCCGCGACGATCCGGGCCGCGCGGCGCGATCGGGCGCCCTCCGGTCGCCGGAGATACAACACTGAAAGGCAGAAGGCCGTCGCCAGCAGATCCGTGCGACCGGAGATCCACGCCACGCTCTCCGTGTGGATCGGGTGGACGGCGAAGAGGAGCGCGCTCACAAAAGGTGCGGGGGAGCGCTTCCCGAAGAGACGCCGCGCGACGGCGAATACCAGGAGCACACACGCGACGTGGAGCAGGAGATTCGTCAGGTGGAATCCGGATGGCGAGAGCCCCCACACCAGGCGATCGATCATGAAGCTGAGTGTGGTCAGAGGCCGGTAGTAGCCGTACTTTGCGTCGTATTCCTCCAGTGAGAAGAAATCGCTGGTGAAGATATGGGGGAGGTTGGCGGGGGTCACGAGGCGATCGTCCTCGATGATGAGGTGACGATCATCCCAGACAAATCCATTGAACAGGGTGTTCCCGAAGGTGACGACGGTGACGGCCGACAGCGCTAATATGGCCGCGAGCTCCCGCCGCCTGGAGGACGGTGGCTCCTTTGTCTGCTCCCTCGCCACCCGTTCGCCTCCTCCCCGCCTATCGGGACTGCGTGCGGAGACGAACAACGCGTCTCGCCAACATCCGCAGCGGAGCGATCAGGTTCTTCCTCAGGCGGTCGAGGAGGGGGTAGGGCGCGTTCCAGGTGCTGCCCGCGGCGGCGAGGGTCGCCATCACGGTGACCGCCAACACGACCCGGAATGAGAACCAGCTGAGGCCCAGCCCGAGCCCAGCGAGGATGACCGCGGAGGCCGAGATCAGGTTTCTGACAACGCTTTCGTCGGACCGTTTCGCGACCCGAATCAGCCATGGAATATCCGAGAAGGAGGCATGGCGGGCGTCCACTCCGGCCTGCGTCGGCTCGGCGCCGACGACCGCGATGGTGGCCCGGGCCTCCTGAAGGTGCTCCTCGAAGGCCGGTCCGTGTCCGACGAGGATCACCCGCGCGCCGGAATCCGCGAGACGCTTCAGAATCTCCCCCATGTCCTCTTCCGAGGTGTCGAAGTAAACGGTCTCGATTCCCAGCCGTTCTCCGAGCGCCGCCCCTGCCTGGACGTTGGCGGAGGTCAACAGGTGGGGGGCGATCCCCATGTGCTGAAGTCGCAACATCGCCGCTTTGACCTCGTCGTCGAACCGCTCTTCGAGGCCGAAGACCGCCGCCAGCCGGCCGTCCACGGCGGTGAAGATCGCCCGCCGGCCGCTGGACTCGATCGCCGCCGCATGCGGATCCATCAGCGCGGTGGAGACGTCGTTTTCAAGGAGGAACCGCCGGGAACCGCAGAGCACCCGGCCCCACGGGGTGTCGCTCTCCACGCCGAGGCCAGGGTGTCGTTCGACGGTGACCGGAGAGGAGGCGCGGGCCTTACGAGAACGGGTATATCGGCTGACGGCCTCCGCCATTCGTCCGTGGGTGTTCGTCTCCACCGCGTGCAGGGCATCAATGACTGATCGTTCGTCTATATCGTCCTCGACCTTCCAGTCCACCACGGACAGCTCGCGATGCAGAACGGAGCGCTTCCCGATGAGCAGCACGACCTTCGAGCGGGCGATTCGCTCAACGACGAACGCGTCCCGAATGCCCATCCCTCGAATCGACGCCAGGAGCGCGGCACCGAGGTGGGCGTCCCCCGTGCTCATCCGCAGCATCCGAGGGGAGAGGGCCGTCAACGCAGTAATTCCGCCGAAGAGGGCAGCGAGGATCTCCCCGGACGAGATGACGAACGCCGCGATCCCCACCGCGACGGCGACCGGATATCGGCACCACTGGAGCGCGATGCTGACCGTCCGGATGCGGGAGGCGGTTTCGGAGTTGTCCCGCCAGGAGCTCGGGAGGGAGAGCCGGGGCGCCCCTTCGACCGCCGCCAGGACTCCGGAGCGGTGCCTCCCGAGAATCTCCAGGAGAACCCCCGCGGTGTGAATCAGCACAATAACGGAGGCGCCGATGGCGGCGGTGCGGCGCGACTGGCCGAGAAAAGCGGACGCGATCATTCCGCACGACGCGATGATGGGCGCGAGGGATTCCAGGATCCTGAGCCAGCTGTTCTGGTGCTCCTTCCAGAGGGTCAGGCCGAGGTGGGACGCCATCACGAGGCCCGCCAACGCCAGCTGGAGGGCTCCGTTGAACAGGGGCGGCATGATGATGATGACCGCGATGATGATACTGTAACCTATAGTGGGTATCAGCTGATGGATGAGGAGCTTCGAACGATAGACCGAGTGGGGAGACGAGGCGAGCTCCGTCGGCAAGGGATGCGAAGAGTCCGCTTCGGCTTCGGGCTCGAAGGCAGTATCGGAGGAGGGAATTTCCTGTTTTATTTCGAGCTGTTTTCTATTGAGGTGCCGCTCTCGGCACTCAGAAGAGCAGAAGTGGGTCATTTGACCATCGATGACGCTCACCGCCGGAGCTCTGAGGCGATCTATGGGGGTACCGCACTGCGGACATGTCGGTGGGGTCATGTCGTTTAGATTGGTCATCAAATTTTAATTAGTCTGTCGTGGTATACTCCGTCAAGGTTATAGCCGCCGCGGGGCACTCGAGAGCCATCAGCGGAATCTGGAATTTTACGATCTCTGTAGAATTTGGTATATTGCGATGCCAGTGACAAGTATCGCAAACAATAGCTCGTGCCCTTTTGTCCCCATAGTGCTGAGGCGAAGCCGGCGATTGAGATAGGGTTGCTGAAAAGATGTGGACTTTTGGTGAAATGCTCATAATTTTATTATGAAATGTCCAACGACGGTTTATTATGGCGAGGTAACGGAGGCAAACTACTGTGAGCAATGACAATCGTCTTGGAGAGCTTCTCGTCAGAGAAAAGCTCATCTCGTTGAATGAGCTCCAAAAAGCCCGGGAACATCAGAAATCGAGCGGTGATAATCTGAGCAAGAGCCTCACGAAGCTAGGGTATGTGTCAGACGCGGAGGTGACGGAGTTCATCGCCAACCAGTACAACGTCCCTTCCGTCGACCTGAGCGAGTACGATCTGGACGGCGAGATTATCGAGCTCATCCCACAGGATGTCGCGGAGCGTCACAAGATACTCCCTCTGTCGCGGGCCGGAACCTCGCTGGTCGTGGCGATGGTCGACCCGACCAACCTGAACGCCATCGATGACGTCAAGTTCCTGACCGGATACAACGTGGAGCCGGTGGTGGCCTCTGAAGCCGCCATCGACGAGGCCCTGGAGAGCCACTATTCCACGCCGCTCGACTCCTACGAGGATGTGATGGACGGGTTCGACGACTCGGAGTTCGAGTTCGCCGATG